>NZ_AKJA01000112.1 GCF_000282575.1 Herbaspirillum sp. YR522 | reverse complement strand
CTTCCGGCCGGTAGCGGCTTCGCCGGCTTCCGTTTCCAGGAGAGCCGCCTGGCCGACCAGCAGAAGAAGGACTGGCGCAGCAACGACTGGGTGGCTTTCCTGGGCGCCTCGTATTTCCGCGCCATCGGCGACCTGTATCAATATGGGTTGTCGGCGCGCGGCATCGCCATCGATGTGGCCCAGGCCGACAAGGCCGAGGAGTTTCCCGACTTCACCCAGTTCTTCTTCGAGCCGTCCGCGCCCGGCAGCGATACGGTTGTCGTCTATGCACTGCTGGATGGCCCCAGCGTGACCGGCGCCTATAAATTCACGATGCAACGCGGCAGCGGCGTGACCATGGAAGTCGACAAGTCCTTGTTCCTGCGGCGCGACGTCAAGCGCCTGGGCCTGGCGCCGGCGACCTCGATGTACTGGTTCTCCGAGACCGTCAAGGGCACCGGCGTGGACTGGCGTCCGGAGGTGCACGACTCCGACGGCCTGGCGATCTGGCGCGGCAATGGCGAACATGTCTGGCGCCCGCTCAACAATCCGCCGCGCACCATGGCCTCGGCCTTCGCCGACAGCAACCTGCGCGGCTTCGGCCTGTGCCAGCGCGACCGCAATTTCGATCATTACCAGGACGGAGTGATGTACGAGCGCCGCCCCAGCCTGTGGGTCGAGCCGCTCGACGGCTGGGGCGACGGCGAGGTACAACTGATCGAGATCAAGACCGACGACGAGATCCACGACAACATCGTCGCCATGTGGGTGCCCAAGGCGCCCGCCACCGCCGGCTCTGCATACCGCCTGCGCTATCGGCTGTACTGGCAGGGCGACCAGCCCTTTGCCTCGCCACTGGCACGCTGCGTGGCGACACGACTGGGCAATGGCGGCCAGCCAGGCCAGCCGCGTCCGACCAATGTGCGCAAGTTCATGGTCGAATTCAAGGGTGCTCCGTTGCAGGCGCTGCCATTCGGCACCCGCCCCGAGGCGGTGCTGGAGAGCTCACGCGGGAGCTTTTCCTATGTCTTCACCGAGCCGGTACCGAATGGCGTGGCCGGCCACTGGCGGGCGCAATTCGACCTGACCGTGGACGGCGACGAACCGGTCGAGCTGCGCCTGTTCCTGCGCGACAAGGGCCAGGCGCTGTCCGAAACCTGGCTGTTCCAGTACCACCCGTTCAAGACCAGCAGCGTGTATTGATACACCGCTCGATATTTTTCGCAAAAGGGCTTGCACGCCGCAATAATATGCCTCTATAATCTTGCTCTTCGCGGCTGTAGCTCAGCTGGATAGAGTACTTGGCTACGAACCAAGGGGTCGTGGGTTCGATTCCTGCCAGCCGCACCAAATGCAAAAGGGTCCATCGCAAGATGGGCCCTTTTTCTATTTGTGGCCCGCTTTCCGACGGTGCATTGCGCATTTGTCCGACATTGCAACGCCTGCACCATGGTGATAATGGATTTCTTGTTCACCTCGACTGGAGCGGCCATGAAAAAAACATCCCTGTTCATGCTGGCGTTGGCATCGGTAGCAGTCGCAGCCTGTGCCAAGCCGGCCATGCGGCGCGCCGACGAAATCATTCGCCGTCGACGCGGCGAGACCCTCGCCGGCCAACCCACTGAAATCGGCGAACAGGACATGCAGGCCGTCGCGCAGGAAAGCAGCATGGTCGCCGATGGCGCCCAGGCCCACTCTCCCGCACCTGCACCAACCGCGACGGCACAACCGGCCAGCGCCTGATCACCGTGCAAGACCCGTACTCGCTGAACCGGTTCGTGCAGGCGCAGGCGCCGGTGTTCGACCAGGTCGTGGCCGAACTGCGCGCCGGCGCCAAGCGCAGCCATTGGATGTGGTTCATCTTTCCGCAACTGGCCGGACTGGGCCACAGCGACATGGCCATGCGCTTCGCCATTCGCTCCATGGCCGAGGCGCAGGCCTATCTGCGCCATCCGGTGCTGGGCATGCGACTGGTCGAATGCACGCAACTGGCGATGGCCGCGCACAAGGCCGATCCCACGCGTTCGGCAAACGATATTTTCGGCTCACCCGACGACCTCAAGTTTCGCTCCTCGATGACGCTGTTCGCCATGGCCGACCCGGCCCAACCCGAATTCGGCGCCGCGCTGGCGCTGTTCTTCGACGGCCGCGCCGATGCCGCCACCGTAAGCTTGCTGGACAAGGCATCGCAGTAACCCGTTGGCCCGACCGATATTGGGAACCGCCACCGCGGCGACGGTACTCATGGGCATCAGGCAATGTCGCTTGAACATGGCCCGACTGGCCGCCCGACTACTGCTTACCTGCCCCGGCCCATCCATGGCCGCGCGCAGTTGGCGGCCACCGTCGTGCACCTGATCGACAGCGGGCGCAACTGGAGGATATCGATGAAAACCACAGCACATGCCTGCCGCATCCGTTACGTCTTCGCCGACGGCTGCGAAATCGCCGACGACGCCGTCGGCGCCCCTGACCTGCTGGCCAATGCGGCCTATGATCGTGGCGCCGTGGGCGTGACCGTCATGGTGCTGGCGTGAACAGCGTCATGATCGGCTTCGGCGCCGGTTGCGCCTTCATGGCGATGCTGTCGACTGGCCGCGCGCCGGTGGCGGCGTTGTGGCACGGCTCCGCCAGGCCGCTGCTGGTGCTATTGCGGCTCTATGCCTTCCATCGCCGCGGCGGCAAGCCGCGTGGCACTTCCCTCCGCCATGCGCTGCGTGCGCTGTCGGCATGCCTGCCACGCCGCCGTTGGCTGGCTACCGGACGAGCATGAAAAAACCCCGCCAGGCGGGGTTTCGGGGGGTGAACTTGCTGGTTGCTGCGCGCGCAGTTCAGAATGGAATGTCGTCGTCCATGTCCTGGAAGTTGTTGGACGCCGGCTGACGCGCAGGCTGCTGGCGTGGCGCACTGGCACCACCTCCGCCACCGGCACCGCCGCCAGCCTGACGCGGCGCACCGCCGCCGTAGCCGCCACCACCACCACCGTAGCTGCCGCCATCATCCATCGAGCCACCACCGCCACCGCCACCCTGGCGGCTGCCCAGCATCTGCATGGTGTCGGCGATGATTTCGGTGGTGTAGCGCTCGCCGCCGTCCTTGTCGGTCCACTTGCGGGTCTGCAGGCGGCCTTCGACGTAGATCTGCGACCCCTTCTTCAAGTACTGGCCGGCGATTTCGGCCAGCTTGCGATAGAAGGTGATGCGGTGCCATTCGGTGAGCTCTTTCTTTTCACCGCTGTTCTTGTCTTTCCAGCTCTCGGTCGTGGCCACGGCAATGTTGGTGACCGCTTCGCCGTTGGGCATGTAGCGGGTTTCCGGATCGCGCCCAAGGTTGCCGACGATGATGACTTTGTTGACCGATGCCATTGTTTCTCCTCAATACGTTAAGCCGTTACGCCTGCCGCGCGCGCGCCGCGCCGCGGCAGGTTTTTCATGTTAGCCGCGATTATAAGCCAGGACAGCGTCACTAATCCCGATAGAACGAACACTGACGACGTGCCCACATTTTGTTTGAGCCAGCCACCCAGGGCACCGCCGCAGAACAGACCCAGCGCCTGCAGCGTGTTGTAGACACCCAGCGCCGTTCCCTTGGCCTCGGGCGGGGCGATGCGCGACACCAGCGAAGGCTGCGATGCCTCCAGGATGTTGAAGGCCACGAAGAACAGGAACAGCAAGCCCACCAGCACCGACCAGTGCGTCACCGGATGGGACAGCGCGGCCCAGAAGCCCACCTGCACCAGCAGCAGCAGCGCAATCGAGGCCACGAACACCTGTTTCATGCGGCCGTGGCGCTCGGCCACGAATACCGGCGGCAACATCAGCACGAACGAAGCCAGTACCACCGGCAGGTAGATCTTCCAGTGTTCATCGACCGCAATGCCGGAATACTGCACCAGCGCGCCGGGCAACACCACGAACATCGCCAGCTGGCTCATGTGCAGCGTGAACACGCCCGCATTCAGTCGCATCAGTTCGCCATGGCGCAACACCTCGCCCAACGGCACCCGACGTGCGCGCGCCATCGGCGCCGCAGGCACCATCCAGATGACGGCGGCGATGGCCAGCAACGACAGCACACCGGTCAGGCTGAAGATGCCGCCCATGCCGATGTGCTTGAACAATACCGGTGCCGCCACCAGCGACACGGCGAAGGTCAGCCCGATCGAGGCCCCCACCATGGCCATGGCCTTGGTCCGGTGCTCCTCGCGGGTCGAATCGGCGATGAAGGCGGTAATGGCGGCCGAGATCGCACCCGCGCCCTGGATCGCACGGCCCACCGCAACCCATACCACGCTGTCGGCGGCGGCGGCGGCGAACGAACCGACGGCAAACAGCGCCAGGCCGATCACGATGATGCGCTTGCGACCGTATTTGTCGGACGCCATCCCGAACGGAATCTGCCCCAACGACTGCGCCAGGCCATAGATGCCCATGGCCAGCCCGACCAGGAAGGCGTTGTCGCCACCGGGCAAACCGTGGGCGTAGACCGCAAACACCGGCAGGATCAAGAACAGGCCCAGCATGCGCAGGGCGAAGATGGCGGCGAGCGATGCGCTGGCGCGCACTTCCGCGCGCGACATGCCAGACGGTTCAGGCTGGGCGGCGGAAGAAGAAAGCTGTGGCTGGCTCATGATTGGAATGCAGTTGGCGATGGCGCGTCTTGTCTGCGCGCTGGCTAAACCCCACATGGTAACAGCATCGCAAGCCCGGCCGTGGCCGGTGCGATGATCTTGCCAGGCAGGAATCGCCGATCCATGTGCGACGTCAAACCAACACTTCATTGCCACATGCGGGATTATTTGCGTGCGTATGCCTTTGCGACGCAAGGTGGCGGGCATTCCATGTAAAAATACGTCAAGGATATGCTCGCATTCGGCGATGGCCCTGGCGTCATCGTGCGGGAACGGACAAGCGCCGGATCAGGGGGGCCTGGTCTGCACCGGCATGGCCGTTCGTCGAATCGTCAAATCAATTCAATTTATTTTTCCCCGTTTCGCTGTCGGCGAGATGGATGCCTGGCACGCTTATTTCGGCATGTTTCGATTTACTTCCCTTCCCGTCGCGGCCGCCCGGCCAGGAACCATCACGCATGCCGGCATCGCAGCCGCAGCCGGTACGCCCACCAGGGCCGGCCTGGCGTGGCTGCTCATGTTCATCGCACTGGCCTGGCTGACGCCTGGCATCGTCGGGCACGGCCCCTGGAAGCAGGACGAGACCTATTCCTTCGGCATCATCCATCACATGCTGGTGTCGGGCCAGTACCTGGTGCCGACCAACGCCGGCGTCCCCTTCATGGAAAAGCCGCCGCTGTACTACTGGACGGCCGCCTTGTTCGCCCAGGTGCTGTCACCCTGGCTGGCGCTGCACGATGGCGCCCGCCTCGCCAGTATCTTCTACAACCTGGTCACCCTCGGGTTCGTTGCTCGCATCGCCCAGATGATGTGGAACCAGCGCCTGCTGAGCTGGCCGGTGCTGGGCACGCTGGCGCTGTTCGCCGGTTCGCCGGGCATGGTCAAGCATGCCCATGACATGTTTACCGACGTCGCCCTGGTGACCGGCGCGACCATCGCCACCTATGGCCTGCTGGCCATTGCCCTGCATCGGCAGCAGGGCCGCAACGACCGTGCCGCGGCCATCTGGTTCGGACTGGGCGTCGGCGTGGCCCTGATGAGCAAGGGCCTGTTCGTGCCGCTGATCCTGGCGGCCACCGCCGCCTGTACCGGCATCCTGGTGCGCCAGTGCCGCTGCTGGGCCTACCTGCGACTGGTGGGCCTGGCGATCCTGGTATCGCTGCCCTTCTTCGTGATCTGGCCGACCCTGCTGGCGCAGCACTCATGGCCCTTGTTCATGGAATGGTTCTGGGACAACAACGTCGGTCGCTTCTTCGGCTTCTCGGTAGCCAAGCTGGGATCCGACAATGACCATACCGTCATCCTGCGCGCGCTGTCGGGCTTTGCCCTGCCCGGTTCGCTGCTGGCGATCCTGGCCCTGGCCGGCGGCCACTGGCGTCAACTGGGCCACCCCGGCGTCGCGGTCCCGCTGTCGTTCTGCGTCATCAGCATTGCCGTGCTGCAAACCTCGGCCACGGCCCGCCAGCTCTACCTGCTGCCGGTATTGTTGCCGCTGGTAATGCTGGGCGCGCCCGCCATCGAGCGGCTTGCGCACCGGCTGCACCTGGCCTGGGACTGGTTTTCGCGGATCGTCTTCGGGATACTGGCGGTGGTGATCTGGGCTACCTATATCGTGTCGACCTTGCCGACCCAGCACCATCACTGGATCGCCTACTTCGGCAAATGGTTGCCACTGGGCTTCGTCACGCCAATCCAGCCCCTGGCGCTGGCCGGCGCACTGGCCATGAGCCTGTGCTGGACCTGGGCCCTGGGCCGCCTGAAACTGGCCGGCAAGTGGCGCGGCGCGTTGAGCTGGTTCGCCGGCATCACGTTGATGTGGGGCCTGGCCTATACCTTGCTGCTGCCCTGGGGCGACTATGGCAAGAGCTACCAATACGTATACGCCAGGATGCAGCATGCGCTGGCCGCCCAGTGGCAAGCGCGTGATTGCCTGGCCAGCCAGAACCTGGGCGAATCCGAATCGCCCATGCTGTATTACTACACCGGCATCCTGCCGCAGCCACTCGACCTGCCCGGTCACCCGGGCAGCACGCAATGCCGCTGGCTGATCCAGGGCACGCCCGGCGAGCCGCCCCTGCCAGAAGGCGCCTGGCAACCGTTCTGGGAGGGACGGCGCGATGGCGACCGACACCAGTTGCTCAAGCTGTATCGGCGCCCCGACTAGGCATTTTTTTCCACGGTCGCGCTTTCATTCGCAGCCTTTGCTCCCACATCGGTTTGCCACGCGGGGGCAGGCCCAACCTGCCCTTGACAGTCCTGTTATAGTTACAGGTTGATCCCCGGACCCCGCGCCCCACAAGGGCACGCGCGGTGGCAGGAAAACTTTGCAGAAGGCATCCATGGAAGAAATTCGCATTCGCGGCGCACGTACGCACAACCTCAAGAATATCAACCTGGACCTGCCGCGCAACCAGCTCATCGTGATCACCGGGCTGTCGGGTTCAGGCAAGTCGTCGCTGGCATTCGACACGCTCTACGCAGAGGGCCAGCGACGTTATGTCGAGTCCCTGTCGGCCTATGCGCGCCAGTTCCTGCAATTGATGGAAAAGCCCGACGTCGACCTGATCGAGGGCCTGTCGCCAGCGATCTCGATCGAGCAGAAGGCGACCTCGCACAACCCGCGCTCGACCGTCGGCACCGTGACCGAGATCCACGACTACCTGCGCCTGCTGTATGCCCGCGTGGGGACACCATTCTGCCCCGACCATACCGAGCATCCGCTGGAGGCACAGTCGGTCTCGCAGATGGTCGACGCGGTGCTGGCCATGCCGGAAGACACCAAGCTGATGATCATGGCGCCGGTGGTTGCCAACCGCAAGGGCGAGCACGCCGACCTGTTCGAGGCGATGCAGGCGCAGGGCTTCATCCGTTTCCGCATCCAGAGCGGCACCGCGGCGGCCAAGGTGGTCGAGGTCGACGACCTGCCCAAGCTGAAGAAGACCGAAAAGCACACCATCGATGTGGTCATCGACCGCGTCAAGGTCAAGGCGGACATCAAGCAGCGCCTGGCCGAAAGCTTCGAGACCGCACTGCGCCTGGCCGATGGCCGCGCCATTGCGCTCGAGATGGACAGCGGCGCCGAGCACCTGTATTCCAACAAGTTCGCCTGTCCGGTCTGCGGTTATTCGCTGCAGGAACTCGAACCGCGCCTGTTCTCGTTCAACAACCCGATGGGTGCCTGCCCCGAATGCGATGGCCTGGGCCATATCGAGTTCTTCGATCCGCGTCGCATCGTGGCCTTCCCGAACCTGTCGCTGGCCTCGGGTGCCATCAAGGGCTGGGACCGCCGCAACCAGTTCTATTTCCAGATGCTGACCAGCATCGCCGCGTTCTACGATTTCGATCTCGATACGCCGTTCGAGCAACTTGCCGAGAAATCTCAGCAGGCCGTGCTGTATGGTTCGGGCCGTACCGCCATCCCGTTTTCGTACGTCAACGAACGCGGCCGCACCGTGGTGCGCGAGCATAGCTTCGAAGGCGTGGTCAACAACCTGCAGCGCCGTTACCGCGAGACCGATTCGATGGCGGTCAAGGAAGAACTGGCCAAGTTCATCAACGAGAAGCAATGCCCTTCCTGCCACGGCGCACGGCTGCGGGTCGAGGCACGCCATGTGAAGATCGGCGCCGGGCGCCAGCAACGCGCCATCTTCGAGGTCGCCGCCACGCCGCTGCGCGAGACCCTGCAGTTCTTCGAAACGCTCAAGCTGACCGGCGCCAAGAAGGAAATCGCCGACCGTATCGTCAAGGAAATCGTCTCGCGCCTGAAGTTTCTCAACAACGTCGGTCTCGATTACCTGTCGCTGGAACGCAGCGCCGACACCCTCTCGGGCGGCGAAGCGCAGCGTATCCGCCTGGCGTCGCAGATCGGCTCCGGGCTGACCGGCGTGATGTATGTGCTCGACGAGCCTTCCATCGGCCTGCACCAGCGCGACAATGATCGCCTCATCGCTACCCTCAAGCACCTGCGCGACATCGGCAACACGGTGCTGGTGGTCGAGCACGACGAAGACGCCATCCGCACCGCCGATTTCGTGGTCGACATGGGGCCGGGCGCAGGCGTCCATGGCGGCGACGTGATCGCCCAGGGCACGCTGCAGGACATCCTCAAGAACAAGAAGTCGCTCACCGCCAAGTATCTCAATGGCACGCTGGAGATCGCGGTTCCCAAGAAGCGCACCGCGGCCGACCCGGAGCGCCAGTTGATCATCACCGGCGCCACCGGCAACAACCTCAAGAATGTCGACATGGAACTGCCGGTTGGCTTGCTGACCTGCGTCACCGGCGTGTCGGGTTCGGGCAAGTCGACCCTGGTCAACGATACGCTCTACCTGTCGGCGTCGCGCCACCTGTACGGTTCGCAGACCGAGCCGGCCGAACACGAAGCCATCGGCGGACTGGAACACTTCGACAAGGTGATCGCGGTCGACCAGGCGCCGATCGGCCGCACGCCGCGGTCCAACCCGGCCACCTACACCGGCCTGTTCACGCCCATCCGGGACCTGTTCGCCACGGTGCCGATGGCCAAGGAACGCGGCTACAGCGCCGGCCGTTTCTCGTTCAACGTCAAGGGCGGCCGTTGCGAGTCTTGCCAGGGCGACGGTGTCATCAAGGTCGAGATGCACTTCCTGCCGGATGTCTACGTGCCGTGCGACGTCTGCCATGGCAAGCGCTACAACCGCGAAACGCTGGAAGTCCAGTACAAGGGCAAGAACATCACCGAGATCCTCGACATGACGGTCGAGGATGCGCACGAGTTCTTCAAGCCGGTGCCGCTGATCGCGCGCAAGCTGCACACCCTGCTCGACGTCGGCCTGGGGTACATCAAGCTGGGCCAGAGCGCCACCACGCTCTCGGGCGGCGAGGCGCAACGGGTCAAGCTGTCGCTGGAACTGTCCAAGCGCGACACCGGACGCACCTTGTACATCCTGGACGAGCCGACCACCGGCCTGCACTTCCATGACATCGACCTGTTGCTCAAGGTGATCCATCGCCTGCGCGACCAGGGCAATACGCTGGTGATCATCGAGCACAACCTCGATGTGATCAAGACCGCCGACTGGCTGATCGACCTCGGTCCCGAAGGCGGCGCCGGGGGCGGTCGCATCGTCGCCACCGGCACGCCCGAAGACGTGGCCAGGAATCCGGACAGCGTCACCGGCAAATACCTGATCCCGCTGTTGAAGAAAAAGAAATAAAACAAGGGCCGGCTTGCGCGCGCGCAAGGCAACAGAAGAGCATTCCATCTGTATCTTGCGCGCCGCCCCGATATCGTTACAGTGACGTCATCAGGCCACCGCCCCAGAAAGCAAGTCATGCACAACCCGCTGTCCTCCGACCAGGTCGCGTTCTTCCGCGAACAAGGTTACCTGCTGCTCAACGGCATGCTCAGCCCCGAGCGACGCCAGCACATGCTGGAGGTCACCCAGGACCACCTCAGGCGCGCCGTGGCGCCGCTCGAATACGAAGCCGAAGTCGGCTATGCCGGCGCGCCGAGCTCGCTGGAGGCCGAAGGCGGGCGCACCGCGCGCCGCCTGCGCGCGGCCTGGCAACGCGATCCGGTCTATCGCCAATGGGCCGGCGACGCCAACCTGGTGGCGATCTTGCAGCAGCTTTTGGAAGAGCCGGTGTGCATCACGCTGGCGCATCACAATTGCGTCATGACCAAGCATCCCACCTTCGGTACCGCCACCGGCTGGCATCGCGATATCCGTTACTGGTCGTTCGCGCGCAATGCGCTGATTTCGGTATGGCTGGCGCTGGGCGCGGAGACACCGGAAAACGGTGCGCTCAAGTTCATCCCCGGTTCGCATCGCCTGCAACTGCAGCCGGAGCAGATGGACGAACTCGACTTCCTGCGCCCGGAAGTGGCGGCCAACCAGGCGCTGTTCGCGCAGGGCATCGAGTTGTCGCTGGCAGCGGGCGATGTGGTGCTGTTCCACAGCGGGCTGTTTCACGCAGCCGGGCGCAACGACAGCGACCAGGTCAAGTGCTCGGCGGTGTTTGCCTATCACGGTGCCAGCAATCCGCCGCTGCCGGGCACGCGTTCGGCAGCCTCGGAAGACCTGGCCCTCAGCCCGCCAGCCGCGCCGGCTCCACCCGGAACACGCTGACCGCGCCCGACAGTCGCTGCGCCTGGTCCTGCAGCGACTGTGCCGCGGCAGCTGCCTGTTCCACCAGCGCTGCGTTTTGCTGGGTGGTCTCGTCCATCTGCGTGATGGCGCGGTTGACCTCCTCGATGCCGGCGCTCTGTTCGGTGCTGGCGGCGGTGATCTCGCCCATCACATCGGTGACGCGCCGCACGCTGGCCACCACCTCGTCCATGGTCTGGCCGGCCTGCGCCACCAGTGTGCTGCCACGCCCGACCTGGCCCACCGAATCATCGATGAGCAGCTTGATCTCGCGCGCGGCGGCGGCCGAACGTTGCGCCAATGAACGCACCTCGGAGGCCACCACGGCAAACCCGCGCCCCTGCTCGCCTGCGCGTGCCGCTTCCACGGCCGCATTCAAGGCCAGGATGTTGGTCTGGAACGCGATGCCGTCGATCACGCCGATGATGTCGGCGATGCGACCGGAAGCCTCGTTGATGGCACTCATGGTGTCGACCACCTGGCGCACCACCACGCCGCCGCGCGCAGCCACGTCCGACGCCGACGCCGCCAGCTGGTTGGCCTGGCGCGCATTGTCGGCGTTCTGCCGCACGGTGGCGGTCAGTTGCTCCATGGCCGAGGCCGTCTCTTCCAGCGAGCCGGCCTGCTGTTCGGTGCGCGACGACAGGTCGAGGTTGCCGGTGGCGATTTCGGACGATGCCGTGCCGATGGTGTCGGTCGACAACCGCACTTCACCCACGATGTCGCGCAGGTTGTCGTTCATGTGCTTCAGTGCCAGCATCAGTTGCCCGGTTTCGTCGCCGCTGGCTACCGCGATCTGTTGGGTCAGGTCGCCGGCGGCCACGCCTTGCGCCACCTTCACGGCCTGTTCGAGCGGCCGCGAAATGGCGCGCACCAGCAACCAGCCCATCAGCAGCGCAATGAGCAGGCCGCCGGCAATGGCCGCGCTCATTACCATCAGCAGGGTCCGGTAGCGCGCCTGGGCATCGTCGTACAGCTCGCGGCCGACCCGCTGTTGCAAGGCCATCAACTGGGTCATGGTCTGGTGCGCCTCGGCAAACAGCTTGGCCATGTCGCCGTTATAGAGATCGCTGGCGCCCTGGAAATCCCGGTCGCGCAACGACGTCGCGGCCGGCTTGACGCCGGCGGCGATGAACTTCTGCCGCTGCGGCACGAAGCGATCCACCAGCGTCTTTTCTTCCGGGGTGAGATAGGTGGCAAGATAGGCAGCGAGCACGGCGTCGCTCTGGCGCACGGTCTGCTCCAGGGCATCCATGCTGCGATCGATGTCGCCCGAGTCGCCCACGATGGCCGAGGCAATCCCGTAGCGGCCGCTGTCGATGGCCGCTGAAATCTGCTCCAGCTGGGACAGCGCCACCAGCCGGTCTTCGTACAGCGACTGCATCTGCGCATTGGTCGCCCGCAGGCTGCCCAGCCCAAGTCCGCCGGACGCCACCAGCAGCAGCGCCAGCAACGCCATGACCCCGATCAGGCGCGCCTTGATCGTCAACCGATTCAACATTTCTCTCCCCCCGGATTGGCGCGTCGCCTGGAACGGCGACGACGCTAAGGAAAGGCAAAGCATTTCCCGTACCAAGCCCGTTACCATCATTGATTGAGCAGGCGCCGCTCGGCGCGGGCGATTTCTTCCGACGCACCCCGCAACACCAGGATATCCCCGCCCATCAGGATCGTGTCGTGAGCCAGCGTCAGGCGCTGCTTGCCGCGTCGCACCATGGTCACGCCGGCGCCGCATTGCGCCTCCAGGTCCATCTCGCCCAGGGTGCGCCCGATGGCACTGGCGCCCTCGATCAAGGTGACCGACTGCAGCCGTACATTGGCGCCGTCGTGGCCATCGTCGCCATCGGCCAGGCCGTGGAAGTACCCGCGCAGGGACGCATAACGCTCGTCACGCGCCTCCTGCACCCGATGCACCACCCGCCGCAATGGCACGCCCAGCATCACCAGCGCGTGCGAAGCCAGCATCAGGCTGCCTTCAAGCGATTCGGGCACGACCTCGGTGGCGCCGGCGGCCAGCAGCTTGTCGAGGTCGGCGTCGTCGTAGCTGCGCACGATGACCGGCAGCTCGGGCTCCAGTTCGCTGACGTGATGCAATACCTTCAACGCCGATGGCGTGCTGGCATAGGAGACCACCAGGGCCGCGGCGCGGTGGATCCCTGCCGCCACCAGGCTTTCGCGCCGGCCGGCGTCGCCGTACGAGACGTTGGCGCCGCCGCTGCGGGCGTCCTGCACCAGCTCGGGATCGGTTTCGAGTGCGTGATAGGCGATCCCCTCTTCTTCCAGCAGGCGCGCCAGGCTCTGCCCGCTGCGCCCGAAGCCGGCGATGATCACATGTTTCTGGACCGCCATGGTGCGCGTGGCCAGTTGCGTCAGCGCCAGCGATTGCAACATCCATTCATTGGCCGACAGCTTCATGACGATGGCGTCGGACTTGGCCAGGATGAACGGCGTGGCCAGCATCGACAGCACCATCGCCGCCAGGATCACCTGGATCAGCAGCGGATCGATCAGGCGCAGGCCACCGGCCTGGTTCAACAGCACGAAACCGAATTCACCGGCCTGCGCCAGCCCCAGCCCGGTGCGCAAGGCGACGCCGGAACCGGACCCGAACAGCTTGGCCAGCGCCGCGATCAGGCCGAACTTGAGCAGCACCGGACCGCACAGCAGCAACAGCACCAGGAACCAGTGATCCAGCACGACACGCACGTTGAGCAACATGCCGATGGTGATGAAGAACAGGCCCAGCAGCACATCGCGGAAAGACTTGATGTCTTCCTCGACCTGATGCTTGAACTCGGTCTCCGAGATCAGCATGCCGGCGATGAAGGCGCCCAGCGCCAGTGACAGGCCGGCCTTCTCGGTAATCCAGGCCGCACCCAGCGTGATCAGCAGCAGGTTGAGCATGAACAGTTCCTGCGAGCGCCGCTTGACGACGATGCGGAACCACCCGCGCATGAGCTTGTGGCCAAAGAACAGCAGCAGCGCCAGCACCACCAGCGCCTTGCCGACCGCCCATCCCAGCGTGACCATGATGTTGCCGGAATTGCTGGCCAGCGCCGGCACCACGATCAACAGCGGCACCAGCGCCAGGTCCTGGAACAACAGCACGCCCAGGATGCGGCGGCCGTGCTCGGTCTCCAGTTCGAGCCGTTCGGTGAGCAGCTTGGAGACGATGGCGGTAGAGGACATGGTGAGCGCGCCACCCAGGGCAAAGGCCGCCTGCCAGCTGATCGTCGTCAGTTGCGGCAGGAAATAGGCAACCGACCAGCCGAACACCATGGTCGCGGCGATGGTGGTGGCCACCTGCGCCATGCCCAGGCCGAATACGATGTGACGCATGGCCGAGAGCTTGCTGAGCGAAAATTCGAGCCCGATCGAGAACATCAGGAACACCACGCCGAATTCGGCCAGGGCATGGGTGGTTTCGTTGTCTTCGGCAAATCCCAGGCCGTGCGGCCCGATGACGATCCCGACCACCAGGTAACCCAGCATCGGCGGCAGGTGCATCATGCGAAAGGCCACCACCCCCAGCACCGCTGCGGCCAGCAGGAATAAGGTCAGTTCCAGTCCGGAAAACATGTGTGGATGATAGGCGCGTAATGTCGTTGGACCGAGTACGAACAGCGGTGCTACCAACATGCCGGAAGGCAACACGGCTTGCGCTCGACTGTTAGACCAAGCACCGTACGCCCGCGTGCTGCGCCAGCCTGTTGCGCGGATGCTGCACCGCATATGGGCAGCGCCCGCATTTGGTGCGTGCGACCGCTTTCCCTGATGAGCACTTACATCTGGCAAGTTTTTTGCTTTGCTAATTCGTTTATACTTCGGTTATGAGTGTAACCGATGATAAAACCACGTCTGCAACTTTTTCGGCCGCCGCCGCGCAACGCGCGCTCGAGCTGGCGCGCCAGACCCTGCAGATCGAAGCCGACGCCATCCTGGCACTGAAAAACCGCATCACCGACGATAGCGCCGAACCCCTGGCGCGCGCGGTGCATCTATTGCTATCCTGCCAAGGCCGGGCGGTGGTGTCGGGCATCGGCAAGTCGGGGCATGTGGGCCGCAAGATTGCCGCTACACTGGCCTCCACCGGTACGCCTTCGCTGTTCATGCATCCGGCCGAAGCCGCCCACGGCGACCTCGGCATGGTGACCCCGCGCGACACTTTCATCGCCATTTCCAATTCGGGCGAGACGGCCGAATTGCTGGCCATCGTCCCCATCGTCAAGCGCATGGGCGCGGCCATCATTGCCATGACCGGCAACGACGAGTCGAGCCTGGCACAACTGTCCAACGTGCACCTTGACGTCGGCGTGGCAAAGGAAGCCTGCACCCTCAACCTGGCCCCCACGGCCAGCACCACTGCCACGCTGGCCATGGGCGACGCCCTGGCAGTGTCGCTGCTGGACGCACGCGGCTTCCAGGAAGAAGACTTCGCCCGTTCCCATCCAGGTGGCGCCCTGGGCCGTCGCCTGTTGACCCATGTGCGCGATGTCATGCGCAGCGGCGAGGCCGTGCCGGCGGTGCGCCCCGACGTCTCGCTGTCGGCCGCGCTGATGGAAATCACGCGCAAGGGCATGGCCATGACCGCCGTCGTCGACGCGCTGCAGCGCCCCATCGGCGTGTTTACCGATGGCGACTTGCGACGCCTGCTCGAACGCGGCCAGGACTTCACCCGCTTCTCGATTGCCGAGGTGATGCATGCCAATCCGCGCACCGTCAACCAGGACCAGTTGGCCGTGGACGCGGTGCAGCTGATGGAAGAGTTCCGCATCAACCAGCTGTTGGTCACCGATACCGAAGGCAAGCTGACCGGCGCGCTGCATATTCACGACTTGACCCGCGCCAAGGTGATCTGACCATGTCGGACTTCGCCGCCAGCTTCGCGCCCGATGTACTCGCCAAGGCCGCCACCACCCGCCTGATGATCTTCGATGTCGACGGTGTGCTCACCGATGGCGGCCTGTTCTATGGCGAGGACGGCGAGGCCTTCAAGCGTTTCAATGCCCTCGACGGCCACGGCATCAAGATGTTGCAGCAATCCGGCGTGGCGACGGCCATCATCACCGCCCGCCAGTCGGGCTTCGTGGTGCGGCGCGCGCGCGACCTGGGCATCGCCCATGTGTTCCAGGGCATACACGACAAGCGCCAGGCGTTCGAGCAACTGCTGCAACACACGGGCCTGCAGGCGACGCAGTGCGGCTACCTGGGGGACGACGTGATCGACCTGCCGGTATTTACCCGGGTCGGTTTCAAGGCGTGCGTGGCCCACGGCCATCGCGAGGTCAAGCGGCGCGCCGACTACATCACTACCGCCGGCGGCGGCCATGGTGCCGCACGCGAGATCTGCGACCTGGTACTGGCGGCCCAGGGCAACTACGAGGCGGCGCTGGCGCCGTACCTGGCATGAGCAACCACAGCGGTGAACGCGCGGCCCAGCGTATCCGGCTGGGGGTGATCCTGGTGGTCCTGGTCGCACTGGCGCTGGGCAGCTTCTGGGTGCTGCAGGCACTGCGCCGCAATGGCGACCAGACCCCGGTGGAGCGCCCGCGCGGCAAGCCCGACTATTACCTCGAGAACTTCAGCTATGTGAAGATGGCTGTCACGGGCCTGCCGCGTTACGACGTCTCGGGGACCAGAATGGTGCATTACCCCATCGACGATTCGTTCGAGATCACCAAGCCGGTGGTGCATAGCCTGGACGCCGCGCGCCCGCCGATGGAGCTGTATTCCGATACGGCCCGCGTGACCGACGACCAGACCCAGATCCACATGTATGGCAACGCCAATGCAATCCGCGGCGCGGTCAAGGGAAATCCGCCGCTGCACCTGGTGTCGCAATACCTGCTGCTGCTGCCCGATGACGAAATCGTCAAGACCGACAAGGCGGTTGCAATGACGATGGGCACCACCACATTGAACGGTGTGGGCATGATCGCCAACAACGCCACCCAGGAAGTGCAATTGCTGGGTAGCGTACGGGGACACTACGAACCCACCGCCAAGAAACGCTGAGAAAGCCGAGTCATCACCCCCTGGACCCGGCCTCGATCCCGACCCAAGCCACAAGCCCGCTAACTGAAACTATGAAACCATCCTTACTGCTCCCCTGGTTGCTGCTGCTGGCAGTATGTGGCGTTGCGCGCGCCGAGAAGGCCGACTCCACCAAGCCGACCAATATCGAAGCCGACCAGATGGTGTATGACGATGTGCGCCAGGTGAAGACCTTCACCGGCAACGTGGTGCTCACGCGCGGCACGCTGCTGATCAAGGCCGGCCGCGTGGTATTGACCACCGACCAGTACGGCTACGAGTACGCCGTGCTGTACGCCGCGCCGGGCTCGCTGGCAAGCTTCCGGCAAAAGCGCGATGGCGGCCCCGACCTGTGGATCGAAGGCCAGGCCGAGCGCATCGAATATGCCGAGCAGACCGAGATTTCCAAGCTGTTCAATCGGGCCCACATCCAGCGCATGGATGGCAAGCGCATCACCGACGAAGTCAATGGCGAATTCATCTCGTACGACAGTCGCGCCGAGTTCTATTCGGTCAACAACAATGCCTCGGGCCAGAGCAAGCCTGGCTCGGGCCGCATCACGGCCGTGATCCAGCCCAAGACAGCCCCGGTCGACGCGCCCGCCGCGCCGGCCACATCCACCGGAAAGGGTCAGTGACATGGCAAGTTCGCTGGTGGTAAAGGGCCTGAAGAAAAGTTACGGCGCGCGCCAGGTGGTGCGCGATGTGTCGTTGCAGGTCAACAGCGGCGAAGTGGTGGGCCTGTTGGGCCCCAATGGCGCCGGCAAGACCACGTCGTTCTACATGATCGTCGGGCTGGTGCCTTCCGACGGCGGCGAGATCGATCTCGACAACGCGGCCATCTCGCGACTGCCGATCCACGAGCGCGCCACGCTGGGCCTGTCGTACTTGCCGCAGGAGGCCTCGGTATTTCGCAAGCTGAGCGTCGAGGACAACATCCGCGCGGTGCTGGAACTGCGCCGGGAGAACGGCAAGCCGCTGGCGCGTGACGAGATCGAGGCACGCCTGGACAACCTGCTGCATGAACTGCAGATCGAAAAACTGCGCGACAGCCAGGCGCTGTCTTTGTCGGGCGGCGAGCGGCGACGGGTCGAGATCGCCCGCGCCCTGGCCACCGATCCGCGTTTCGTGCTGCTGGACGAACCCTTTGCCGGTATCGACCCGATTGCCGTCATCGAGATCCAGCGCATCGTGCGCTTCCTCAAGGAGCGCGGCATCGGTGTACTGATCACCGATCACAACGTTCGCGAGACCCTGGGCATCTGCGATCGCGCCTACATCATCAACCAGGGCACCGTGCTGGCCAGCGGCAGTCCGGACGAGATCATCGCCAACGAGTCGGTACGACGCGTCTACCTGGGCGAACATTTCCGCATGTAATGTCGCGCTCACGCGATACCTGAAAGACTAATGAAACAATCGCTCCAGCTTCGCACATCGCAACACCTCGCATTGACGCCGCAACTGCAGCAGTCGATCAGATTGTTGCAACTGTCGACGCTGGAATTGCACCAGGAACTCGAGCAGATACTGTCGGACAACCCATTGCTGGAGCGGCTGGACGACGCCCTCGACAACTCGGTGCGACTGCTGGCCGATGGCGCCATCAACGCCACCCAATCCAGCGGCATCGCCGAACCCGGCGCCGAGCAGCATGGCGAGGCGCCGCCGCCCGCGGCCGAAGGCGACACCAGCCTCGAATTTCAGGACAACCAACAGAACGACGCGGGCGTGTCCGGCGAATCCGACTGGAGCTTCGACGACGTCGCCCGCAACGGCAAGTCGGCCGACGACGACGATTCGCGCCCGCAACTCGAAGCGCACGAAGTGACGCTGCGGGAGCACCTGCTGGAACAGGTCCGGGTCACCGCGCGCACCTTGCGCGACCGTGCGCTGCTCGAATTGCTGGCCGACGCGCTGGACGAAAGCGGCTATCTCGAAGAACCGCTGGAAGACATCCTGGCGCGCCTGCCCGAAGAGGTAGAGGTCGACCTGGAAGAACTGTCGATCGCACTCAAGCTGCTGCAGAGCCTGGACCCGCCCGGCGTGGGTGCGCGCACGGCCAGCGAATGCCTGGCGCTGCAGATCCGGCGCATGCCGAAGGTGGCGTTCGTCACCCGCAGGCTGGCCCTGCGCATCGTCGAGGAATGCCTGCCGCTCTTTGCCCAGCGCGACTTCAACAAGATCAAGAAGGCGCTCGACTGCGACGACGAGGACCTGCGCGAGGCGCAGGTCATCATCCGCCAGTGCCGCCCTCATCCTGGCGCCGAGTTCGCCCGGGATGCCTCCGACTATGTGGTGCCGGACGTGATCGTCAAGCAGACCAAGAACGGCTGGCAGGTCTTGCTCAACCACGACGTCATGCCCAAGCTGCGCGTCAATGCGATGTATGCGAGTGCCCTGAAACAGTCCAAAGGCGAAGTTTCGCTCACTTCCCAGTTGCAGGAGGCGAAGTGGCTCATCAAGAACATGCGGCAACGTTTCGATACAATTTTGCGAGTCGCTCAGGCTATCGTCGAACGCCAGAGAAACTTCTTTTCGCACGGTGCGGTGGCGATGCGCCCCCTTGTGCTGCGCGAAATTGCTGATACACTGGGTTTACACGAGAGCACGATTTCTCGCGTGACAACTCAGAAATACATGCTTACCCCGCACGGCATGTTCGAGTTGAAATACTTCTTCGGTAGCCACGTCGCGACCGAAACCGGAGGTGAAGCTTCCTCCACCGCGATCCGGGCGCTGATCAAACAATTGATAGGAGCCGAAAACCCTCAGACACCACTTTCCGACAGCAAGATTGCGGATATGCTGGCTGAACAAGGCATGGTGGTCGCGCGGCGCACTGTCGCCAAGTACCGTGAAGTGCTGAAGATTCCACCAGTCAATCTCCGCAAGTCCCTTTAGTTTTTTCTGTTGCACCTTTTGTAATTTGAAGCCGTCGCTGTGTTCAGGCAGATGCCATGCCACCTGACCACGAACGCTGTGCCTCCGGTGTATTGGACGAGATGCACGAACCTCCAGTGACTTCACGATAGGAGAGTTGTATGAATCTGACCATTAGTGGACACCACCTCGAACTGACGCCCGCCATTCGCGAATATGTGCAAAGCAAGCTGGCACGTATCAAGCGGCATTTCGATAATGTCATCGACGTCAGCGTCATCCTGAGCGTAGATAAACTTACAGAAAAAGAAAAAAGGCAGAAAGCGGAAATCAATGTGCACGTCAAGGGCCGTGACCTGCACGCAGAGAGCATCGCGCACGACCTGTATGCGGCCATCGATGGACTGATCGACAAGCTCGATCGCCAGGTCATCAAGCACAAGGACCGTTTGCAGAATCACCATTCGGACGCCAAGCGCCTCAGCGGCGATAGCGAGACCGAGGTTGATGCAGCCGATGTCGAAGCCACGGCCAATACGGCAGTCGCGACTTGATGCCATCCCGGAAATAATTTCCCCCCCATGACGAAAGGGCGCGCAAGCGCCCTTTTTGCTTTTGCGGGCGCTGTTGCAACAACCTGCATCGTGTGGCCACGCGGCGGCGTGTATTCCAAACGCGCCTCACGGCTTTTTCATATAATGGCGGCAATCACCATTCTTTTAAGGCAAATGCCATGAGCGACGTTCAAACCTGGATCAAAGACACCGTTACCCAAAACCCCGTGGTGCTGTTCATGAAGGGCACTGCACAGTTTCCGCAATGCGGCTTCTCGGGCAAGGCAATCCAGCTGCTCAAGGCCAGCGGCGCCGAAAACATCGTCACCGTCAATGTGCTGGAAAGCCCGGACGTGCGCCAGGGCATCAAGGAATACTCGAACTGGCCGACCATCCCCCAGTTGTACGTCAACGGCGAGTTCGTCGGCGGCTCCGATATCCTGAGCGAAATGTATGCATCGGGTGAACTGCAGACCCTGATCAAGGGTTAAGCGGTCGCGATGCCGCGCCAGCGCCTGATCATCGCCATCACTGGCGCCACCGGCGCGGCTTACGGTGTGCGCCTGCTGCAGCACTTGCGGCAATCGGACCAGGTCGAGACGCACCTGATGATTTCCGACGCCGGCGTACTCAATATCCACCAGGAACTCGACCTCGGCCGCAAGGACGTCGAAGCATTGGCCGATGTGGTGCATCACGTGCGCGACATCGGCGCCTCGATTGCCAGTGGTTCGTTTGCGTCGTGCGGCATGGTGGTGGCGCCCTGCTCGATGAAGACGCTGGCGGCCGTGGCCCATGGCCTGTCCGACAACCTGATCACGCGCGCCGCCGACGTGGTGCTCAAGGAGCGTCGTCGGCTGGTGTTGATGGTGCGTGAAACACCGTTCAACCTGGCCCACCTGCGCAACATGACCGCCGTGACCGAAATGGGCGGCGTGATCTTTCCCCCATTGCCGGGCTTCTACCAGCGGCCACAATCGATCGAACAGATGATCGACCATACGCTGGGGCGGGTACTGGACCTGTTCGGGGTGGCCCATGCGCTCACACCCGAATGGCTGGGGCTGAAGCCAGGCGGATAAAAAAACGCGCTGCGGTGACTCACCCCAGCGCGTTTTTCGTGCCAGCCGGCAATCACCGCATCGATCAACCCCGTCCGATGAATGGCATCTTGGTCGCCATCACCGTCATGAACTGCACGTTGGCCTCCAGCGGCAGGCTATCCATGTAGATGATGGCGCGGGCGACATGCTCGGCATCCATGGTCGGCTCGACCTTGGTGGAGCCATCGGCCTGCAGCGTCCCCTTCTTCATCAGCGTGGTCATGTCGGTGGAGGCATTGCCGATATCGATCTGGCCGCAGGCGATGTCGTACTGGCGACCATCCAGCGAGGTGGCCTTGGTCAGGCCGGTCACGGCATGCTTGGTGGCGGTGTACGAGGCCGAAAACGGGCGCGGCGCGTGGGCCGAGATCGAGCCGTTGTTGATGATGCGCCCGCCGCGTGGCGATTGCGCCTTCATCACCCGGAAGGCTTCCTGGGTGCACAGGAACACCCCGGTCAGGTTGATATCGACAGCCGACCTCCACTGCTCTACGCTCAATTCTTCCAGCGACACCGGCGGGGCGAAGATGCCGGCATTGTTGAACAGCAGGTCGAGCCGGCCGAAACGCTCGACGGCCTTGGCAAACAGGTTCTTCACCGAGCCCGCATCGGCCACGTCGGCCGAGACGGTCAGCGCATTGGCGGCAGCCTCACCGGCCAGCTTGACGGTGTCGTCCAGCGCCTCCTGGCGGCGGCCGGCCAGTACCACGCCATACCCCTCACCCAGCAGCGCCAGGGAAATCTGCCTCCCGATGCCCGAGCCGGCGCCGGTCACCAGTGCAATACGTTTCGGTGCTGCCATTGTGTCTACTCCTGTGATCTCGTTGTCCAATGAAAAACCGCTGTGGACAACTTCAACTGCCCACGGCGGCTTTCACTATAACAAACGCATCGGCTGCCTCTGATGAGAGATTTTCAATCCCGCCCGCGCCGCAAGCGCCGCATGCCGACGGCTGTTCAGAGCGTCAGTGAAAAAGGCTGGCCGGTATCGATCCCCAGCGTCACCGCCGCCGCAGCCAGCCGCTCGCGCTGGCCGGCAAACAATTCGGTCAAGGCGGTGTAGGCGATCCAGCGGGCGTCGATCTCGAAGAACGCCCGCAGGTTGGCCCGGGTGTCACTGCGGCCGAAGCCATCGGTGCCGAGCGTGACGAACGGCGCCGGCACGAACGCGCGGATCCCCTCGGGCAGGGTCCGCACGTAGTCGCTCACGGCAATCACCGGCGCCTCGCTGCCCTGCAACCGGCTGGTGACGTACGGCACCGTGGCCGCTCCCTGCAGGCGCTGCCGGCGTTGTGCGGCCACGCCGTCACGCGCCAGTTCGGTGAAACTGGTGACGCTCCAGACCTCGCTGTCGAGCTGCCAGTGCTGTTGCAGCAACTGCGATGCCGCCAGCGCCTCCTTGAGGATCGGGCCCGACGCCAGCAGCCTGACGGCAGCCGCGGGTCGCACCTGCAGGCAGTGCATGCCACGCAGGATACCGTCGCGGGCGTCGGGCGGCAGGCTCGGCTGGGGCTCGTTCTCATTGGTGACGGTGACGTAATAGAAGACATCCTCGCCACGCTCCATCATGCGCCGCATGCCTTCGTCGACGATCACCGCCAGCTCATAGGCATAGGCCGGGTCATAGGCCACGCAATTGGGGATAGTGGCGGCCGCCAGGTGACTGGTGCCATCCTGGTGCTGCAAACCCTCGCCGCCCAGCGTGGTACGCCCAGACGTGGCGCCGACCAGGAAACCACGGGCGCGCTGGTCGGCAGCGGCCCAGATCAGGTCGCCGATGCGCTGGAAACCGAACATCGAATAATAGATATAGAACGGCAGCATCGGCGTGCCGTGTACCGAATAGGCGGTAGCGGCAGCGGTCCATGACGAGATCGCGCCGGCCTCGGTAATCCCTTCCTCGAGGATCTGGCCATCCCTGGCCTCGCGGTAGTACAGGATGGAGCCGATATCCTCGGGCTCATACAACTGCCCTTGCGAGGCATAGATACCGACCTGGCGAAACAGGTTGGCCATGCCGAAGGTGCGTGCCTCGTCGGCCACGATGGGCACCACGTAACGGCCGAACTCGGGGTCCTTGAGCAGGTTGCCCAACTGGCGCACCAGCGCCATGGTCGACGACATCTCCTTGCCGTCGGCCTCCAGCGCAAAACGCGCATGCGATTGCAGCGATGGCACGGCACGCCGCACCTGGCCGGCGTCGCGCCGCGGCAGGTAACCGCCGAGTGCGGCACGGCGCGCATGCAGATGGCGCATCTCGGCGCTGTCATCGTCGGGTCGGAAGAACGACAGCGAACTACACTGCTCGTCGCTCAGCGGCAGCTTGAAGCGGTCACGAAATTGCAGCAGGCTGGTATCGTCCAGTTTCTTCTGCTGGTGGGTGGTCATCTTGCCCTCGCCGGCGGCGCCCATGCCATAGCCCTTCTTGGTCTGCGCCAGGATCACCGTCGGCTGTCCGCGATGCTGGGCCGCGGCCTGGTAGGCGGCGAAGATCTTCTTCATGTCATGCCCACCGCGGCGCAGGCGATCGATCTGTTCATCGGTCAGGGTGGCGCCGATGGCGCGGGTGCCGGCGTTCTGGCCGAAGAAATGCTCGCGGTTGAAAGCGCCGTCATTGGCGGCGAAGGTCTGCAACTGGCCGTCCACGGTGCGGTTGAGCGCATCCACCAGCTCGCCCTCGGCATCGCGGGCAAACAACGGGTCCCAGTCGGAACCCCACAGCAGCTTGATGACGTTCCAGCCGGCCCCGGCGAACAGGGTCTCGAGCTCGTCGACGATATGCCCATTGCCGCGCACCGGGCCATCGAGCCGTTGCAGGTTGCAGTTGACCACGAAGATCATGTTGTCCAGCTTCTCGCGTGCCGCCAGTGACAGCGCCGCCAGCGATTCGGGCTCGTCCATCTCGCCGTCGCCGAACACGCCCCAGACGCGGCGCCCCTGGTCCTGCAACAGCCCCCGGTGTTCGAGATAGCGCAGGAAGCGCGCCTGGTAGATGGCGTTGATCGGCCCGATCCCCATCGATCCAGTCGGGAATTGCCAGAACCCGGGCATCAGCCACGGGTGTGGATAAGATGAAAGTCCCTGGCGGCCGTCGCGCCTGGCCTCGATCTCGCGCCGGTAATAGGTCAGGTCCTGCTCCTGCAAGCTGCCTTCGAGGAAGGCACGGGCATAGATGCCGGGCGCAGAGTGCGGCTGGAAATACACGATATCGCCAGCGAAATCGTCGGTACGGGCACGGAAGAAATGATTGAAACCGACCTCGAACAGGTCCGCCGCCGATGCGAAGCTGGCGATATGCCCGCCCAGTTCGCCATGGGCGCGGTTGGCCCGCACCACCATGGCCAGCGCGTTCCAGCGCATGATGCCGGCGATGCGCTCTTCCAGCGCCTGGGCATCGGCGCCGCCGGGAAAGGGTGGCTCCTGGTCGGCGCGGATGGTATTGACGTAGGGGGTCACGGGCGCATCGCGCCAGTCCACGCCCCATTGGCGGGCCGTGGCCGACAGGCGCGAGAGCAGGTAGCGGGCCCGCTCCGGGCCGGCTTCGGCCAGCACGCTTTGCAGCGCGTCCAGCCATTCCTGGGTTTCCTGGGCATCGATATCGATATTGCGGGCAATACCACTGGCTGACGACATATCCACTGCGTGTCTCCTGGCAAGGTCAGGCGGTTCTATGCAAAGTGCCGAAAAGCCGGTAAAACAGCTCACCGCGCCATCACTGCCAGGCACGCCGGCACCGCGCCGCTCCATTGATGTTGTTGGGCTGTGGATAACGATACGCCGGATGTGACCGCATGAGTCACTTAAAATGGGAAGTTATCGTACAATATTCAGCACCACGTGCTGTAAAATTGAAACTTGCAGAATTTAATTTCAATAATGGAACTAGACACCACCGATTTGCGCATCCTGAACATTCTTCAGGAAAACAGCTCGATCAGCAACCTGGAGCTGGCCGGCCGCATCAACCTGTCGCCCTCGCCTACCCTGGCGCGGGTGAAGCGGCTCGAAACGGAAGGCATCATCTCGCGCTATGTCGCGCTGGCCGACCCGCACATGCTGGGGCTGAAGGTCAACGTGTTCGTCAAGGTGATCCTGGAACGCCAGGGCGCCGAAGCGCTGGCCCAGTTCGAAACCGCCGTGAGCGCATTCGACGAGGTCATGGAAGTCTACCTGATGACGGGCGATGAAGATTACCTGCTGCGCATCGTGGTGCCGGATTTGCTGACGCTGGAACATTTCATCGTCGATCACCTGACCAAGATCCCCGGCATCAAGAACATCCGCTCCAGCTTTGCACTGAAGCAGATCAAGTACAAGACGGCGCTGCCGATGCCCAAGGTCAAGACCAAGCGTTGAACGCCACGCCCCTGGGCCTTCAGATCACGAAGAATCCATGGGTGCCGTCACGCCCCAGTTGCTCCACCAGGCCGAATTCCCAGTCCAGGTAGCCCTGCATGGCCGCCACCGGATTGTCGCCATCGACCACGAATACTTCCCACGCCATCTGTGCCAGCCATGACGCCGTCATGCTGGCCCGCACCGGCGCATTCCTCTCCGTTTCGTGCACCAGTTGCCCGCCCGGCACCGACAGAAAGCCCGACAGATGGCCGCGTCAAGGCCGCGCGATTTCGGCAAAGGTGACCACGGCAATCCCGGAAACCGGGCTCGAGGAGGACGACGGGATTTGGCTCATGGCAAGGCGGGGTTGGCTGACAGATCCCAGATATTGGGCAGGGTGGTGTTGGAATAACCGGAGATGAACAGCTTGCGCGCGCCATCGGTCTGGTAGACCGAGCGTCGCACGGCACCGATGTTGGCGCCATACACATGGATGCTGATCGAGGTGCGGTCGGCGAAGGCGTTACGCACCTGATGCACATCGTGCAAGCCGGCTGCCGTCGGCGAGACCGCCTCGACCGTGCCCGGCTCCAGCCGCACCGCCTCGCCCACCGGCACCAGCGCGTCACCGCCAGCGGCGAACGATTGCGCATACTCGGCACCGCGCAGCATACCGATCAGGCCCCATACCGTATGGTCGTGTACCGGGGTGCTTTGCCCCGGCCCCCAGACGAAGCTCACCACGCAAAAGCGCTGCCCCGAATCGGCGTGCAGCAGGAACTGCTGGTAGCGTTGCACATCGGGCTGGGCGTACTGCGGCGGCAACCAGTCATCCACGCTGACCAGCTGGCGCAACAAGTCGCCCCCCTCGCACAGGATGCGCTGCTCGGACGGCTTCTGGTCCAGCAAGTGGGCCAAGCCGCCAATGAATTGGCGCAGTCGCCACCATTGCAGCGGCGCGGCAGTGGATGCAGTCATCGGGTTCTCCTCGGTGTGCCGGCGTTGTCGGCAGACACGGGCCGGCGTACCTGGGAGATATGACAGCCCGTTTCACCCCGCCGCGTGCCGCCGCCTGCGGCGTCAGGCAATGACACCCTCGGCATCCTGCGCCTGGGCCGGGTCGGTGCGGCGATGCTTGAGTTCGGCACGGATCTGCTGTGGGTGGCGCAACAGGTTGAGGATGGGACAAGTCTTCTCGACCGCCTCGAACAGCGCCTGCACCCGGGCCTGGCTGGCGGGCGACTCGAGGTGGATGGTGTAGCCGATATCGTGCGGCCAGATCGGGATGTCTTCGTGGCCGGCACGACCTGCGCGTGGATCGATGCGGCCACTGACTTCGATTTCCAGCGAATCGATCGGCACCTGCTGGTGCGAGGCCTGGATCAGGAAGATATGCGTCACGCAAGAGCCCAGCACGCCCAGCTGCAGCTCGGGCGAACTCGGCCCCAGGTTGTAGCCGGCAAAGTCCGGCGGGCTGTCGCTGATCACCTGGTGATCACGAATGCGGATGCGACGCACGCCGCTGCGCCCCTCGGCGCTGACCCTGGCCGCCAGGCTGACCGGACCGGCGTCGCCGGCCTCGATCAATGCTTCACGCGCCAGCACGGCGCTGCGCTTTTCGCTCAGGTAATGGTTCAGTGATGTCATGGCGTCCTCTTGTGGGTGTGGTGGCAGTTTCGAGCCGCATGGAGGCTGTACGCAACGAAGCAATCCGAATATGGATATGCCCCGGCGTCGGCATAACTTTGCTCATTCTTATTCTTTTGTCGTCGGCGCTGCGTGCGCCATATTGCTCGACTTGAATCGGTGCGCCGGGGGCGTGCCTCGTCCGAAGAACCTGACCAACAAGTGGAGCCACCAGCAATGAACAAGCATCTCTCCCAGCATGAAGAAGATAGCGTCGCCACGACATCGTCCTGGTCGCGCCGCGATGTGCTGCGCGCCGGCGGTGCGGCGGCGCTGGCGGGACTGGGTGGTACGCTGGCCGTCGGCAACGCCTGGTCGGCCGGCGCCCCGCACAAGGTTACCTTTGCCTGGAGCGCCATCGCCTTCTGCCTGTCACCGGTGGTGGTGGCGCAGGAAAAGGGCTATTTCGAGAAGAACGGCCTGGATGTCGAACTGCTGAACTGGGGCGGCTCCACCGACCAGTTGCTCGAAGCGCTGGCCACCGGCAAGGCCGATGTCGGGGTGGGCCTGATCCACCGCTGGCTCAAGCCCTTGGAAGCCGGCTTCGACGTCAAGGTGATCGGTGCGGCGCATGGTGGCTGCCTGCGCCTGGTCGGGGTCAAGGACGCGGGCGTGACCGACTGGAAGCAGCTCAGGGGCAAGACCATCGGCGTGTCCGACCTGAACAGCCCGGCCAAGAACTTCTTTGCCATCCACCTGGCCAAGCGCGGCGTCGACATCGACAAGGATGTCCAATGGCGCGTCTACCCGGCCGACCTGCTCGACGTTGCCGCCAAGAAGGGCGAGATCCAGGCCATCGCCGATGGCGACCCCAACGTCTACCTGATCGAGAAGCGCAACCAGGGGGTCTTCACCGAACTGGGCAATAGCGGCACCGGCGAGTACAAGGACAAGATCTGCTGCATCACCGGCGCGCGTGGCGACTTCGTGCGCAATAACAAGCCGGCCGCCGCAGCCGTGGTGCGCTCGATCATCCAGGCTTCCGAGTTCGTGGCGGAAAACCCCAACGAAGCCGCCAGGCTGTATGCCAAGTATTCGCCCAAGGTGCCGGTGGAAGACCTGCGCAAGCTGCTTACCGACCTGACCTATCACAACCATCCGACCGGCACCCCGCTGCGCGCGGAGGTCGAATATTTCGCGCGTGACTTCCACACCGCAGGCGTACTCAAGAAGAGTACCGATCCGGTCCGCTTCGCCAATCACGTCACCTACGACGTGTTGTCCTGAGCCGTGACCGCGCCCCGTTACCGGATTGAAAGGAAGCTGTCATGACCTCCTCCACCGAACCTGTCCCACGGCAGGCGACACTGTCACTGGAGCGCCCCGCGGCAGGACGGCAAGCGCCGGTGTGGGGCCTGGGCCTGGCCGCCGCCGGCGGCTGGCTTGCGCTGGCGCTGATCACGCTGCGCTGGCCCAACAAGGTGGTCGGTTTTTCCGACTGGGCCTATACCGATGAGTTCGGCTACGCCGCCGTGACCGTTGCTGCGCTGCTGGCGGTGCTGGCACTGTCGGGGCGTCGCGCCGTGGCTGCGCTGCACCTGTTGCGCCCGGCCGGCCAGTGGCTGCTGGCCTTGCCCTTGCTGTTGGGCCTGTGGGAAATCCTGACCGCCAAGCTGGGGCTGCTGCCGGCGCCCTTCTTCGCACCGCCGCAAAGCCTGGTCGAAGTCTATGGCGAGGACTGGCCGCGACTGGGCCTGTCGACGGCGCATTCGTTGCGATTGCTGGTGCATGGCTTTGCCTGCGGGGCGGCAGTGGGTTTCCTGGTGGGAGTATGGATTGGCTGGTCGCGCGTGGCCGGCTACTGGGTCCATCCGGTACTGCGTTTCCTGGGGCCGGTGCCGGCGTCGGCGCTGCTGCCGCTGGCGTTCTTCTTCGCGCCGTCGAGCTATGCCGCTGCGGTGTTCCTGATCGCACTGGCTACCGGTTTCCCGGTAGCGGTGCTGACCTGGTCCGGCGTGGCCTCGGTCAACAAGAGTTATTACGACGTGGCCCGTACCCTGGGTGCATCCGAGCGCTTCCTGGTATTGCGGGTCGCCGTTCCGGCGGCGCTGCCACAGGTGTTCGTGGGACTGTTCATGGGACTGGGCGCGGCCTTCTCGGTACTGGTCACGGCCGAGATGATGGGGGTCAAGGCGGGCCTGGGCTGGTATCTGCAATGGGCGCAGGGCTGGGCCGCCTACAGCAACATGTATGCCGCGCTGATCGTGATGGCCGTGCTGTGCTCGGGCCTGATCACGCTGCTGTTCAAGGTGCGCGACCGCGCACTGTCATGGCAGAAAGGAACCGTCAAATGGTAACCACGAGCGAGGCGCTCCTGCCCGGGGCCCCCGGCGCCACCACCGGGGCCCGCATCGACATCAACGGCGTCAGTCACTGGTTCAAGCTGCCGCAAGGCGTGTTGCAGGTGCTCGACGATGTCTCGCTGACGGTGGCGCCGGGCGAATTCGTGGCGCTGCTCGGCCCCAGCGGCTGCGGCAAGTCGACCTTGCTGCGGCTGGTGGCCGGACTGGAACCGGCCACCGCCGGCGGCATTGCCCAGGATGGCCACCCCATCGAACGCCCCGCCCCCTCGCGCATCGTCGTGTTCCAGGACCCGACGCTGTACCCGTGGCGCCGGGTGTGGGACAACGTAGCGCTGGGATTGCAGGCGCGCGGCCTGTTGAAGACCCAACGCGCACGGGTCGATGACGCGCTGCGACTGGTGGGACTGGAAGAATTCGCCCATGCGTTTCCACATCAGCTCTCCGGTGGCATGGCGCAGCGGGTGGCGCTGGCACGCGCCCTGGTCAATGACCCGCAATTGCTGATCCTGGACGAACCGCTGGGCAAGCTCGATTCGCTGACCCGGCTCTCGATGCAGAGCGAGCTGGTCGCGCTGTGGCAACGCCGGCGGTTTTCGGCGCTGCTGGTGACGCACGATGTCGAGGAAGCGCTGTTCCTGGCGCAGCGGGTCATCATCTTCGGCCAGCGGCCAGCGCAGATCCGGGCCGAGATCAAGGTCGACCTGCCCTACCCGCGCCACCGCGGCGATGCCCACCTGGCCGAGCTGAGGCATCAGGCCCTGCGCCATCTGGGGCTGGATGAGAGTTGGTAAGCCTGCCGGAGTGGCTCGACTGGAACGCCTGCATCAACATCCTGCTGGCCCTGATGCAGGCGAGCCAGCATGCACTGCTGCACCTGCTGTCGGCGCTGGGCTTGACGCAGGACATCGAGGGCCAGCCCGGCTGGCCCTTTGCCACCCGCCTGTCGGGCGAGGTATTGCTGATCGACCGCAGCGTGGCGCGTTCCCTGCTGCTGGCGCTGGCCACCAGCGGCCTGGCCGTGGTGCTGTTGGTACTGGGCCTGGTGGCGGTGCGCCGATGGCGCCTGGCCGCATGGAGCCTGGCCGCGGTACTGGCGTTGGCCGCGCCCTGGCCCGACCACGCCCTGCTCACCGGCCGCGCCACCCCGAGCAGTTTCCACGACTCGCCCACGCGCTTTTCCGACGCCTCGATCGTGCGTGGCGAGCGGCTGTATGGGCAGCAGTGCGCAAGCTGCCACGGCGCCGATGGCCGTGGCGACACCACGCTCGGACTGTCCCTGGCGACAGCCCCGCCCAATCTTGCCGGACCACTGCTATGGCGACGCGCAGATGGTGACCTGCTATGGGCGATACGCCATGGCAAGGGCGCCATGCCGGCCTTCGAGCAACTCAGCGCCAGTGATGCCTGGGCCCTGATCGACTACATGAAGGCCAATGCTGCCGGCACCAGCCTGCGCGAGACCGGAACCTGGCAACAACCGGTGCGCCTGCCGACCTTGCGGCTGGATTGCACCCGCACTGCCCTGCATGGCACCGATCAATGGCAGGGACAGCGGGTGCGCGTGGTGCTGGCCCGCGCCGGCGCGATGGCCCCCCTGGAAGACCCCAGGATGCAAAGCCTGCTGTTGGACCCGAAGCACCTGGTCGCGGCCATCGGACACGCCGGAGTGCCCACCGTGGATTGCCGAAATACCGACCAGCAGGCCTGGCGCGCGCTGGAAATCGTCACCGGCACGGCGCCGGCGCAAATGGATGGCCTGCAATTGATTGCCGATCGCGACGGCTGGCTGCGCGCGCGCAAGTCCGCCAGCGATGACGCCTCAGGCTGGAGCGACACCGATATGCTGTGCCGCTCGCCACTGGGGACGCAGGACACGAATCAGGATGGATCGGGAAAGGGTACGGCGGTGGCCGCTGGCCTGGGCCAGGCGAACCAGGCACGAGTCGCTCAGCAGGGCCTGGAGCGGCTCATTGCGGCGATGGATGCAGAACCGGTCAGGTTCATCAAGGGCGGCTTCGTGCATTGAGCGGGCGAGGCCATGCGGTCACCGCGGCGACGTCCGGGGTGCTGCACGGTGGCCGCCGGCAGGCGCTCGTTGCGGCCGCCGGCGATCGGGCCCATGCACCAACGGTGGTAGAACTCGGCGATGGTGCGCACGTACAACTCTGCATCTACCGGCTTGGGGCGGTATTCGGTTGCCCCTGCGGCCATGGCCACCTCGCTACCCTCCATGTCGTACGACGGAAACACCACCACCGGCACTTCGGCGAAGCGCTGGTCGGCGCGCAGGTCACGCAGCACATCGAGCCCATCGGCGTAGTCCAGGTCGGATTCGAGCAGGATCAGCTGCGGCGCCGGCTCGTCACTGGCGCGACGGCGTTGCTGCAGCATGCAGCGGCCCGCGGTGGCAGCATCGGCGTAGACCTTGAAGGTGCAGCGCAGATTGGACTTCCAGAGCGCAAAGCGCACCATCTCGGCCGCTTCCGGACTGGAGTCGATCATCACTATGGTAGGCAGGGTCATCACTTGCGGCATCCTGTAGAACTGTTGCTGGGCTATTAAAGCTTGCACCGATAACGACGTTTTACAGCACGCCGGGGGCGCGCTGTATCGGGCATTTCCTGAACGATGCCTTCAGGAAACATCCTTCGTTGCCATGGCGCATGCTGCAAAACGAATGGAATTAATAAAATATCAATGATATACCCCGCGCCAGCCATTGCCAGGCACGCCCGGCAGCGGCAGCGGTCCTGCAGAGGCATGGATGTTCATTACGCCGGAAAACGTTTAGTCTTTACATATTGCTCCTGTGACCGACGCCAGCCGGAACGACGCAACGGCTGCCTCGGACAGGATGTGCCATCGGCCCCCTTCGAGGACTCCATGCCCATCCCGTATCCGGTAGAAGAGAATAAACGCCTTGCCGTGCTGCATTCCCTCGGCTTGCTCGACAGCGCCCCTGACCCGGCGTTTGATCGCGTCACGCGCCTGGCCAGCAAATTGCTGGACGTGCCGATCTCGCTGATCTCGCTGCTCGACGCCGAACGCCAGTGGTTCAAGTCCCGGGTCGGCCTGGAGGTCGAGCAAACGCCCCGCAGCCAGGCCTTCTGTGCCTACACCATCATGGAAGAGTCGAGCCTGGTGGTACCCGATGCCATCAACGACGCACGCTTTCGCGACAATCCGCTGGTGCTGTCGGAGCCCAGCATCCGCTTCTACGCCGGCGTGCCCATCCGCAGCAACGAGGGCTTGCCGATCGGTACGCTGTGCGTCCTCGATTCCAAGCCCAAGACCCTCAAGCCGGAAGAACTGGAACTGCTGCAGGACCTGGCCTCGATCGTCACCAAGGAAATCCAGCTCATCGAAGGCCTGCTCGACACACACGACCAATTGGCGCTGCGCGATGCCAGGCTGGCCGACAACGAGCACCAGTTCCGCTCGGTGTTCGAACTGGCGCGCGTAGGCATTGCGTTGATCGATGGCGACGGCCGGTGGCTCAAGGTCAACAAGGCCTTGTGCCGCATCGTCGGCTACAGCGCCAGCGAACTGATGGCCCTGACCTTCCAGGACATCACCCATCCCGACGATCTCGATACCGACCTGCATCTGCTGCAGCAGCTGATCAAGGGCGAGATCGGGCAATACCATCTGGAAAAGCGCTACCTGCGCCACGACGGCAGCGAAGTGTGGATCAACCTGGGGGTATCCAAGAAACTCAGGCAAGACGGCACCCTGGACTACTTCATCTCGGTGGTGCAAGACATCCATGCCGAAAAACAGGCCCGGCTGGAACTGGCGGCACTGCACCGCGAACTGGAACAGAAGGTGGTCACCCGCACCGACGAATTGCGCAAGCGCGAAACCGAACTGACGGCGGTACTCGAGAACGCCAGCGATGCCTACATACGGCTGGACCATGCAGGGCGGGTGACGGCCTGGAACCGCGAAGCCGAGCACCTTTTCGGCTGGCTGGCTGGCGAAGCGCTGGAGCGCATGCCACAAGACCTGATCGTGCCGCGCGATGACGACACTCCCGCCCGCCGGCAATGGATCGGTTATCTGGAGCACGGGCTTCACTCGCTGCTGGTACGGCGCCAGGAACTGCAGGCGATGCACAAGGACGGGCGGATATTCCCGGTGGAAGTACGCATGCGTGCGCTGGCGGTCAACGGCCAGCGTATCGGCATCATGTTTCTGCACGACATTACCGAACGCAAGCACACCGAGGCACTGCGCGAACACGAGATCAGGCACGATGCCCTGACCGGGCTGATAAACCGTCGCGCGCTCAACGACATGCTGCCATTGGCGCAGGAGCGCGCCCGTCGCCACCGCACCGCGCTCTATGTGCTGTTCATCGACCTCGACGGATTCAAGCGCGTCAACGACGAACATGGCCACGAAGCGGGCGATCTGGTGCTCCAAGCAGTGGCGCTGCGGCTGCGTACGCAAATTCGCCAGACCGACAGCGCATTCCGGCTGGCCGGTGACGAATTCGTGGTGCTGTTGGAAGGGCCCCACCATACCGTACAGCGAGTTGCCGAGCACGCTCGTGCCCTGATCGATGCGGTCTCGCAGCCGGTGCCCGATGGCGATCGTGAACTGCGGGTAGGCGCCAGCATCGGCATTGGCGTCCAGGAAGTCGCACGCGTGGTCACGCCCGAGCAATTGATGCGCGAAGCCGACGCCTGCATGTACGAAGCCAAGAGTCGAGGCAAGGGAACCGTCTGCTTCTAGCAAGCCGGCCCGAGCCCCCTCCCTTTATCGGCGGCGGTCAGGCCGCGACTGCTTCCAGTCCATGCGTCACGCGCATCTGGTTCTTGGCCGCGAGCAGTTCCTGCCCCAGCGCCATGAGGTCGACACCGCTCTTGCGCGCCTTGGGAAACATCTCGTCCTCTTCTTCTTCCACGTGGTGCTCGATCTGTTCGCCGAGCACCTTGATCTTGGCGTCGAACATCGGGTCGGCGGGGTCCATGTCGCCCAATTGCTTGATCAGGTCCTTGGCGCCGTTATGCTCGACCTCGGCTTCATTCATCAGGTCGTCGTCGCTGATCTTGGCGCGTACCCGTGGATAGAATATCTTTTCCTCGATTTCCATGTGGATCAGCAGCGCGCCGCAGACTTGCCTTGCGATGTCCATCTTCTGCGCGGGCGAGGCCCGGTCCTTGATGTCCTCATAGCGATCAAACAGCTTCTTGGCTTCCTCGTGATCGGCTTTCAGAAGTTGGATGGCGTCCTGGCTAACCTTGTTCATGGCATGGCTCCTTGTCGAATCTGCGCGAGATGGCAGCTTGGAGCGATTGTGCAGCCCGAGCAGGCTGCCCGCCATAGGACGGATGCGCGAAGCGGTGTAGGCGGGGATAGACGCCGGAACTTCCGGGGAGCCTATCGAAAGATCTCCATCATTCCGCAATATAAATGCAAACATATGTAAAATCGGGAAAATATCCCGAATACAAGAAGCCGCAGGACCCGCCCAATGAATCAGGTTCCAACGACCGCAGAGTCTGTTCGTTTCCTCCAGCCTACCTACCCGCCCATCATCAATCGCGATAGTCTGCTCGACTTCTGCAAAGGCGTCGGGATCTTGCTCGTGGTATGGGGCCATACCCTGCAAGCAAATGTTCAGTTCGATGAAATTCCTGCCTTCAGGATGCTCTACTCTTTTCACATGCCGTTGTTTGCGTTCCTGGCAGGCGCTTCGGCGCGCCATTGGAGCCAGAAACTGGGCGTGCAGAACACTGCCGAGGCCATCGCTGCGGCAAGCACCAGGATCCGGCGCGCGGCAATCCAGCTAATACTGCCGTTCTTCATCTGGTCGCTCATCAGTTACAGGATCAATGCACAGCAAGAGCCACTTGGCAGCTATCTGGTCAAGGTGATGATCCATCCCGATTACGGGCTTTGGTTCTTGCCCTGCATTTTCTGGTGCACGGTCTATCTCACCACCGGCCTGACCGGCTTGGCCATTTGCAGGGCGCGACTGGAGAAAGCCTCGCGCTTTCAATTAAGTCGCCACCTTTCTTCTCCTTATGTCCAGGCTGCAATCATCTTCGTCGTGTGGCTGGCCATGAGGACCAGGGTACCCGGCGGTTTCGGCCTGACCTTCGCCAATACATTTCATCTCGGCTTGTTCATGTTCTTCCTGATGGGCATGCTGTTCTTCAAGCCGTATGTCGAGATCAGGAAACCGTACCTGCGGGCCTTGCCCTATATCGTCTTCCTGCTGCTCGCTCCTTTCTGGCACAGGACCCTGCCTGGCAACATGGTAGCGGGTGCCCCTGAAATATTTTCGTTCAGGTTCTGGCGCACGCTCTACCCATTGCTCGTGGCCGTCAGTGGTTCATTGATGGTGATCGACATGGCACGCCTGGTCCACTCCCTGGGCTTGACGATACTGAATCGCTGCATGCTGTATCTGGGGACGGCGTCGCTGGCGGTCTACGCACTGCACTTCCACTTTCTGGGCTACAGGCCGCCTATCCTCGCGCCGGTCGCCCTGAGTCTCATCACGTATTGGCTGCTGGTCAACATACCCGTGGTGCGTACCGTGCTGTTTGGCAAGCTCGGATAGGTCCGCTGCCGATGTCATGCGAGGCCATGCGCATCGGTCGCCATGGGTGCGGTAGATCTCCGGGCGCGGCAACGCCGCTGCCATCTTCCTCTTCCACCGCGCGCGAAGCAAAGCGCCGCTGAAACGCCGGCTCGGGCTGCCGGCGTTTGTGAACTGTCACGACGGCGTGTTGATCGAGGCAGTTGCCGGCCTGCCGCGCAGGGCATCGCCGCAAGAATGCATCGGTGCCGCAGCGGAGGAGGAAATGGGATACCCGATGGGTAAGATCCGCCAGGCGCTCGAGGCTTGCACGCGTCGCCGCCCGCCCACCGAGCGGCGTGAACGCCTGGCGTTGCGCGCCACGGCGCTATCGGAAAACCGGCCCGCGTCGCATCAGAAGTCGACCTGGGCCGACAGCACGAAGGTGCGGCCGGAAGCGGTGCCGACGTAGCCGTTCTGCATCACCCAGTAGTTCTTGTCGAACAGGTTCTCGATGTTGGCACGATAGGTCACGACCTGGCCGGCGGTCCTGGCGATGTAGCGCGCACCGATATCGGCACGGGTCCAGCCCGGCACCTTGACGGTATTGGCGTCGCTGTACCACATGGCGCCGGTACGGGTAATGCGGGTGTTCAATGCCAGCCCTTGCAGCCACGGGGTATCCCAATCCAGGCCCAGGTTGAAGTTATGACTTGGCACCGCACCGACCTCACGACCGTCGTTGGTGCCGCCGCTGGTATGCGACTGCCTGGTGTCGAAGAAGGTCCCGCTGGCGTTGAAACGCAGGCCACGCTGGATTTCGCCGTAAGCGGCCAGTTCCAGGCCCCGGATGCGCGCACGGCCATCCTGGGTGGCGTAGGTCAAGCCGTTGATCGTTTCAGTCGAGCTGTTCTTCTGCTCGATCTGGAACACGGCCGCGGTCGTCGTGACGCGGCCCCAGTCGACCTTGGCGCCGGTCTCATATTGCTTGGACTTCGATGGCGGGAAAGCCTGACCGGCGTTTGCATATCCGGCAAAGGCAAAGCTGCCTGGCGTCAGCGCCGCGGTGTAGTTGGCGTACAGCGACAGATTGTCGATCGGCTTGACCACCAATCCCAGCACCGGCGAGATGCCTGTCTTGTTGGACGTATCCGAACCGGCCGTCAATCCATGCGTATACACCTGTTGGCGGCGCAGGCCGCCGATGAGGCGCACGCGATCATCGGCAAACGACAGCGTGTCGGTCAACGCAAGGCTGGTCAGGCGCATCTGGTTCTGTGGCGTTGCCGGCCCCCGCACACCGATGGCTGCCGGAAGTGCCACGGGGTGGTAGAGGTTCGAGGTCACGCCGGTGCCATCGGCCACATAGAGGTAGTCGGTCTGCTGGTTGAGCATGTTCACGCCCATCATCACCGTGTGCTTGACACCCGCGGTATCGAACCGTGCGCGCAGGCCCGCGTCGGCAGAGGTCGACGTGACCTTCTGGTCGTAGTAGCCATTGTAGAGTTCGCTGGTGTCGCCCTGCGCGTTCACGATGCTGGTGCTGGGCCAGCTCTGCGACGACTGCGCCACGTGGTAACCCATGGCGCCATAGGCCGTCAGGTTGTCGTTGATGTCGACTTCCAGGCGGGTAGCGATCGCCTTGTCATCCGACTGCAGTGTGGTGCCGGGATACAGGTTGGTCTTGCCCGACGGTGCATCGGGCATCACCAGGCTATCGATGCTGAACTGCGGACGGAAGTTGCGCGTGTCCTCGTGTTGCGTATAGGCGTCCAGGCTCCAGCGCACGCTGCGACCGGTGTAGTCCAGCCCGACCGAGCCCATGCTCTGCTGCTGGTTGCTGCCCGACAGGCCGGTGTTGCCGTCGGCGTACAGCGCATTGACGCGGATGCCCCATTCCTGGTCCTGGCCGAAGCGGCGGCCGATGTCACCCTTGAGGCCGAATTGCGAATTGGACAGGTAGGTCGCCGTCACGCTGGAAGTCGGTTCTTCATGGGCGCGCTTGGCGACCAGGTTGACCGCGCCGCCGATGCCGCCGGCCGGGCCCATGCCATACATCAAGGTGCCAGGCCCCTTGAGTACCTCGATGCGCTCGACCATCGAGATCGGCATGCGGGTCAGCGGTACCATGCCGTACAGGCCGTTGAAGGCCACGTCGTTGGCCGACATGGTGAAACCGCGGATCTGGTAGCTGTCGCCGAAGCCGCCATTGCCGTTGGTGTTGCGCACCGAGGCGTCATTGGCGATGACGTCGCCGATGGCGCGCGCCTGTACGTCCTCGATGCCTTGCGAGGTGTAGTTGGTGACGCTGAACGGCGTGTCCATGACGCTGGCCGTGCCCAGCACGCCCAGGCTGCCGCCGCGCGCGACCAGGCCACCGGCATAGGGCGCGGTAGGGTCACGGCTTTCGGTCACGGTCACGGTGGGCAGCACGGCGTTGCTGTTGCTGCCGA
>NZ_AKJA01000111.1 GCF_000282575.1 Herbaspirillum sp. YR522 | reverse complement strand
ACGCTGCCGAGGCAGCTACTCAATTCGAACGGAAAATGGGGCACTTATCATCGATCACCCGCAAACCGTTCGGACCGAGGTGGTCCGCAGGGCCGGATCGAAGATGCACCGCCGCACCGGCATGAGCGCCTTCGATACGCTGCCGAGGCAGCTACTCAGTCCGAACGGGGAAGGGGGCGCTTATCATCGATCAACCCGAACGGGGAATGGATTGCTTTTGGTCGATCACCACACACCGTTCGGACTAAGGTGGTCCGCAGGACCGTATCGAAGGCGCGCCAGGGCTCTTCCGGTACCAAAGAAAATGCCGTTCAGGGTCGACCGGACGGCATGGGCGCTTCACTTCTTTCCATAAAAAAAACGGCGGATGAATCCGCCGTTCCCTTCAAGCACGTTCCAGCAATATTACTGGTACGTGGTTGCCATCTTCTGCGACAGCGGCACATTGAGCCACTTCTTGACGATGGCATTCAACTCGCCGCTCTTCTTGGCAGCGGTGATGGCGTCGTTGACCTTGGCCAGCAGGGCGGCTTCACCCTTGTTGAGTCCCACGCTGCAGCTCGATTCGTTGATGATGTACTTCAGCACCGGCTTGTTGTCCGGGGCCTTTTCGCCCAGCGCATAGGCCACGAAGTCGCCCGTGCCGACCAATTGCACCTGGCCCGACACGTAGGCCGAGATCATCGCGTTGTTGTCTTCGTAACGCTTGATGGTGGTGGTCTTGGGCGCGGTTTCGGTCAACTGGATGTCCTGGAAGGTGCCACGGGCCACGCCCACGGTCTTGCCGGCCAGGTCAGCCGCGCTGGCGACCTTGATGCTGGCCACGCCGAAGACGCTGTTGTTGTACGGTGCATAGGACTGCGAGAAGTCGATCACCTTTTCGCGCTCGGCGTTCTTGCCCAGCGTCGAGATCATCAGGTCGGCCTTGTGCGTTTGCAGGTAGGCGATGCGGTTGGCGCTGGCTACTGGAACCAGGGTCACCTTCACGCCCATCTTCTTGGCGATCAGGTTGGCCACATCGATATCCAGGCCTTGCACGGTCATGTCCGAATTGACCGAGCCGAATGGCGCGAAGTCTTGCGGCACGCCGATACGGATCACGCCGGACTTCTGGATGTCGGCCAGCGCATCGGCTTGAGCGGTGGTGGCAGCGATGGACAGCAGGCCGAACGAAACAGCCAGCATCGATTTTGCAAACTTCATGATTACCCCTTCGAAAAAATTCTCTGTGATTACACCTGGCCGACAGGAGCCCCGCCCCGTCGGTCGATCTCGCGACCCAGCCGCATGACCGTCACACCTGGCCCGATATGCCGTAACGACGGCATCACCAGCGTGCAATTGTCATAGGGGGTAATGATCTCGCGTCCATTTTCATGCGCAATTAATGTGCCAGCCTTCTCGATGACTTCCATGCCGCGATAGTCGTCGGTGAATGCCAGGTCCATCCCTTGCGCCACAACCGGCTCGGTCACTGCGATGAAGCGTTGCGGTGCCAGCTCTTTTTCTTGCAGGCCGTATTGTACGTCGGCAACAGCGAGTGCGCCGGTGATGTGCAGAAAACGCATCGCCACCGCCAGCGCCACCTCTTCGCTGGCCTTGGCGAAATGCTGCCCGGTCTCGACCAGCAGCGCGTTCTTGTCGCTGGCCGGATCACCGAAACCGCCGTAGTCGCGCATGCGCACGCCATTCGGATGGCCGGCGTCGACGATCACGTGTTGCGGCAGGCCCAGCTCGGCGGCGAAGGCCATGCCCTTGTCGAGCGGACCACTGACGATCAGCGGCGGCGCCGCCTCGTGCATCGAGTGCAGGTCCAGCATGAAGTCGACCGTGTCGATGATCGGCCGCAATTGACGCGCCCGGCGCAGTTCGCTCGAGTCTTCCGGGCCATCCAGGCGCGCCGCGCTCCAGACCCGGTTCATGTCTTCGTCGATGTAGCGCGCCGCGTCGGCGTCGGCGACGTTGAAGCGCTGGTAGGCGGCAACGTTGCCGAAGCCCAAAGTGACGCGTCCGCGCAGCGGATGCACGCCGCGGCGCAGCAGGCGGTCGACGGTGATGGCGCCGCTGACTTCGTTACCATGCATCAGCGCCAGGATCATCACGTGCGGACCGGGCAGGTGACTGTCGAAGGTATGGACGAAATCGACGCCGGTGTTGCCGGCGCGCCAGCGATCGATGTCGGGGAATTCGACTTCGATGGGATAGTTCGGCAGTGTTGCGCGAACCTGTTCCAGGGTTTTCATTTAGACATTCCAGCGGTGATTGACAGGCATGATGGCGGGTGTCGTCGACACGGCCGTCATGCGAATGCGTGCCGAGTATAGGCAACGCGATTTGCGCCATTCGTGCCGTTTCGGCACAGGCCTGTGCCGTTTGGATTGCCCTTGCCACCATGAGGTGAACGCGGCGGCGGCAAGCGCAAACTTGGGGCGTTTTCTCACCAATTGCGTGCTTGGTGTGAGGTGATTCCCGAGCTTCAGGAAAGTTGTCTACAACGCTTGCGTGGCGACATGGTTCCAGATGGTTTGCACCAGTTCGTTGCTGCTGCCGCGTACCCGGTACAGGGACACATCGAAGCGTATGCGCAGGTTCTGCTCGCCCACGATCAGCAGGCGGCCCTCGGCCAGGTCCTTCTGTACCAGCCGCTGCGGCAGCCAGGCCACGCCGGTGCCGCGCAGTGCCATTTCCTGGATCGCTTCGTAGGAGTCGGCCTGGTACACCATCTTCAGCGCCGGTTTCTGTTCCAGCTCCGCCAGGTGCTTGGCCAGCACGCCGCGCAAGGTCAGCGTCTGCGAAAACGCCAGCCATGGCACCGCGCCGGCCTTGGCATCGAGCCGGTACAGCGGGCGGCCGCGCTGGTCCGGGGCCGACACCGGCAGCAGCATCTCGTGGGCGATGGTGAGCGACTCGTAGCGCTGGTGGTCGATCAGCATGCGCGTGGCGGGACTGGAATAGATCAGCAGCAGGTCGGCGTCGGACGCGGCCAGCTTGACGATGACGTCCTGTGCGCCGCCGGTGCTGATGGAAACCGGAAACGGACCGCAGTGCTGGCGAATGCCGTCGTACCAGTCCGGAAAGAAGGTCTGCGACAGCGTGCGGCCGGTGGCCAGGCGCAGGATGTCGGTGCTTTCGGCGGGCGACTCGCGCAGTTGCGCGCGTGCCGCGTACAGGATGTCGCTGGCATTGTGGGCGGCGTCCAGGAACAGCTTGCCGGCCCGGGTCAGGGTCACGGGCTGGGAGCGCGTCACCAGCGCCGCGCCCACCCATTGTTCGAGCGCCTTGATGCGACGGCCGAAGGCGGGGTGGGTGACGAAACGGTTTTCCGCCGCGCGCGAAAAGCTGCGCGTGCGCGCCAGTTCGATGAAGTCTTCCAGCCAGACCAGATTCACGTGCGTGTCCCCTCGATGGATGCGCGCCTGCGGTACATGCCCGGTCGATGACAGCGATGCGCGCGATGGCGCAATTCTAGCCGACTACGACTACGACTTCGGCCAGGCCGTCGGCGGCCACCGCAAACTCAACGATGCATCGAGTCAAGTCCCGGCATGGCACCGTGGCGATCGCCGGCTGCCGGCAGCAGGATGGACAGGTCGACCGACCCGGCCATGGCCCGGTGGCCCTCGTCACCGGCATGCAGGTGATCGCCGGAATCGTAGCGTGGCGCCATCCTGGAAGGATGGGCGGGGTCGCGCAGCACGGCATCGAAGTCGATCACCGCATCGAAGATGCCACCCGCGCGGATTCGCTCATTGAGTTGCGCCCGCAATGCGTCCTTCTCGATGCTGTAGTAATCGGCCAGCGGCGTGCCGGGCAATGCGCCTTCGAACGGCGTGAGCGTAGCGCCGATCACCCGCACGCCACGGGCATGGGCCTGCGCCACCAGTTGCCGGTAGCCTGCGACCAATTGCTGCACCGTCGGCCGCTGCGCCTGCCTGGCAAACGCGGTGCCCGGCCAGGCGATATCGTTGATGCCCAGCATCACGATGGCAGTGCGTACCCCCGGTTGCGCCAGGACGTCGCGCTCCCAGCGCGCCAGCGCATTGACGCCCATGCCATCGGACAGCAGCCGTGCGCCGGAAATGCCGGCATTGACCACGGCCACGCCATGCGGCGCCAGGCGTGCGGCCAGGAAATCGGGCCAGCGATGATCGGTATCCAGGCTGGCGGTGGCACCGTCGGTGATGGAGTCGCCCAGCACCGCCACCGTCGGCGCGGCGGGGTCGGTCTCGACCGCGATGGCGCTCAGCAGGGCACGCGCGGTGGTGGGCAGCACGTTGGCCGTGTCCAGCGTGGTCGCTGCAGCCTGGTCGCCGGCAACGATCCAGCCGGTCTGGCGCCCATCCCAATGAAAGGTCGTCATTGGCGTGACAGCCGGCAGGTATAAGCTCACCACCACCTGTGCCAGCGCCGGCACCGGCAGCACAACCGGGTCACTGATGAGCGACGCGCCCGCGGCGATGGTGGCCTGTTCGCGCCCACCGAAGGTTACCGGGCGCAGGCTGGAGGCAAGCACCGCACCGGCAACGTCCGGCGCGGATGCCGAGGGCAGGGCCAGCGTGGTCCGGCCCACCGTGACCGGTGCCGTGCCGTACTGGTTGGACAGCACGATGCGCAGGCGCGGGCCGCCCAGGCTGAGGCGCGCCACCTGGCGCACCGTCTGGTCGCGCAAGGTCCGGGGCAGGTTGAGCGGAAACAGGAAGTCCTGGCCCCAGACCGGTTGCGGGCTGGCCTGCCAGCTCGCCGTCCAGCCCGGCGCTGCGAGCGCGGGCACCGGGCTGGTGGCCGCGCCCAGCGCCAGTGCCACCGCCACCGTGGGCAGGCAGGACAAGCGCAGGAAGGAGGTAATCGATGTGGTCATGTCGGTGAATTCAAAGGTCATTGGCGAAGCAATGATGAATTCAAAGACCGAATTGGACTAGACTGTCCGCCGGCACAGCACTTGTGAGATCAAATCATCGAGGAGGGGAGATGGCCCGTCTGGAAGTCAATCGTTCCGGCGAACTGGAGGTATTTGTGCGGGTGGTCGAGCTGGGCGGTTTTTCTGCTGCCGCCCGCGCCTGCGGCATGACGCCGTCGGCCGTCAGCAAGCTGGTAGCGCGCCTGGAGCAACGCCTGGCCACGCGATTGTTGAACCGTTCGACCCGCCAGTTGCGCCTGACCGCCGAGGGTTGCCTGTTCTACGAAAGCGGTGTGCGCATCCTGGCCGAACTGGACCAGGCAGAGCGCTGCGCCAGCCAGCACAGCGCGCCGCGCGGCCGGGTGCGGGTCAACGCCAATGTACCGTTCGGGCATCACTTCCTGTTGCCGCTGGTGCCGCAATTCCTGGAGCGCCATCCCGGCGTCACGCTTGACATCGTGCTCACCGACGAAGTGGTCGACCTGCTGGAACAACGCACCGATGTGGCCGTGCGTGCCGGGCCCCTCAAGAGTTCCAACCTGATGGCGCGCAAGCTGGGGCAGACGCGCATGGTGATCGTCGGCGCCCCGGCATACCTGGAGCGGCACGGCATGCCGCTGGACCCCGAGCAACTGCGCACGCACAACCTGCTGGGCGCCAATTACGTGCGGTCGCAATCGGGTTGGCCGCTGCGCCATGCGGGCGCCGACCTGGTGCTGCCGGTGACGGGCAACACCCAGGCCAGCGACGGCGCGGCCTTGCATAGCCTGGTCTTGGCGGGCGTGGGCCTGGCGCGGCTGGCGGCGTTTCAGGTGCGTGACGACATCGCCGCCGGTCGGCTGCTGCCGGTGCTGGAGGCCTGCAATCCGGGCGATCTCGAACAGGTGCATGCGGTGTATGTCGGCCAGGGTGGCCACCAGCCGCTGCGGGTGCGCGCCTTCCTGGATTTCCTGGCCGCACGGGTGGATGTCGGAAGTGCGTCGCCTCAGGGCTTGCCAGCGTCGGCCGGCTCGACCTGAGTGCCTGCTCCGACCGGCGGTGCCGTCGTCAGGCAGCCATCGGCGACGTGCACCGTCAAGCCCGTCTGTTGCGGCAGGATGTGCCCGGCCAGCACATGACGGTCCGGATAGTCGCCGCCATTCTGTGCGCGAAAGGCAATCGACGCGTCGTCGAACAGGCGTTCCAGCCGGCCGTGCCAGGTGGCGTCGATTTCCCGCATGCGGTCCGCGTCGACCTGGCCGGACCCATATACGGCGAAGGTGGGCAACACCTGCATGCCGGGAAAGAACAGGGTGCCGTGGGTGATGGGAAACAGCAATTGTTCCAATGGCCCGTTGATGCCGCGTGGGGAGTAGTCCTGCGCCGGGCCGCCAACGGACACCGCCAGTAACGCGCGCTTTCCCGCAAAGCCGCCTTCACCGTAGCGAAAGGCGTTGCCGGCCCCCTGGTAGCCGTAGGCCAGGCCGAAGGCCCAGACGCGATCCACCCAGCCCTTCATGATGGCCGGCATGCTGAACCACCACAGCGGAAACAGCAGGATTACCGCATCGGCGCGCCTGAGCTTGTCCTGTTCCCGCTGCACATCCGCCGTCTGGCAGCCGTGGGCGAATGCATGTTCCGACTCCTTGATGAAGCACAAGCGGGCAGGATTGCGCCGCTGCGGAAAGTCCTGCGCATCGAAGACCGCCTTCCAACCCATGACATACAGGTCCGACGTCAGCACGTCATGCCCTTGCGCCTGCAGTGCCTGTGCAGCGCCATCGGCAAGATGCCGGGTAAGGGAGGACGCCTCGGGGTGCGCATGCACGATCAGGATGGTTTTTTTGCTGGAAGACATCATGGCCTGGCTTTCACTGAAAAGGTGGATGAGGGATCCGCCTGAGTGTGAGCTTGCCCATGGTATCTGTAAAATCACATTACTTCTGACCTGCTATCCATTAAATGAATACTACGAAACGCCTCGACCTCAATCTTCTGCTCACGCTGGAGACGCTGCTGGCGGAACGCAACGTGAGTCGCGCCGCCGACCGCCTGTGCCTGAGCCAGCCGGCGGTCAGCAGCCAGTTGAATCGCTTGCGCACGCTGTTCGACGATGCGTTGCTGGTGCCCGGGCACCGGGCGATGATGCCTACCGCCAAGGCGCTGACGCTGCGCGAACCGTTGCGGCAGGCGCTCGACCAGGTGCGCGCCACGCTGGCCGAGCACCGTCATTTCGATCCGAAGACGGCGCGCCTGACGGTCAGCATCGCCTGCACGGATTACCTGCAGAAGGTCATCGTGCAACCGTTGCTCGTTGCGCTGCGCAAGCAGGCGCCGGGCGTGCGGATCGCGTTGCGTCATCTGGATGTGGCGCAACTGGAAGCGCAGATGGCCAGCGGCGAAGTGGATCTGGCGCTGATGTCGCCCGAGCATGCGCCGGCCAGCCTGCGTACCCGGCATCTGTTCGATGAGCATTACGTGTTGATTGGCAGGCAACGGCATCCGCGACTGCGCAGAAAGCTGTCGGTGCCACAGTTTGCCGCGCTCGACCAGGTCATCGTGTCGTTGCATGGCAGCGACTTCTCGACGCCGGTCGACGACGCCCTGGCTGCCCTGGGGTATCGCCGCAACGTGGTGGTGTCGGCGTCGTCGTTCCTGCTGCTGCCCGACATGGTGGCCCACTCGGATCTGGTCGCGCTGGTGCCGGCGCGCCTGGTACGCGAGTGCGGTGTGCCATTGAGGATCGTCCCATGTCCTCTTGCCGTGCCGGGCTTCGGTGTCGCCATGCTGTGGCATGAACATGATCATGGTCATGCCGGCCAGCGCTGGGTGCGCGACTTCGTCGCCGAGCTGGCCAGCAGGCTGTGAGGCTTTTGCGCGTGCCGGTCACGCGCAGGTGATGGATGGCCTTGGAGGTGCGGCCCGCCAGCATCGGCGCGATCAGAACGCCGGCACCACCGCGCCCTGGTATTTGTCTTCGATGAACTTCTTGACGTCCGGGGTGTTCAGTGCCGCCGCCAGTTTCTTGATGGCGGCACTGTCCTTGTTGTCCTCGCGCGCCACCAGCAGGTTGGCGTAGGGCGAATCGGCGTCTTCGATGAACAGCGAATCCTTGACCGGATTGAGCTTGGCCTCCAGCGCGTAGTTGGTGTTGATCAACGCCACGTCGACCTGGTTGAGCACGCGCGGCAGGGTGGCCGCCTCGAGCGCGCGGAACTTCAGCTTCTTCGGGTTCCCGGTGATGTCCTTCTGGGTCGACGAGATGTTGGATGTGTCCTTCAACTTGATGAGGCCATTGCGCGCCAGCAGCAGCAACGCTCGCCCCGAATTGGAGGGATCGTTGGGGATGGCGATGGTCGCGCCGACCGGGATGTCGGCAGTCTTCTTGTATTTCAGCGAATAGGCCGCGAAGGGTTCGACGTGGACCTTGGTCACCGGCACCTCGATGTCGTTCTTGTGGCTCTTCTTGAACTGGTCGAGGTAGGGCTGGTGCAGGAAGAAATTACCGTCGACCTGTTTCTCGTTGGTCTGCGCGGCCGGTTGCACGTAGTCGGTAAATACCTTCACCTGCAGCTCGATGCCTTCCTTGGCCAGCGCCGGCTTGATGTGCTCCAGGATCTCGGCGTGCGGCACGGGCGTGGCGGCGATCACCAGCTTGTCGGCGGCGTGCGCGGCAGCGGTCAAGCCCAGGGCAGCGCCCAGGACCAGGGCAGGGATCAGTTTGATTTTCATGCGGAGTGCTCCTTGTGATGATGCTCGATTGAGGGTTGGATTGCGTCAGCGACGCGTCAGGCGCAGCACCAGGCGGTCGCCGAAGAACTGCAGCAATTGCACCAGCACCACCAGGATGGCCACGGTGACCACCATCACTTCGGTCTGGAAGCGTTGATAGCCGTAGCGAATGGCCAGGTCGCCCAGGCCGCCGCCACCGATCACGCCCGACATGGCGGCGTACGACATGAGGGTGATGGCGGTGATGGTGACGGCCGCCACCAGTCCCGGCAGCGCCTCGGGCAGCAAGGCGCCGAAGATGATCTGGCGGCGCCGCGCGCCCATGGCGGTACAGGCCTCGATCACGCCGCGGTCGATCTCGCGCAGCACGCTTTCGGTCAGCCGGGCGAAGAACGGCGCGGTGCCGATCACCAGCGGCGGGATCGCCCCGGTGACCCCCAGCGAAGTGCCGACCAGCCACAGCGTGAACGGAATCAGCACGATCAGCAGGATCAGGAACGGCACCGAGCGCAGCACATTGACCACCAGCGACAAGGCCAGGTAGATACCGCGTTGCTGCAGCAACTGGCGACGGTTGGTCAGGAACAGCAGGATCCCCAGCGGCAAGCCCAGCAGCACGGTAAAGAACAGCGAACCGGCGGTCATGGCCAGTGTTTCCACGGTGGCATCCCACACTTCGGGCCAATCGAGCAGGCTCAGGTCGAAGACGGCGCTCATGCCAATACCTCATGCCGGATCCGGCGTTGCGCCAGTCGTGCCAGTACTTGCTGCACCGCCTCTTCGCCACCGGAGAACTCGACCAGCAACTGGCCGTAAGGGGTGTCCTTGATGCGTGACACATGGCCCTCGACGATGGTCGCCAGTGCCGTCGTGGCCTGGGTCAGTTGCGACAGGATCGGTTGCGCCGCCAGTTCGCCCGCATACGACAGTCGTACCAGCCGACTGCCGGCGCGCGCTTGCCGCGGCAACTGGTCGTCCTCGGCCTCGGCGGCGGCAAGCAGGCGTCGCGTGACGGCATGCCGAGGTTGCAGGAACAGCTCGACCACCGGGCCGCTTTCGACCACGCGGCCGCCATCGAGCACGGCCATGCGGTCGCACACGGTACGGATGACTTCCATTTCGTGCGTGATCAGCACGATGGTCAAGCCCAGCTTGCGATTGATGTCGAGCAGCAGGCGCAGGATCGAATGGGTGGTTTCGGGATCGAGCGACGAGGTGGCCTCGTCGCACAGCAGCAGTTGCGGCGTATTGGCCAGGGCGCGGGCGATGCCCACGCGTTGCTTCTGGCCGCCCGACAGTTGCGCCGGGTATTGGTCGCGATGCGCTTCCAGCCCGACCAGTTGCAGCAACTCGGACACCCGCGCGCTGCGCTGCTGGCGACTGTAGCGGCCGGTGATCTTGAGTGGCCAGTCGATATTGTCGGCCACGGTGCGGGCGTTGAGCAGGTTGAAGTGCTGGAAGATCATGCCGATGCGCTGGCGCAGTCCCAGCAGCGCCTCGTGCCCCAGGGTGGTGATGTCGACACCTTCGATGAGCACGCGCCCGGCGTCGGGGCGTTCGAGCATGTTGAGGGTGCGGATCAGCGTGCTCTTGCCGGCGCCGGAGCGGCCGATGATGCCGAACACCTCGCCCTGGGCGATGTCGAGGTCGATGTCGGCCAGGGCGACGATGTCGCGCTTGCCGGTGTGATAACTCTTGTGCAGGTGCTCGATGCGAATCACGTTGATCAGTTCTGAATGGACTGGTCCAGTCTAGCCCGGCGTGTTGCCGAGCCGGAACTGATAAAAATGTGATTGCTTATGCGGGAATGGTTGGTGGCCAGGCCAGATGGCAGGGCTGCGGCAGGTGATCGGCGGCTGGCGCTGTACCAGGTTATTAGTTCGGGGCGCGAACATGTCAGCGAAGAATCGAATAATCGAATTGGATCGTCACCCTGTGGATTGCTTGGGTTTTTAGAAATTAATTAGCAATCTGAAATGTCGCCCTGTTAATCGAACGTTGTAATCAATAACTTTCTTCACAAAATTTAACGTTCTCATCACCAAAGAATGATGCTTCCCGGTAAAATTTCGCCGCAGTAATAAATCTAAAATAAACATCACGGGGTGTCGTTGTGGGGCGCAAGAAAAGCAATCTTGGGCGGGGGCGAGGCTCGTTCACGTTTTCGTTGTCAGTCACGGCCGATCGGCCGCAGTTCATTCAAAGCATCGGAGGCCGGCCACGCATCGCATTGATGTTGCTGGCCATTTTGGCCGGCGTCGGTCATGGCGGCCCGGCCTGGTCGCAGACCGATGCATCGGCACAGGAGTATCAGCGCCAGCAGGAGCGAGAGCGGCAGTTACGAAGCCAGCAAGAGCTGCGGCCGGATGTGCGGCTGCCAGAAGCGGGCGCCAAGGAGGCTGCCGGCACGATCCCGGAGCGCGAGACGCCGTGTTTTCCCGTGACTCGGGTGGTATTGGGCGGTGAGCTGGCACCGCGCTTCCAGTTTGCGCTGAGCAACATCACGGGGGGCGACGATCCCGTAATCGGCCGCTGCCTCGGTGCGCAGGGGATCAATGCGGTCATGGCCCGTATCCAGAACGGCATCGTCGAGCGCGGCTACGTCACCACGCGGGTGTTGGCCGAACCGCAGGATATCGCCAGCGGTGAATTGCGATTGACGGTGGTACCGGGTCGTATTCGCGCCATTCGCTTCGCGGCCGATGCCGCACCTCATGCCACACAGTGGAACGCGGTACCGGCAGCGCCGGGTGACTTGCTCAATCTGCGCGATATCGAGCAAGGCCTGGAAAACTTCAAGCGCGTGCCCACTGCGGAGGCCGACATCAAGGTTGTCCCCAGTGAGGGCGATGGCGCACGGGCGGGAGATAGCGATCTCGTGATCAGTTATCGGCAGGCGGTTCCATTACGCCTGACGCTTTCCGTCGACGACGGCGGCACCAGATCCACCGGCAAGTATCAGGGCAGCGCCACCGTGTCGCTGGACAATTGGTTGGCGCTCAACGACTTGTTCTACATCAGCTATAACCACGACCTCGGCGGCGGTGATGCCGGCGCGCGCGGAAGTCAAAGCCACGTAACGCACTATTCGGTCCCATTTGGCTACTGGAGCGTCGCATTTACCAATAGCGCCAGCAACTATCACCAGGCCGTGGCAGGCATCAGCCAGACCTACATGTATAGCGGCAAGAGCGAAAACAACGAGCTCAAGCTCTCACATCTGGTCTACCGCGACGCCGTGCGCAAGACGACGCTCTCGTTCAAGGGCTTTGTCAAGGCGTCGAGCAACTACGTGGACGATACCGAAGTGGAGGTGCAACGGCGCCGTACCGCAGGGTGGGAGATTGGCATCGCGCATCGCGAGTTCATCGGTGACGCCACGCTCGATCTCTCTGTGGCCCACAAGCGGGGAACTGGCGCTTTTGATTCATTGCCCGCCCCTGAAGAGGCCTTCGGCGAAGGCACTTCGCGCTTTCGCATCAGCACTGCCGATCTTTCCTTCAATCTCCCGTTTGCATTGCAGGCGCCTTGGGGAAAACAGGCGGTGCGCTACACCATGACGGCGCGCGCGCAATGGAACGGGACACCACTGACGCCACAGGACCGATTTTCCATCGGCGGTCGCTACACCGTGCGGGGTTTTGACGGTGAGGTGACGTTGTTGGCCGAAAACGGCTGGTTCGTTCGCAATGAACTCTCGGCCGCATTGGGCGCAAGCGGCCAAGAGCTCTACGTAGGAGCGGACTATGGACAGGTAGGCGGTCCCTCCGCTGCCCTATTGACGGGGCGCCGCCTGGCTGGCGCTGTCGCGGGGCTGCGCGGAGCAATCGGGCGTGTGTCGTATGAATTCTTTGGCGCCACGCCGATTTCCAAGCCCGACCGATTCCATACGGCGCCTCTTGCCGCTGGTTTCAACCTCATGTGGTCGTTTTGATAGCGGCACTGCCGCACGCTATCCAGAAGAAAGAAGAAGATGAACCAGTTTCGTTATCGCATCGTTTTCAATAAAACCCGTGGCATGCTCATGGCCGTTGCGGAAACCGCCCGCAGTGGTGGCGGCACTTCCTCGAGAGCCCCGGAATCAGGGGGGCGTGTCGCCCTTCCGATGGCACGGTTGAGCTGGATCGGATTGGCGGTACTGACGCTGGTCGGCACGACAATGACCACGCAGGCGCAGATCGTGGCTGATCCGAGTGCGCCTCGACAGCAGCAGGCGGTAATCGTCAATACCGCGAACGGCGTCCCGCAGGTCAACATCCAGACACCTAGTGCTGCAGGTGTGTCCCGCAATACGTATAGCCAGTTTGACGTCCAGCGCAATGGTGCCGTCCTGAACAATTCCCGCTCCGACGTGCAAAGTCAATTGGGAGGATGGATCCAGCGCAATCCGAACCTGGCCAACGGCACTGCACGCGTGATCGTCAACGAGGTCAATTCCAGCAATCCCAGCTACCTGCGCGGCTTTGTCGAGGTGGCGGGTGATCGTGCCCAAGTCATCATTGCCAACCCGTCAGGCGTGACCTGCGATGGGTGCGGCTTCATCAATTCGGCCCGTACGACGCTGACCACAGGCGAAGTCATCATGAACGGCGGCAATCTTGATGGCTATGTGGTGCGCGGCGGCAGAGTGCGCATCGAAGGCGCGGGGTTCAGTGATGCGCAATCCGACTTTACGGAAATTATTGCGCGGGCCATAGAGGTCAATGCGGGCATCTGGGCCAAGGAGCTGCACGTGACTGCGGGCACCAATCAGGTCAGCGCAGATCATTCGCAGGTAACACCTGTTAACGCCCAGGATGGGAAGCCAGCTTTCGGCGTGGACGTGGCCCAGTTGGGCGGGATGTACGCCAACAAGATCTTCCTTGTCGGGACCGAATCCGGGGTGGGCATGCGCAATGCCGGCAAGATCGGCGCATCGGTCGGCGAGGTGATGCTCACGGCGGATGGCCGCATCGAAAATAGCGGCACGCTGAGCGCCCAGGACAAAATGCGAATTCAGTCGGCCGGTATTGCCCCGAACTCATTGCATGGGATCGTCAACACCGGCAGTATCGGCTCGGCGACTTCCGACGTGACATTGAATAGTGATGGCCGTCTCGATAACGGCGGTTCGATCACGGCGCAGGCCGCGATCGACATCAATGCAAAAGAGATTCATAACAGCGGGACCCTCAGTGCGGCTGGAAGTGGGGTCAGCATCGCGGCCGACGCAGCGGCCGATAATAGTGGCGCCATTCTTGCGCAGACGGAGGTGCGCATCAGCGGCGCCGATGTTGCCAATTCCGGTACGATCTCGGCTGCGGCCGGCGATGTCAATGTCGTCGCGAGGGGGGCGGTCGCCAATGGCGGTTCGGTAATTGCGCAGCGCGACGTGACGATTACCGCGCAGTCACGGGCGGCAAATGGCGGGCCCGCGCTGTCCAATACCGGCTCATTGAGCGCGATGGGCGGGACCGTTGCGGTCAAGGCAAACGGCAGTGTCGCTAATGCCGGAACCATCGTTGCACGCGACGACGTCCGACTGGACCTGGCCGCCCAGGGCCTGGCATCCGCTGACTTGAGCAATAGCGGCAATCTGACTGCGACGCTGGGACAGGTAAGCATCCATGCCGACGGCAGTATTGATAATGGCGGTTCCGTAATCGGCCAAACGGCGGTCAGTGTTGTTGCTCGCCACACTGTAGCTGTTCCAGGCCAGCTTGGTTTAAGCAATGCGGGCACCATCAGCGTCGCCGGCGGGACTGCTCTGTTAGATATCACGGGCGCCGTCGACAATGCAGGCAAGTTGATTGCGAGAGATGGCGTGCAGGTTCGTGTCTCGACTGGTTCTGGCCCCAATGGCATCAGCGGACGCTATGGCCTGCGCAACGCCGGTGACATCGGCGCCAGTGCCGGCAACATCGAGCTCGACGTCGACGGCGGCCTGCTCAATACCGGCGCGATCATCGGAAAAGATGACGTGACAGTGGCTACGCGTAACGCCGCATCTGTCGCCCCTTCCGGCAGTCAGTTTGATATCGACAACAGCGGCAGCATCCAGGCCGCCGATGGCCAGATACAACTTACTGCCGATGGCCGCATTTCCAATAGTGGCGCCGTCATGGCAACCCAATCCGTGACATTGGACGCCGCCAATATCGGGCGTGGCAACTTTTCAGGTAGTGAGGTCGGTATCGCCAATACCGGGACCGTCAGCGCTACCGCGGGCGCGGTCAGCCTGAAGGCTAACGGAAATATCCAGAACAACGGCACCGTTGCTGCGCAAACTGATCTGACGCTGGATGCACGCAATGGCGGCGCAGCACTGTATAACGCAGGGAAACTCCAGGCCAGCACCGGCAAGGTCTCGTTGACGGCCGACGGCTTGCTCGATAACACCGTGACTGGCTTCATTACCGCCAACCAACTGGGCCTGTCTGCACAAGAGGTAGAGAACAGTGGCAGCATGGGCGCCCAGGCCGATGCCTCCCTGGTGGCGCGAAGCGGCTTCAGGCAAGCTTCAGCGGCCGCGCTGGTAGCCAATGGCAACATGGTGATCAATGTGGCCGGAAACTATGGCAACGCCGGCCAATTGCGGGCTGCAACGATTTGGCTCTCCGCAGCCCAGATCAGCAATATCATCACAGCAGCGATCCAGGCTGACAGCATCACGATAAACGGCAGCAGCGCGCTCACCAATGCCGGAGAAATCAGCGCGCGCGGCTTGCTCGATATCACCGCGTCCCAGGTCGACAACACTGGCGTCATTCTCGGCGACGACCTGGTCATGCGCGCGCAGACGGTAACCAACACCGGTAATAACGCCCTGTTGGGCGGCGGTAACAGCGTGTCGCTGTGGGTGAGCAGCTTCCTGTCCAATCGCAATAACGCGGTGATCTATAGCGCTGGCAACATGTCGATTGCGGCGGATGCTCAACGAGATGCCAGCGGACTGATCAATGGCACGGCGCAGGTTACCAACGAAGACTCGATCATCGAGGCCGGCGGCAATCTGGATATCGCTGCAGTCAATTTACGTAATACACGCAGTGGCGTTGCCGTGACTACCGTTCGGACATTGGACGAAACCTATGCGATGCGCGCTCCTTCCTGGTGGCACAACGGCGGTAACGAGATGTACTACAAGCCGGATTCGTCGAATTTCAATGCGTACGAAATCCTCTACGTCAATCCTTCCGATGTGCTGGAGAGCAGGCAGATCATCACGCCGGACGGGTATGTAATTGGCCGTGCGGTCATCAGGACGCATGCCAACGACACGGCGTTCTACAAGGGTATCTCTTCCAACTGGGCGGCCTTTGGCCAGATTAGCCGGGCCAGTGCCACGGATGGCACACGGGTGGTGTATTTCACATCACAGATCGCCAATGTCAGCAATCCAGACAAGGTCGCGGGCGGTGACGACCCGCGTGACGGCCGCAGCGATGTCAACTGGGAGCCAATGCCTGGTTACTCGAACCAGTATGGCAACTGCACTACAGATTGCATCCGCTTCGTCACGGAGCAGGACTATACCGACCCAAATGCGATTTACCGGCAGGACACCCAGCACATACTGGCGCCCCAGCATGATTCTCTGGAGGTCTCGCGCAATGCGCACCATATAGCCAATGAGGATCGGCTGGCCGCAAGCGCAGGGGCAGCGTCGGAAATTCGCGCTGGTGGAAACGCCAGCATCCGCATCGGCCAGTCGTTGAGCAACGAATTCAGTAACATCGTCGTCAACGGTGCCTTGTGGCTGGGCGGCGCCAGCGCGAACATCACCAACCTCGGCCAGACCTTGTATCGACGTCACAGTTTTGACGGCACATTTACTACCGCAGGTGGTACGGTGACGGCGTACAGCATGCCCGATATCTCGGAGGCGATCGGCACTACGCAGGGAGCCATTGTTGGAAACGGCGGCGTAACCATCGTTGCCAACAATTTCAGCAATACCGATCTTTCTGCCGGCAGCGCGGCCAATATCCGCAACGATATTACGCCCGCCACGGGCAGCGGCCAGTCGATTGGCACCATACTGGGTGGGGTGTCCACCCGTCCGGGCAGCACCGCCCCGGTGGGTGGCGCGCTTCCCTCGGGCAGCGGCCTGCCGACGATGAGTGGCTTCCCGGCGGGGGCACTGTTTCCGCAAAACGGAAATGTACCGGTGCCGATTCGCCCGGGCGTGCTGTTCCAGCCGTCTGCCAGTGGCAGCTACCTGCTGGAGACGCGATCCCAGTTCACCGACCATCGGACCTGGCTGAGCAGCGACTATCTGCTGACGGCGTTGAACGTGGATCCCGGTACGGTGCAAAAGCGGCTCGGCGATGGTTACTATGAGCAACGGCTGGTGCGTGAACAGATCGCGCAGCTTACCGGCAAGGTCAGCGGTGCCGCCAATGACGACAGCCAGTATCAGCAACTGCTGACCAACGGCGTCAGCACGGCGCAGGCATGGGGATTGCGTCCCGGCGTGGAGCTCAGCGCCGACCAGGTAAGCCACCTGACCAGCGATATCGTCTGGCTGGTCAGCCAGACCGTCACCATGCCGGATGGCAGCACCCAGGATGTCCTGGTTCCTCGTGTCTATCTGGCGCACATCGACGATGATGCCCTGCAAGGTACCGGTGCGCTGGTCAGTGGCGCCAACGTCACGATCCAGGCCGCCAACATTACCAACAAGGGCGGCATGATCGATGGCAGGGCCGACGGCAGTGGCCGTACCGTCCTGGTTGCATCGAACGACCTGGCCAACCTGGGTGGCGGCATCGCTGGTGACGATATCGTCATCAGTGCCGGCGGCAGCGTGCGTAACGAAACACTCACGACGACCCAGACCTACGCCAACGGCCAGACCAGCGGCAGCTTTACCTCGCTATCCAACCAGGCAGGTATCAGCGCAGGCAAGAACCTGACCGTCACGGCAGGCGGCGATATCGACAACATAGGCGCCACATTGGCCAGCGGCCGATCAGGTGACGCCAACGCCGGATCAATGGTATTGAGTGCGTCACGCGATGTCAACTTCGCCACCGTCAAGACCGGCAGCACCTACGCGGCAAACTTCGGCGGCTACACCGGGCAGGCCCAAAGCGTTGCTTATACGGGTGCCACGGTCAACGCGGGGGGAGATCTCTCGGTGATGGCGCAGCGGGATATTGCCATGACCGCCGCGCAAGTCAATATTGGTACCAATGGCAAGGGTAGTGGTGCGTTGCTGGCCGGTCGGTCTGTCGCCATCGGCGCCGCAGTTGACGAATCGGTGGTGGAGAGCACCCAGACCAAGTCGCGCTCGTTTACGCAATATGAGCACCAGGGCACCAATGTGGTGGGTTCCAATATCGGGGCCAAGGATGGCCTGACGATCAGCGCCGGCGTGCTGGAGAAAGCCTCGCTCGATATCGTCGGCAGCAATGTCGCCGCTGGAGCCGCGCTTGGGCTGTCGGCCAGCGACAATGTGAATATCGTGGCCATGCAGCAAAGCGATGCTACCCACGTTTACAATCACAGTTCGTCGCGCAGCTTTTTGTCGAGCCGAAGTTCTACCGATGACGAGAGTAGAGCCTATAGCAACTCCATCGGTAGCTCCGTCGCCGGAGATAGCGTCTCGGTCCAGGCCGGCAATAACATTGCCGTAGCCGGTAGCGCCGTACTTGGTGTCAACGATGTTCTTTTGAAGGCCGGCGGAAGTGTCGATATCACGTCCACGCAAAACACCGACCAGTTCAATAGCAGTCGACAGAGCAGCAAATCCGGATTCGCCGCAAGCTTCGGTGCGGGCGTCGCCAGTTTCGGTTACGGCAGTGCCAGCGCCGATGGCAAGAACAGCTCGGCGTCGGTTACCCAGCAAGCCTCGACACTGGCATCCCTGAATGGCAACCTGCAGGTCCAGGCGGGGCAGAATCTGAGCGTAACAGCTTCAGACCTCGGCGCCGGCCGCGACCTGACATTGATCGCCAGGAACATCGACCTTAGCGCCGCGCAGAATACCAGTGAGCAGCATAGCCAGCAGCAAAGCAGCAGCAGCGGCTTCTCGGTAGGCTTTACCTATAATCCGCTGGCTGCCTTCAAGAACGCCTACCAGCAGAGCGCCAACAACAACCCTGCCGCCAGCTTCATCGGCAAGAACAATAAATACGCCGAGGCTGCGGGTGAGGGCGCGTCGGCGGCGACGACGCCGGTTGTCGTGCAAGCGGGTTCGCGCAGCAGTAACAGCACCCAAGACCACGCCACCAGTACTGCACAGGTGAGCACGCTGACGGCCGGCAATAACCTGACCTTGCTTGCCACCGATGGCGATATCACCAGCCAGGGTGCCGTCATGAGCGCCGAAGGCGACGCCTTGCTGCTGGCCAAGAAGAATATTCTGCTTGATGTGGCGCGCAGCTTCGAAAGCCAGGACCAGACCAGTAACGCCAAGGGGTGGAGCCTTGATAACCGGGGCAGCTTGCCGGTCGGGATGCTCAACGCCAACGGCAACGGCGACGGCACGTCCACCAGTGTGACCGGCACCACGCTCTCGGCGGGCCGCACTGTCTCCGTGTCGAGTACCGAGGGAGATATCACCCTGACGGCGGCCAACCTGGTGGCCAATGGCGATCTCAGCGTCAGCGCCGCCCGTAACCTGACGGTGCAAAGCGGGCAGGATGTCGTGGCCAATACCAATCGCAGTGACAACCAGGCAATCGGCAAGGTGGTCATTTCCGACACCGAACGCTTTGCCGGCTATCACACCGAAAAGAGCCAGGGCGATAACAGCGCAGTCACCCAGGTCGCGAGCAACCTTGCCAGCCTGGCGGGCAACGTCAGCCTGAGCGCCGGCGACAGTTATGGGCAGCAGGCCAGCAATGTTCTGGCAGCGAACAATGTGGACATCACAGCCAAGTCGATCGACATCACCACCGCCGACAACACCGGCAGTAGCGATCAAAGCAGCTCCAGCCTGAAGATAGGCGCGTTTGCCCGCGTCAGTTCACCGCTGATCGACCTGGTCAACAATATCGAGAACGCCAGGAAATCGGACGGTCGCCTGCAGGTGATGCAAGGCCTGGCGGCCGCAGCCAATGGTTATCAGGCATTCAGTGGTGCAACCGGCGGCAGCGGGTCCATCATCAAGGGCGAAGTGGGTATTGGCTTCGCCAGCGCCAACAGCCAGGACAACAACCGTTACACGCATGCCCAGGGCAGCACCATCCAGGGCGGCAACAACGTCAACCTGACTTCGACGCAAGGCGACATCCACGCCACTGGCGCCAGTATTGCGGCGGGCGAGACGTTGACGCTGGATTCGGCGCGCAACATCCTGCTGGATGCGGCGCAAAGCACAGCCACCGGCAGTGGCGACAACCATAGTGCGGGGCTGGAGGTGGGCGTTGGCTATTCCGTTGGCGCACAAACCGGCGTCTATGCCTACCTCAGCGCCAGCATCGGCAATGGCAAGTATGACTATAACGCCCTGACCAACAGCAACACGCACCTGAGCGGGGATGCCGTCGTTCTGAAATCGGCGGGCGACACCACCCTCAAGGGCGCCGACGTCAATGCCGGCACCATCGACGCTGCCGTTGGTGGCAAGCTCGCCATCGAGTCGGTGCAAGACAAGGTGACCCAGCATAGCGAGCAGAACAGCATTGGCGGGCGCGCGCAGATTTCCATCGGCACCGCCTGGGAGGCATCCAGCAGCGCATCGCGCTCGACCGCCAGCGGAAGCAGCAGCTTTGTGAACCAGCAATCCGGGTTGTTCGCGCGCGAAGGCGGGTATCACGTAACCGCCGACTCGGTTGCGCTCAAGGGCGGCGTCATCGGCAGTACCGATGCCGGAAAATCGGAGTTGACGACCAATTCGATCAGTTTCGAGAACCTCGAAAACAAGATGGAGTATTCGGCCAGCACGATGAGTTTGTCGGGTGGTATCAGCGGTGGCGGCAAGGCGGACAGCAAATCGGAGAGTAAGGTCGGTGAAGAGGGGAGCGCTGCGCAGGCTGGTAGTAAAAACAGCTTGAGCAACGGCGCGCCGACGCCCAACCTGACGCCGGGAATCATATTGCAAGACAACGGTAGCGACAGCTCGACCGCCTATGCCACTTTGACAGGTGGCAAGATCAACATTGGTGGCCAAACGACGACTGATGCCACAAGCCTGGGGGCGCACACGGACCTGGCGACCGCCAACAGCACTATTGAGGCCTTGCCGGATTTGCGCAATGTGATGAAGGAGCAGCAAGCGATGGCCGCTGCGGCTAATACCGTGATTGCCACCACTGTGCAGATCGCCGGGGACATTGCCAAAAGCAGAGAGAAGGACGCGCAGACGAAGGGCGATCTAGAGGAGGCCAAGAAATGGGGGCCGACAGGCGAACATACACGTGATCTCAAAACGGTGGTGTCCGTGTTGGTCGGTGCGCTCGCAGGCCAAGGGCCCGGGCAGTTAGCTGCCACCGCTGCAGCACCGTATCTTGCCAACGCTATTGGTAACTACTTTTCTCAGCCAGGGAATGAGAATCAGCCGGCGCAGGTTTTGAGCCACGCTTTGTTGGGCGGCATATTGGCAGCGGCTAACGGAGGCAGCGCTGCAGTTGGAGCTACAGCTGGTGCAGTCGGTGAACTCGCCGCTCAGGCAATTACAAAGGAGTTATACCCCCATGCGTATGACGATGACGGCGTTTTTCACGCTGATAGATTGAGCACGAGTGAAACTCAGACCGTCATAGCATTATCTGCGGCGGCAGGCGCGCTAGTTGGAGCCTTGGGAGGTGGCACAAGCCTTGATACAGTCATTGGTACAAATGTCGCTACTAATGCGGTGACGAATAATTATCTGACTAAAAAACAAATTCTGGAAAAGCAGAAAGAAATTCAAACGTGTAACGGGGACTCAGACTGTGTTCTCGCAATCGAAAAGAAATATGTTCGTACCTCGTATCTTCAGAATAATAAAGCCCTTACAGAAGGAGTCATGGCGCTCGAGATTCTAAAGAGCCAACGCCAAGAACTTTCGAGAGTATTGGAAAACGAGTGCGCAATCCCAGCTTCGTGCCATTCGGCTGCGTCAGAATCCATCCGTCAAATTGACGAGATAATCGCGTACGCACCTACCCGCGAATCATTGCTATCAGCGCTCGATACAGCAAAGACTGTAGTCGAGCTAGCTGGAACAGTTCTTGGAATTACTGAATGGGCAATTGCCACTCGAAATGCCGCTAATTTCGCAAAGTCCGTAACCTCTTTTTCGAGCGGCGCCGGAGGGGCCGGCGGCGACACAGGGTTAATTGTTAGAAATGGGGATAGACTGGTTCTTGATCAACGCTATATTTCAGACATCGGCGGATATGCTTGTGGTCCAACTGCCTGTGCTATGGTCCTGAACGACAATGGGAAGTGGGTGAATATCACTGAGATAGCTAAAGCGGCGGGAATTGTCCCAGGACGTGGTACCGACATCATCAGTCTCACCGAGGCGCTTCAAAACAGCGGTCTTAGTTCGGCCAGATGGGCTATGAATGCAACGCTTGATGATTTGGCTGTTGCGACTTCAAAAGGTAACGCTGCAATTGGTCGGATCTTGTTGGAAAATGGAGAGGGGCATTTTGTCGTTATTGACGGTGTGACCGTGCGCCAAGGAAAGTCAGTTGTCGCTATTCGCGACCCCGGAGATGGCTCTCAGTATTTTTTGCCGGTCAATACATTTACAAATAAATTTGGTGGACAAGTTGTATTTACAAAATAGCTAGGAGTTTTTTGATATGGATATTTCTGAGGTTTTGTCATCAAAAGACAGACTCATCGACACTGTGATTACTATCGAGGGCGTTTTCGTCCTCGAATATGAAACTGGTTATTTTGTGCAATCAGAGGAACACTATCGTGATAAGACCGATGCCATCATGGTTGAGTATCCGGGCTTGACGAAGCTTCTTTGGTCGACGGTACCCGCTTATGGCGGTAGTAGCTATAGCTATTGCCATGAGGCTGTAATAACAGGAACAATTAAATATTCAGTTGACACCAATTTTCCGCTAGCAATCACAGCTATCAGCAAACTGACGCTATACACTAGAAAGATGGAGTTCCCTGTTATCAACTCGCCTTGACTCTAAAGCAAAATATGAGTAGTGATACTTCAATGGATGTCGTGCGTCAAATAGCTTCGTTTGATAAGTAACGTGTCATATCAATTTCCGCAAATAGTTATCGGCTTCGTCTACACCTAACCATGCAGCGCAGTTTTCTTGCCGGAATTTTGCTATCTCCGCGACTTGCTCGGAATCCGATCCAAATAACGCATATTGTCCATACACCGAATTGAATGACTCGATATTTCTCTGGCGTTCGATAAAGATCGTTTCCAACGATGTAAAACCAAAAGGCAGTATTTTCACCTCACTCGGACTCACCGCGCTGCCCAGATAATCCTGGACGCACTTCAAATCACCTGCGCCGATGCAAGCCTGAACGGCCGTAATATTGGCGTCAGAGACCGCCTTGTACTTATTGACTATGGAGAAGATCTCGGCATCGTTGCAACCGCCTGATTTCGCCTTGCACACCTCAAGCTCTTTTTTCATTGAAGCTGCATCGGAGTGCTTAAGGAAATTATTTGTCGCTGCATTTCCTGCAATATTTCCGCCAACGACCATATCAAGCGTTGTCCCCCAGTGACACCGCCCAGCATTACGCCAGCTGCGGTCGATAACGCAATAACGGTATTGAGCTCGCTTTCGGTCAATTTTTCCGGGTGGAAGTTACCTTCATCATCATAAGCCTGGGGATACAATTCTTTTGTCATCACCTGTGCCGCAAGTTCTCCCGTTGCGCCTGCAACAGCACCAGCGCCAGCGCTACCGCCATTTGCAGCAGCAAGGATCCATCTTTTCAAGCGCCAACGACGATAGAAAATAAGCATGCACAGACGATCGGGAACTCCGGTTTGCTTTTTGTGCACACAGTTCAGGTACATAAAGCTGCAACATTTCTTCTAGTCCCCAAATGCAAACCAGCGGTGCCTGTGGCCCCGCCAGATAAAAATGCAACCGATCACGCCTTGTCAGTTCCATGCGGCGTCGCGCACCTTCGATGCACTGGCGCCGGAAGACGCCGGCCCGGCCAGGAGCCACCCGCAGCAGCCGTTGAAGTCGCGCATCGAGTTCGAACTCGATGCGGATGACCTCGCGGCCAATATGCAGCACCGGGTTTATCCCTATCCTGCGCATCTGCCGCGCGACGAACATGTCCGCCAAGGCCTGATCAAGGCGCTCAGGAGCCAGCTGCTCAGAGAGGAACACCTGTATCTGGTCGAGGACAAGGACCTCGCCAAGGACTGCGGCTACGCCGGATATCCGATATCCACCCGCGGCACCAGCGTACCCGGTCGCCTGTGCTTTACCGCGTCGCTGATGAATTGCGTTGCGGTGGGCATGAAGGCCGAGGTCGGCGAGAATGGGGTGGCCCAGCCAGGCGGGAAGGTGCGTATCACGCACGTCTATGGCTTCAGCGAGGACGAGTTCGACGCGCTTCGTGCTCAACTCCAGAAAATGCAGAAGACGGGGAAGGTAAAAGTCATCCTGCTCGGCGGCACCGAGGACAACGAGGACGAAGTGGCGAGCCTGAAGCGCTTGCTGGCCGATCTCGATGTCGATATCGAGCTCGACAAGGCCGGCAAGCTGCGGCAGGACGTGGGATCGTTCCTCGGGATGGCCATCGACGAACTGGATCATTCGCTGCACTACGCGAAAGGACTGGTGACGGTGACGTTTTCCGGGGAGGCCCCTGCGCCGTCCTCGTCGCAGGCCACGGCATGAGCCCAGGTATGCGACCTTAAGATCCCGCCATACGCCATAGGCCATTTCGCCCGGGTCGATGGCTTTGTCGAACCAGCCCGGACAAACACGTCAGGTCGGTCACGACGCACGCCACCGTATCGGCGCCCCGCGCACCGCCAACTAAGCCGCCTGCGCCACCTCGGCAATGGCTTCCACCGCCGCTACCTGGCGCACGGCCGCAATCACATAATCGATCTCGGCTTCGGTGGTGCCGCGTCCCAGCGAAAACCGCACCGCGTTGCGTGCCACATCGGGCGAGCGGCCAATGGCCAGCAGCACGAAGGAGGGCGCCGATGCGGCCGAGTTACAGGCCGAGCCGGCCGACACCGCCACGCCCAGCAACTGGCTGCCCAAGGGACCGCGCCGGGTCGGCGCAAAGCTGACGTTCAGGTTGTGCGGCACGCGCTGCTCGGCACAACCGTTCAATTGCACGCCAGGCACATCGCGAATGCCATCCCACAGACGGTTGCGCAAGGCCTTTACGCGCGCGGCTTCGTCGTGCAGCCGTTCGCGTGCCAGCGCAAAGGCGCTGCCCATGCCGACGATCTGGTGCGTGGCCAGTGTGCCCGAACGCATGCCGTTCTCGTGGCCGCCGCCATCGATCTGCGCTTCCAGCTTCAGGCCGGACGCGCTGCGCACGTAGAGTGCACCGATCCCCTTGGGGCCATATACCTTGTGCGCAGAGAACGACATCAGGTCGACCTTCAACTGCGCCAGGTCGATGGCGATCTTGCCCGCCGCCTGCACCGCGTCGACATGGAACACCACGCCGTGCGCGGCGCATATCTCGCCCAGCTCGGCAATCGGCTGTATCACGCCGATCTCGTTGTTGACGTACATCACCGACGCCAGGATGGTGTCCGGGCGCAAGGCCGCACGCAGTTGCTCGACGGTAATCAGGCCATTGGCCTGGGGCGTGAGGAAGGTCACCTCGAAACCGGCGCGCTCCAGCGTATGCATGGTGTCGAGCACCGCCTTGTGCTCGGTGGCCACCGTGATCAGGTGGCGCCCCTTGTGGCCCAGCGATTGCGCAATGCCCTTGATGGCCAGGTTGTTCGATTCGGTCGCGCCCGAGGTCCAGACGATTTCACCGGGCTGCGCCCCGACCAGCGCGGCCACGTCGGCACGGGCCTGTTCCACCGCGCGTCGCGCCTCCCACCCGAACGGGTGCGAACTGCTGGCGGCGTTGCCGAACTTGTTGGTCAGGTAGTCGCACATGGCCTGCGCCACCTGCGGGTCGACCGGCGTGGTCGCGCCATAGTCGAGATAGATAGGGAAGACGAGATCGGCCGGCGGGCGACAGGGAGCGGAATCGTTCATGACCAGGTGCAGGTTGATAAGTAACGGGTCTAACCTTACGCCACGTTTATTAGTTGGAAAACAAATATAAATTCATTTTCTTATGCAAATTAACAACTAAGACGGGCTGACGGGGTTTGTGGTGCTGGCATTAGCTTATACAAAATTATTATACTGAAATGGAATGAATAGAATCCTATAATTCGAAAATCATATACAAGCCCAGTTGCGCCCACGACACGATGGATCTGAACCAGCTCGAAGCCTTCGCTGCAGTAATGACGATCGGCAGCGTAACAGGCGCCGGGCGCAGCCTTGGGCGTTCGCAGCCTGCCGTCAGCAAGACCATCGGCGAGCTCGAGGCCGAGCTCGGCTATGCGCTGTTCGACCGTAACGGTCCGCGCGTGACACCCACGGCCAAGGCTTTCTTGCTGTATGAAGAGGTCGAACGTTCGTTGGTAGGCTTGCGCAGCATCCGCGAGCGGGCCGCCGAGATCGGTCGTGAAGAGGCCCAGCCGGTGCATATGGTGGCCACGCCGGCATTGGCGTCGACCATCGCGCCGGCCGCGCTGCAGCTGGTGGCGCAGCGTGGTGTGCCTGGCTTGCCAGAGCATATACAGTTGCGCAGCGCGTCGGCCGAGCAGGTGGTGCATGCGGTATTGCATCGTACCGTCAGCCTGGGGCTGACCAGCCTGCCGGTGGCGCATCGCGGCCTGCAACTGCACTGGATCGGCGAGGCGCCCTGCGTGGCGGTGATGCGCGCCGACCATGCGCTGGCCGGCGAGGACCGTATCTCGCGCCAGGCGCTGCATGGGCAACGGGTAATCACCATGTCCAACCGCTACCGCTTGCGCCAGCGCATCGAAACCGCCCTGGGCGCCGAGCAACCGCTGGAGGTGGCAATCGATACCAATACCTCGCTCAACGCCATCATGGCCGCGCATGCGGGCCTGGGCGTGGCGCTGGTGGAGCCGATCACCGCGCGCGGCATGCCCATCGAGGGCCTGATTGTGCGCCCGTTGGCCGTCGAGATACCGTTCTATTTCGGTGTGGTGACACCGTTCGGCAAGCCTGTCACGGCCACCACCGAAGCCTTGATCGATGCCGTCGAAAGCGCTGCCCGCAGTCTGTTGCATGGCTTCGTCAAGCGCGATGCGGCCGACCACGACGAGTTGTTATAGGCGAGTTGTTGTAATGAAAAGGGCCGGCCGGCGCCATGCGCCATCGGCGAGACGACGCAGCAATGCCCGACCGGGGTTGGCCAGCGTCGCATCCGGCAGAACCCGTTGAAGAGAAAGATCACCATGGCAGTCAACCCAAGCACTACGGATTTCCACGCCGGCGCCTTCGGCCTGCCCGCGCTGGAAGCGCGCCTGCGCCAGGACCTCGAATGGCTGGCCCTGCCGGGCAAGTCGTGGACGCCGGTCGTGACCCGCGACGGACAGGACGTGCTGGATGTGGCCATCGTCGGCGGCGGCCAGGCCGGTATGGCGGCGTCGGTGGCGCTGTCGCACCTGGGCGTGCGCAATGTCATCTACGACCAGTCGCCGGAGGATTTCGAAGGCCCCTGGGCCACCACGGCCCGCATGCAGACGCTGCGCTCGCCCAAGACCCTGACCGGTCCGGCGCTGGGCTTTGCCGCGCTGACCTTCCGGGCCTGGTTCGAGGCCCAGTTCGGCCTGGATGCATGGAATGCGCTGGACAAGATCCCGCGCCTGCAATGGATGGAGTACCTGCGCTGGTACCGACGCGCCATGCGCCTGGACGTGCGCAACGGGCATCGCCTGCAACGCATACAGCCGCGCGCCGATGGCGTGGTCGAGCTGCACCTGTCCACGCCGGGCGGCCCGACTATCGTGCTGGCGCGGCGGGTGGTGCTGGCCACCGGCCGCGATGGCCTGGGCGGCGCCGCCTTGCCGCCGCTGGCGCAGGCGCTGCCGCGCGACAAGTGGGGCCACTCGTCGGACGTGTTCGACTATGGCAGCCTGAAGGGGAAGCGGGTAGCGGTCATCGGCGGCGGTTCGTCGGCCATGGACAGTGCCGCCACGGCGCTCGAAGAGGGTGCCGCGCGGGTCGACCTGCTGATCCGCCGGCGCGAGCTGCCACGCATCAACAAGGGCAAGGGTTCCGGTAATCCCGGCCTGGTCAATGGCCACTGGCACCTGCCGGATGAGTGGAAGTGGCGCATCCGCAACTACGTCAACCGCCAGCAGGTGCCGCCGCCGTCGGGCAGCACGCGTCGCGTGTCGGCCTTTGCCAATGCGCGCTTCCTGCTGGGCACGGCCATCGAAGGCGCTGCCGTGCAGGGCGACGTGGTGCAGCTGCACACTTCGCGTGGTGCGCTGGAAGTCGACTTCGTGATCTTCTCTACCGGCTTCAAGGTCGACTGGAACATCCGTCCCGAATTCGCCACGATTGCCCCGCATATCCTCAGCTGGGCCGACCGCTATACGCCGCCGGCAGCCGAACAGGACGCCGAATTGCGCGACATGCCCTATCTCGGCCCGGTGTTCGAGTTCCAGCAGAAGACCGCCGGCGCCCTGCCGGGCCTGGAGCGGGTGCATTGCTTCTGTTACCCGGCCGTGGCCAGCCATGGCACCGTCTCGGGCGACATCCCGGCCATCAGCGACGGCGCCACGCGCCTGGCACAGGGGATTGCCGCCCAGTTATATGGCGAAGACGTGGAGCATCACTACGCCAACATCCAGGCCTACGAAGAGCCGGAACTGGTCGGTGACGAGTGGGTCGAGGCGCCGTGGGAACTGCCGCCGGGGAACACGCCATGACCCGGGCCATCGTGCGCAGCCTGTTGCAGGCGCTGATGGTGGTGCTGCTGATGACGGTGATCGTCTTCTTCGGCCTGCACATGATCGGCAACCCGGTCGATATCCTGATCGGGCAGGACGTCGACCAGGTCGACCGCCTGCGCATCATCGGCGAACTGGGGCTGGACCAGCCGGTCTGGCGCCAGTACCTGGCGTTTCTCAACGGCGCCCTGCATGGCAACCTGGGCAACAGTTTCGTCTATAACACGCCGGCCATCATCCTGATCTTCCAGCGCCTGCCGGCCACCCTGGAGCTGGCCGTGGCGGCCTTGCTGCTGGCGATGTTGATCGGTATCCCGCTCGGGCTGGCGGCTGGCATGAAGCCGGATCATCCGCTGTCGCGGCTGGTGATGACGGGCAGCATCTTCGGCTTTTCGTTGCCGACCTTCTGGATCGGCCTGATGCTGATCATGGCCTTCTCGGTGACACTGGGCTGGCTGCCTTCGGGTGGGCGGGGCCAGACCGCGCCTCTGTTCGGGGTGCAATGGTCGTGGCTGACCATGGATGGCTGGCGCCATATGCTGCTGCCGGCGATCAACCTGTCGCTGTTCAAGATCTCGCTGGTGATCCGGCTCACGCGCGCCAATGTGCGCGAGGTGCTGCCGATGGATTACGTGCGCTTTGCCCGCGCCAAGGGCCTGTCGCCGGCGCGGGTGGTGCTGATGTATGTGTTGCGCAATACGCTCATTCCACTGGTGACGGTGCTGGGGCTGGAATTCGGCTCGACCATCGCCTTTGCGGTGGTCACCGAGAGCATCTTCGCCTGGCCCGGCGCCGGCAAGCTGATCCTCGACAGCATCAATGCGCTGGACCGGCCGGTGATCGTGGCCTACCTGATGGTAATCGTGTGCATGTTCGTGGCCATCAACCTGGTGGTGGATGTGCTCTACAAGTTTCTTGATCCGCGGGTGCGGGTGGAGGTGCGGGCATGAGCAACCCAGACACCCGCATGACGCAGGCGCAGGTGCGCGAACGCATCGCCCAGATGTCGGCCTTCACGGCGCCGCCGCGCGAATCGCCCGGGCGCCGCGTGCTGCGCCATTTCGTCTCGTCCAGGTCGGCCATGCTGGGCCTGGCCATCGTGCTGTTGCTGATCGCGGCCGCCCTGGCGGCGCCCTGGATCACGCCGCAGAACCCGTATGACCTGATGCAACTGGACGTGCTCGATGCGCGCCTGCATCCCGGCACCGCCAACGGCGCCGGCACCTATACGTATTGGCTGGGCACCGACGGCCAGGGGCGCGACCTGGTCTCGGCGATCCTGTACGGCCTGCGCATCAGCGTGGGCATCGGTGTCGGCTCGGCCCTGATCGCCGGCGTCATCGGCACGCTGGTCGGGCTGCTGGCGGCCTATGCCGGCGCCAGGGTCGATGCGCTGTTGATGCGCCTGGCCGACCTGGTGCTGTCGTTCCCCTCGATCCTGGTGGCGATGCTGATCCTGGCCTACGTGGGCAAGGGCATCTTCAACGTGATGGCGACCCTGGTGGTGCTGGAATGGGCCTATTACGCCCGCACCGCGCGCGGCCAGGCGCTGGTGGAGCGGCAGAAGGAATACGTCGAGGCCGCGCGCGGCCTGAACCTGTCGGCCTGGCGCATCATGGTGCGCCACATCCTGCCCAACTGCCTGCCGCCGCTGATCGTGATCGGCACGCTGCAGGTGGCGCGCGCCATCACGCTGGAGGCGACGCTGTCGTTCCTGGGCCTGGGGGTGCCGATAACCGAGCCTTCGCTGGGCCTGCTGATTTCGAACGGATACCAATACATGCTCTCGGGCGAATACTGGATCAGTTTCTACCCAGGCATCACCTTGCTGATCGTCATCGTCGCCATCAACCTGGTGGGTGACCGTCTGCGCGACATCCTGAACCCGAGGTGGCAGAAATGAGTGCCGTGACTGCAATCCCGACCCTCGAAGTGCGCCACCTGCGCACCCACTTCTTCACGCCCGACGGCGTGCTGCCGGCGGTCGACGACGTGTCGCTGTCGGTCTCGCGCGGGCGCATCCTGGGCCTGGTGGGCGAATCCGGCTCGGGCAAGAGCGTGACCGGGTTCTCGATCCTGGGCATGCTCGACAGCCCCGGACGCATCGTCGGTGGCCAGGTGCTGTTCCAGGGACGCGACCTGGTCACGCTGGACAAGAGCGCATTGCGCCAGTTGCAGGGCAACCGCATCGCCATGATCTTCCAGGACCCGATGATGACGCTCAATCCGGTGCTGCGCATCGAGGCGCAGATGGTCGACGCGGTACTGGCGCATAGCAAGGTCGGCCGCCACCAGGCGCGTGAACTGGCCCGCGACACGCTGGGCCTGATGGGCATCGCCAGCCCCGAGGAACGCCTGCAGGCGTATCCGCACCAATTGTCGGGTGGCATGCGCCAGCGCGTGGCGATCGCCATCGCCATGCTGCACAAGCCCGACCTGATCATCGCCGACGAACCGACCACGGCGCTGGATGTGACGATCCAGGCGCAGATCCTGGCCGAGGTGCAGAAACTGGCGCGCAGCCATGGCACGGCATTGATCTGGATTACCCACGACCTGTCGGTGGTGGCCGGCCTGGCCGATGAAGTGGCGGTAATGTACGCCGGGCGCATCGTCGAGCAGGGCAGCGTCGATGCCGTGCTGGACGCGCCGCTGCATCCGTACACCCAGGGCTTGATCGGCAGCCTGCCTGGCAACAACCGCCGTGGCCAGCGCCTGCGCCAGATTCCCGGCATGACACCCAACCTGTTGCACCTGCCGCCCAGTTGCGCCTTTGCCGCGCGCTGCGAGCGCGTGGCACAGGAATGCCTGGTAGCGCCGGCCATCAGCGAGCCGCTGCCGGGCCGCCTGGTGCGTTGCTTTCATCCGGTAGGGGTGCAGCATGGATAACACAATGACACCGATCATCGAAACCCGCGCCGTCTCCAAGCGCTTCGGCGAACGCCGCAGCACCTGGCTGTCGCGCCAGTGGCAAGCGCGCGGCTGGCTGCGCCCGGCCGCCGTCACCCGGGCGCTGGACCAGGTCGACCTGCAGGTGATGCCGGGCGAAGTGGTGGGGCTGGTGGGCGAATCGGGCTGCGGCAAGTCGACCCTGGGAAGGGTGGCGGCCGGGCTGCTGGATCCGTCCGACGGCCAGGCGCTGGTCAATGGCCGCGACCGCGCCACGCTGTCGGGCGAGCAACGCGCGCGCGCCCGGCTCGATGTGCAGATGATCTTCCAGAATCCGTACGCCAGTCTCAACCCGCGCCTGCGGGTGGACCAGATCGTGGGCGAGGCCGCGCAGGTCAATGGCAAGGTCAGCGGCGAGCTCGACGACTACGTGGCGCAGCAACTGATGCGCGCCGGGCTCGACCCGGCCCTGCGTGATCGCTATCCGCACCAGTTCTCGGGCGGCCAGCGCCAGCGCATCGGAATCGCCCGCGCGCTGGCGGTGCAGCCGCGCATGCTGGTGTGCGACGAAGCGGTAGCGGCGCTGGACGTGTCGATCCAGGCCCAGATCTTGAACCTGTTCGCCGACCTGCGCGAGCAACTGGGCCTGACCTACCTGTTCATCAGTCACGACCTGGGCGTGGTCGAGCACATCTGCGACCGGGTGGTGATCATGTACCTGGGCCGGGTGGTCGAGAGCGCGCCGGTCGAGGAACTGTTTGCGCGCCCCAATCATCCCTATACCCAGGCCCTGCTGGCCGAGGTGCCGCGCCTGGCCAATCGCAAGAAGGAATTCACCGCCATCCGCGGCGAGATCCCCAGCCCCTTGAATCCACCGACCGGTTGCCATTTCAATCCGCGCTGCCCGCACGCCATGGCGCGCTGTCGGCAAGAGGTGCCGGTGCTGCGCGAGATCGCACCCGGTCATCGCAGCGCCTGCCATCTCAATGAAGTCCAGTAGCAGCATCGTTCGGCATTCTTATCTGAAACCCTGCAACCCCCACAGAGGAACACACATGAAAAAGACTCTCCTGGCCCGCCTGCTGGCCGTGGCACTGACCGGCGTGGCACTGGCCGGCGCGGCGCAAGCGGTGCGCGCGCAGAACCTCAATATCGCGTTTGCCGACCCCTTGTCGTCGCTCGATCCGCAATTGAACAACCACGCCGGTGATCGCTCGGTCGACCTGCATTTCTGGGACCTGCTGGTCGAGAACAACTACAACAAGCTGCAACCGGGCCTGGCGCTGTCGTGGAAGAACATCGATCCCAAGACCTGGGAATTCAAGCTGCGCCCCAACGTCAAGTGGCAGGACGGAAAAGCCTTCACGGCCGACGACGTGATCTTCTCGTACCAGCGCGCGCGCAACGTGCCGGGCAGCGTGGCGACCTTCGCCGGCTACCTGCGCACGGTCGAGTCGGTCACCGCCAAGGACCCGCTGACGCTGGTCATCAAGACCAATATCCCCAATCCCGACCTGCCGCTGAACCTGGCCTCGGTGCATATCGTAAGCAAGCATGTCGGCGAGAAATCGACCACCGAGAACTACAACAGCGGTGCTGCCGTGGTGGGTTCGGGGCCGTTCAAGTTCGTCTCGTACACCCCGGGCGACCGCGTGGTGATGCAGCGCAACGACGCCTACTGGGGCCCCAAGCCGCTGTGGGACAAGGTCAACTATCGCTACATCAACAACGCCGCCGCCCGCACCGCGGCGCTGCTGTCGGGCGATGTCGACGTAATCGACAAGGTCTCGGTGTCGGACATCGCCAAGCTGAAGCAGTCGCCCAACGTCACCGTCTATCCATACAACGGCTTGCGCGTGCTGCTGGTGCAGCCGAGTTTCCATGAAGGCCCCAGCCAGTACATCACCGACAACGCCGGCAAGCAGCTGGACAAGAACCCGCTGCTGGATGTGCGGGTGCGTCGCGCCATGTCGCTGTCGATCAACCGCAAGGCCATCATCGACCGCATCCTGCAAGGCGCGGCCACCGAGGCCAACCAGTGGATGCCGGCCGACACCTTCGGCTACAACCCGGACATCAAGGACATCGCCTTCGACGCCGCACAGGCCAAGAAGCTGCTGGCCGAGGCCGGTTTCCCGGACGGCTTCAAGCTGACCATCCACGTGCCCAACGACCGCTATCCGCAAGCGCCCGAGACGCTGCAGGCGGTAGCCCAGTTCTGGACCCGCATCGGCATCAAGACCCAGGTCGAGGTACTGCCATGGGCGTCGTATTCGTCGCGCGCCAACAAGAACGAGTTCGCCGTGTCGGTGGTGGCATGGGGTAACGGCACCGGCGAAGCCAGCTATGCGCTGGTCAACGTGCTGGGCACGGTCGATCCCAAGAAGGGCATCGGCGCGTCGAACTGGAATCACTACAGCAACCCGGCCGTCGACAAGGCCCTGGCCGATTCGACCGCCGAATTCGATCCCGCCAAGCGCGAAGCCATCCTGCGTGCATCGGCCAAGGTGGTGTCGGACGACGTCGGCGTGATCCCGCTGTACCACTACCAGAACATCTGGGCCGCCAAGAAGGGCCTGAAGGTAACCCCTTCCAGCAGCGACCGTACCACCGCGATGATGGTCACCCCGGTCAAGTAAGACCATGACCGATCTTTCGATAGTCATCACGCCGGCCGACGACTTGATCGACGTGCCGCGCCGCATCGTCATCAGCGGCGCGGCCGCCGGGCAGGCGCTGCGGGTCGATTCGTCGACCCTGCGCCGGGGCGCCGAGTGGCGCAGCAGCGCCATCTTCGTGGCCGATGCGCAGGGCCGCATCGACCTCTCGCGCGATGCGCCCAGCGAAGGCGATTACCAGGGCGTCGACGCAATGGGCCTGCTGTGGTCGCAGGTGCCGCTGCAACCGGGGCAGCGCGACAACTTCCATGCCGATGTGGCCACGCCGCTGGTGACCCGCATCAGCGCCGGCGACGCCTCGGCGGAACTGGTGCAACGCTTGGCCGGGCCCGGCGTGGTGCGCCGCGAAGTGCGCCACGATGGGCTGGTCGGCACCTTGTTCCTGCCGGCCACGCCGGGGCCGCATCCGGCGGTGATGATCCTCAACGGCTCCGGCGGCGGCATCAACGAGCCGCGCGCGGCGCTGTACGCCTCGCGCGGCTATGCCGCCTTCGCGCTGGCCTATTTCAAGGCGCCGGGGCTGTCGGACTACATCTCCAACACGCCGCTGGAGTATGTCGAGCGCGGCCTGGACTGGCTGCGTGCCGAAGTACAGCCACGTGACGACTTCGTGGCCATCAGCGGCCAGTCGCGCGGCGGCGAGCTGGTGCTGCTGCTGGCCGCGACATTCCCGGCCAAGGTATCGGCAGTGCTGGCCTACGTGCCCAGCGCGCTGGTGCATAGCGGCCAGAACGCGGCCGACCCGGCGGTGGGACGCGAAGGGCCGACCTGGCTGCTGCGCGGCAAGCCGCTGCCGCACCAGTGGACCGATAACCGCAGCGCCAGCTGGAAGCCGTTCGACGACGGTCCGGCGCCGCATCGTCACGAGCTGGCCATGCTGACCGCATTGGACGACCCCGAGGCCGTGGCCCGCGCCCGCATTCCGGTAGAAAACATCCAGGCACCGGTATTGTTGCTGTCGGCCACCGACGATGGTTCGTGGCCGTCGGCCCGTTACTGCGCGATGGTGCGCGACAAGCTGGCCGAAGCGGGGCACCGCTGGCCGGTGCTGTGGCGTAATTACCAGGATGCCGGCCATTCGATCCTGTTTCCGTTCGTGCCGACCACCCAGACCACCTATGCGCACCCGGTGTCGGGCCGCATCAGCACCGGCGGCGGCGAGCCGTCGGCCAATGCCCGCGCCGACCTCGATTCATGGCAGCAGGCGCAGCAGTTCCTGCGCGATGCTGTCGCTACGCACTCACTCCGAAAGGATCACCCATGAGCACTCCGATCTACGATATCGATCACGATGTCATCGACCAACTGGCCGGCCTGCAGGCCGGCAGCCCGCTGCACACGCTGCGCCACCAGCGCGACAAGGTGGCCGCCGCTTCCCAGGGCAGCTACGACACCTTGTTCGACCCGGCCCTGGAAGGGATTGGCCTCGACGAGCGATTGCTGGTGGCGTTGTACGCCTGCCGCCTGGCCGGTGCGACCGAGGTCGCCGCGCATTACCGTACGCGTGCCCAGGCGTTGCCGGTGGATGCGGCGCAGCTGGCCGTGGCCGACGGCGGCGAACCCGAGCAATTGGCGCCGGGCCGCCTGCGCGCGATGCTGGTCTTTACCCGCGCGTTGACGCAACGCCCGGTCGAGGGTGACCGCGCCGCCATCGAAAAGCTGCCCGCCGCCGGCATCAGCACCCCGGCCGTGGTGGCACTGTCGCAGTTGATCGCCTTCATCTCGTACCAGTTGCGCGTGGTCGCTGGCCTCAAGGCGATGCAGGCCGCTGCCGCCCACTAACAGGAGAACCGCATGAGCAACGTCATCAAATCCAACGGTTTCACCAACGAGTCCCTGGAGTGGGATGCCTGGCTGGACGTGATCACCCTGGAGCAAGCCAGCCAGGACCAGATCAAGGTGCTCGAAGAGAGCAACCCCAAGGCCAAGACCTCCGACTACTACCTGTTCCTGGCGCACCAGCCCGACATCCTGCGCCAGCGCTCGGCTGCCTTCAACGCCATCATGTATGCACCGGGCGGCATGTCGCGCGCCGAGCGCGAGCTGGGGTCGCTGGTGGTGTCCCGCATCAACGGCTGCGTCTATTGCGCCTCGGTGCATGCCCAGCGTTTCGAGCAGCTGGCCAAGCGCAGCGACACGGTGCAGCAGGTGTTCGACAATCCGTACGGTGCGGGCGTGGATGCGCGCGAGAAGGCCATCGCCAGGTTCTCGGCCGAGTTGACCGAGCAGCCCGATGCCATCGATGCGGCCAAGATCGCCGCCTTGAAGGAAGTCGGCCTGAACGACCTGGAGGTGCTGGACCTGATCCATTCCATCGCCATCTTCGCCTGGGCCAATCGTCTCATGCTCAACCTGGGCGAGCCGGTGTTTCCCGACGGCAGCCCGGCCGAGTGAGGATACGATGCTGATACCTGATGATCTGGTGTATGCCCAGACCCACGAGTGGGTGCGGGTGCAAGGCGACGGCGTGCTGGCGGTGGGCATCACCGACTTCGGCCAGGAGCAACTGGGGCCGCTGGTGTATGTCGACATGCCGGCCGTGGGCAGCGCCGTCAAGCGCGGCGGCGAATGCGGCATCGTCGAATCGAACAAGACCGCGTCCGACCTGCATGCGCCGGTCGATGGCGAGATCGTCGCCGTCAACGACGCCCTGGTCGACACGCCGGACGCGGTCAATGGCGCGCCCTATGCGCAATGGATCTTCAAGCTCAAGCCGGCGCTGCCGTTTTCGGCCGACGGCTTTCTTGATGCAGCCGCTTACCTGAAGCTGATTGCCTAGGACGCGGCGGCGCGCACATCGAACGCGCCGCCGGTCTGGGCGCGGTCACGCAAGGTGACCGCCTGCTTGCCCAGCAGCGGAAACACCAGTTCGGCAAAGCGGATCGATTCTTCCAGGTGCGGATAGCCGGACAGCACGAAGGTGTCGACCCCGAGGTCGGCATATTCCTGCAGCCGCTCGGCCACGGTGGCCGCGTCGCCCACCAGCGAGGTGCCGGCGCCACCGCGCACCAGGCCCACGCCGGCCCACAGGTTGGGCGCGATCTCGAGCTGGTCGCGACGCCCGCCATGCAGTGCGGCCATGCGTTTCTGGCCTACCGAGTCCATGCGTGCGTAGTTCTTCTGGGCGCGTGCGATATCGTCGTCGGTCAGCTTGCTGATCAGGCGCTCGGCGTCGGCCCATGCCTCGTGCGAGCTCTCCCGTACGATCACATGCAGCCGCACGCCAAAGCGTACGGTGCGCCCTCGCCGCGCCGCGCGTTCACGTACGTCGGCAACCTTCTGTGCCACCGCCGCCGGTGGTTCGCCCCAGCTCAGGTAGGCGTCCACATGCTTGGCCGCCAGCTCGTGGGCGGCCTCGGACGAGCCGCCGAAGTACAGCGGCGGATACGGTTTTTGCAGCGCTGGATGAAACACCTGGCCCTGGCGGATGCTGAAGTGCTTGCCCTCGAAGTCGACCTTTTCGCCTTGCAGCAGGCGGCGCCAGATGGTCAGGTATTCGTCGGCCGCTTCGTAGCGTTCATCGTGCTTGAGGAAGACGCCATCGGCTTCCAGCTCGGTGGCGTCGCCGCCCGGCACCACATTGAGCAGCAGGCGTCCATTCAATGCCTGGTCCAGCGTGGCCGCCTGGCGTGCCGACGGCCCGGGGCCGCCCAACGAGGTGCGCAGCGCCACCAGCAACTTGATCTTGTGCGTCACCGGCACCAGGCTGGAGGCCACCACCCAAGGGTCCAGGCAGGAGGCGCCGGTGGGGATCAGCAAGCCATCGTAGCCCAGGTTCTCGCTGGTCACGGCGATCTGGCGCAGATAATCGATGGTGGGCGCACGGCCGAAGTCCGAGGTGCCGAGATAGCGGGTGTCGCCCGAGGTCGGGAGAAACCAGAAGATGTCTGTGGCCATGCGTTTGGTGTCCTTGCTGCGCAGTCAACGTGGTGGGTCTGCCATTAGATCGCTGCGGGCGGGGGATGACCAAGAATGTTTTCTCATTTGCTTAGTCGGAAAGCGACGAAGGGGGCGTGCGGCGCCCGAAGTGTCAGGTTATGACCCGGTTCTCGCTCAACCAGCGCACGAACAATTGCGCCTCCGGGCCGGCCTGGGCACTGACGCCGAGATAATAGGGTGCCAATGGCATGCGCAGTCCGGGTAGCGGGCACACCAGGCGACCTGAACGCAGGTCGTTGTCGGCCAGCGAGACCGGCGACAGCGCCAGCCCCAGGCCATCGACGGCCGCCTGCAGCACGAAATGGACGTGGTCGAAATGCAGCGTGGGCTGGCGCCGGGACCGCTTCATGCCGGTCAGGCGCTTGAATTCATCCCAGTCGCTGCGACGGCTGTGCGACAGCAGCAGCGTATGCGCGCCGATCGCCTGGATATCGGGCAGCGGAGTGTTCTTCAACAGCTGCGGCGAAGCTACCAATAACAGTTCGTCTTCCATGAAGCGCTGCAGCTTCAAGGTCTCCGGCCAGTTGGTCTCACCGCGCCGGATCGCGATGTCGAACGGGCCGGGGGCACGCGCGACGGTGGCCACGCTGGTGGCCACCTGCGGCTCGATGCCCGGATAGCGCTCGACGAAGCCCGACAGGTGCGGGATCAGCCAGCGCACGGCAAACGAGGGACGGACATTGATGCTCACCGCGCGCGTGGGCGCATGCTGCATGACCCGCCGCGCGGCCGCGCCCAGTTGCTCCAGCGCGGGACTGGCTTCTTCGAAGAACTGGCGTCCACGCTCGGTCAGCAGCACCTGGCGGATGCGCCGTTCGAACAGCGGCATGCCGAGATAGGTCTCGAGATTCTTGATCTGGCGGCTGATGGCGCCATGGGTGACGTTGAGTTCGAGTGCGGCCAGCGTGAAGCTCTGGTGCCGGGCCGCCGCCATGAAGGCGCGAATGGCGTTGAGCGGGAGGGTTTGATCGGCCATGCGTCAGATTTTATCACGCATGCAAAGAATTAATATCGTTTGTCAGTACCGGGTGCCAGCCTCAAGATGCCGGCATGACTCCCGATCCGCACCAGGCCAACCTCGATTCCCGTCATGCCGCCATGTCGCTGTCGGCGGCCCTGCCAGCCGATATCGTGTTGTATCTGCTGCTACCGATGTATGCGGCCGACTTCCACGTCAGCCTGGCCGAGGTCGGCATCCTGCTGGCCGCCAACCGGCTGGTGCGCATTGCCGGCTATCGCTGGGTGGCGCGCTTCTATGCCGAGCGCGGCGACCGCCCGACCTGCCTGCTGGCGGTGGCGGCGGCGGTGGCCTGCGCGCTGGGGTATGTGGTGGCCGATGGCTTCTGGGTGCTGTTGCCGTTGCGGCTGCTATGGGGCATGGCCTTTGCCGGACTCAACCTGTCGACCCAGTCGATGTCCACCGCCAACCCGATGGGTGCGGCCAGCCGTTCGGGCCGTTCGCGCGCCGTGATCGCCATCGGCCCGATGCTGTGGCTGCCCACCGCCGCGCTGCTGGCGGCGCAGTTCGGGCCGCGACTGGTGTTCGTGCTGGTGGCGGCAACCGCGTCGCTGGGCCTGCTGGCGGCGCGGCGCCTGCCTGCGCATGCCTATCCCAAGCCACCGGTACGGCGCTGGAAGATGCCCAATGCGCTCGACTGGTGGTCTTTTCTCGAAGGTCTGACGCTGGATGGGCTGTTCATCATCGGCTTGTCGTATATGAGCCGCCAATCCTTCAGCGAACACGCCGAGCTGATCGCCGGCACCTTGATGGCGCTACGTTATGCGGGTGAGATCGTGCTGGCGCCAGTGGGCGGCTGGCTGGCCGAGCGTTTCGGCGCGGTGCGGGTACTGGTGGTGCTGTCGCTGGCCACCTGTGCCGCGCTGGTGGGATTCGGCGCGGGGGCATTGTGGCTGTTTGCCGGCTTCATCGTCGTGTTGCGCTCGCTGCAACTGCCATTGCTGGCCCCCATCGTGGCGGCCCGCACCGCCCCCGAGGAGCGGGTGCATGCGCTGGCCGGACGCGCCATCTGGCGCGATATCGGGGCCGGCGCCGGTCCCATCATGGCAGGCTTGCTGCTGCCGGTGATGTCGTCGCTGTGGCTCTACAGCCTGGCCGCCGGTGCCCTGGCGCTGGCTGCCGTGGCCTGTGCCCGGCAGCCACGCCAGGCCTGAGTACGCTTATGCGTTGAGGCCATAAGCAAAACCGTATCGCTTCGTTGGGTTTGCCGGTGGCACCGGGTACAGTGACCGGGTCAGCTTATTGCACAAGGACCCGCCATGAACGACCATCACCTGTTCCAGGAACTGGGCAGCGCGGCACTGGAGCCGCTGCAGCCGTCCGAGAAGAAATTGATCGGCGCCGTGCTGTTCGTCGGGCTCGGCCTCTTGGGCACGCTATTCTTCGTCCATCGTTATTTCCCGCTGGGAAACTGACGGCGAGGTCGTCATCAGCGCGTGCAGTCGCTCAACATCTCCGCCTGTGAGATGTTGCTGCCGGCCGGCACGTCGTGGGTCAGCCAGACATTGCCACCGATGACCGAGCCCTGGCCGATGGTGATGCGCCCCAATACGGTCGCACCGGCATAGATCACCACATCGTCCTCGACGATGGGGTGGCGTGGAATACCCTTGACCAGGGCGCCGTCGGGGCCGGTCGGAAAGCGCTTGGCGCCCAGGGTCACCTGCTGGTACAGGCGCACATTGCGCCCGATGATGGTGGTCTCGCCGATCACCACGCCAGTGCCGTGGTCGATGAAGAAACTGCCGGCGATCTGCGCTGCCGGGTGGATATCGATGCCGGTGCCGGAATGGGCGATATCGGCCACCAGGCGTGCCAGCAGCGGTGCTCCCAGCCGGTGCAGGGCGTGCGCCAGGCGGTGGTAGATGATGGCGGTGGTGCCGGGATAGCACAGCAATATCTCCGACACGCTGGAAGCTGCCGGATCGCCATGGTAGGCCGCCTGGATATCGGACACCAGCACATCGCGGATGTCCGGCAACTGATGCGCGAACTCGCGCGTGATGACGGTGGCGCGTGCGCGCAGCTGCTCGTCGTCTTCCGGTTCGTCGACCCCGAAGTACAAGCCCCTTCTGACCTGCTCCCCCAGCACCGACAATGCCGCATTGAGCTGGCTGCCGACGAAGTAGTCGATCGTCTCGTCCGACAGGACGGTGTGTCCGTAGTGGGTCGGGAACAGCGCCGCCATCAACTTCTTCAGTACTTCCTGCATCGCTTCGCGCGAGGGCAGCTCGCGGATCTCGCCGCGATGGCGGATCTTGTGGGTGACTTCGCGTGAGGTGCGCAGCCCGGCCACGACGGTGCCCAGGCCCAGCCCTGCCGTATCGGCCAGGGCACTCAGTTCGGGGGTATTGGAGGTATCCATGCCGGCATGCTATCAAAAATGCGGTCAAGGCGTGGGGCAGGACGGGATATCGGAATGCGGCTCGGGCGGCAGGGCAGAGCGATTCGCGGCGCCCAGTCCTATCTGGAAAGTGGCGCCGCCGGTGAATCTACTCTGGAACCTAGTTTAATCGGGCGATCGGGTTCGATCCAATGCTCATTGGAAATATCGATATGCGCTTTCGGGATCAAGGATTCAAGTGCCTGATTTTATTGGCTAATTTCTGATTGCCCGGCGGCCGTGGCGCACTGGCGTCGTTGATTGCCGTTGTTTTTTTCATGATTAGGGTTTTGCCTGATGCCTGTGGTCGCGCTCTAGGGTTTCACCCGATGCCGGCCCTGCCGGGCGGGAATTAAAGTACATCCATACCCGCTGCACACAGAAGTCTTCACAGGGGTGAAGACCATGCCGGGACACTGCCTCAGGGAGAAATAACATGTTTGCCAAGAACAACCGCATCGTCGCCGCTT
>NZ_AKJA01000110.1 GCF_000282575.1 Herbaspirillum sp. YR522 | reverse complement strand
CGATGGCGCGGCGCTGCATTTCCACGCGCTGCCCTACGCGCTGGTCGAGCCGCAATAACGGCCGCGCCGGGACCAGACCATGGACCTCTACATCTACTATCGCGTGCGTGCGCAACACGCCAATACGCTGTTGGGCAAGCTCAGGGCACTGCAACTGGTGCTGCAGGCGCAACACGGCGTACGCCCGGGCCTGAAGCGGCGCCCCATCGAAAAGGACGGCCTGCAGACCTGGATGGAAATCTACGAACACCTGGCACCGGAGGCGGCCGACCACTTCCTGCAGGCACTGGCAAGTGCCGGGGCGGCCGCCGGCATCGACACGCTCATCGATGGCGAGCGGCATGTCGAACGTTTCGAGGACGTCGCCGTATGTGCCTGATCATCCTGGCCTGGAAGGTCATCCCCGGCATGCCGCTGATCCTGGCGGCCAACCGCGACGAGTTCTATGCGCGGCCCGCCGTCGATGCCGCCTGGTGGAGCGACGCTCCGCAGGTGTTCGCCGGGCGTGACCTGCAGGGCGGTGGCACCTGGCTGGGCACCACTCGCGATGGCCGCTTCGCGGCGCTGACCAACGTGCGCTCGCCATCGGAGCGGCGTACCGACGCACCGACCCGCGGCGCCCTGGTGTCCGACTATCTCACCGGCAGCATGTCGCCCACCGACTACGTGCAGCAACTCCAGGCCCGGGCCCAGGACTACAACGGTTTCAACCTGCTGGTGGGCGATCGCGAAACCCTGCTGTGGTATTCCAACCGCGGCCAGGCGGACGCGCGTAACGGGCGTCCACTGGACTACGGTGTCTATGGCGTGTCGAATGCCCTGCTCGATACGCCCTGGCCCAAGCTGACCCGGGCCAAGGCGCAGTTTGCCAGCCTGCTGTGCCAAGGCGCGCCTGAAGAAGCCTTCTTCGAGATGCTGACCGACGCCACCCGCGCCAATGACTGCCGCCTGCCCGATACGGGCGTTGGCATCGAACGCGAACGCATGCTGTCGCCGATCTTCATCCGCTCTCCGGACTATGGCACGCGCTGCTCGACGGTACTGCGCGTGCCCATCGCGGGCGAGCCGGTACTGACCGAACATGTGGCCGATCCCATGGCAGTGCAATATTCGGCCGAATCGGTGTCCGAGGGGCGTTGCCGCATCCCCTGCACGCCGCGCGAAGACGACCGTCCCGCTTGAGTCATGCCGTCCTGCAACACCAGAAATAAAAAAAGCGTATACCAGATATTCGAAAGATAAATTGGCCGGGATTGGTGCAGAGCAGTAAAGTAGTACCTGTCTCCTCCAATTTCCTCCTAAAGAATTGGATTGAAGCCCACACCGCAAGGTCGTGGGCTTTTTTTTCGCCAGGTTTTTACAGGGCTTGGCCTGCCAGCAAGCCGCACCCCAAAGAAAAAGCGGACCGTAGTCCGCTCTTGCACTGCCGCTGTTGCGCCGCCCGGAGGCGGCGCAACGCGATCAGGGATGCATCTTCGCCTGTGAGCGATCCAGCACCACTTCCGGGGCATTGGCCTCTTCCACGGTTTCATTGTTGAGCACCGCCTTCAGGCGCCGCTCGTCGAGCTCGCCGCTCCACTTGGCCACCACCAGCGTGGCCACGCCGTTACCGATGGTATTGGTCAGCGCACGGGCCTCGGACATGAAACGGTCGATACCCAGGATCAGCGCCAGGCCGGCCACCGGCAGGTGTCCCACCGCCGACAGGGTCGCTGCCAGCACGATGAAGCCGGAACCGGTGATACCGGCGGCGCCCTTGGAGGTCAGCATCAGCACGGCCAGCAGGGTGAGCTCCTGGACGAAGGTCATCGGCGTATTGGTGGCCTGGGCGATGAACACCGCCGCCATGGTCAGGTAGATCGCGGTGCCGTCCAGGTTGAACGAGTAACCGGTCGGGATCACCAGGCCGACCACGGTCTTCTTGGCGCCGGCGTTCTCCATCTTGGCCAGCATGCGCGGCAGCACCGATTCGGACGACGAGGTACCCAGCACGATCAGCAGTTCCTCCTTGATGTACTTGACGAACTTCCAGATCGAGAAGCCGTGCAGGCGGGTCACGATGCCCAGCACCACGAAGATGAACAGCAGGCAGGTCAGGTAGAAGGTACCCATGAGCTTGCCCAGCGACAGCAGCGAACCGACGCCGTACTTGCCGATGGTGAAGGCCATGGCGCCGAAGGCACCGATGGGGGCCACCTTCATGATGGTGCCGACCACCGAGAACAGCACGTGCGAGATCTTTTCGATGAAGTCGAAAATGAGCGTGCCGCGGCCGCCGAACTTGTGCAGCGCGAAGCCGAACAGCACTGCCACCAGCAGCACCTGCAACACGTCGCCCTTGGCGAAGGCGTCGACCATGCTGGTCGGGATCACGTTGAGAATGAAATCGGTGGTGGTACCCAGCTTGCCGGGCGCGGTGTAGGAGGCGATTGCCTTGGTGTCCAGCGAGGCCGGGTCGATGTTCATGCCCACGCCGGGCTTGAGCACGTTGACCAGCACCAGGCCGATGATCAGCGCGACGGTGCTGACCACTTCGAAGTACAGCAGCGCCAGGCCGCCGGTCTTGCCGACCTTCTTCATGTCTTCCATGCCGGCGATGCCGGTGACGACGGTGCAGAAGATGACCGGCGCGATGATCATCTTGATCAGCTTGACGAAGCCATCGCCGAGCGGCTTCATGGCTTCGCCGGTGGACGGGTAGAAATGGCCCAGCAGCACACCGATGGTGATGGCGACCAGCACCTGGAAGTAAAGCGATTTATAGATAGGTGGCTTGGGCGCCGCCATGGTTGTCGTTGTCATTGTCGTTCTCCAGAAACATCAATCTCCAGCCTGCCCTGGCTTGATCGCGCGCCGGGCAGGCCGCTGACCGTTTGCAGCTCATCGGCTGCTTCGGCTACTTGTTTGGCCGGGAAACGCGCTCCCCCTCCCCGGTCCGGGCGCAAGTATCTAACAGAGCAACGGCCACCGGTATTGTGGGAAACCACATCGCACGCGCAAGGAACGCGCCGATCAGCGGCTATTCTGCCGTTTGCAATGCAGCAAATTGGTTATAGTTCAGTGTCGGGACAAAAAAATAACGAAGGCTTTATTGTGCAACGGAAATTGACGGTGACCTTGCGGCTCACCATCCTGGTCGCCGTATTGTGCGCCAGCGTGGTGGTCGTGGCCTGGTACGGCATGCGTGGCATGGCGTCGAGCAACGAAAAACTGCGTTTTGTCTATGAAGACCGCACCACCTGCCTGGTACAGATTTCCCGCGTGCGCGACATGGTCTATCGCAACCGCGACATCATGGGGCGGGCACTGATGCTCGCCAATGTGCCCAGCACGCGCCCGCCTGACGATGTGGCGCTGCAGCAACCGCAGAACGCACTGCAGGTGATGGGCCAGTTGCAGCAGGCCGATCGCGACTTCACCGACAACTGGAACGCCTATCGCGCCAGCCGCATGGGCGCCGACGAGCAACGGACTGCGCTCCAGGCCGAGCTGACCTGGAAAGCCTACCTCGACCAGCGCACCAGGGTGGCCTGGGCCATCAACACCGGCGACATCCAGGAAGCCAATCGCCTGTGGCCGCAGACCACGCCGCTGCTGGCGCGCCTGGCCACCCAGCTGGCGGCACTGGGCCAGTTGCAGGAGCAACTGACACTGGCCGCCTACCAGGACGCCGTGGCCGAATACCACCGCCTGCAACGGCACAACCTGCAGATCGGCGGCGCCAGCCTGCTGCTGGGCGTCGGCCTGGCGCTGTGGATCATCAGTAGCCTGCGCCGTGAACTGGGAGGCGAACCCGGCTACGCGGCCCATATCGTGCGCCAGATCGCCGACGGCAATCTCGACGTCAACGTGGCGCTGCGCCCCAACGACGACAGCAGCCTGTTGTTTGCGATGCAATCGATGCGCGAACGCCTGACCGGCATCATGCAGCAGGTGACCTTGTCGACCCGCTCGCTGGGCAGCTCGTCGCATGCCCTCAACGCCACTGCCCAGGCGCTGGCGCAATCCTCGAACGAACAGGCCGCCGCGGTGGAAGAGGTCAATTCGGCGATCACCAGCATGAGCGATGCCATCCAGCAGACCGGCGAACATGCCCGACGCACCGACGCCATTGCCGTCACGGCCGCCACCAATGCCGGCCAGACCGGCCAGGCGGTGCAGAGCACGGTCCAGGCCATGCGCGGCATTGCGCGCCAGGTCGGCGTGATCGACGACATCGCCTACCAGACCAACCTGTTGGCACTCAATGCCGCCATCGAGGCCGCGCGCGCTGGCGAGAACGGACGCGGCTTTGCCGTGGTGGCCACCGAAATCCGCAAGCTGGCCGAGCGCAGCCAGGACAGCGCGCGCGAAATCAGCCAGATCGCCCACGACAGCGTCGAACTGGCCGAGCAGACCAGCGCCCACCTGATGCATGGCACCTTGCACGAAATCCGCCAGGCCTCGCAGCAGATCAACCAGATCACGCTATCGTCGACCATGCAGGAAGAAGGCGTACTGGAAATCGGCGCCGCCGTGCTGCAGTTGAACGATACCACCCAGCGCAATGCGGCCGCCTCGGAAGAACTGGCCAGCACCGCCGAGCTGGTGGCGCAACATGCCCGCGAACTGGGCGACCGGCTGTGCTACTTCCGCCTGAGCGCGCTGGAGCATGTGGCACGCCAGGCGCCGCCGGTGGTGGCATTGCAGCGATAGGCGTCAGCCCAACGGGGCGCGCATGGTGATATGGGGGATGCCGGCTTCCATGAACTCGTCGCCTTCGCGCACGAAACCATGGGCGGTGTAGAACGGCGCGGCATGGCTCTGCGCATTGAGCACCACGCCGCTGTCGCCACGCGCGCGCGCGGCCGCCATCAGAGCCTGCAGTACTGCCCCGCCCACGCCCTTGCCGCGCCCTGCCTTGCGCACCGCCATGCGGCCGATGTGACCATCGGGCAGCAGGCGGCCGGTCGCCAGCGGCGCGCCCTGCTCGTCATAGGCCACGGCATGGATGGACAAGGCGTCCATTTCGTCGAGTTCGATCTCGGCCGGCACCTGTTGCTCGTGGACGAAGACTTCGAAACGGATAGGTTGGGCATGGGCGCGCAGCGCGTCCCAGGTATCCACGATGATATTCATTGCTCAGTTCTCTGCGTTAGGCGAGACGCCTTGCAGGCCGTCCAGCTTCTTTGAAATGTCGAGTCGGCGGATCACCTTGAAGGTCCCCATGGCCTTGGCCACCAGGCGTTCGCCGTTCCACAGTTCGGCATCGCAAAAGCATAGCGTGGTGGAACGGTGATAGGTGCGTCCGCGCGCGACGATGGTGTCGCCGGCACGGCCGGCCGGCTGCAGGAAGGTGCTGCTCATCTCGACGGTGGCCGACGATTGCGCGCCTTCTGCACCGGCGCGCGCCGACAGGCCCATGGCAACGTCCATCAGGGTCATCGAGATGCCGCCCTGCGCGACCTGCCAGCTATTCATGAATTCGGGCTTGAGCAGCAAGGACATGACGGCCTCGTGACCGTCATAGCGCTCGACCTGCACGCCCAGTGATTCGAGATAGGGGTTGCCGTTCTCGAACACCTGCTTCAGTGTGTGGCCCATGGGTGCGTCAGATTTCGTAGTCCATGCATTGGCGCGCTTCGCGTACGGCGCCGATGAAGGGCTTGATGGCGACATGCTCGGGGTGGTCCTGGTAGGCGTCGAGTGCGGCGCGCGATTCGAATTCGGAATACAGCACCACGTCATAGGTTGCCTCCAGGCCCGGCTGGGCCAGTACCGCCTCGAACTTGAGGATGCCCGGTACGATGCCGGCACAGCCGTCGAGCAGCGCTTTCATCTTTTGCATGTTGGTGGCGCGGTCTGCTCCTTCGGCCTGTTCTTTCAATTTCCACATCACGATGTGCTTGATCACGCTCGGTCTCCGTTGTTCGACATTGATGAAGCCGACATGATAAGGCAATGCGGGGGACTCGGCTCTGGGGGCCTGTCCTGAGCCTGGCGAAGGGAGCCTGGCGAAGGGAGCCTGGCGAAGGAAGCTGGTCGAAGGAGCTTTTCGAGGGGCCAGTGCGTGTTGAGCCCTCCTGGGCCGTCTGCTCTTGCTGCACGCCAATGTATTTGCACGCCAATGTATTGCTTAATTATCTTGGCGTCGGCGCGTGGTGAACGCTCTTGGGCCGTCTGCTCTTGCTACATGCCGATGTACTGGCTTTATGCTTATCATTCTCCGGCCGAAGGGGCTTGCCGGGAGTCCGCCCGGCAGCGGACCCTCTTTCTTGCACGCCAAGAAAGAGGGGCAAAGAAGGCGCCCCACTCCGCAGCCCCTACGGGGTCCCCGGCGTCACGCGCCGAACAGGGGGAAGGCCAGAGTCGCTTCGCTCCGGCTGTCCTTCTGATCCCCTGTTCGACCCGCGCCACCGGCTGCTCCGAATGGGGAAAGCGCACGCCTCGCCTTCGGCATCGGGCTGGGTACCGTGATGGCGCTAGCGGTGGCGCTCTTTTTGCCTGAAATTCGGTCGGACTAAGTAAATTCGTAGCACTGGTGCTCCTTCGACAAGCTCAGGATAGGCTTCGATATAGCGCTACGCGCTTACTCAGCCCGAACGGTGTTCTTTAGGCAAAACAAAACCAGGGCTACGGACCAAGAGTCCCGAGTATCTCTTGAAGCAAAAAAGGCGCGACAGGTGGCGCCACCACGATACCAAGCCCGATGCCGAAGGCGAAGCGCCCGCTTTCCCCATTCGGACCAGACGGCCCAGGAGGGAACAACACGCGCCGACGCCAAGAAACTCATCCAGACTGAGTAAGTATGTCATTGCCTATGCAGGCCCGACAACGGGGACATGAGGCATGTTCTCATAACGCACTACCACCAGCGCGGCACGCAAAACCCTCACCGTACCTTGCCCGCCCTCTTGACCGGCTTGGCAACAGGCTTGGACTTGACCGCTGCGCCCCTGGTCGTGGCGGTCTTCTTGCGGGGTGCTGGCTTGACCGCCCGCGCCGGCTCGGCAGCAGAGGCAGGCAGCGCGATCTGCTCGGCCTCGGCGCCCTCGCCCACTGCCGCGGTCAACTTGCGCGCCAGGGTCATTACCCGTTGCGGATCCACCTCCAGCGTACCGATCAGCAACTCGATGATTTCCGAACGCGGGTTGGCCAGGGTCGGCTCGATCATCATCACCGCAGCCGATAGCGCCAGCGCCTTCTCACGCGTGCCGCGCTCGGGCAACATCTGCTGCAGGGCGTTGAGCGCTTCGACCGGTGCCACCGCCGTGATGCGGGCCTGCTCCTTGAGCAACGATACCCAGTTGGTCCTGGGCGATACGCTGGCGTGCATGTTGGGTAGCTGCGACAGCAGGCGCGCCAGGCGCAAGCTGCGGCGCTCGAAGGCGCCGATCGATACCATGCCGGCAATCACGATGCGACAGACGGCGGCCGCAAAACCGCCTTCGGCAATGGCCGGCAACGCGGCTGCACGCAATGCCGCCAGGTCGTGCTGGGCGCGCTGCTGCGCCCGCACCTCGTCGCTCTGGCGCGGTGGCAGCCAGGCACCCAGGCCCTGGGCGCCGAACAACTGCGTGGTCAGCCTGGCGCTGCGGGCGTCGCGCCGATCACGCCAGGCATCGAGCTCATCGGTGATGCGCTGCGCCATGCGCTGCTCGAACTGCTTCCACGGATGCTGCGGGTCGACCGGCTGGCGCGCGGCCCGTGCGGCGGCGGCCTGGCCACGGATGAAAGGCGCCAGCGGCGAACTGTCGGACCACATCTGGCGTTGCATGCGTAGCGGGTTCATGCGCGTCATGGCATCGGCGCCGGCGCGCGTGCTGGCCATGCGCACCCACGGTCGTAACCAGGTCTTGTACAGGCTGGCGTTGATCTCGGACCATTGCGCGATGGTCGAGAAAACCGACTCGTCCTCGCGCCCTTCCGGATTGAGATCGCGGATGTCCTGCATCGTGCGATGTTCGTAATGGACCGTGTAGTCGCCCGGCTCCAGGGTGTCCCAGCGCTGCGCCTGGCGACCATCCTTGGCTTGCAGCTTCATCTCGTAGAGCCCGGGCGGCAGGCTTTCGATCACGTCCAGCGACGTCACCAACTGGTCGTGTTCCTTCTTGGCCACGGCGCCGCCGACGAAGATGCCCAGGTGCCCAACGCTCTCGTGCAGCACGTAGATGATGGTGCGGCCGGCGGCGGCGATGGCGCGTTCGTCACCCCAGGCGTCGACGATCCAGTTCAAGGCCTGCGGCGGCGGCGTGATGTTGTCGCCCCACGATGCAAACACCACGATGGGAGCGACGATGTTGCGCAAGTCGATCGCCTGGCCGTGCGCCATGACCTCGCCGCGCGCCAGCTTGTTGCCCACGAACAGGTTCTCGACGATGGCCTCGATCTCGGCGCCGGTCATGCGGAAGAAACCGCCCCACCAGCGCTCGAATTCCAGGAAACGCTCGGCCTCGGTGTCGACCCCGGCCCACAGGTTGTAGTACTTGTTCCACCAGGTATTGGCCGGATTGAGCTTTTCGAAATTCTCCACCAGCGTGGCGCCGTCGAAACGGTCCGCTCCCATGTCGGCCGACAACGAGGCCAGCCAGGTGCCGCCCAGCGACGCCCCGCTGTAACGCATCGGATTGAGCTTGCTGCTGCCGGCCCAGTACGAAGCAGGCGCACCGACCATCATCAATGGCCCGAACAGCTCCGGCCGCACCGCGTCGACGGTCATCATCGCCCAGCCGGCCTGGCAATTGCCGATCACCACCGGCTTGGCCTGACACTGTGGATGGCGGGCAATGATCTCTTCCAGGAACCGCGCCTCGGCGTCCATCACCGTCACCAGCGTCTGGCCGTCCTCGGGCTCGGGACGGAAGGTGGCGAAATAGACGGTATGGCCGGCTTTCATCGCCATGCCCACTTCCGAGTCGAACTTGAAACCGCCGATGCCAGGCCCGTGCCCGGCGCGCGGGTCGACCACCAGCACCGGCCGCGCCGCCGGGTCGGCCGGCAGGCCAGCCGGCGGTTGCAGCCGCACCAGTGCGTAGTTGCAGGGCTGGGGCAAGTCGTGCCCGTCGATGATGAGCTCATGGCCGAACTTGAGCAGCGGCGGCGTGCCCTGCTCGAGGTGGCTCAGGTAGGCGTTGCCGCGATCGAGCAAGGTGTCGAGGAACAGGAAGCTGCGCTGCAGGGCGTCGGTCAGGTAGGCGTCCAGGCCGCCCCAGGTCGACGCCGCTGGCGATGGCGTGGACGAATCGGCAACGGTGGCGGCAACGGGTTTCTTGCGACTGGCCATGCTCCCTCCCAGGGACATTGTGTACCCCCATCATACGGAGAAAGATCACGGCGAATCGCACGATCTCTGCGACAATGGAACCGCATTTCACGCTATTGAAACCAAGACAATTGCATCGGAGGAAACTTCATGGAACTCAGTAGTCTGGTCGACCAGCCGGGCAAGTTGCCCACCGTTCCGAAGGTGGTCCAGCAACTGATTGCCAGCTTCAACGACGAGGACGTGTCGGCCACCGATATCGCACGCCAGATCGCAACCGATCCGGCACTCTCGGCCAAGGTGCTGCGGCTGGCCAATTCGGCTTTCTTCCATGTCTCGCGCACGATCGGCACCGTCGACGATGCGCTGCGCATGCTGGGCTTCGTGATGGTACGCAACCTGGTACTGGGCCAGGGCATGGTGGCCGCCTTCGAGAACACCCGCGGCATGGACCTGCAGCAGTTCTGGCGCTACAACCTGTACACCGCGGTGGCGGCCCGCTGGCTGGCCATGCATGCGGGCGAGCCGGGCGAGGACAACGGCGACGCCGTGTTCACGGTCGGCATGATGCACGGCATCGGCCAGTTGCAGTTGCATGCGGTGGCGGCTGCCGACGTGGCGCCGCTGGACCACCAGGTCAATGTACTCGACGCCACCCGTGCGGCCAGCGAGAAGCAACGCTGGGGCTTTCACTACGCCGACGTCTCGGCTGCGCTGGCGCAGATCTGGCACTTTCCACCCGCCCTGGCGGCGGCCTTGAAGGCCGTGCCCGAGCCGGCCGAAGGCAAGCTCGATCGCGCCGCCGGCTGGGTCCACCTGGGCGCATGGGCGGCACGCGTGGAGGTACAAAAGCTGGACGACGAAGCGGCCCGCGCAAGCTATCCGGTCCAGTTGGGCAAGAAGCTCGGCGTCGATCCGGCGTGGGCGCCGGTGATGGTCAAGCACGCCGCCGACAAGGCCGGCGGTGCCATGCCTCCACTCAAGGAATTATCGGCCGGGCTCGATGCCATGCTCGAATGAGCAGCGGCACCGACCACCGAACGGCATCGACGGCAACACGATCCACAGCAAGGACACACATCATGGCCAAGAAAGAAAAACTCGATCCCGAAACCGAAGCACTGATCCAGTGGTGCACCCAAGTCGAAACCTTCCTGGTCGCCGGCGGCGCCACGCTGGCGCAGGCCCAGGAACATATCGAAGAACAGGTCGAATGGTTTACCGACCAGTTCTACGAAGGTCTCACGCCCGAGGAAGCGGCCAACGAGGCATTGCTTTAAGCGCATCCAGTAGCGGCCGGGTCGAGTCGGCCAGGCGGTCCAGGCTTTGCTCGCGCAGGCGATCGAGGTCGACCGCGCTCACATCGGCCAGGCCGGCCCACGCCATCAGGGCGGCAAACGCCTCGGGTGTATCGAACATGCCGTGCAGGTAGCTGCCCAGCACCTGGCCGTCGGCCGACAGCGCGCCTTCGCCGCGACCGGCGATGACGAACGCCGGTCGCGCCATGGCCGCCCCCCGCGACACGCCCATGTGGATCTCGTAGCCGCGTACGCCGGCCTGGGCGACATCGAAGGCGCAATGGCCGCTGACCTGCAACAGCTGCTTGTCGCGCATGAGTTCGGTCCGCATGTCCAGCACGCCCAGTGCATCCATGCTGCCGGGCGTGCCTTCGACGCCATGCGGATCATCGACCGCCTGGCCCAGCATCTGGAACCCGCCGCAGATGCCGATCACTTTTCCCCCATAGCGCAGGTGGCGCGCGATGGCCGCCGGCCAGCCCTGCTCGCGCAGCCACGCCAGGTCGCCCCGGGTGTTCTTGCTGCCGGGCAGGATGACCAGGTCGGCCGGCGGTATCGGCCGGTTGGCACGGATGAATTGCAGGTCGATATCGGGATGGGCGCGCAAGGCGTCGAAGTCGGTATGGTTGCTGATGCGTGGCGGCGTAGGCACCAGCACCCGGAAGGCGCCGCGCTGGCCCTGGCTGGACTGGATCGCGTCCTCGGCGTCGAGCTGCAAGCCGTGCAGATACGGCAGCACCGCCAGCACCGGCTTGCCGGTGCGTTGCTGCAGCCAGTCCAGGCCGGGTTGCAGCAGGCTGATATCGCCCCTGAACCGGTTGATGACGAAGCCGATCACCCGCCCCCGTTCGCTCTCGGACAGGCAATCCAAGGTGCCGGTCAGGTGCGCGAACACACCACCGCGGTCGATGTCGGCCACGATGATCACCGGGCAATCGACCGCCTCGGCAAAGCCCATGTTGGCAATATCGCGCGCGCGCAGGTTGATCTCGGCCGGGCTGCCCGCCCCTTCGACGATGATCGCCTGGTATTGCCCCCGCAGTCGCCGATACGACGCCAGCACCGCGTGCATGGCCTCGGTCTTGTAGCGGTGGTAGTCGCGTGCGTTCATGTCGGCCCGCACCCGGCCATGCACGATCACCTGCGCCCCGGTGTCGCTGGAGGGCTTGAGCAGGATCGGGTTCATGTCGGTATGCGGTGCGATGCCGGCCGCCTGCGCCTGCAAGGCCTGGGCCCGGCCGATCTCGCCGCCGTCGGCGGTGACCGCGCTGTTCAAGGCCATGTTCTGCGGCTTGAAGGGTGCCACCGCCACGCCGTCGCGCATCAGCAACCGGCACAGGGCCGCGCCCAGCGTGCTCTTGCCGGCATCCGAGGTGGTGCCCTGGATCATCAGGGTATGGAAGGGAAATTCAGCGGCCATACGCCCTCCAGCCTGCCAGGGCAAGTTCAAGGCGCTGCCAGCCGGCTTCGTCCGGCGGCAGGCCGATGCGGATAACC
>NZ_AKJA01000109.1 GCF_000282575.1 Herbaspirillum sp. YR522 | reverse complement strand
TTGCCCAGCCATACCGGCTTGCCCAGCGCGCCGGCCAGGTGGCAGGCGGCGGTGTCGACCGAAATCACCAGGTCCAGGTTGGACACCAGCGCGGCGGTGTCGCCGAAGTCGTTCAGGTCGGGCGAGCAATCCCTGACCAGGTCTGCCAGCGGATGCGCCTGCAACTGGGCGATGGCGGCCGGGTCGACCTGCAGCGAATAGAACTCCAGCGCCGGGTATTGACGGGCCAGTTCCACGATCGGTGCCAGCGTATCGAACGGTACCGAGCGCAGGTTGTCGATGCGCGTGGCCGAGGCGTTGGTGGTGGCCGCGCTGCCGGCCCATACCAAGCCCACCCGCAACGCGTGGGTTTGCGGCAGGCGCTGGTACCACGCGGCCCACTTGCGGGGATCGGCGGTGAGGTAGGGCGCACGCGGGATATCGTCGTCGCTCTGCGTACCGCAAGCCAGCGGCAGGCTCATCAGCGGGCAATGGAAGTCGAACGGCAGCTTGGGTGTCTCGTCGGTGCTGAGCACTTCGATCACGCACGGCAGGTTCAGCATCAGCTCACGCAACTGCGGCTGCACCTGCAGGATCACCCAGGCGCCGCGGGCGGCGACGTGGGCCACATAACGCGAGAATTGCAGGGTGTCGCCAAAACCCTGCTCCGAATGCAGCAGGATGGTCTTGCCCTGCAGCGGTTCCTCGCCCAGCCACAGCGGTTCCTGGAACTGGCGCTGCAGATGGCTCATCTGTTCGGTGCGCCAGCGCCACTCGTATTTCTCCCAGCCGGCCGCATAGTGGCCCTGCAACAGCCTTATCAGGCCCTCGTTCCAGTGTGCCGATGCGCCGTCGGGGTCCAGCCATTGGGCGCGCTGGTAGCTGCCCAGTGCTTCTTCGTGACGTCCCAGGTCTTCCAGCGTGGCGCCGCGGTTGAACCACAGCTCGGGCAGGTTGTTGTCGATCTGGGCTGCCTGTTCGTAGCTATCGAGCGCCTCTTGCGGGCGGTTCAGCAGGGACTGCACATAACCCCGGTTGACCAGCGCAATGGCAAAGTCGGGTGCCGCCTTGACCGCGCGCTCGTAGGTCTGCAGTGCTTGCTCCAGCTGCTCCGTGTCTTTCTGGGTATTGGCCAGGTTGAACAGTGCCTCGACGAAGTCGGGTTGCAATTCGATGGCGCGCTCGTAGCATTGGGTCGCTTCGTCCAGGCGCTTGAGGTCGTGCAGCACGTTGCCGCGCTGGAACCAGGCGTTGGCGTTGCCCGGTTCGCTCTCGAGCACCCGGTCGAATGCGTCCAGCGCCGCACCGGCGCGGCCGATCTGGCGCAGGCTGCTGCCCTGGGCCAGGCGCGCCTCGTTGAAATCGGGATTGAGCGCCAGTGCGCGGTCCAGCGATTGCAAGGCCTCGACCTGCCGGTCCAGGTGCTGCAGCGCCGTGGCGCGATCGAAATAGGTATCCACATGCGCCGGATTGAGCTTGATGGCCAGCGCCAGTTGCTCCTGCGCGCCTTCCCAGTCCTGCTTGTGCAGCTTGAGCATGCCGTACAGGTAATTGGCCTCGAAGTGGCGGGGCACCTTCTTGAGCACCTTCTTGTACAGCTCTTCGGCCGCGGGAAATTGTTGTTTCTGGTGCAAGGCCAAGGCTTGTTGCAACTGGAGCGTGGCGGCGTTTGCTGGCTGGGACATGGTATCGGTGGGTGGGGTTTATTCGGTCCGACGCGGGCCGTTGCGATAAGCAATCGCAGGCAATCTCGCAAGTGTCCCAAATTAACGTCGAATTTTCCAGTTAATTGAATTGGTAAATTTTCGAGGTCCACGCCATGCGCCGCCAGCCGCGCGCCTGCAACACCCGCCGATTTCTCTTACACTTGCTGGTTGCATCCGACAGTGCCGGGCGACCGGCATCATCCACCTTGGAGTTTTCCTGATGAGTTTCGCCATTGCCGCACCCGCCCAGACCACCATCCCCGTGCTGGGCGGCGATCCTTTCCCGGTACGCCGCATCTATTGCGTGGGCCGCAACTACGCCGCCCACGCCCGCGAGATGGGCCACGATCCCGACCGCGAGCCGCCGTTCTTCTTCATGAAGCCATCCGACGCGATCGTGCCGACCGACTCGGTGGTGCCGTATCCGGCCGGTACCGCCGACTACCACCATGAGATCGAGATGGTGGTGGCACTGCGCGGCGGCGGACGTGATATCGCCGTCGACAAGGCGCTCGAGCTGGTGTTCGGCTATGCCGTGGGACTGGACATGACCCGGCGCGATATCCAGGCCGCAGCCAAGAAAATGGGGCGTCCCTGGGACATGGCAAAGGGTTTCGACCAGTCCGCCCCGTGCGGTCCGCTGCTGCCGGTGGCGCAGGCCGGCCACCCGGCCAAGGGCGCGGTCTGGCTCAAGGTCAATGGCGAGCTGCGCCAGCAGGGTGACCTGTCGGACCTGATCTGGAGCGTGGCCGAGACCATTTCCTACCTGTCGGGCCTGGTCGAGCTGGCGCCCGGCGACCTGATCTTCAGCGGCACCCCCGAGGGGGTGGGGGCGGTGGTCAAGGGCGACCGCCTGCAAGGCCATGTCGATGGCCTGCCGGACATCAACATCACCATCGGTTGATTGTTGCCAGAGTGGCAATCACGTCGTCATTTTTGCCGCCTTCGGGGTGCATGCCAGCAAACTGTCATGAAGCCCCGGGCGATGCGGCGTATAATAGCGGTCTTCCAGGCGCTGGCTGCAGCTGGCCTGGTCGAGGTCGAATGACTTCTTGCAGCATCCGCAGCGAGCGATCGGCGATCGGTCCGGTCTCGCGTAATACTTCAACACTGAAAGCAATCGAACCCGTGCGCATGCACCCCATGCATCGGAGCCGGAGCCTGAAGACCGGCTGCCGCGGCGCTGTCGCACCGTTCGCCAATCACCATGTCCGACACTACGTCCGCGTCAGCAGCACCGGCTGCACCAGCAGTCCGCTTTGAAGATTTCGGCCTCTCGCCAGATATCCTGAGGGCTCTCACCGAGCAAGGCTACGTCCATCCCACCCCGATCCAGGCCCAGGCCATTCCGGTGGTGTTGCAGGGGCGCGATGTCATGGGTGCAGCCCAGACGGGTACCGGCAAGACCGCCGGCTTCTCGTTGCCGATCATCCAGTTGCTGCTGGCCCATGCCAGCACCAGCGCCTCTCCGGCGCGCCATCCGGTGCGTGCACTGATCCTGACGCCTACCCGCGAACTGGCCGACCAGGTCGCCGACAACGTCAAGGCCTACTCGCGCTTCACGCCGTTACGCTCGACGGTGGTCTTCGGCGGGGTCGACATGGCACCGCAGACGGCGACCCTGCGGGCCGGTGTCGAGATCGTCATCGCCACCCCGGGCCGGCTGCTGGACCACGTGCAGCAGAAGACGGTCAACCTGTCCCAGACCCAGATCCTGGTGATGGACGAGGCCGATCGCATGCTCGACATGGGGTTCCTGCCCGACCTGCAGCGCATCATCAACCTGTTGCCCAAGAAGCGCCAGAACCTGATGTTCTCGGCCACGTTCTCGCCGGAGATCAAGAAGCTGGCAGGCAGCTTCCAGAATAATCCCGTGACCATCGAAGTCGCGCGCAGCAATGCCACGGCCGAGCGCGTCACGCAGACCATCTACCGGGTCGACGAAAGCGCCAAGGCCGATGCGGTGTCGTTCATCATCCGTGAGCGCAACCTGAAGCAGGTGATCGTCTTCTCCAACACCAAGATCGGCGCCTCGCGCCTGTCGCGCCAGCTGGAAAACGAAGGCGTCAAGGCTTCGGCCATCCACGGCGACAAGACCCAGAACGAGCGCATGGCCGCGCTGGAAGCGTTCAAGCAGGGCCAGATCGAAGTGCTGGTGGCCACCGACGTGGCCGCGCGCGGGCTGGACATCACCGATCTGCCCTGCGTGATCAACTACGACATGCCCTACAACGCCGAGGACTACGTCCACCGCATCGGCCGTACCGGTCGTGCCGGCGCATCGGGCGACGCCATCTCGCTGTTCTGCGACAAGGACGAGCGCCTGCTGACCGACATCGAGAAACTGATCAAGAAGAAGTTCGAACGCGCCGAGCTGGTCGGGTTTGCCCCGCGTGCACGGCACGAACGCGCCGAGCGCAGCGAGCGCGGTGGGCGTCCCGAGCGCGCCGAGCGTTCCGAACGCGGCGAACGCCCGGCCCGCGCCGAGCGGGGCGATCGGCATCGCGAAGGCGGTGCGCCCTCGATGCGTCGCGAGAAAGCCGATCCATGGTTCCTCAAGCCTTATGAGCCGTCGGTCGAAGAGACGGTCTCGACCAAGCCGGACCTGGCCAAGTCGAACCGGCCCAAGGCCAAGGTGGCGGCTTTGCTGGGTGGCATGCCCAAGCGCTGATCGCACGCGCAGGGCTTGGCCTCCAAATGCCGCCGGACGGATGTTCGCGCGGCATTTTTCATGGGCTCAGCGGCGTGCGAAGCGCGCCGCCCAGGCCGCCAGGGCCAGCTCCCAGAAGCGCTCGCGGCTGGTGGCCGCCGTGGTATCCAGGCCGAGCAGGCCGGCGGCGCGTTGCAACTCCTGCACGGGCCGCGACAGGTCCAGTGCCTGGGCGCCGTTCTGCTTGGAAAACTTCTCGCCCTGGGCATTCATCAACAACGGAACGTGCAGGTAGCGCGGCGTGGGATAACCCAGCAGTGATTGCAGGTAGATCTGGCGTGCGGTCGAATCGAGCAGGTCGGCACCGCGCACCACGTCGGTCACCCCTTGTTCGGCGTCGTCCACCACTACCGCCAGCTGATAGGCCCAGAAGCCATCGGCCCGCTGCAGCACGAAGTCGCCCACTTCACGCGCCAGATGCTGTTGTTGCAGTCCCAGCCAGCGATCATCGAAGCGCACCAGCTCGCCCGCTTGGCCCGCCTCTGGCACCCGCAGCCGCTGGGTGCGGGCAATCTTGCCCGGCGCCAGCCCGGCGCGGCAGGTGCCGGGGTAGATGGCCGCGCCATCACTGGCCAGCCCCAGCCGTGAATCGGCGATCTCCTTGCGACTGCAGCCGCAGGGGTAGACCGCCGGGCCCAGTCGCTCGCGGGCCGCGGCATAGCGCGAGCGGCGCTGGCTCTGCACCAGCACCGGGCCGTCGGAGTGCATATCCAGGGCCGACAGCGTGCTGACGATGTCATCGGCGGCACCGGCCACGGTGCGGGTCTCGTCGATGTCTTCGATACGCAGCAACCAGGATCCGCCATGCGAGCGCGCGTCCAGCCAGCTGGCCAGTGCCGCCACCAGCGAGCCGGCGTGCAAGGGGCCCGAAGGCGAGGGTGCGAAGCGCCCCACGTAGCCACGAGCGCTCATGCCTGGCCTGGCGCCGCGACCGGCCCCAATAACGACTCCCGCACTTCCGGGCGAGCCAGGTGCTGGATGAACCACTTCAGCGATTTGCCCTGCTCGGCCTTGGGCCAGGCGACCATGAAGTTGTCGTTGGGCTTGGCGGACTGGGTCTGTTTTTCCACCAAGGCACCGCTGGCCAGGTACGGAGCGGCCCAGATGCGCGGCAGGTGGCCGCAGCCCAGGCCGGCCAGCTGCGCTTCCAGCTTGTCGGCCACGCTGGCCACGGTCAGCGTTTCCTGGCCCGACAGCAGGCCCATGGTCAAGGTCGGCAGTGACTGGCTGTTGTCGCCCACGGCAATGGCGCGATGGCTGCGCACCAGTTCAGCCGCCAGCGGCTGGTCGGCGCCGGCCAGCGGATGATGCGGGGCCACCGCGAACACCCAGTCGACCGCGCCCAGTTCCTGCATCTGGAAGCGGCCGCTGGTGCGCACCACTTCCGGCCCGTCCAGGGTGACCCCGATGACCAGGTTGGCGCGTCCCTCGATCAGTTTTTCCCAGGCGCCGGTCAGCACGCCGGGGGTGAAGCGCAGCCGGGTGCCGGATTGCTCCTGGTCGAACGCCTCGATGATCGGTCGCATCTTGGCAAACGGCACCAGGCTGTTGAGCACGATGTGCAATTCGGTCTCGCGCCCGGTGGCGGTCCGCTTGACCCGCTGCTCCAGGTCGTTGGCGGCCAGCAGCAGGTGCCGCCCTTCATGCAGCAGCTGTTGCCCGGCAGGCGTGAGCTGGGCCCGGTGGCCACGGCGGTCGAACAGCAATACATCGAGGTCGTCTTCCAGCTTGCGCACGCTATAGGTCAGTGCCGAGGGCACGCGGTCCAGCGCCACGGCCGCAGCCGCAAAGCTGCCCTTGCGGTCAATCATGTCCAGGATCAGCAGGGATTCCAGGGTCAGGTTCACACCAGCTCCACTTGTTTAAAATATTTGAATGAACCGTATGAATTTAAGACCTTATCTGGGAAAAAGATAGTGTCTATAGTGTGCACATCGACAAACAATTTGTACGAATCAATTCCGAAGCGTACAGAATTACCGAAAAGGAGTGTTGTCATGATGCAAATTCGTAAATCCACCGAGCGCGGCCACGGCAACCATGGATGGCTGGATTCGTACCATAGCTTCTCCTTTGCCGACTATCACGATCCAAAGCACATGGGCTTCGGTCCGCTGCGTGTGATCAACGAAGACCGCGTGGCCGCCGGCCAGGGTTTCGGCACCCACGGCCACCGCGACATGGAAATCATCTCGTACGTGCTCGACGGCGAACTGGCGCACAAGGACAGCATGGGCAACGGCAGCGTGATCCGTCCCGGTGACGTACAACGCATGAGCGCCGGCACCGGCGTGCGTCACTCCGAATACAACCATTCGCAGACCGGCACCACGCACTTCCTGCAGATCTGGATCATGCCCGACCGCGCCGGTGCCGAGCCGGGTTACCAGGAGGCCCATTTTTCGGCCGCCGACAAGCAGGGCCGGCTGCGCCTGGTCGCGTCCGGAGACGGTCGCGATGGTTCGGTCAGCATGAACCAGGACGCCTCGCTGTATGCCGGCCTGTTCGACGGTGACGAAGCCGCCAGCTATACACTGGCTCCCGGCCGCCTGGGTTATGTGCATGTGGCGCGCGGCAAGGTCAGCGTCAATGGCCAGGCGCTGGAAGCGGGCGACGCGGTCAAGTTGACCGATGTCGGCCAGCTCGACATCAGCGGCGGCGACCATGCCGAAGTGCTGGTGTTCGACCTGCCACACTAAGCAGGAAGCTTACCCGCAGCACCCGCCGGACCCGATCACCCGGCGGTTTTTTTTAACTCACCCAAACTCCCACTCGAGAAGGAAACATCATGAGCAAAGTCGCCATCGTCTACCATTCCGGCTACGGCCACACCAAGAAGCAGGCCGAAGCCGTGCAGGCCGGCGCGGCCTCGGTCGCCGGCGCCAGCGTCGAGCTGATCGCCATCGATGCGGAAGGCAACATCACCGATGCCGACTGGGCCACGCTGGATGCGGCCGACGCCATCATCTTCGGCTCGCCCACCTACATGGGCACGGTATCGTGGCAGTTCAAGAAGTTCGCCGACGCCTCGTCCAAGCCCTGGTTCGGCCAGAAGTGGAAGGACAAGATCGGCGCCGCCTTCACCAATTCGGCGACCATGAACGGCGACAAGCTGTCGACGTTGCACTACCTGTTCACGCTGTCGATGCAGCACAGCATGATCTGGGTCGGCACCGGCCTCATGCCGGCCAACACCAAGGCCGCGCAGCGCAACGACATCAACTTCGTCGGTTCCTTCTCGGGCCTGATGGCACAAAGCCCGTCGGATTCGTCACCGGAAGAAGGACCGTTGCCAGGCGACCTGGAAACGGCCAAGTTGTTTGGTGCGCGCGTGGCACAGACCGCGGCCAGGTTCGGCAAATAAGTTAGGCAAATAAATAAGTTAGATAAGTAAGTTCGGCAAGTAAGTTCGGCAAGTAAGCCGGCCGGGCATTGAAAAAGCCGCGCGATCATCGACCGCGCGGCTTTTTGCATGGTGCACCGCCGGCCGGACTCAGGCCCGGGCCGGGGATGCGGCGGTCGAATCCGAGCCGGCGCGCTGGGCCGAGGCGCAATGCGGGCAGGACTTGCCGGGCACGTAGTCGGGCGACAGCTGCTCGCGTGGGGTGACCACGGCACGGCAGGCGAAGCACTGCGCGGTGGCCGATTCCTTCAGGTCCGGGCTCAGCGCGGTGCGGTAGTCGAACACGAAGCAGTCGCCCGTGTAATGGGCGCCGCCGACTTCCTCGAAGTAGCGCAGGATGCCACCCTCGAGCTGATAGACGCTGTCGTAGCCGATGTTCTGCATGTGGATCGCCGCCTTTTCGCAGCGGATGCCGCCGGTGCAGAAGGTCACCACGGTCTTGCCCTCGAAGTCGGCCTTGTGCTCTTCGATCACCTTGGGAAACTCGGTGAACTTGTTGATGCGGTAGTCGACCGTGTTGTCGAAGGTGCCCACATCGACCTCGAAGGCGTTGCGGGTCTCGACCATCACCACCGGCTTGCCGTCGTCGTCATGGCCCTGGTCCAGCCAGCGCTTGAGGTCGTGCGGTTGCACGAACGGCGCACGGCCTTCTTCAGGCTTGATCAGCGGATGCTTCATGGTGATGATCTCGGCCTTGAGCTTGACCAGCATGCGGGTGAAGGGTTGCTTTTCGGAAAAGCTTTCCTTGACCACGATGTCGGCAAAGCGGGCATCGGTGCGCAGCCAGCCCAGGAAGGCATCGATGTCGGCGCGCAGGCCGGCCAGGAACAGGTTGATGCCTTCGGGCGTGAGCAGCACGGTGCCGCGCAGGTTGTGCTTCTGGCAAAACGCCAGGAACTGCGGGCGCTTCTCGACCGTGTCGTTGAAGGTCACGAACTTGTAGGCGGCGATATTGACGTATGGGGTATCCGGGGACTGCATGGTTCTTTGCTCTAAGTCTTTGAATTCTCAGCATTATACGCGCGCCCAGGCGTGCATCAAGGCTAACGGCGGGTTCCGTGACGCAGATCAAGGCCGCCGCAGGACGCGCGCACCGGGGACGCGCCGCGCACGACGAAAAAGCCGGGCACTGCGACGGCAGGGAAGGCCCTGGCTCCGGTAGAATGTCGCCCCATGACTACACCGCAATTCGTACACCTCCGCCTGCACTCGGAGTATTCCATCGTCGACGGCCTGGTGCGCATCGATGATGTCGTCAAGGCCGCCGCCAAGGATGGCCAGGCGGCCATGGCCGTGACCGACCTCGCCAACCTGTTCGGCATGGTCAAGTTCTACAAGGCGGCCCGTGGCAAGGGCGTCAAGCCCATCGCCGGCTGCGATATCTGGATCACCAACGAGCTCGACCGCGAAAAGCCGTCGCGCCTGCTGCTGCTGGTCAAGAACCACAAGGGCTACCTGCAGCTGTGCGAACTGCTGTCGAAGGCCTGGCTGGAAAACATCTACAAGGGGCGCGCCGAAGTGCGCATCGAGTGGCTCGACGCGTTGCGCCACCAGGACGGCGGCAATGGCCTCATCGCGCTGTCGGGCGCCCATGGCGGCGACATCGGCCAGGCCATCGACAACGGCAACCTGGCGCAGGCCGAGCAGGCCGCGCGACGCTGGTGCGAGATATTCCCCGCCAGTTTCTACCTCGAGATCCAGCGCTGCGGCCAGGCCAACGGCGAGCTCCAGGTGCGCCAGACGGTGGCGCTGGGCGCGCGGCTGGGGCTGCCGGTGGTGGCGACCCATCCGATCCAGTTCCAATCGACCGAAGAGTTCATCGCCCACGAGGCGCGCACCTGTATCGCCGAAGGCGAGATCCTGGCCAATGCGCGCCGCGTGCGACGCTTCAACGACCAGCAGTACTTCAAGTCGCAGGCCGAGATGCTGGCGCTGTTCGCCGACCTGCCCGGCGCGGTGGCCAATACGCTGGAGATCGCCAAGCGCTGCAACCTGGTGCTGGAACTGGGCAAGCCGCAACTGCCCGACTTCCCCACGCCGGACGGCATGACCATCGACGACTTCCTGGTGGCGCAGACCCAGGCCGGACTCGAAAGCCGGCTGCTGCACCTGTTCCCCAACGAGGCCGAGCGCGAGAAGGAGCGCCCGCGCTACGAGGCGCGCCTGAAGTTCGAGAACGATACGATCATCAAGATGAAGTTTCCCGGCTACTTCCTGATCGTGGCCGACTTCATCCAGTGGGCCAAGAACAACGGCGTGCCGGTGGGACCTGGCCGGGGCTCCGGCGCCGGTTCGCTGGTGGCCTACAGCCTGTCCATCACCGACCTCGATCCGCTGCGCTACAACCTGCTGTTCGAGCGCTTCCTCAATCCCGAGCGGGTCTCGATGCCCGACTTCGATATCGACTTCTGCCAGGAAGGGCGCGACCGCGTCATCCAGTACGTCAAGGATCGCTACGGCAAGGAAGCGGTATCGCAGATCGCCACCTTCGGCACCATGGCGGCCAAGGGCGCGGTGCGCGACGTGGGCCGCGTGCTCGATCTGGGCTACAACTTCTGCGACGGCATTTCCAAGCTGATCCCGTTCAAGCCGGGCAAGCTGGTGACGCTGGCCGACGCCATCGAAGAAGAGCCGATGCTCAAGGAGCGGCTCGACAACGAGGAAGAGGTCAAGCAATTGATGGGCCTGGCCCAGCAGGTCGAAGGCATTGCCCGCAACATCGGCATGCACGCCGGCGGCGTGTTGATCGCCCCCGGCAAGCTGACCGACTTCTGCCCGCTCTACACCCAGGGCGGTGACGCCGGCGTGGTGTCGCAATACGACAAGGACGACGTCGAAGCCGTGGGCCTGGTCAAGTTCGACTTCCTGGGCCTGACCACGCTGACCATCCTCGACCGCGCCGAGCGCTATATCCGCCAGCTCGACCCGGCCATGGCCGATTTCGACCTGGCCAAGTTGCCGCTCAATGATCGCGCTTCATACGACCTGCTGACCAAGGCCAAGACGGTGGCGGTGTTCCAGCTGGAAAGCCGCGGCATGCAAGGCATGCTCAAGGACGCGCGTCCCGACCGCTTCGAGGACATCATCGCGCTGGTGGCACTGTATCGCCCGGGCCCGATGGACCTGATCCCCGACTTCTGCAAGCGCAAGCATGGCGAAGCGTTCGACTATCCCGATCCGCGCACCGAGGGCATTCTCTCCGAGACCTACGGCATCATGGTCTACCAGGAGCAGGTGATGCAGATGGCGCAGGTGATCGGCGGCTACTCGCTGGGCGGCGCCGACCTGTTGCGACGCGCAATGGGCAAGAAGAAGGCCGAGGAAATGGCCAAGCACCGCGAGCTGTTCCGCGAAGGTGCGGGCAAGAACGGCCTGAGTGCCGAGAAGGCCGACGAGATCTTCGACCTGATGGAGAAGTTCGCCGGCTACGGCTTCAACAAGTCGCACGCGGCCGCCTATGCGCTGCTGTCGTACTACACCGCCTACCTCAAGGCGCACCATCCGGCCGCGTTCATGGCCGCCAACTTGTCGCTGGCCATGGAAGACACCGACAAGGTCAAGATCCTGATCGAGGATTCGCTCGACATCTGCAAGCTCACCATCCTGCCGCCCGACATCAACCAGTCCGATTACCGCTTCATGCCGGTCGGCGAGCCGGGCAAGAAGGCGACCCAGATCCGGTATGGCCTGGGTGCGGTCAAGGGCGCCGGGCAGAATGCGATCGAATCGATCATCGAGGCGCGCAAGGCGGGCCCCTTCAAGGACCTGTTCGACTTCGCCAAGCGCGTCGACAAGAAGCAGATCAACCGCCGTACCATCGATTCGCTCATCCGTGCCGGCGCCTTCGACTGCTTCAAGGTCGATCGCGCGGTGCTGCAGGCGAGCGTCCCGCTGGCCTGGGAAAGCGCCGAACAGGCCGAGAAGTCGGCCAACCAGGTCAGTCTCTTCGGTGGCGACGACAGCGACCTCGAAGCGCCGCTCGACTATGTCAACGTGCTGCCCTGGAGCGACAAGCAGCGGCTGACCGAAGAGAAGGGCGCGCTCGGCTTCTATCTGTCGGGGCACCTGTTCTCGGCCTACGAAAAAGAGGTGCGGCGTTTCGTGCGCACCAAGATATCGAGCCTGGAGCCGTCGCGCGAGCCGCGCAGCCTGGCCGGCATCATCACCGGCGTGCGGGTGCAGATGACCCAGCGCGGCAAGCTGGTGATCTGCACCCTCGACGACGGCACCGGCGTGATCGAAGCCAGCATCTACAGCGAGGTCTTCGAGCCGATCAAGCACCTGATCAAGGAAGACGAACTGCTGGTGCTGCAGGGACGGGTATCGGAAGACCGCTTCAATGGCGGTTTGCGGGTATCGGCCGAAAAGGTCATGGACCTGGGCGCGGCGCGGATCCAGTACGGCGTGCGCATGGTGGTGCAGCTCAAGCAGGCGGTCGACCCGGCACTGCTGCGCGAGACGCTATCGGCGCACCGCCAGGACCAGGGCTTGCCGTTCGTCATGCGCTACCTGCGCGACGACGCCGGCTGCGAAGTGATGCTGGGCGACAACTGGCGCATCAATCCAAGCGACAGCTTGCAGACTACGCTGGTGGCGTCGTTTGGCAAGGAAGCGGTCGTGGTGGAATATTGAGAGCGGAGACCTTGGGTAAATGAGAACGCGCCGTTGGGGGAGCAGAACCATTTTTGTTCTCTTTTTTTTGTTTTTCTCTACCGGGTTGGCTTTTTCCAAAACCGGCAATTTTGCCTTCTATGCACTGGTACTGCCGGCCGTGTTCGATATCGGGCGCCTGGCGCTTCGCGGCAAGTTCGACCAGATCCGGCCGTGGGCCAGGCTGTGGCCGCTCTACCTGTGCATGAGCGGCACCACGCTCGCGATCCTGTGTTACGAGATATCTGCCGGTACGGTCCATATCAAATCGTATGACAATGCCTCGCGCATGGCGATGTTTTGCCTGCTGCTGTGGATAGCGTTGCGCATGCCCGTGCACTATCTTTCACGGTTGAGGTGGTCCTTCGCCATCGGTGTCGTCATCGCAACGGTCAAGCTCTATACGTTCACCCGTGGCGGCGATGATCGCGTGTCGGTAATCGATTTCGTCCCCATCATCGCTTATTCGGAACTGGTGCTGCTGCTGGGCATGTTCGCCCTTCTGGCTGTGCGCTGGGAAAGGGACGCGAGGTGGGTGCAGTGGCTGCTGATGGGCGGTTGCCTGGTCGCGCTGGAAAACATCTTCATTTCGCAAACGCGCGGAGCCTGGGTGACCTTGCCCTTGTTCCTGGTCCTGGGCCTGGCCGGCGCCTTGCGCAATAGCTCATGGCAGCGGGTCGCGGGTGTGACTGCCTTGGCGCTCGCCGTCGGCATCGGCCTCGCGGGACAGACGCACACCGTACAGCTGCGGGTATCCGAAGCGGTCGAAGACATGAACAAGTTCGACAGTGGCGTCGACAGGGATACCTCGCTGGGCCTGCGGCTACAGTTATGGAAGGGCGCGTGGATCCTGTTTCGTGAGCATCCAGCCTTCGGCGTGGGCCCGCGCAATTTTCCGGCCGCGCTGGAGCGCCTGCACGAGCAGGGCGTTCTCACCAGCGATGCCGCCAACCTGCCGCATTCGCACAATGAATTCCTGTTCAACATGGCCACCCTGGGCACGTTCGGCATGCTGGGATTGCTGGCGATCTATGCGGGACCGTTCTGGTTCTTCATCGGACATGTGCGCACACGCGACTCCGAAACTCGTCGCGCCGCTCTGATGGGCCTGACATTGTGCCTGGGCTATGCCGCGTTCGGCTTGGTGGACGTCATGTTGATGTGGCGCATCTGCGATATTTTCTACCCGATGAGCATGGCCGTCTTCGTTGCCATCATCCTGCGTCGCAAGGCGGCGGGAACCAGGCAGGGTTTCCCGGGGAGTGCCATCGGCACGGAAGTCGTCAAATGAACCAAGCGCACATGCCACCCATCATTGCCCCGTCATTGCTCCAGCGCGCGGACAAGGTGCTGTTTGTCGCCCATCTTGCCTTGGGAGACTTTACCTACATGTCGCGCTGCTTTGCGGCGTTTCACGCGGCGTATCCGCATATCGCCATCCACATCTGGGTCGACGAACTGCGGCGCACCATCGACTATCGCCAGTGGGCCGCGCTACGCAGTTATTCCTTGTTCGACTGGCTCGACAACGAACCCTACATCGCACACGTCTATCGCCGTACCTACAGTCCTTTTTCGTTTGCGGCATCGTTGCGACAAGCCCGGCGCCAACGCTATCCGATCGTTATCTCGTTCGGGCTCTCGCGTCGCACTTTCTATGCGCGCCTGGTCCGGCGCATCAGCCCGCACGGCTTTGTCGTGGCCATCGGCAAGCCGTTCAAGCCGTTCGACCTGGTCAAACGTCGCACCTTCGGCCGGCTCGATGCAGTACTCCAGGATCGTCCCCCGCACGCTGTTCATATCAGCCAGATATATGCCAACTGGTTCCTTGAACTGTTCGGTATGCCGATGACGGCCGCGCAGCGCATGCCGGTCATGTCCATACCATCGCCATGGTTGCAGCGAGCCGCTGCGTGGGCCAGCCTTGATGCATGCGAAGAGGGCAAGACCAGGCGGGTCTTCATCAATCCGTTTTCCAAGCAGGACGAGCGCTCCTGGCCATTTTCGCGCGCGCTCGAATTGGTGCGGGCCATGCAGTCGACCCCAGGCTGGCACGATGCCCGCTTCGTGCTCAACTGCCTGCCTCAGCAGCGCGAGCAATGCCAGGCAAGCTTGCGCGACAGCGGGCTGGCGCGGACCGGCGTATTCAGCGCGACCGACAATTTCTTCGAATTGCCCGCCATGCTGGCGCAATGCGACCTGATTATCTCAGTCGAGACGGCCACCATTCACCTGGCCCAGACAGTCGGCGTGCCGGTGATCGCGCTGATGCGCCAGTTGAGCCCGGAATGGGTGCCGCTCGACGCCGCCAACGCCAAGGTCGTGATGGTCGATCACCGCGATGGTTGGGTCAAGGACATTCCGGTTCAGGCGGTGCTGGACAGCCTACCCGCCTAGCATGGCCTCATCGCCTCGGTCATGCTGCCGTGGCAGCCTTTTCGGCGATCCAGCGTTGAACCACGCCGAGCACCATGTCCGGTGTGATCGCGCGCATGCAATCACAGGTGGGGCCGGGTTGTTTTTCGCAGCCGGGACAAGCCTGCGCTGCCACGCAGAGGTTTTCGGCACGAGGTCCCAACGCTGCCCAGCGTCCCGGGTGCATGGGACGCGTTGGCGGAAACAATCCCAGCGTACGTTGCCCGATGGCAGCCGAAAGGTGCAACGGACCGGTGCCGCTGGCGATCAGACCGTCGGCCTGGTGAATAAACCGCGTCAATCCTGCCAGGTCCATGCTGCCACACACGTTGCGCACGTTCGGCATGGCGACCAGATCGGCGGCATGGGACTCGAGCCATGCGCCTTCTTGCTCGCTACCGGTCAACCAGAGGGTAACTTCATGCTGCGCCACGAGGCTGCGTGCCAGGGCGAGAAACGATTCGACGGGCCATTCCCGTCCATGGCCATTCGATTTCGTGTGCAGGATCAGGTTGAAGCCCGCCGTGCCAAGACGCCGTGCAATGTCGGCGTCATGGGGGATCGAAAAATGATACAGGCCCGGAATCTGCGCGCGATCGGGGATGGTGCTGTCGCCCAGCGGCTTGAGAAATTCGAAGTTGATTTGTGCTTCGTGGTTTTCCGACAGGCCTTTGCTGAAACGTACTCGGCGATTGCAATAGAACAGCAGATACAGTTTCTGCCGGGCATTGCCTATGCGATGGCGAATGCGGCTCTTGAAGGCGGCAATCGCCAGGGGGCGATCAGGTTGGCAGATGATGATGGTATCAACCCCCGAATGCCTCAGGTATCCCTGAAGGTCGTCCTGCACCTCCTCCAGTTCTACGACCGCATCGACATCACTGCAATAGCGCACGACCTGCGCGGCGTAACGGCGGCAAAGGAAGCTGATGCGGGCATGCGGATGAAGCTGGCGTAGACGCGCGACCATGGGGAGCGTCAGCACGACATCGCCGATGTTGTCGGTACGGCAGACGAGGATGTGGGAGCTGGTGATTGCCATCGCAACGGATTCAGTGAATGGTGGTGATTATCTGGTGGACCGCTTGCGCAGGTAGCGCAGGTACCACTTGATGCTTTCCAGCGGCCGGCCCTGACGGTACATGAACCGTGAGTGCATGCGCATTTCCTTGGTATTGCGCGGTTGCTCGTCGAGCGCCATGTCGGCCCAGGGGGACAGATCCAGGTAGCCGCGCAGCAGTGCTGTCACCTCATGTCGGCTCCATGCGGCCCACGGCTTGACCGCGCCGGCGAAGTGCACGAAGATCGCGCGCCCCACAGGCTTCAATGCAAACTTGTTGACGTTGAGGTCGTGGATCAGGTCGTACAGGTAATTCCACTTGGGCGACAGGTAGCGGGCACGCCCGTTGAGCACGATGTTGAGCGCGTCCTGGTCGTTGAAACGCATGTCGGTCTTGCTGTTGAGCAGCGCATCGAGGGTCTTGGCGGTGATGTCCTCGGCCAGCCATTTCTCGATGTTGATGAACAGCACGCCACCGTTGAAGTACTCGTTATGCGACAAGCCCAGTGCGGCGACGCGACGCTGCAATGTGACCGGGGCATCCGGGACGACCACCGCAATTTCATCGCTGATATCCATATCAACCATCTCATCGATGCGGTTGAAGCACAGGATGTCCGCGTCCAGGTAAAGCACGCGGTCGGTCACGCCGCGCAGTACGGTTGGAATCACCAGGCGCGTGAAGATCGACAGCGAATAGTGCGAGTGCCCCAGAAAGTGCGAGAACTGCTGGAACGAGGACAGGTCGAGCAGGTGCAGTTCGGTCTTGACCTGCGCATACATCTCTTCGAGTTGCTTGAGCCGGCGCTGGTGCTCGTCCGACACCTCGAAGGCCAGCACGTGAAACGTGAAATGCTGCGCCGGATTGTTGGCGATGATCGACGCCATGGTCGCACCCATGGCCCGAAAATAATTGTTGTCGACACAAAAGGCGATATGAAAGCTGGCCTTGCCGTTGGCCGGCTGCGCCTGGATTTCGTTGATCGTCGGGAGTTTCATCGGATGGCTTCCATGACCTGTTCGACTGATATCGCCTGTACCCAATCGCGACGGCCGGGGGCGGTAATGACGGTGCTATTGGCGTGGTCCAACGGCACCCATTCAGGATTCTTCTGGCGCATCAGCGCCACCACCGGCACGTGCACCGCGTTGGCCAGATGCATCACCGCGGTCTCCACCGAGATGATCAGGTCGCAGCGCTCCAGCAAGGCCGGCAGCTGGAAGAAATTGTCCTGAGCACTGAAGATCACCGTGCGCTCGAGCCCGTGGCGGCCGATCACGGCCCGCGCATCGTCCAATTCCTGGGGCACGGCGTTGACGATGAAGCTGGCGTCGCGCCAGTGCTCCTTGGCTTGCATGGCGCGAACCAGCTCCACCACGCGATCCAGGGGCCAGCAACGTTTCTTGGTCTTGGCGTAGGGGTTGATCATCACCAGCTTGCCCTGGCGTGGCCAGAAGCCCCACGACTGCAAGGTCCGTTCGGTATCCCGGCGCCAGTTTTCCGGTATGTCCACAAAGGGAAAACGCTGCTGTGCAGTCAGTTCCAGGTCGCTCAGTTGCCTGAACCAGTGCGCGTAGACATCGCTGATGTGGTAATCGCCCTGGCCCTTGTAGGCCGGCATGGCGGCGTCGAGCTTACGGTAGGACAGCAGGTGGTGAAGCTGCAACAGCCTGATCTTGCGGGTCATCCCTATGACCAGGCCGCTCGGGCTGATCTTGCGTGCCAGGCTGGCATACAGCTGGGGCCGCAGCGTGGCCAGCGAGACCACGATCGGATAAGCCTCGCGCCGGGCCTCGGCGATCGATTCGCCGTATAGCGCCGGGCTGTAGGTGCGGTCATAGACCTTGTCGAAGAACGGGCAGGCGCGGACCCAGTCGTAGAGTGAATAGTGCTTCAGGTGCGGCCATTGCGTGGCGTCGGCGGTGCGTCGCACTTCATCGACCCACAGGTGGATCTTCAGGTGCGGGTTCTGTGCCGCGAATGCCTTGAAGAAGCTTTGCAGATAGGTGAAGTCGCCCAGCGCCAGGTGGGCGATGAACAGTATCTTGTCCGAGCGCTTGAGCAGCTCGGCAGGAATCAGGGAAGTGGACATGGGCAATTTATTGTTGCGAGAATTGCAGGCGATACAGGTTGGCATACACACCGTCGCGCTCGAGCAGTTGCTGGTGGCTGCCGACTTCGATCACCTGGCCATGCGCCAGCACTACGATGCGGTCAGCGCGTTCGATGGTCGACAGGCGGTGGGCGATGACAAAGGTGGTACGGCCCTGCATGAGTCGTTCCAAAGCCGCCTGCACGGCGCGCTCGGACTCGGTGTCCAGCGCCGAGGTGGCTTCGTCCAGGATCAGGATCGGCGCATCCTTGTAGATAGCCCGTGCGATGGCTACGCGCTGCCGCTGCCCGCCGGACAGGCGCGAACCGTTGTCGCCGATGCGCGTCGCCAGGCCTTCCGGCAACCCCTGCACCACATCACCCAGGTGCGCCGCTTCCAGCGCGGCGGCGATACGGTCCGGGTCCGGTTGTTCGTCGCCATAAGCGATATTGGCGGCCAGGGTATCGTCGAACAGGACGGTGTTCTGGCTGACCATGGCGATCTGCTGGCGCAGGCTGAGCAACGAAATGGATTCGATATCTTGCCCATCGAGCAGGATCTGTCCGCTACTGGCCGAATGGAAGCCCGGGATCAGGCTCACCAGCGTCGATTTGCCGCCGCCGGACATGCCCACGAAGGCGATGGTCTCGCCGGGCCGCACTTTCAGGTTGACTCCCCGCAGGGCCAACTGCTCATGACCCGGATAGGAGAAGCCGACATCGACGAACTCGACCTCGCCACGCACGCGCTCGGCAAGCGTGGCGCCGCCGATGCGCTCGATGGGCTTGTCGATCAACTTGTAGACTTCTTCGGCCGCAGCCATGCCCCGTTGCAGCGGGCCATTGACCTCGGCCAGCTGCTTCAATGGCGCCAACAGCATGAGCATGGCCGTGATGAAGGAGACGAAGCCGCCGACGGTGATCTGGCCGTTGCCGGATTGGACCAGCGCCATCACGATCACTACCGCCACCGCGCAGGCAGTCATCAGCTGGGTGATCGGCACCGTAGAGGCAAAGGCGGCGGTCATCCGCATCGTGTAGCGGCGCAGGTTTTCGGCGCGCAGGTGAAAGCGCTGTTTTTCGTACGCATGGCCACCGAAGATCTTGATGACCTGTTGTGCCCGGGTGGTTTCCTCGACCAGTTGGGTCAGTTCTGCGTTCACCGCCAGCGAGTCGCGGTTCAACTTCTTGAGCCGCCTGCCGGTGCTGCGTACCACGATGGCCACCAACGGCAGCAGGATCAGCGTAACGATGGTCAACTGCCAGTTCAGGTACAGCAGCCAGGCCAGCAGGCCCAGTACCGTCAGCGCGGAACGCACGATCGAGGTGAACACCTTGGTCACCATGTCGATGATCTGCTGCACCTCGAACATCATGGAATTGATGACCTTGCCTACCGTATTGCTGGCATAGAAATGCACTGGCAGGTCGAGCATGCGGGCAAACATCTGGCGCCGTAGTTCGTTCAGGATACGGGTCGAGACCCAGGTCATCATGTACGAACTGGTGAACGTGGAAACGCCGCGGATGAAGAAGATACCGATCACGGCCAACGGCACCAGCCACAACGAAAACTCAGGCTTGCCGACGAAGCCCTTGTCCAGCAGGATCTTGAAGATGTACGGCACCACCGGCTCGGTGGCAGCGGTGACGATCATGCCGAGGAAGGCGAGCGCTAGGCGCTTCTTGTAGGGCCGGTGCAGCGCGGCCAGCCTTTTCATATTGGAGGGCAACATTTAATCATCCTTGCAAGACAATCGACGCACGGCGTCGGCATTAGAAATCATGGGGCTGTCACGAGCGTGGGTGGGCGGCGCGCCAGCCCCCACAGGATGGCCACCAGGAAGGCCAGGATCATGACTCCGTTGTTATGGGTCAGGAAAGCCTGGGTCAACCCGAAGGCCAGGTAACTCAGCATCAGCATCACGCCAGCGATGGCATAGGGGCGGGCGTGCGGCGGGCGGCTAGCCCAGGCTTGCGCAAATGCGGCCAGCGGCACCAGATAGAGCAGTGCCGTCGCCAGCAGGCCTGGCACGCCGCGCTTGACCAGCGCGTCGAGATATTCGTTGTGCAAGTGGGTGTGTTCACGTGTCGACGGCGCTGCCAGGCCTTGGTCGACCAGGCTGGCTTTGTGGTCGAACATGCCTTGCTTGCCCCAGCCCAGCAACCAATGCTGTGGTGCCATCAGCCAGCCGATGCGCAGCATCGCCAGGCGGGCGCCGATCGACGAATCCGCGTCGTGGTGTCGCTGGTATTGATCGGCCTGGCTGATGGCGGCCTGGCTGCGCGCGCGCAAGCCGCTCTGGGGTATCGCCCACAGCAATGCCAGGGCAATGACGCAGCTCGCCATGAGCTTGGCTGCCAGCCGAGCCTGGCCGGCGCGCAGCATCAGGTAGAGCGCCGCTGCCAGGCAAACCGGCAGTGCCAGCCAGCTGCCGCGGCTGCCACTGAGCAGCGACGCCAGCGCAGCCAGCACCGCGCCCGTTGCCAACAGGATGATCCAGGTTGCGTTGCGCCGTTCGGCGATGGCCCAGTAGAGGCCGCAGGTACAGAGCATCGCCAGCACCAGGCTGATGTTGCCGTATTGAATCGGATTGGTGCTGGCGGCAGGGCGGTCGACATGGCGCACCAGTGCCAGCCACAGGCTCAGCAAGCCGGCACCGATGCCGCCCAGCGCCGCCCCGGACCAGAGCGACCAGCTCGCTGGGGGATATGCGCGTAGCAGTACCAGCGCGGGTATGGCCAGCACGAAGCGCAATGGCGCGTCGTATTCGGCCGGTCGTGCGTGGTGTACCAGGTGGTTGCCGGCTGTGACGCCGAAGTAGAGCAGGAAGGCGGCGATGACCAGCCAGTCCGCCCGGTCCAGACGTACCCCGCGAGTGCCCGTACGCAGCAGCGCCAATGAACCCAGCAGCAATAGCAGTGCCCCCAGCGAAAAACCGCTTGGCACCACCAGCGCAATGGCTGAGAAGAGAAACACGGCAAGGGAGGTGTAGGCAATCATTCGGGTGTGGCAAATGGCAAGCGGAGACCGTAGAGCGCAGACCAGGACAATGAGCCCGGAATTTGTTAAACCCGGCATTGTAATGCATGGCTGCGGCGGCGTCGCCGATCGGACGGCAGGGTGGTGCGCTGTCGAGCTATTCGCCTACAGCATGTCGCGCTGTTTCCCGACTGCGGCGCGCGCCCGGGTTTCATAAACTGCCCAGGCTATTTCGGATCGGGGGCGGAGATGTTGGCAATATGACTACACTCGACGCCGCACCGGGCTCGCTTCTTTACCTCCTTTTATTCTGATCGATCATGAAAGACGACGTCAAACAAGCCATTTCCACCGCGCCCGACAATTCCGGCTACCTGCATCGCGTACGCGAAGGCTCGCCATTCCCCCGCGGCGCCAGCTGTCGGGAGGATGGCGTCAACTTTGCCCTGTTTTCGGCTAACGCCACCGGCGTCGACCTGTGCCTGTTCGACGACAAGGGCGAGACCGAGATCGCCCGTATCCCGATGCCCGAATACACCGACGAGGTCTGGCATGTGTTCATCGAAGGGCTCAAGCCCGGGGCGGTCTACGGCTATCGCGTGCACGGCCCGTACGACCCGCAGAACGGCCACCGCTTCAATGCCAACAAGCTGCTGATGGACCCGTATGCCAAGCGCCACCTGGGCGAGCTCAAATGGGCGCCCGAGATCTTTGCCTACGACCTCGACAGCCCGGACAAGGACCTGAGCTTCGACACCCGCGACAGCGCGCCCTTCGTGCCCAAGTGCGTGGTGGTCGAGCCTACCGCCGACATCCATGTGCCGACCGGCCACCGGGTGCCGTGGGATCGCACCGTGTTCTACGAGGCGCACGTCAAGGGACTCAGCAAATGCCATCCGGAGGTGGCCCCCGAGCAACGCGGCACGTTTGCCGGGCTGGCTGCGCCGGCGATCGTCGACCACCTGCGCCAGCTGGGCGTGAGCTCGCTGGAGTTGCTGCCGGTGCATGCCTTTGTCAACGACTCCTACCTGCTCGAGAAAGGGCTGACCAATTACTGGGGCTATAACAGCATCGGGTTTTTCGCTGCCGATCCCCGCTATTTCTCGGGCCAGCAGTCGGGCGAATTCCGCCAGGCGGTGGATGCGCTGCACGAAGCCGGCATCGAGGTCATCCTCGACGTCGTCTACAACCATACGGCCGAGGGCAACGAACTCGGCCCCACGCTCAGTTTCAAGGGGATCGACAACGCTTCGTACTATCGACTGATGCCCGATGACCGTCGCTACTACATCAACGACACCGGCACCGGCAATACGCTCAACCTGTCGCATCCGCGGGTCATGCAGATGGTCGCCGACAGCCTGCGCTACTGGGTGCTGGAGCAACACGTCGACGGCTTCCGCTTTGACCTGGCCACGATCCTGGGGCGCGAAAACCATGGCTTCGACCTGAGCAGCGGTTTCCTCAACGCCTGCCTGCAGGATCCGGTGCTGGCCGCGGTCAAGTTGATCGCGGAGCCCTGGGATTGCGGCCCCGGCGGCTACCAGGTGGGTGAGTTCCCGCCCGGCTGGGCCGAATGGAACGACAAGTTCCGGGACCAGGTGCGCGCCTACTGGAAAGGCGACGAGGGCCTGGCCGCCGATTTCGCCACCCGCTTTGCCGGTTCGGCCGACCTGTTCCACAAGCGCGGGCGCAGGCCCTGGGCCAGCGTGAACTTCATTACCGCCCATGACGGTTTTACGCTGCAGGACCTGGTCAGCTATAACGACAAGCACAATGACGCCAATGGCGAGGACAACCGCGACGGTCATTCCGACAATCGCTCCTGGAACTGCGGCGCCGAAGGTGCCACCGACGACGAAGCCATCATCGAATTGCGCGAGCGGCAAAAACGCAACCTGTTATCGACCTTGCTGCTGGCCCAGGGCACCCCGATGTTGCTGGCAGGCGACGAGTTCGGCCGTAGCCAGGGCGGCAACAACAACGCCTATTGCCAGGACAACGACATCAGCTGGCTGCAATGGGACAAGATCGACGAGCGCGGTCGCGCCCAACTGAAGTTCACCGCCGACCTGCTCAAGCTGCGCGCCCGCATGCCGGTGCTGCGGCGCAGCCGGTTCATGAATGGCGAACTCAATGAAGACCTCGACACGGTGGACGCCGACTGGATTTCGCCGGCAGGCGTGACCTTGTCGCAGGAACAATGGGCCGACACCACGATGAAATGCTTTGGCTTGGTGCTTGACGGTCGTGCCCGGGTCAGCAACATGCGCCGGGCGGCGGCCGACCAGACCGTATTGCTGGTCTTCAACAGCCATAACGATGTCGTCAACTTCACGCTGCCGGCCACCAGGAACGGGCAGCGCTGGGTCGGCCTGATCGATACCAACGTACCCGGGCGGGATCAGGACCCGGTGTTCGACGCCGGGCACGAATATGTGGTGTCGGCGCATTCGATGCTGCTGTTTGTGCAGCAGTAAGGCCGGTCGAGGCAAAAGGTAAGAGGCAAAAGACAACGGGCCTGGGGTTGAACCCAGGCCCGTTTTGCGTTTGCATCGGCCGGTGCGGCCATGTACGGCTTACATCAGGATGATGTCGTACTGCTCCTGCTGGTAGTCACTCTGCACCTGCAACGAAATAGGCTTGCCGATGAAGTCGCCCAGCATCGCCAGGTGTTGCGATTCTTCTTCCAGGAACAGGTCTACCACCAGCTGCGAGGCCAGGATGCGGAATTCGCGCGGGTTGAACTGCTTGGCTTCGCGCATCACCTCGCGCAGGATCTCGTAGCATACGGTGCGCGAGGTCTTGACCTGCCCGCGCCCCTTGCAGGCAGGGCAGGTCTCGCACAGGATGTGCGCCAGTGACTCGCGGGTGCGCTTGCGGGTCATCTCCACCAGGCCCAGCGTCGAGAAGCCCGACACCGAGATCTTGGTGCGGTCGCGCTGCAAGGCACGGCCCAGCTCGGCCAGCACCGCCTGGCGGTGCTCGGTGTTTTCCATGTCGATGAAGTCGAGGATGATGATGCCACCCAGGTTGCGCAGGCGCAGCTGGCGGGCGATCGCATGCGCGGCCTCGAGGTTGGTCTTGAAGATGGTGTCGTCGAAGTTGCGGCCGTTGACGAAGCTGCCCGTGTTGACGTCGATGGTGGTCATCGCCTCGGTCTGGTCGACGATCAGGTAGCCGCCCGACTTCAGGTCGACCCGCCGGCCCAGTGCGCGCTCGATTTCTTCTTCCACGCCGTACAGGTCGAACAGCGGGCGCTCGCCCCGATAGTGGGTCAGCTTGGTCAGCACCGAGGGCGTATAGATGGTGCCGAACTCCTGCAGCTTGTTGAAGTTCTCGCGCGAGTCGACCTGGATGGTCGCCGTATCGTCGCCGACGAAGTCGCGCAGCACGCGCTGGGCCAGCGACAGGTCCTGATGCAGCAGCGTGGCGGCAGGTCGGGTCTTGCTCTGCTTGACGATGGTGGCCCAGGTCTTGCGCAGGTATTCGACGTCCATCTGCAGGTCGGCGTCGGACGCGTCCTCGGCCATGGTGCGGATGATGAAACCGCCTTTTTCTTCCGGCGGCAGCAGGGCTTGCACCTTGCTGCGAAGCAGTTCGCGCTCGGCTTCGTTCTCGATGCGTTGCGAAATGCCGATGTGCTTGTCCTGCGGCAGGTACACCAGCATGCGGCCGGCGATCGAGATCTGCGTCGACAGGCGCGCGCCCTTGGTGCCGATCGGGTCCTTGATCACCTGCACGGTAACGGTCTGGCCATCGTGCAGCAGCTTTTCGATCGGAATGGCCGGAGTGTTCTGGCCGTCATGCGGGCGGGCTTCCCAGATATCGGCAACGTGCAGGAACGCGGCGCGTTCAAGACCGATGTCGATGAAGGCCGATTGCATGCCGGGCAGCACCCGCACCACCTTGCCCAGGTAGATATTGCCCGCCAGCCCGCGCGACAGGGTGCGTTCGATGTGCAACTCTTGTACTGCGCCCTGCAGGATCAACGCGACGCGTGTCTCCTGCGGGGTGATGTTGATCAGAATGTCTTCGCTCATAAGATGCGGACGCCCGCGTTTTCTAATAGTTGAGCCGTCTCGAAGAGCGGCAGTCCCATGATACCGGAATGGCTGCCAACAATATTGCTGATGAAAACCGAGGCCAACCCCTGGATGCCGTAGGCGCCTGCCTTGTCATACGGCTCAAGGGTGTCGCAATAGGCTGCAATAGCGGCATCGTCGAGCGCGGCGAAGCTGACGTCGGACTGCTGGGTGACTTGCCAGACTTCGGTCTGTACGCCCAGCGTGAGCGCCACGGCCACGCTGGTGAGCACATGGTGGGTGCGCCCGGCCAGGCGGTGGATCATCTGCAGCGCTTCCTCGCGGTCGGCCGGCTTGCCCAGGATCAGGTCGTCGACCACGACCGTGGTGTCGGCCGCCAGGATAGGACGATGCGGCAATTGCCGCAGCAGCATGGTCTGCTGGGCGCTGTCGAGCTTGGCCCGTGTCACGCGCGCCACATAGTCCAGCGCGCCTTCATCGGGCAGCACGCTTTCGTCGACTTCCTTCTCCGAGAGCAGCAATTCGAACTCGATGCCGATCTGGCGCAGCAGCTCGCGCCGGCGTGGGCTCTTCGACGCAAGGTAGATGGTGCGATCCGCTTGTTTCATGGTGATCTCGTTTCATCGTTGGGCATGACTGGACACCCGTCGGTCAGGATCAATGCCGGGCTTGAACCGCCTCAGGCGCGATGGTACGGATGATTCTGGGTGATCGACCAGGCCCGGTACAGCTGTTCTGCCAGCAATACACGCACCATGCCGTGCGGCAAGGTCATGCTGGAGATGCGTATGAGGGTATCGGCGCCGGCCTTGAAGGCAGGATCGAGCCCGTCGGCGCCGCCGATGACGAAAGCGACGTCGCGGCCGTCCTGCTGCCAGTGCTGCAGCTGTTGCGACAACTGTATGGTGGTCCAGTCGCGGCCGCGCTCGTCGAGGGCGATGATGCGCGCCCCCTTGGGCAGGGCCGCTTCGATGCGGCTGCGTTCCTGCGCCATGACGGTGTCGGCGGTACGGCTGCCGGAGCGGTCGACCGGTTTGATTTCCTTGAGTTGGATCCGGCAATCAGGAGGCATGCGCTTGGCGTACTCCTGAAAGCCGGTTTCGATCCAGGCGGGCATCTTGTGCCCGACCGCGGCAATGACCAGCTGCATCAGGCCTTGCTGACGCGCTTGGAAGCCGGCTTCTTGGCGCTGGCGCTCTTGGACGGTGCCACGCGCACGGTCTTGCCCACGGCGGTCTTGGGCGCCGCGGTCTTGCTGCGGGTGGTGGTGGTCTTGGCCGCGCCGGTCTTGGTGCCGGTGGTGGTACGCGTGGTGCCGGTCTTGGTACCGGTCGTGGTGCGGGTGGTACCTGCGGCTGCCCGCGGGGCACGCGGCGTGGCGGCCTTGGCGCCGGTCTCGGCCTGGCCGGCGGCACTGCGCGAGGTACGCGTGCCGGTGCCGGCAGCGCGGGTGGTCCTGGTGGTGGCACCGGCACCGGCCGCGGCCGTGGTGCGCGGCTTGCGTGCCGGCTTCTTGACCTCGTCGTCGTCCAGCGCCTGGCTGGCTTCGACCGCTTCGGCTTGTGCCCGGGTGCGGCGGATCTTGGGAGCTGGAGCGTCGGCGGCATCGCGCTTGGCCACGGCCGAGGTGGTGGTACGCTTGGCCGCGCCCATCTTGACTTCCTTGTCGCCCCAGATTTCTTCCAGGCGGTAATAGGTGCGGATGGCCGGTTGCATGATATGCACGATCATGTCGCCCAGGTCGACCAATACCCATTCGCCGGTGTCTTCACCTTCGACGCTGACCACGTTGCCGCCCTTGGACTTGACCTTGTCGCGCACCGAAGCCGCCAGCGCCTTGGTCTGGCGGTTGGAGGTACCCGAGGCAATCGCCACGCGGTCGAACAGGCTGGTCAGATGGGTCGTGTCGAAGACACGGATCTCTTGAGCCTTGACGTCTTCCAGCGCGTCCACGACCAGGGTTTGCAGTTTTTTGATATCCATTAGTTAGAACTCATTTCATAAATAAACGTTGTGCGAGCGGCCCCCGCCGGGCCGCTCCCTTCGGACTGCATCTCACGTTTGGTGGTGAAATGAGTTCCGGTACAGATGATGCTGTTCGATATAGTCTAGCACCCCGGCCGGAATCAGCGAATCGGGGCGTTCGCCGCGTTGTAGCGCGGCACGGATTGCGGTCGACGAAATATCGACCTCCAGGCCCGGCGCCAGGCAGCCCAGCCCGTGCGAGGTGGTACGGATGGCCTCGGCGCTGCCGGCGCGTCGGGCGAACTCCTGCACCACCGCCGACGGCACATCGCCGGCCTGCAGGCCGAAGCCCGGGCGGGACGCGGCGCACAGATGGGCATGGTCGAACAGCTCGCGCCAGTTCTGCCAGGTGTCCAGGTGCTGCAGCTGGTCGGCCCCCATCAGGAATACGATCGACACCGCCGGCCCCAGTTCTGCGCGCAGTGCGCGCAGGGTGTCGATGGTGTAGGTGGCGCTGGCGCGACGAATCTCCTGCTGGTCGATCTCGACCGGCACCTGCTGGGTGTCGAAGGCACGCCGTACCATTTCGACCCGTTGTGCAGGTTCGGCTTGCAGTCCGTGCTTCTGCCAGGGGTTGCCGGCGGGAATGACCCGCAGCACGTCGGGCCGCAGCAGTTCCACGAAATGTCTTGCCAGCTGGACATGGCCGCAATGCACCGGGTCGAAGCTGCCGCCCAGTACCGCTACGCAATGTTGTGCAGGTGCCGTCATTACAGCCAGTCCCGATGCACCAGGAAGTCGGAGTATAACTGCGCTTCGGCGCTGCCGGGCTGCGGATGCCAGTCATAGCGCCATTTCACCAGCGGTGGCATCGACATCAGGATCGATTCGGTGCGACCGCCCGACTGCAGGCCGAACAGCGTGCCGCGATCGAACACCAGGTTGAATTCGACATAGCGGCCTCGCCGGTACGCCTGGAAGTCGCGTTCGCGCTCGCCGTAGGGCGTGTCGCGCCGCGCCGTCACGATGGGCAGGTACGCCGCCAGGAAGGCGTCGCCGACGCTGCGCATCATCGCAAAGCTGTGCTCGAAAGGCAGCGCATTGAAGTCGTCGAAGAAAATACCGCCGGCGCCGCGCGGCTCCTGGCGGTGCTTCAGGTAGAAATACTGGTCGCACCACTGCTTGAAGCGCGGATACAGGTCGTCGCCGAAGGGCTGCAGGGCGTCACGGCAGCTGCGGTGGAAATGCACCACGTCGTCGAGCTGGCCGTAGTAGGGCGTCAGGTCGATGCCGCCGCCGAACCACCAGACCGGCTCCTCGCCTTCTGCCTGGGTGGTGAAGAAGCGCACATTCATGTGCACCGTCGGGATATACGGATTGCGCGGATGCAGCACCAGCGACACGCCCATCGCCTCCCAGGCGCGGCCGGCGATCTGCGGCCGGTTGGCCGCGGCCGATGGCGGCAGGTTCTGGCCCATCACGTGCGAAAAGCCGACCCCGCCACGTTCGAACAGCGCGCCTTCTTCCAGGATGCGGGAGGTGCCGCCGCCGCCTTCGGGCCGCTGCCAAGAATCGGCGACGAACGACTTGCCGTCGGCTGCCTCGAGGGCGGTCACGATACGCTGTTGCAGGTCTTGCAGGTAGGTTCTGACGGAGGTCGATGCGCTGGGCGCGGCGGTAGTGGTGGTCACAAGGGTGTCGCTCGGGGCACGGTAACGAATTCTTAACTCCGCGATTGTACCCTGCCGGCGCGCCAGCGGGGCGCCGGCGGCGGCAAGCCGCGGCCGGCGCGAGGACGGGCGCTCAATTCTGCGGTGGCTGCGCCACGGGAACGGCTACCTGGTAGGTCGCCGGGGCAGGCCAGCCTTCGTTGAGGCAGACCTCGGCGATGGCGCTGTTGACGTCGTTGTAGACCTGGCCGAAATTGGGTGTGGCAGCATGCACCCGCAGTGCCAGCAGGGTGCCGGTGGCGTTGAATTCCTGGATCGCAACCGCTGGCGCCGGGTTCTCCAGCACGTTCGGAATGGCCTTGACCCGGGCCAGCAGCTTGGCAATCGCTTCTTGCGGATCGACGCCATAGGCGATCTGGCAGCGCAGGTCGGTACGGCGGGTCGGATTGACGTTGTAGTTGATGATGTTGTCGGCGAACAGCTTGTTGTTGCCGACGATCACGCGCAAGTTGTTGTCGGTAGTGATGATGGTGGTCACCAGGCCGATATCGCTGACGGTGCCGGTCTGGCCGGCGGCGGTGATGTAGTCGCCCAGCTTGAACGGGCGCAGCACCACCAGGAAGATGCCGGCGGCGAAGTTGGCCAGCAGGCCCGACCAGGCCACACCCAGCGCCACGCCGACGGCACCGATCATGGCGGCAAACGAGGTGGTAGGGATGCCGCATACCTCCAGGATGCCCATCACCAGCATGATGCGCAGGATCACCTGGATGGCCGAGGTGGCGTAGTTGATCAGCGTCTTCTCGAACTGGCGCGCGGTGAGCAGGCGACGCACCAGCTTGGACAGGGCATTGACCAGCATGCCGCCGATGATCCAAATGGCGATGGCGGCCACCACCTTCAGCCCGAACGGCACCAGGTAGAGGTTGATCAGCGTGTCGAAGTTGAGCAGGTGGGTGTCCATGCAAGATCCTTTTCTCTAATGCAACATTGTTTTCCTGACAGCCGTCACGGCCGGCAAGCAGTGTTAGTTTGCGGCAAGCCACTTTTGTTGCAGCAGGGCGCCAATTTTATGACCAGGCGTGGCGCCCCGGCACTGCCGAAAAAACAATCCCCCGCCAAGCGCGGGGCTGGGCGGGGGATGGTCATGGCGCCGGCAAGCGCACCACGGGCATCAACGCTTGAGCGCGCGCCAGCCGATGTCGCGCCGCATCTGCGAGCCGGCGAAGTGGATCAGGTCGGCTGCGTCGTAGGCATGCTTCTGCGCTACCTTGACGCTGTCGCCCAGGCCCACCACGCACAGCACGCGGCCACCGGTGGTGGTCAGCTTGTCGCCGGTCAGGGTGGTGCCGGCATGGAAAGTGACGCAATCCGGGGTCTCGGCCGGGATATCGGTGACCAGGTCGCCGCGGCGCGGCGCGTCGGGATAGCCGAAGGCGGCCATCACCACGCCCAGCGCCGTGCGGCGGTCCCATTCCAGCTCGACCTTGTCGAGCGTGCCGTTGACGGCATGTTCCATCACGCCCAGCAGGTCGGTCTTGAGACGGGCCATGATCGGCTGGGTCTCGGGGTCGCCCATGCGGCAGTTGAATTCGAGCGTCTTGGGCGTGCCTTCTTCATCGATCATCAGGCCGGCGTAGAGGAAGCCCGAGAACGGAATGCCATCCTTGGCCATGCCCTGCACGGTCGGCACGATGATCTCGCGCATGACACGCGCATGCAGCGCCGGGGTCACGATGGGCGCCGGCGAGTAAGCGCCCATGCCGCCGGTGTTGGGGCCCTGGTCATGGTCCTGCAGGCGCTTGTGGTCCTGGCTGGTGGCCAGCGGCAGGATGTTCTTGCCGTCCACCATGACGATGAAGCTGGCTTCCTCGCCGCTGAGGAATTCCTCGATCACTACGCGCGCCCCGGCGTCGCCCAGCTTGTTGTCGGACAGCATCATGTCCACCGCCGAATGCGCCTCTTCCAGCGTCATGGCGACCACCACGCCCTTGCCGGCAGCCAGGCCATCGGCCTTGATCACGATAGGCGCGCCTTTCTGCGCGATATAGTCGTGTGCCGGTGCAGGTTCGGAGAAGGTCTGGTACTCGGCGGTCGGGATCGCATGGCGCTTCATGAAGGCCTTGGCGAAATCCTTCGAGCTTTCCAGTTGCGCCGCTTCGCGGGTGGGGCCGAAGATCTTCAGGCCGCGTGCCCGGAAGACGTTGACGATGCCGGCCGCCAGCGGCGCCTCGGGGCCGACCACGGTCAGCGCCACGTGCTCTTTCTCGACAAAATCGGCCAGCGCCGCGGGATCGGTGATGTCGATGTTGGTGAGCCGCTCGTCGAGGGCGGTGCCGCCATTGCCGGGGGCGACATACACGGTCTGGATGCGGGGCGACTTGGCGATGGTCCAGGCCAGCGCATGTTCACGACCACCGGAGCCAACAACTAGGATTTTCATGGGGATTCGCAGTAAGAGTGAGGCGGATTATTCGTCGATGACAGCGTTGGTATAGAGCTGCTGGGTGTCGTCCAGGTTCTCCAGGGCGTCCAGCAGTTTTTGCATGCGTACGCCGTCCTCGCCCGCAAACACCGTCTCGGTGGACGGTTTCATGATGATGTCGGCCACCTCGGCCTTGAATCCGGCCGCTTCCATCGCCGCCTTGACGGCGCTGAAGTCGTTGGGGCCGGTCAATACCTCGATACCGCCTTCCTCGTCGGTCTGGACGTCCTCGGCGCCAGCCTCGAGCGCCGCTTCCATCACCGCGTTCTCGTCGGTGCCGGGCGCGTACATCAACTGCCCGCAGTGAGTAAACATGAACGCCACCGAGCCTTCGGTACCCATGTTGCCGCCGAACTTGGAAAACGCATGGCGTACCTCTGCCACGGTACGCACGCGGTTGTCGGTGAGGCAGTCGACGATGATGGCCGCGCCATTGATGCCGTAACCCTCATAGCGGACTTCTTCGTAGTTCACGCCGTCGAGGGCACCGGTGCCGCGCTGGATGGCGCGGGTCACGTTGTCCTTGGGCATGTTGGCGTCGGAGGCACGATCGACCGCCAGGCGCAGGCGCGGGTTGGTGTCGGCATCGCCACCGCCCATGCGGGCGGCGACCGTGATTTCCTTGATCAGGCGGGTCCAGATACGACCTCGTCGTTCATCCTGGCGGCCTTTACGGTGTTGGATATTGGCCCATTTGCTGTGTCCAGCCATGTCGAATCTTCCTGCTTGATTGGTTGATGCCAGAACGAAAGATGAGCCATCCGGGCTCCGCTTCTGACTATAATCGGGCCAGAATTTTAGCATATCGCCCTGTTGCGAATCGGATCGGCAAGCCCATGCGATCGCCCCCAATTTGTCCTTTCTGCCGCCCATCATGACCCCTGTGCTCGCCATCGCCCAACATTCCGACGTGCAACTGTGCCTGTTGCCGCAACTGGTCAACCGTCACGGCTGCATCACCGGTGCCACCGGCACCGGCAAGACCGTGACCTTGCAGGTGATGGCGCAGGCGCTCTCCGATATCGGGGTGCCGGTGTTCATGGCCGACGTCAAGGGCGACCTGTCGGGCCTGGGCCAGGCCGGCAGCAGCAGCCCCAAGCTGGCCGAGCGCCTGGCGCGCCTGGGCCTGGCCGAGCCGGCCTGGGCCGCCGCGCCGGTGGCGTTCTGGGATGTCTATGGCCAACAGGGGCATCCGGTGCGCGCCACCATCTCGGACATGGGGCCGCTGATGCTGGCGCGCATGCTCAACCTGAACGATACCCAGCAGGGCGTCTTGCAACTGGTGTTCAAGATCGCCGACGACAATGGCCTGCTGCTGCTCGACACCAAGGACCTGCGTGCCATGCTGCAGCACGTGGGCCAGCACGCGGCCGAGTTCAAGACCGAGTACGGCAATATCTCGGCGGCCAGCATCGGTGCCATCCAGCGCGGCCTGGTGGCCATCGAGGAGCAGGGCGGTGACCGCTTCTTCGGCGAACCCATGCTCGACATCGACGACCTGATGCAGACCGATGCCCAGGGCCGCGGGGTGATCAACATCCTGGCCGCCGACAAGTTGCTCAATGCGCCGCGCCTGTACTCGACCTTCCTGCTGTGGATGCTGTCCGAACTGTTCGAGCACCTGCCCGAAGTGGGCGACCTCGACCGGCCCAGGATGGTGTTCTTCTTCGACGAAGCCCATCTGCTGTTCGACGAAGCGCCCAAGCCACTGCTGCAGAAGATCGAACAGGTGGTGCGCCTGATCCGCTCCAAGGGCGTGGGCGTGTACTTCGTGACGCAGAATCCGCTGGATATCCCCGACGCCGTGCTGGGCCAGCTGGGCAATCGCGTCCAGCATGCGCTGCGCGCCTACACCCCGCGCGACCAGAAGGCGGTGCAGGCCGCCGCCGAGACCTTCCGCGCTAATCCCGCGCTCGACACCGCCACGGCCATCACCGAACTGGCCGTGGGTGAAGCGCTGGTCTCATTTCTGGACGACAAGGGCCGGCCCAGCATGGTCGAGCGCGGCCATGTGCTCACGCCCGCGTCCCAGATTGGCCCGATTACCGATGCGCAACGGCGTGCCCTGATGGCCTCATCGCTGGTGGCTGGCGTGTACGAACAGGCGATCGACCGCGAATCGGCCTATGAGCGCCTCAAGGGACGTGCCGTGGCGTCGCCCCCGGTGGCGGGCGACGACAACGCCTGGGGCGCTTCGGCCGGCCGGGCGCCGCAGCCGGCGCCGGAGGCGCGCAGCGGGCGGCCCGCCGGCGGCGCCGCGCACCCGGCACCCGCGCCCCAACCCCAGCCTGAGCCGCAGGGCGGCGGCCTGGGCGACCTGATCGGTGGTGTGCTGGGCGGGGGCAGGAGCGGGCGCGGCGCCCGCAGCGATTCGCCGCTGCAGGCGATGGTCAAGTCGGCCGCACGCAGCATCGGCTCGCAAGTCGGGCGCGAACTGATTCGTGGGGTGCTGGGTTCGCTCCTCAAAAAGCGCTGAACAAGTTCTAAGTTTACAATCCCGGCATGACTGCCATTGCCCACCCATCTTCCCACCGCCAGGCGTTTCTCGGCGGCCTCCTGCTGGCCGTCGTCGGCGCCGTGTTCTTTTCGGCCAAGGCCATCGTGGCCAAGCTGATGTACCGTTACCAGGTCGACGCCGTGATGGTGATCACGCTGCGCATGGTATTTGCGTTCCCGATGTTCCTGGCGGTGGCCATCTGGAAGGCCCGCAGTGAACCGGCCCTGGCGCGCGCCGACTGGCTGCGCATCGTGGTGCTGGGGCTGACCGGTTACTACCTGTCCAGTTTCCTCGACTTCCTCGGGCTGCAATACATCTCGGCCGGCCTGGAACGCCTGATCCTGTTCCTGACGCCCTCGTTCGTGATGCTGATCGCCTTTTTCGTCTTCAAGCGCCGGGTCGGCTGGGTCGAGTGGATCGCGCTGCTGGTGTCCTACGCCGGCACCGTGCTGGTGCTGATGCATGACCTCGATACCGGTGGCAGCAACGTCCTGTTGGGCAGCGGCCTGGTGCTGGGCTCGGCGTTCTGTTATTCGATCTACCTGATCGGCTCGGGCGAGCTGGTGCGCCGGGTCGGCGCGATTCGCCTGGTGGCCTACGCGATGTGCGTCTCGACCGTGGCCTGCGTGATCCAGTTCGTGGTGCTGCGCCAGCCAGGCACGCTGCTGCAACAGGTCGCGGGCGTGTATCAGTTGTCGCTCTTCAATGCCGTCTTCTGCACCGTGTTGCCCGTGTTCTTGACCATGATCGCGGTATCGCGCATCGGCGCCCCCACGGCGGCCCAGGCCGGGCTGGTGGGGCCGGTGTCGACCCTGTTCATGGGGGCGGCGCTGCTGGACGAGCCGATCACCGCGATCCAGCTGGTCGGCACGGCGCTGGTACTGTCGGGTATCTGGCTGCTGTCGCGCAAGAAGGCTTGAACGGGGTAATCATCCAATTCGATTCAACAAAGGAGACGGGCATGGCAAGAGCAATTCGCGTAAGCAAGACCGGCGGGCCGGAGGTCATGGAGTATGTCGAGGTCGAGGTGGGTGACCCGGGTCCGGGCGAGGTGCGCATTCGCCATGCCGCCGTCGGGTTGAACTTCATCGACGTGTATTTCCGCAACGGGCTGTATCCGCAGCCGCTGCCCAATGGCCTGGGGCAGGAGGCCGCCGGCACCATCGAGGCGCTCGGCGAAGGCGTCACCGGCTTGAAGGTGGGCGACCGCGTAGCCTACGCCGGACGCCCCAACGGCGCCTATGCCGAAGAGCGGGTGATGCCGGCCGAGATCCTGGTCAGGCTGCCCGACAGCATTTCCTTCGATACCGCCGCGGCGATGATGCTGCAGGGCATGACGGTGCAATACCTGTTGCGCCAGACTTATCCGGTGCAGGCCGGCGACACCATCCTGCTGCATGCCGCCGCCGGTGGCATCGGCCTGATCGCCTGCCAATGGGCGCGCGCGCTGGGAGCGACCGTGATCGGCACCGTCAGCAGCGACGAGAAGGGCGCGCTGGCGGCGCGGCACGGCTGCACCCACGTGATCAACACCAAGACCGAGAATTTCGTCGAACGGGTCAAGGAAATCACCGGTGGCAAGGGTGTGCCGGTCGTCTACGACGCCGTCGGCAAGGATACCTTCATCGGCTCGCTCGATTGCTTGCGCCCACGCGGCATGATGGTCAGCTTCGGCAGCGCCTCCGGACCGGTGACGCCGTTCGGCGTGTCGGAACTGGCCTCGCGCGGCTCGCTGTTCTTGACGCGTCCCTCGCTGGGCAACTACACGGCTACCCGGGAAGACCTCGACGCCTGCGCTGCCGACCTGTTCGCCATGGTCGAGAGCGGCAAGCTCAGTATCGAGATCAACCAGCGCTATGCGCTCAAGGACGTGGGCCAGGCACACGCCGACCTGGAAGCGCGCAAGACCACCGGCTCGACCATCCTGGTTCCCTGAGCCGTGGGCAAACCGGGATCCGATTCACCCCGCTTCGGCCGCCTGCTGCTGGTACTGGCGGTGGCGGTGCTGGTGGTGGTGGTCATCACGCTGGCCAGCGAAGCGTTCTATTCGTGATGCAGCCTCACCTGGCGGGAGCGGGGGCGGAGGCAGCGGGCGCGGCCGCGCCCGGCGGCGCGGCGTAGCCGCCATCCTTGTCGATCTTGATCGATATGTGGCGCGTCACGCCGCTGGGGCCGGGAAAATCCTGGAAGGCGGCGCGCACCATGTAAGGCATGGCAGCGGCCAGGCCGGCCTGGCGACCGTCGCTGTCGACCACGACGTCGTATAGCTGCTTGCCGTCGGCGGCATTGGCGATGCCGATCTGCAGGCGGCGCAGGAACACCGGATAACTGGTGCTTTGCAGCGGCCCGCCATACCAGAACGGATCATAGGCCGGGCCGAACGGGCCGTAGAAGCCGTAGGGGCCGAAGCGACCCCAGCCGGGCCCCGGACCGTAGAAGTAGGGATCGTAGGCAGGACGGGTCTCGACCACCTGCTCGGTCGTCATGCCGTAGCGAAACGTCACGTTCAATTGCGCGGCCTGGGGTTCGGATGCTTCCTTCAAGCCCAGCCCCAGCAGCTGGCGCCTGATCAACTGGGCGTAGGCGTCGTATTCGAGTTGGCCCTGCTGCTCCGTGGCCGGGGCGAAGGCGAACGACTTGCCGGCGCTATCGGCGGGCCAGGCGTGGAAGGCCGTCACATTGCTCTGCATGACCGAGGCGCAGCCGCTCAGCAGCAGGCTGGCCGCCGCGATCAGTGAGGTAAGCCAGTGTTTCATGGTGTCTCCAGTAAGGATGAGGCCGGGCGTGGGGCTGGGCAGGTGGCGATGGCGCTTGGACCGCGTCCCCGGCATGTTCGATCCCGCCGGGAGCGCTATTTTAGTGCGTTTGCCGCTGGCCGACGAACGTTCGGCACGGTTGTCGGTCATTAGTGCGGCAGCCGGTGACCGCACGGCCCCGGCGATTGGTAAAATCAGGTTTTCGCCCGCCAGTTTCGCTGATTGAACGAATCCCGGGTTTGCCTTTGCTTTTTTCTTGACATCTTCTTTTCCACAGGCATCCATGCGCACCGATACGCCCCAGACGATCTACCGTAAAGATTACGCCGCGCCCCATTACCTGGTCGATACCGTCGACATGGGCTTCGACCTCGATCCGGCCCAGACCCGCGTGGCCACGCGCATCGTGATGCGCCGCAATCCGGCCGCGGCCGGCCGCGATATCGTGCTGTTCGGCGAAGAACTCGAGCTGGTGGCGCTGCGCCTGAACGGCAAGACCCTCAAGAAAGGCGACTACCGCCTGGTCGGCGGTGTGCTCACCATTGCCGGCGCGCCGGCCGAGGTCGAATTGCAGATCGAGACCCTGGTCCAGCCCGATCGCAATACCTCGCTGATGGGCCTGTATGTGTCGAACGGCAATTTCTTCACCCAGTGCGAGGCCGAGGGTTTTCGCAAGATCACGTTCTTCCCCGACCGGCCCGATGTGATGGCACGCTACACCGTGATGCTGCGGGCCGACCGTGGCCGCTATCCGGTGCTGCTGTCCAATGGCAACCTGATCGAACAGGGTGACTTGCCCGATGGCCGCCACTACGCCAAGTGGGAAGATCCGTTCAAGAAGCCTTCCTACCTGTTTGCGCTGGTCGCCGGCGACCTGGTCTGCCAGGAAGAAAAATACACCCTCAAGTCCGGCCGCGAAGTGCTGCTGCAGGTATGGGTCGAAGACGGAAACCTGGACAAGACCCAGCACGCCATGGATTCGCTCAAGCACAGCATCGCCTGGGACGTCGACCGCTTCGGCCTGGAACTCGACCTGGACCGCTTCATGATCGTGGCGGTGGGCGATTTCAACATGGGCGCGATGGAAAACAAGGGCCTCAATATCTTCAACACCAAGTATGTGCTGGCCAACCCGCGCATCGCCACCGACGTCGATTTCGCCAATATCGAGGCCGTGGTCGGCCACGAATATTTCCACAACTGGACCGGCAACCGGATCACTTGCCGCGACTGGTTCCAGCTCTCGCTCAAGGAAGGCCTTACCGTATTTCGCGACCAGGAATTCTCGGCCGACATGGTCGGCACCGACAGCGGCCGCGCCGTCAAGCGCATCGACGACGTGCGGGTGCTGCGCCAGGCGCAGTTCCCCGAGGACGCCGGACCGATGGCGCACCCGGTGCGTCCCGACTCGTTCGTCGAGATCAACAACTTCTATACCGTCACGATCTACGAGAAGGGCGCCGAGGTGGTGCGCATGTACCAGACCTTGCTGGGGCGCGACGGATTCCGCCGCGGCATGGACCTGTACTTCGAGCGGCATGACGGCCAGGCCGTCACCTGCGACGATTTTCGCGCCGCCATGGCCGACTCCAGCGGGCGCGACCTGCGCCAGTTCGAACGCTGGTACAGCCAGTCCGGTACCCCCGAGGTCGATGCCAGCGTGCAGTACGACGCCGCCACCGGGACGCTGGAACTGACGCTGGAACAAAGCTGCCCGGCGACCCCGGGCCAGCGCAAGAAGCAGCCCTTTCACATCCCGGTGGCCGTGGGCCTGCTCGACGCCAGCGGGCGCGACATGCCGCTGCGCCTGAAGGGCGAGAAGAAGGCCGGCGGAACCACCCGTGTGCTGGAGCTGACCGCACAGCGCCAGACCTTTTGCTTCGTCGATGTCGCCGAAAAGCCGGTGCCGTCGCTGCTACGCGGGTTCTCGGCGCCGGTGGTGCTGAAATACGACTACAGCGATGAAGAGCTGGCTTTCCTGATGGCCAATGACAGCGACGCCTTCAATCGTTGGGAAGCCGGCCAGCGCCTGGCCATGCGCCGCCTGTTGACGCTCACCGTGGCGGTGCAGGCCGCGCGCCAGTCCAGCCATGGGGGGGCGGACGATACCGTGCTGGGCAACCTGGAGCAGGATGGTGCGCTGGCCGCGGCGCTGCGCGCCACGCTGGCCGACGACTCGCTCGATCCGGCGTTTCGTGAGCTGGCCTTGAGCCTGCCGTCGGAGACCATGATCGCCGAGCAGATGGAAGTGATCGACCCGCACGCCATCCACGTGGCGCGCCAGTTCCTGCGCCGCTCGCTGGCCGCGCAGCTGCGCGACGAGTTGCTGGCGGCCTATCAAGCCAATGACCATGACGGCGCCTATAGTCCCGATGCGGCCGCCGCCGCGCGTCGCGCCCTCAAGAACGCGGCCCTGTCCTACCTGGCCGAGCTGGACGACCCGCAAGCGCTGGCGCTGGCCGAGCAACAGGATCGCAGCGCCAACAACATGACCGATCGCCTGGCCGCCCTGGCGGCGCTGACCAATAGCGCCGCCCGTGGCAACAGCGACGCCTTGCAGCGCTTCTACGCCGAATTCGAGGACGAGGCGCTGGTGATCGACAAGTGGTTCACGCTGCAGGCCACGGCCCGCCACGCCGATGTCGATACGGTGCGTACGCTGGCCACGCACCCGGCGTTCTCGCTGAAGAATCCCAATCGGGCGCGCAGCCTCATCTTCAGCTTCTGCAATGGCAATCCATCGGCGTTCCACGCCGCCGACGGCAGCGGCTACGCGTTCTGGGCCGAGCAGGTCATCGCCTTGAACGGCAGCAACGCGCAGGTCGCCGCACGCCTGGCGCGCAGCCTCGACCGCTGGCGCAAGTACACGCCGGCGCTGCAGGAAAAGATGCGCCTGGCATTGCAACAGGTGGCCGACGCACCGAAACTGTCGCGCGACGTGGCCGAAGTCATCACCAAGGCGCTGGCCGCGGATTGAACAACCAGACGACGTCGGACAGGGCGTCGCGAGCGACACAACGAATCCATTTTCAAACAGGGAAGACCACACCATGAAACGCATCAGCCTCACCCAACACCTGATCGAGCAGCAGCGCCTGCATAACAAGATTCCATCCGAGCTGCGCCTGTTGATCGAAGTCGTCGGCCGCGCCTGCAAGAGCATCTCCCATGCCGTCGGCAAGGGTGCGCTGGGCGAGGTGCTGGGCACCGCCGGCAGTGAGAACGTGCAAGGCGAAGTCCAGAAGAAGCTGGACGTGATCTCCAACGAGATTTTGCTCGAAGCCAACGAGTGGGGTGGCCACCTGGCCGCCATGGCGTCGGAAGAAATGGAGACCATCCATCGCATCCCCAACCGTTACCCGATGGGTGAATACCTGCTGATGTTCGATCCGCTGGACGGCTCGTCGAACATCGACGTCAACGTCTCGATCGGCACCATCTTCTCGGTGTTGAAGGCGCCCGACGGCATGACCGAACCCAGCGAAAAGGACTTCATGCAGGCCGGCACCCGCCAGGTCGCTGCCGGCTACGCCGTCTATGGCCCGCAGACCGTGCTGGTGCTGACCACCGGCGACGGCGTGCACTGCTTCACGCTGGACCGCGAGATGGGCGCCTGGGTGCTCACGCAGAAAGACATCCAGATCCCTGCCGACACCAAGGAATTCGCCATCAACGCATCCAACCAGCGCCACTGGTTCCCGCCGGTCAAGCGCTATGTGGACGAAATGCTGGCCGGCTCGGCGGGTCCGCTGGGCAAGGATTTCAACATGCGCTGGATCGCCTCCATGGTGGCCGACGTGCATCGCATCCTCAATCGCGGCGGCATCTTCATGTATCCCGCCGATGCACGCGAGCCGGGCAAGCCGGGCAAGCTGCGCCTGATGTACGAAGCCAATCCGATGGCCTTCATCGTCGAACAGGCGGGCGGTGCCGCCACCGATGGCCAGCAGCGCATCCTCGACATCCAACCTGAAAAGCTGCACCAGCGGGTCGCGGTGTTCCTGGGATCGAAGAACGAAGTCGAACGCGTGACCTCGTATCACAAGCAGTAGGTAGTAGGCAGCGGCGCACGCCTGCGGCGCCGCCGCGCCTGGACGAACCTGCCGGTGCAATGCCATCCAGTTAAGCGCTGGATGGCATTTTTTCTTGCCGCGTCGTCTAGCTCGTCGGGGCGATACGCACCTGGTTGCGTCCGCCGCGCTTGGCCTCGTACAGGGCGGTGTCGGCATGACCGACCAGGTCACCCATCGGCGGACGGTGGTGCTGGTCGGGCCGGATGGTGTTGACGCCTGCACTGGCCGTGACCACGCCGACCGGGTTGCCGCTGTGCGGCAGTGCCAGCGCCTCGATCCCGGCGCGGATCTTTTCCGCCACCAGCGCCGCCCCCTGGGCACCGGTATCGGGCAGCAGCACCAGCATTTCCTCGCCGCCATAGCGCACCGCCAGGTCGGCCGGCCGCTGCTGCACCTGCTGCAGCACGCGGCCGATCTGGCGCAGGCATTCGTCGCCCGCCTGGTGGCCGTAGATGTCGTTGTACTGCTTGAAGAAATCGACATCGATCAGCACCAGCGACAGTTCGCCGTTGCAGCGCGCGGCACGCCGGTATTCCTTGTCGAGCGTGTCATCGAAGTGGCGCCGGTTGGACAGCCCGGTCAGGCCGTCCTGGTGGGCCAGCAACTCCAGCTTGCCATTGAGCAGGCGCAGTGCTTCCATGGCCTGTACCGTCTTCTGCTCGGCCTGCAGCCGCAGTTCGATCTGGCCCACCAGGCGCCAGCCGAAGCTGGCGATGATCATCAGCAGCAATAGCACGCCCGCCGAGTAGACCAGGGTTTCCTGGGTCCAGTCGGCCAGCGCTTCCTCGCTCGCCAACGCCACCACCGCGACCAGGGGAAACTTGTCGACCGCCTGGTAACTGAAATAGCGATGTACGCCATCGATGCGCGAACTGATCTGGAACGATCCGGTCTGGCTCTTGGGCAGCAGGTCGGTGAAGATCACGCTGTCGGCAAAGCTGCGATTGATGAAGCGGGGCTCGAAAGGATGACGCGTCAACAGCGTACCATCGCGCAGCAACAGGGCGATCGACCCATTCTGGCCGATCTCGAAGGTACGGTACAGGTCGACGAAATAGTCGATGTTTATGGTGGCCAGCGCCACGCCGGCGAAGCTGCCGTCGCGGTGGTTGATGCGGCGCGATACCGGGATTACCCAGTGATCGGTGGTGCGGCTGCGCAGCACCTGGCCGACCAGCAGCTTGCGGGTGTCGTTGTCGCGGTGATGGATGAAATAGCTGCGGTCGGCGTTGTTGGCGTGGGCAGGCACCTTGCCGGCCGAATTGACGACCCAGTTACCCAGCTCGTCGTAGATCAACAAGCCATCCAGTTGCGGCATTTCCTCGGCAATGCGCGCCAGGACCGGGGTCATTTCGCTGATCAGCGGACTTCCCATGCCCAGCATGGCGATGCGATCGGTGACATCGAGCAACAGGCCGTCGGCGGCCTGGACCGCGTCATTGGCGTGCTGTGCCAGCGCGCGCGCCATGTTGCCCGCATTGGTCTGGGCATTCTTGACGTCGCTCTGGCGCGCGCTCCAGCTCTGCCATACATGGGTCATGCCGATGACCAGGCAGACCAGTATCACGAACAGCCGCGCCCGGTATGAAATGGCGTGATGCTTGGGGTCCGCGGCGGACCCAGTTTCTGATTGCATGCGCTTCACCTTTCCCCCGAAACGGAAAGCGGCCACCCCTCAGGGGCTGGCGATTATCCAGCCAAGTATAGACAGGGCGCCAAGGCGGCAACAGCTGAACTGAGGGGCAAAAGTACTGCAATTCGGTGTCATTCGACGTTGCGTCGCATCAGTCTTCTGCTATGCAACATGGTCAGCACGACGGCCATCCAGATCGGCGCATAGGTCCCCAGTTGCCCCGGCAGGAGGCGTTCGCCCAGCACCGCCATGGCGACCAGCACCAGCAGCACCGGTTCGACATAGCCCAGGATGCCGAACAGACCCATCGGCAGCAGCTGTCCGGCCGCCAGGTAGGACGCCAGCGCCACCATGCTGGCGACCCCCAGCAAAGGCAGCAATACGGCGGCCAGCAACGGCTGGCTGGCCGCCTGTGCAAAGGCGTCTGCCTGGTACAGCAGCAACACCGCCACCGGCGCGATCAACAGCAACTCGACGGCGAACAGCATCAGCGAATCGAGGGCGACGCGACGGCGCAGGATGAAATAGGGCGGATAGCCCAGCGCCACCACCAGGGTGGTCCACGAAAATGCGCGCGTGAGCCACAATTCGTGCGCCACGCCCAGCATGGCGCAGGCCACGGCCAGCTTTTCCAGCGGCGCCAGGCGCTCGCGATAATGGAAGCGTCCGACCAGCACCATCGAGAGCGGCAGCAGGAAGTAGCCGAGCGAGACTTCCAGCGCCCGGCCATTGACCGGGGCCCACAGGAACAGCCACTGCTGCAATCCCAGCAGCGCCGCCATGAGCAGCAGGCAGGCCAGCTTTGCCGGGCTGTCCAGCAGCGTGCGCAAGGCAGCCGGCAGGCTGCTGGCCCGGCGCTGCCAGGCCAGCAGCAGCAACACAGCCGCCAGGGTCCACAGGATGCGCCAGGCGAAGATGGTGGTGCCGTCCAGCGGCGCCAGCAAACGGGTATAGCCTGAGAGGAAGGCGAACAGGGCCGAGGCCAGCACCGAGAGTGCGATGCCGCGCGCGAGGTCTGGATGATTCATCGAGTGCGAAGTGAGTGGGGCGCTGGTGCCGCAGGCGGCGGCAAGGCGCAAGTCGGCGATTGTACGCCACCCTCACCGCACTCTGCCGTACGCCTTAGAGGTCCTGTCCGCTACGCGCCGAGTGCGGGCGCGCCAGTTCGTCGCGGGCGATCACCTTCAGGCTCTGGGGTGCGGTCACGATACGATCGCGGCCGCCGGCCTTGGCCTGGTACAGCGCCTGGTCAGCGCTTTCGATCAGCGCCAGCGGGCTGTCGTGGGCCTGCACCGGGTCCAGCGCGGCCACCCCGATGCTCACGCTCACGTGTCCGTGCCGTCCGCCGGAGTGCGGCAGCCGCAGTTCGGCAATGCTCTGGCGAAGGGTGTTGGCCAACGCGGTGGCGCCCCGGATGTCGCAGTCGGGCAGCACCAGCGCGAATTCCTCGCCGCCATACCGCGCGGCCAGGTCGCGTCCACGCCGCTTGCTGCGGCCAATGACGGCCGCTATCTGCTTGAGGCAATCGTCGCCCTTGGTATGCCCATAGACGTCGTTGTACAGCTTGAAATAATCGACATCGATCAGGATCAGGGCCAGCGGGCCTTTTTCATTGGCCACGCGCGCCAGCTCGGCACTGAGCGTGCGATCGAAATGGCGGCGATTGGCCAGCCCCGTGAGGCCATCGTGCATGGCCAGCTGCACCAAGGTGGCATTGAGCTGATCGGTCTTGACGCGCGCCTTTACCGCCTCCACCTCGGCGCGCGCCTGGCGCTTGATCTGCCTCACCAGGCGGCGGCCCATGGTCGCCAGCACCCCCACCAGGAACAGGATCCCGATGGAACGCACGTACGCATCGTGGCGCCAGCCGGTGAGCAATTCATCGGTCGACACGGCCACCGTCATGAACATCGGATAGCGCGGCAGGCGCACGAAACTGTTGATGCGCTGCTCGCCATCGAAGCGCGCCGCCAGTTCGATGCTGCCACGGTCACGCCTGGAGGCATGGTCGCGAAAGATCGCCGAATTGCTCAAGTCCTGTCCGGTGCTCACCTCGCCGCGCGTGCTGCGGATGAGCAGCATGCCGGTGTCGAGCGCGAACAGGATCAGGCCGCGATGGCCGACGTCGAAGTTCTCGTAATACCTCTTGAAGTAATCGAAGGAAATGGTGGCCAGTACCACGCCGCCGAAAGAGCCGTCGGCGCGAGTGATGCGCCGGCTGATGGTGAATATCCACAAGCCGGTCGATTTGCTCTGTACCGGAGGCCCCAGATAGGGCAGGTCGTCGGCGTGATCGCGATGATGGATGAAATAACTGCGATCGGCGTTGTTGTGCGTGGTATCCAGCGTCTGCTGCGAATTGACCAGCCAGCGGCCGTCCTGGTCGTAGACGAAGATGCCGTTGAGCTGTGGCAGCTCGTTGACCTGCATGACCAGCTGGCGATGAATGCGTTGCAGCGATTTCGGGTCCAGCCCATCCTCGGCGATGTGTTCCTGCACTACCCGCAGCACCAGGTCGGCCTCCTGGTAGATATCGTCGGCATGGCGCGCCAGCGCCTGGGCCATGTTGCCGGTGTCGATCGCCGCCTGGGCCAGCATACGCTCGCGCGCCTGCCAGGTGCGCCAGCCATCGACGCCGATCAGGGCGGCGCAGGCCAGCACCACGAACAGGGTGGCCAGGCAGACCGAGGAATGCCGTCGATTCAGTAGCATGATCGGCTCCCCTGCATGGTGTTGTTCACGTTGCCCCCTTCCTGGTCTGGATGCTGCAACACAGGGTAGGGCAAGGTTCCCGGCTTTTGCATCAGGCAATGCCTGAGACGAGGCGAGGGCGTGCGTGTGACAACTCAGGCAATTCCTGATGCGCAACAGGCAACCATCCCGTCTAAGCTAGCGGCCGGATTGATATTGCAGGGGAATCACATGGGAAACGCCGATGGTCATCACGGCAAGCGTGCACTCAAGGAAGTCTCGGTGCAGCAATTGGAGACGGCGATTGCCGCCGCACTGTACAAGATCACCGCGCATAAATACCAAGTCGATATCAAGCGCTTCGACCTCGACCTGGGTGACGACAGCGCCGCGCGCGATGGCGCCGTCATCGAGATGAAGGTCATCGATTCAGGTATAGGCATCTGCATGACACGCCCGTCGAGCCATTTTTCGCTCGATGCGTTGCCGGGGTGCACGAATGCATTGGAGCCCGGTCTTGCGGACCGGGCTCCAACTTTGAATAACGAGGATGTGAAGGCCTAGCGTCGAACCTGTTATGCGCCTGGCGAGGTGCCCATCGGACCATCCTTCAGTTCACGCGCATAAGGATTGGCCTTGTTCTGGCCGGTGTCGCGACCGGTATGGTCCATGTACTGACCGTTCTGGTCCTGGTAATTGGACGACGAGGGCGAGCTCGATTGGTTGCCCTGGTAATCGTAGTATTGCGCGGTCGAGGATGAATTTTGGTACTGCTGCTGTGGAGCCGATGAATCATAGCCACCCTGGTATGACTGGGCATAAGCACCGGTGCTCAATGCGGCGGCGGCCAACAAAGCTACGCTGATGATCTTCTTGGACATGGCTGTTCTCCTTGGTTGGTCGTTCCGCTGATTGCGGAAACGTGATGTCATCATAGGAAATCCAGCACGGCGCGACAGTCGGCGGTGCTGGCTACTTCGTGTCGGACGATTCGCGCGGGTCTGACAGTTTCATGGCCGGCGCCAGTCCTGGTTGCCGCATCGGCGTCGGGTCCGATGACCGATTCTGCGTCTTGCCCAGGCCGAGCTCATCGGTGCAATCTCCGGGCCAGTCAAGGCGTTGCTATCGATGGCGACGTGCCGTGGAGGATCGGCGCTTGGCCTACGCCGGGGCGTCGGGGGTATTGCTGACACCATCGGGCAATTCGTTACAAGATATTACGGCCGTGCGAAATAGCGCCTGCTATCAGTCGACCTTGGGCATCAGGCCATGCTCCCGCATGGCCTGGCGAGCATGCTCCTGTGAGAACATCGTCAGGAACGCACGGGCAGCACCGGTCGAACCGGATTGCGGCGAGATGCCGGCGGCGTAGACGGTATAGTTCTGGATCGCTGCCGGCAGCGGCCCCACCAGTCGGGCGCCCTTGACCGCCAGTATTTCGCTTTGCTGGTGCAAGGCCAGCGCCGCACTGCCGTCGAGCAGCTTCTCGGCGACCAGCCCGCCCGGCACCAGTACCTGCTTGGCATGCATCTGCGCGGCGATCCCCAATTGCTCGAACAGCTTTTCAAGATAGATGCCGCTGGAACCACCGGCCTTGGGGTCGATGACGGCCACCGACGGTGCGGCCAGTAGCGCGGCCTTGAACTGTGCCACGGTGGCGATGGCCGGCGCCGGTGCGCCAGCCTTGACGGCTACGCCGATTCCCACCTGCGCCAGTTCCCGTGTCGTGCGCGCATCGACATAGCGATCTGCGACCAGGGCCTTGAGCAGCGGGGCCGGTACCACGGTCAGGTCGAAACGTTCACCGCTACGGATACGCCGTTCGGTGACACCACCGGTCGCGTTCTGGACCTCGACATGCATGCCGCTGCGACGTTCGAAGTCGGCGGCCACGCTGCGCACCACCGGCGCAATGGCGCCCGCGGCCAATACCTTCAGCTCGTCTGCGCAAGCCGGCAGCGAGGCTGCCATGGACAGGGATGCAACGATGCACAGCAATGCACGTACGAGCATGGTGACTCCCGATAGGGTGGATGGAGGCTGGCGCCGGTAGCCCCGGCAACGCGAGGGAGATTCTACGCGATGCCCAGGGCGGCGTGTGGCCGGTGCAATTGCCTGCCAGCAGCTTGCTAGCAGACCACCTCGTAGGCCTTTCCTTCCATCAGGTAACTCACGAACGACATCTTCAGGTATTTCATGGCCCCCATGGTGCGCGCAAGGCGCACCGCGCGTTCGGCCAAATCGGCGTCGCGCTCCATCGGATGCGGCGCCACCACGAACGGCCACGGCTGCAACGGATCGATATGCCGACCCAGTGAACTCAGGACGATGTCGCAGTGGATCCCGTCCTGCTCGACCTCGAACTCGACCTGCAAGGGGGCCGCCTGGTCCATGGGCTGGTAGGTGACGCGAAATCTGGGCATGGCTTTTCTTTCGGTGGTTTGAGCAGTCTTCCGCCTCATCCTAGGAACAAAGTTGCCATTCAGATATCGGGAAATTCCTTAGTTGGGCTCGTTCGTCGCTACGTCCGCAAGCCGGGCACCGGTTTGGTGAAGGTGACTTCCCGGGCCTGTCGGAGAGGCGCTAGCCGGGACACTTCTCGCCGGCACGCAGGGTCAGCACCTGCGCACCGTTGCGCGTGACCGCGATGGTGTGCTCGAATTGCGCCGACAGCTTGCCGTCGCAGGTGACCACGGTCCAGCCATCGTCTTCGGTCTCGACATCATGCTTGCCCTGGTTGATCATCGGCTCGATGGTAAATACCATGCCTTCCTGCAAGCGCAGGCCGGTGTTGGGCCGGCCCCAATGCAGCACTTCCGGTGGTTCGTGCATCTCGCGCCCGATGCCATGCCCGCAATATTGCCTGACCACGGTGTAGCCGTTCTTGCGCGCGTGCTGTTCGATGGCATGGCCGATATCGCCAAGCCGCGCGCCCGGGCGCACGGCCTTGATGCCTTTCCACATGGCTTCGTAGGTCACTTGCACCAGCCGCCTGGCCGGCGCCGAGACTTGTCCCACCAGGTAGGTCTTGCTCGAGTCGGCGATATAGCCATGCTTTTCCAGCGTGATGTCGAAATTGACGATGTCGCCGCTTTGCAATACATCGGCAGGCGATGGCACGCCATGGCAGACCACGTGGTTGCGCGACGCATTGAGTGCATAGGCATACCCGTATTGCCCCTTGCTGGCCGGGCGCGCGTCGAGTTCGCCGACGATGAAGTCGTCGACCATATCGTTGACCTGCATGGTCGACCTGCCGATCAGGTCCAATTGGTCCAGGTGCGCGAATACCGCAGCCAGCAATTTTCCGGCCTCGGCCATCAAGGCGATTTCTTCAGGGCGCTTGGTCATCGTGCCGCTACCCTGATGGCTTGCGGCACGACCCCGGCGGCGCGCAGTTCGGCGGCCGCGATGTCGTTGAAGCTCTGCGTCGGATTCATCTCGCTGAGCATCCCCACCTTGATCCAGAAGGCCGCTTGCGCATTGATCGAGCGGCACGACACCGCCGTGGCCTTGCGCAATTGGTCGTGCAGTTCGTCGTCGATATTGACAATGCCCATGTCTACTCCATATATGAAACGTATACGAATCATACACTAACGTCGCGGGCTGTGTCTTGGCGCTCCCTACCCGCGCAGGGGCCATCGATGCGCCACCAGCGTCATCCACGCATCGCCTGGCTTGCCTTCTTGCTGACGCTGTCGCCGTTCATCCATCGGCCTGTCGGCCCAGCGGGTTTCATTTATCCGATAGCCCGCATGGGTCTGTTCGATATCGAACAGACCCACCGCAACGGGTGGCAATAGTATGTATCCGGTGGGCGCGCAATGGTTTGCGAACTTCAGGCAGCGTATCCGGAGAAGATCTTGAAGATAACGGCGCTAGTAGGCGGAGTCGTCAGCAGCGACTTCGATAGCAACCTGATACAGCAGGTAGAGCTGGGTTTCGTCAAGGCCCCGCTGGTGCGCGAAAAATATCTCGTGGTGGCCATCGGCAACCAGCATGGAGAAATCTACCGGCTCATCGGCGTCGATTCCGAGTCGGAGCTGGCAGGCCTGCTCAAGACGCTGGAAGGGGTGAACCTGTTCCGGCAACGCTCCGATATCCTGGGGCCAGGCCCCAGGTATCAGATCGTGCTGTTCCAGCCTGGCACCGTGGAAGCCATCGGCAACCGCATGGGACGGGCCGTCCAGAACAGGCGAAGGACGCTATAGCGCCTGGGCGTATATCCGCGTTTCGCCTTCGTAGCAGGAGCATGCCTGTCCTTCGAGACGCTGGCGGTTCAATATCCTCACATGGCCACGGCTATATTCGATGATGCCGTTCTTGCGCATCCTTATCGCCGCATCGGTGATGCCTACCCGCCGCACACCCAACACCGACGCCAGGGTCTCCTGCGTGATCTCGAACTCGGTCGCATGCGCGCGATCCTGGCTCATCAGCAGCCACTTGGCCAGCCGCTCGTAGATGGTATGGAACTTGATGTAACGGCAAGTGCTGTAACTGTTCGATGACAACGTTGATATAACGATTGATGACCAGTTGCAGCGCCTTGTTCTGGTTCATCTCCTGGCGCAACGCGGTTGCCGGTATGCGCCATGCCTGCCCGGCATAGAGCACCGACGCGGGAAAGACGGTGGACTTCAGGCCGAGGGCGAAGGGAATGCCATACATTCCCTCGCGACCGATCATCCCGACTTCGAAGTTCTGTGTCGCATCACCCAGCGACAGCACCGAAATCAGGCCGCTGACCGGGAAATAGACCTGGCTGACCTTGTGCGTCGAAATAACGTCGCCCACGTTGAGTTCGACCAGCTTGCACTGCTTCAGAAAATGCGATCGATCGCCTTGGGACAAAGTCGCAATAATATGATTCTGGTCATGTTCCAATTCATCTCTCGGGTGATGGTAAGGGCCAATGGCCCGCGCGCAGGCCCGTTTACCGTTTCAATGAATGGATTATGTTCCTTTTGATTAACTGTCACTGTCCGTTAACGAACATATGCGGGTCACGCAGAAGGCTTGGCGCGACAGGCCGCCGCCATATAAGGCAACAGCCTGTGGGTCTCTTTCTTGACTACCGCGTAGCATTCGCAGCACAGCGTCTCCAGCCGTGGCCGATCGACGACGGTGAGCCGGCCCCGGGCATATTCGATCACGCCCAGCCTCTGCAATTTTCCGGCCGCCTCGGTCACCCCTTCGCGGCGCACGCCCAGCATGTTCGAGATCAGTTCCTGGGTCATCGCCAACTGAAAGCCGGACAGCCGGTCCAGCGACAATAACAGCCACCGGCACAATTGCTGGTCGATGGAGTGGTGTCGGTTGCACACCGCCGTCTGGGCCATTTGCGTCAGCAGCGCCTGGGCATAGCGCAGCATCAGGTTCAAGGTATGGGGATTGCCATGGACGGCGTCCCTGAATCGAAGAGCGGACAGGCGATACGCCCAGCCGGCGCTCTGGACGATGCACCTGCTGGGCGTGCTGCCGCCTCCCATCAGCACGGCGATGCCGACGAAGCCATCGTTGCCAACGATGGCAATCTCGGCCGATGCGCCGTTTTCCATCACCGACAGCAACGAGCGATCGAGTCGACCGGGAAATAGACATGGTGAAGTTTCTCGCCGGACTCGCACAAGACCATGCCCAGCGGCAACTCGACCCTCTCCATCTGGGCCTGAAGCTGGGCTTGCGCTTCAGGCAACAGCTCGGCGAAGAGGAAGTTTGCGAGTGCAGAGTCCCCGGATATGCATGTATTTTTTCCGTAGTGGTGGGTGTCTCGAGACGAATGTGGTCCTGTGGATTATAGGAAATACAGCCCGCTCCATATGTACGGTTGCGAACATAGTGAACCGGTTTTCTTATGTGGAACGGGGCCATACTGTGGTGCCCTCGGTCGTAACGAAAAATCCGGCAGTTCGGCGGTGCGCGCACTGGCTGACCAATCGGCCCGCCGTGTCCGCCATGTCCGCCGATGCACGACTGCCGTGCGCTAACGATAAAGAATCGATCGCCTGCTATTTGACAGGTAAACCTGACATCTATAAAGTCATGTAAACCTTACATGGAGCGTTCTATGTCTTTTGCCACCTTGCCACACTCGCACGCGGCTTCTCCCAGCCGGCGCTACGTCATTCGTACCCTTGCCTTCATGGCCGTCTACGCCGTGCTCAACCTCGGTGCCATTCTGGGGGTATTCGACACCTGGATCGGAACGCCGGCCGGATGGGGGTTGGCGCTGGCGGTAGCGCTGCCGGTGGCGGGGCAGGTGTGGTCGCTATGGCGCCTGATTGTCGAGAGCGACGAATACCTGCGCGCGCTATGGGCCAAGCGGGTCATCCTCAGTGCAGGCATCGTCATGGTGGTCTCGAGCGCATGGGGCTTCGGCGAAAGCTATGCCGCAGCGCCGAGCCTGAACGCCTTGCTGATCTATCCCTTGTTCTGGATGGTCTCGGCAGTGGTCTGGCCGCTGGTGCGTTCAAGTCGCTGAGCCCGGGATGAAGAACCATTTGCGCGTGCTGCGTGCCGAAGCAGGCTGGACCCAGGCGCAGCTGGCCGAGCGCCTGAGCGTGTCGCGCCAGGCCGTCAATGCGCTCGAAGTGGATAAACACGACCCGTCGCTGGACCTGGCCTATCGCATCAGTGCCGTGTTCGGCCGGCCGGTGGAGGAAATATTCGAGAATCCTCATCCGCCAGCTGCGCGCAAGACCGCAGGGTAGGGGTGCCAGGGGAGGAGGCACGAAGCAGGCAATGACGCAGTGCGATCCGCGCCGGCGGCATCAAGGTGAGAGCCGCTGGTCGTGATGACGCCGGGCATCGCGCTTGGCGATTGCAATCAGTGCGCGCGAGAAGGCGTTGTCGAAGGCGATCTTCGGGGTCATTGCCTTCTGGTCGATCCATTCGGCGAAAATGCTGACCGCAGCCGCCCCGGTATCGAGCCCATACGGACGGACGTTGGTAAACGAGCAGAACTCTTGATCGAAACGGGTCACCGTCACCTCGATCTGGATACCCTTGTAGATCTTGATCCGACTCCTGTGCATCGTCTGGCTCCTGTTCGCAAGCATCGATTGCAGCGCAAGTGCCGGGGGCAGCATCGCAGCCTCGCAGCGAGAGGATGAAGCCGCCGCATCGGCAGCCCACCGGGTCTTTTCAACCGTGTCTTGAGGTGCCGAGCCTGAGCCAGTCGGCGTCGTCGGCGCCGCTGTAATACACCGTGATGGTGTGCCTGTCCTGCTCGGCTGAAATTGCATGAAGCACTTCGGTGACGACCTGGCGGGCCGGTACGGCATCGCCCTGGCTATCGTGCAGGCATAAGCGATCGCCCACCGATGGCACCACGTGCATGCGTCGTAGGGTTCTCAAGCTCGCTGACGAGCGACAGCCGTGCTGTCGAAATACAAATAGGCACTCGATCATCACTGCCTCCTGTTGGGTCAACGCCGCGTTATCGGCGTTATCGGCGTTATCGTCCACACCACCGGTCCTGGCGCAATAAAAACAATGATGACCTCCAGCGCAACGGACGGGGCGCCGGCAGGCATCGTGCGTCCGATCATGCGCTGCATCAGGAGCGGCGTCCGTTCGGTATCGAACATTGAAACGGCAGGCCGGGCGTGACATCCAGCCCGCAGCGCTATGCGCCTTACCGTACATACGCTTGCGTCACCAAGGTTTAACGTCAATCGCGACGACCGGAACCAGGGCGTGGAACCAGGGCGTGACAGAGAAAGGCATGACATGTGCTTGAACTACAAGGCAGGCTCGAAAGAAATCGTTGCCGGGCTCACCGGTGCCGATATCGACGGTGCATCGTCCTGGTCCGATGAGATCTGGCAAGACTATGCGGCGCCGGTGATTCGTGCCGGCCAGGGTGGCGCGCCGGAATTGATCGTCGGCACCTACGGCATGGTGCCCAGGCGGATACAGCAACCCGACATCCGGCAGTCCACCATGAACGCACGTGCCGAAACCATCGCCAGCAAGCCGGCCTATTCCAGGCAGTGGCATACGGTGCAAACCTGCCTGCTGCCGACGCAATGGTTCTACGAACCTAACTATGAATCGGGATTTGCCGAGCGCTGGGCCATCGGGATGGCCGACGACCAGCCATTCTGCGTGGCCGGTATCTGGAAACCCTGGACCGAAGAGGATGGCAGTTGCACGTTTTCGTTTGCGCAGATCACCATCAATGCCGACGGCCACCCGCTGATGAACCTCTTTCACAAGCCGGGCGAGGAAAAGCGCAGCCTGGTCATCGTGCCAAGATCGCAATACCGGCACTGGCTCAATATCGACTCTCCCCAGGCTGCGCGGGCGATACTTGCGCTCTATCCAGCCGGCCTGATGAAGGCCTGGCGCGCGACCAAGGGACGGCGCACCAGGCCAATGCCGGTATCGCTGTTCTAGGCCGGCCCGCATCGCGGCGGATCGGCATGCTGCCACGCTACTGTGCGGTCGGCAGCATGAATGACCAGACTACATGGCGCAGTGTTGCGCAGTGGATAACGACTTGCAAAGGAGAAGTGATGCCCACCCGGAAAATTGCCGCAGACGATCCGTCACCGGATCCGCCGCAAGTCGAGACAGCCAGGATCGCCGCCCAGGCCCGCATGGAGAAGATATGGCAACGGCAGGAACTGGCCGGGACCTGGCCCTCGGGCCAGGCGAGCCAAGCAAGCCCGGCGCCTGCTGCCGATCCTCGGATGTCGCCGCCAGGCCAGGCCGATATCGACCAGCAGGAACATCGAGAGAAGGTCTATGACGACGGCGATATCTTTCGTGGTCGTCCCGGCCGCGCGACGCATATACCGTAATGGGCCATCCGATCTCCACAGACGGCGCACCGATTTTTTCTGGCGCTGTGTTCGGTAGCGTACGGCGCACAAGCAAATCTATAACTATATTGAATGCAAGGTGATGGTCCTGGGCCCGGGACTCCACCTACAATCCGTCCCCCCCGGATTGTGGCCCCTGACCCCGTTGGTCAGGGGCGCTTTTGTTTGGGCGCCAGCAACACTCACCTCCGGGATGAAAAGCTGGCAGCCCGCCGTTGCGACACGCGCGCCAGGGGGTGCTTGTTCCAGTGCCACTCGGCCACATAGTGGGCCGCGCCAAGGAAGGTGACGATGACGACCGCGGTGCAGCCGGAGATGGTCAACAGATAGGTGCCGATCATGATGCTCTTCCTTGGAATGTGCCGTTTTCGATGTGTTCATGATAATGGCGCTTCCCGGTAGTGCCTTTAGTGCGTTTCCTGATGAGACAGTGTTTCAGCCTCAGGTAAAACCCGAGTGCCTGCTTGTGGCCACTCAGGGTATGACAGTGGCGGCGGCGCGATGGACCAGGATTTCAACGTCATGTACTCGTCCATCGGCCACCAGTGTGAGGAAATCCTGCTGCTGGAGTTCGCCGTCGACCACATAGCGGGACGCTGCCTGGCCTGCCTTCCCGGCTTGCTGTTGCGTGATCGTGATGTGATATGGGGTGCCTTGATAGCTATACTCCAGGCGGTAGCCTTGCCAGTCCTGCGGCAGGCACGGCTGGATACGAAGCTGATCGGCCTTGATGTCAAGTCCCAGCAGCTGGAACAGCCACGGAACGTGTTCCGCGTCCGAGCGCGGGCGGCGCGTACACAGGATCGCGCCACGCAGGCTGTCGATTTCGGTCTGGACGAACAGGTTGCTGAAGGCCTGGTGCATGACATCGGCTGCAGCCGGCGCCAGTACCACCTCGGTGTAGCTGGTCAATTCCAGCGTGCGCGCCAGGTTCGATCGATTGCTGAACCTGGTGCGGCGCAATTCGATGTCGTCTTCCGGCGAAACCATGATTTCGGTGTGCGTCTCGATATCATGGTCGTTCCGGTCGAACTCGGCTCGGCCCTCTGAAAAGACGACTTCGTAGTGGGTCTGCGTGGGCGGCGCCGGCTGGCTGGTGGTGGACCAGAAGGATGCCTCGCCGACTTGCCTCACGTAACAGAACGTGCCCCAATGATCGCGTGTGCCATCCTCGCGCCAGCGGGTCAGGGCCAGCTCGCCCCAGCGACTGTATCCACTGCCGGCGCTGGTCACCATGACATGGTAGCGTCCGTTGGAAAGCAACTGGACTTCGGGCACTACCGGATCAGGGCGGTCAATGATGCGGATCGGCAGGTTCTGCGCGTCTGGCACCGTACGCACATCGGACAGGGCAGAGGCAGAGTAGAAATTGTTGCTGGCCTTGGGCACCCTTTCGTACAGCAGGGGGATGGTGGCCTGGAACATCGGCAACGCCTCGAAATAGCGTTGCATCGGCCGCTCGAGCAGCGCGTAGGCCAGCGACAGCAGGCTCATGCCCTGGTGATGGGCCATGAACGAGCGCACCACCACGTTGTCCTGCCCACGCGGAACCCGCGACGAAGTGTAGTCGATTGCCTCGTAGAAACCGTAGCGTCCTTCCAGCCCGGCCTGCTGCATGTGCTGCAGGTTGCGGCACGCTGCCTGGGGCGAGACCATCAGTGCCATCACCGATGCATAGGGTGCCGTGACCAGGTCGTCTGCCAATCCACGTTTCAATCCCAGGCCGGGAATGCCGAAGGTGCGGTACTGGTAATTGAGACTGGCGTCGAAGGTGTTATAGCCTGACTCCGAGATGCCCCAGGGCACATCGTGCAGTTCGCCATAGGCGATCTGGGCGTCGACCACGGCGCGGTAGGTCTGGTCCAGCAAGGTGTGACCGAAGGTGGGCATCACCAGTAGTGGCATGAGGTACTCGAACATGGAGCCACTCCAGGACACCAGGACCGGCTTGCCTGCGGCCAGGGTCAATTGCCGACCCAATGCAAACCAGCTGTCCTGGGGCAACTGGCCCTGGGCGATGCCGACGAAGGTAGCCAGTCGCGCTTCTGATGCCAGCAGGTCGTACGACCCGGCGTCGAGCCGGTGTTGGGTCGCGTCATAGCCGATTGCCAGCAGATGGGTCGCCGGGTCGTACAGGAAACGATACTCCATGCAGGCGTACCGGCCGGCCTGCAGCATCAGCCGTTCGATTCTGACCAGTCGTGCGGCGGCGCGCGTGCTGGCGGACCTGACCTGTGCCAGCAGCTGCTGCAACGGCAGGCTGAGAGCACCATCGGGTGGGGTGGCGCTTGCCGCCAGTACCGAATGAATGGCATGGTGCAGTTGCGCTATATGACGCAAGGTGAGCGGAGCGACCAGCAGCGTCCTGAGCGCGACGACCTGCGACGGGCAATCGTCGCTGGTTACCAGGGCCAGCCATGGGGCAAGGTGGTCGAGTTGTGCCAATGCGTCCTGGCATTGGACCTGCAGTGCAAGCGCCACGGTGGCCAGGCACGCGCTAGCCGGTGTGGCCTCGGCAGACGCCGCCAGGTGCCGGCATTGCGCGTTGAATTGCGCCGCCAGCCGGCCCAGGCTGGACAGGGCCCGGTGCTGCCCGGCCATATCGTCTGTCGCAATGGCGTGTGCGGCCTGGAGCGCCTGATGCAAGTCCATGGGGACCTGCAGGGGACAATCCTTGGCCCATTCGTCGAGCACGGCAATCGTGTCGCCGATGCCATGGAATAGTCGCGGCTGCAGCAGGCTGGCGTCGATCAGCGCTTCCAGCGCCGGGATCAGGGTCAGCAAGTGGCCGGCCAGGTTGCCGCTGTCGAAGGTGGAGATATAGGCCGGCTGCAGCGGTTGCAGAGTGCGGGTGTCATACCAGTTGTAGAAGTGTCCCTGATAGCGCGCCAGCGATGCCATGGTGCGGAAAGTATTCCGTGTGCGCTCGACCAGCCTGGCCTGCGTGATGTAGCCGAAATCATAGGCGCTTACATTTGCCAGCAGGGCCAGTCCGATGTTGGTCGGCGAAGTGCGATGGGCAAGCACCTCCACCGGGTGCAACTGCAGGTTGTCCGGTGGCAGCCAGTTGTCCGCAGGACTCATATAGGTGTCGAAGAAAAACCATATCTTGCGTGACAGGGCGCCCAGGTAACGTTTCTGGGCATCATCCAGGGCCACCGGGCGCGGCGCCACCGGCTGGCTGAGATGATAGGCAATGTAGGGGGCCAGCCACCACAGCAGCAGGACCGGCGCTGCCCAGACCAGACCCACGGGATGCGTCAGGACCAGGGCCAGCGCGGCGCAAAACGCCAGCAGGGGCGACCTCCACATGGCTCCGTAATAGCCGCGCAGGTGGTCCGCAGAGCGCAAGTGGATATCGGTCGAGCCGACCCAGTCCAGCAGCTTGCGATGCGACACCAGCAAGCGCCAGTGGGTGCGTACGATGGCATCGGCCTGATACCAGGTCTCGTAAGGCAGCAAGCCGATCGCCAGTAGGCCGTGCAGCGCCTGGTTAGCGATACTGTCCAGGCGCGCGGCAAGGTGCTGGGCCAGGCTGGTCTGTGCTGGCCATCTGAACAGGTCCAACAGCGACGACAGCAACGCCGGCAGGAAAGCCATTGCCAGCACCGTCAAGGTCCATTGCCAAGCTTGATCAAGAAAGAGCCAGCCGACCAGCGCCATGGCAGTGGTCGCCGGTGCCACCAGGCTGCGGCGCAGGTTATCCAGCAGCTTCCAGCGCGACAACGGCGAAAGCGGGTTCCTTTCATGCGCCGCGGATGACGCCCCGCTGTCCGCGGGCAACGGGACCCAAGGCATCATCCATGCCGCGATCTGCCAGTCGCCACGGATCCAGCGATGGCGTCGGCTGACATCGGTGCTGTAACGGAACGGATACTGCTCGTTGACGTGCACGTCACTGATCAGTGCGCAGCGCGCATAGCACCCCTCGAGCAGATCGTGGCTCAGGATCCGGTTCTCGGGCAGGCGGCCGGCCAGCACCTGTTCAAATACCTGGACGTCGTAGATTCCCTTGCCGGTGAAAGAGCCTTCGCCGAACAGATCCTGGTAGACATCGGATACCGCACGGGTGTAAGGGTCGATACCGACGTCGCCGCCATACAGCATCTCGAAGCGCGAGACATTGGCGCTGGCGGAACCGACCGTGATACGCGGCTGCAGCATGCCATGACCTGCCACCACGATATTGCGGCGGACGTCGCGCAGCGGCCGATTCAGCGGGTGCACCATGGTTGCCACGAGCTGGCGTCCGGCGTCGCGAGGCAAACCGGAGTCGGTATCGAGCGTGATGACGTAACGGGTGCCGACCAGGCCTGCGATGTTGCCGCCGACACATGAAAACTGTGCTGTCGATCCATCCAGCAACAAGGTATTGAGCGCACCGAGCTTGCCGCGTTTTCGTTCGTGCCCCATCCAGCAACCCTGGGCCGGGTTCCAGCGGCGAGGACGATGCAGCAGCAGGAAGTAGTCGCCGTGCGGGCGCGGGTATTTCTTATTGAGGCGCTCGATGTGCTGTACGGCGGCAGTCAGCAGCGCAGCGTCGCCTGGCAGATTCTGCGTGGGCGCATCGCCCAGGTCGGTAAGCAGGCAAAAGCGCAGGCCGGGATCGCGATTGGCCAGGAAGCGCACTTCCAGCGCATCGACCAGATGCTCCGCGCCGACCAGGCTTTGCAGCAACGACGGCACCGCCACCAGGGTAGCGGCATGCGCCGGGATGCCGGTCGAGAAATCCATGCGTGGCAGTAACGCAGGCTTCACCATCAGCGTCGCCGCCCAATTGACAAGCGACTGTGCGAGCTGGCTCGATGGCAGCGCCATCAACAGCCCGAACAGCACCACAAGTAGCTGTGGCCAATGCGCGGCGTCACCCTGTAACGCCATCCCGGTCAGGCCCAGCGCCAGGGCCAGGGTCAATGCCGAGATGCTCGCCAGGTAGATCGCCAACGGCCGCGCAGCCAGGGCCTGGCGTACTGCCTGCAGCCATGTCCGGCGCGCCCCGAGGAGATCCTCCAGCGGACGCTGCCCGGCGCCGATCAGGTAGTAGCCGACATGGGATTAGCGGTCTTCGGCCCCCAATGCCTGGCAGGCGTTGCCGGCCGAGTCGATGGCCGCGGCGGCGACATCGGACTCGTCACGTCCGGTGCTGCGCGCTATTTTCTCGACCGCATGGCGATACCGGTCGCGGGTGGCAAAATCCATTCGTGCATAGGCGCCGGCCGGATCGTCGCGCAACGTGCGATCTACCTTGCTCATGGTCTCGACGAAGTCACGCCAATCCATCTGGCCAAGGAAACGCAGCGATCCGATGCTGTTGCTGATCGAGACCTGGTCTGCGGCCTGTTGTTGGCTTTCGTGCTGGATCAACTGATCGATGCTGTAGCCCGATTCCGCCAGGCGTTGGGATAGCCAGGTCAGCGGCAAGCTCAGCGCCGCGCCCTTTGCCTGCAGGCGCCTTACCAATTCGGCGACGAAGGAGCTCTGCAGCTGTGGCTTGGAACGCGCCATGTCGGCCACGATCAGGATCAGTTCGGCCGGGTTCTTCTGCGCCACCTCCAGTATGGCGTCGGCCCAGTCGTGGGCCAGGTTGCGGTGTTGCCTGGTCTGTGCCAGTCGTGCCGCGATCCGCCGCAGGTTTTCTATCAGCGCCAGTCTGAGCATGATGGGGATCGCCCACAATTCGCCGATCTTCAATGTCGCAAGATGCTGATAAGCACTGACGAAGCGGCTCAGGATGTCCGGATCGATCCGGCCGTCGCCGTGCGCAATGGTTTGCAGTGCGATGTCATAGACGCGCGGCTGGTCCTTTTGGCCTTCGTTGTCCAGGCGCGGCAATGCCTTGCTGTAGTTCTTGGGAAGGTGGCGCTTGGCAATGCGTATCTGCTCATCGATCAGGTAGATGTTGTCCAGCAGCCATTCGGCTGCGGGTGTCACCTGCCGTCCGGCCTTGACGGCATCGCCCAGGAGCGCGCAGGTGGCGTTGATCAGCGCCTGGTTGTCGGCCAGTCGTTGCAGCAGCCTGTCGCTGCCCCGGTTCGAGCCGAGCCGGTGTTCTATGGCCAGTTGCATCCCATACTGTTCCATTTGCTGGGCACTGAACAGTTCGTCGCGCAGGGGAAGCTCTTCCTCGAGGCAGGAATGGTCTGGATTCACGGTTTTGGATCTTTCACTTGGCCATCGCAAACCGTGGCCTGAGAGCCCGATGATTGCCGACAGGGTGGGGTGGATAGGGACAACGATGGCGCGGTAGGCACGCTATTCGATCGCCAGCATCGCGCCGGCGGCGGTTGATTGACTATAGCCTAGGGCTGTCGATCTATCTGTGTGCTAGCGCACTTAGTAACGTTTTTATTCGATGCCGCTGCCTTTCATCGATGGCTCGCCTCCGGTTGCGCCTGAGGATGACGGTTCTATAGTCGTTGCACCTACATCTAACGCTTCACGGAGCGCGCAGCATTCGTTATCACCTCCGGCGCGTGTTGGCTTTTTCGGCATCGTCATGAAAGAGGGAGTGCGAAGGACATCGCCGCCTGTCCGAAAAAACGCCATCGATTGGCGATTGGCGTGTCGAGGAAAGAAATGCCTGACCCCCTCAATCCCGATGGCGAACTTGGCAGAAAACGCCAGCGACGCCGCGACTCGGTTGCCTCCCACGCAGGCGTGCCGCCCGGTACAACCGATACACAGCAAGGCCCGCTTGCATGCGAGCTCACCCATCTCGAACAAGAGTGCCATGAAGTACGGCGCATGGATGCCGTGCAACGAACCGATGCGGGGCAGGGCTTGGCCCTGCAGGTGCGGCACCAGGCACGTAACCGGGAGGTGCGACCTACAAGCCACTGCAGCCGGAAAAAGATCGCGATCTGGCCGCAAAATTGATTGCGGCTTCACAGGAAGTACCGCGCTTCGGATATCGCCGGGTGTCGGCCTGGCTGACGCTTGGGCAGGCGCGTGTTCGACGGCTATGGAGCGCGCTGAAGCTAAGCATCCCCCGCAAACGACCTTGTCGGCGCTGTTGTGGCGATGACGTGCGACTGCCGGGCGCTACGAAGCCCAATTCCGTGTGGAGCTACGACTTCGTACACGACCAGATGGTTGATGGCCGTTCGTTGAAGATGCTGTGCGTAATCGATGAATACACGCGGGAGTGCTTGGCCATTGAGGTTGGCGCCAGCTTGCATTCGCAAGATGTGATCCTGACGCTCTCCAGACTGATGCGTCTGCATGAGAACCAGTGTACGTAGGATCAAATAACGGGGCCGAATTCACAGCAGCCAAAGTGATGCGTTGGCTGAGGGATGCCTTGGTCGGGCCAGCCTTTATCGCGCCGGGCAGTCCTTGGCAGAACGGATTCGTTGAGGGCTTTAACGGTAAGTACGCGAGGAATTGCTCAACCGAGAATGTTTCGCAGCTGTGCCGAGGCCAAGGTCTTGATTGAAAAATGGCGCCATTTCTAAAACGAACGCAGGCCACACAGTGCACATCATTACCAACTGCCAGCCACGATACGTCGAGCATGTCGGATTCCGATAGGATCGACGACAGACTCACTACTTAACTGGCTACAAATTAGCGCCGCAGGTCAGAGTCTGCCGAGTGTCCTTATACAGTTTCATAAGGTCGGAAATCAGCCAGCAGCGGTCATAGCTACTGCGCCTGCCGGATTCGGTGAGCAAAGATTTCTGTTGGAAGAGCTTATTCGATCAGCCAAGGCGGGGCGGGCTGAAGTCGTTTTTCAATCCACTGTTTGAAGGTCTTAACTTTAGCCGCCGCATGACTCACAGACGGCCTTACAAAGTAAACGCCTGACTTGGCATCCAGCTCCCAATCTGGCAAAACCTGCTGCAGACCCCCCGAACGAATTTCCCGACTTACCAGCCAGTAACCGCAAGCTAAAATTCCCACGCCGGCGATGGCTGCAGCCAGAAGCGCTTCGTTGTCGTTGCTGGTCATGTTGCCCCTTACCGGGACTGATTCGCAAGTCGTTCCTCGATACAGCTTCCAAGCAGGGAAGGAAGTAAGTCCGGTAAAACCCAGGCAGTTGTGGAATGTCAGCTGGGATGGGGACTGCGGAACACCGCGCTGCTTTAAGTAGGACGGGGAAGCGCAAAGGATCCTGTGATTCTCACACAGCCTCGTCGCCCTGAGCCGGCTGTCCGGAAGTTCGCCGATGCGGATCGCGGCATCGAAGCCTTCGGTGATGATGTCGACAAATTTTTCGGAATACTCGGCATGCAGTGAAAGGTTAGGATGCTCCCGGACGAATTCCGCTAGCAGCGGCGCGAGCCAAATACGGCCCATCGCCGTAGGCAGTGCCAGCCGTAATGTCCCCTGGGCTTGGTGGGAATTGGCCGCTACTTCAGCATCTGCATCCAATAAGGCCGTTCGGACGGAATCTAGGCGCTGGATATACTGTAGGCCGGCTTCAGTAAAACGTACTTGCCGGGTAGTTCGTTCCACCAAACGTACCCCGAGCCTGGATTCGAGCTCCGCAACACGTTTCGAGATTACAGTTGGATGTCGCTGCAAAAGCTTTCCGGCCGCCACAAACGAAGTGCCTTCGTTAAGGGCCAGAAGCGCTGCGATTTGGTCACTGTTTTTGCTATCGAATGGGTTCATAGAAAATCTCCGTCGCGCAGTTGCGCAGGCGACGGAGCTATGTTCCCGTCAAGGGCGAAGTATAACCGCGCCTTCTGCTTCCCCACTCTGCAGTAGCTTATGTGCTTGCGCCACTTCATCGAGGCGGTAGCTGTGACGGGCCACTGGCCGGATGACTCCGTCGGCGAATGCGGCCAGAACCCTGGCCGCTCGGGCCTGGTATTCTGCATTGTCAGCGGTGTAGATCGCCAGTGAGGGACGAGTCAGAAAGAGCGCCCCCTTGGCATTCAATGTCCCGATTTCCAACGCAGGCGGTGCACCGGAGGTCATTCCCATGGAAACCATCATTCCGCGCGGACGCAGGCAGTCAAGCGAGGCTTGGAAGGATACCTTGCCCACGCCGTCATAGACAACATCGACTTTCTGACCTCTGGTGATATCGGCGACGTTCTCGGCCAGGGTCGCGGCATCAAATACCAGAACCTCGTCGCATCCAGCCTTCCTGGCGCGCTCCACGCTGGACGATTTTGACACCACGCCGATGACGTAGGCACCTAGCCGTTTTGCCCATGGAACCATGATCTGTCCAACAGCACCGGAAGCACCGTAGAGAAGAATGCGAGTACCCGGGCCCACAGGATATACCGAACTGAGGAGATACTCTGCGGTAATGCCTTTGAACATCAGCGACGCCGCACCCTCGTCGCTCAAGTCATCGGGAAGCTTAACCAGCCTCTCTCCAGGATAGAGCCTGCCGCTTGCGTATGCGCCGATGGGCCCCATCATGTAGGCGACCCGGTCTCCCTCCTTGAACCCGGAGACCTTGGCGCCGACTGCGGCGACGACCCCGGCGGCCTCCCAACCCAGACCGGTAGGAACCTGTCGGAGCGGCGCCTGCCCTGCGCGCTGGCTCACATCAAGGGGATTGACGCCTACTGCGGTCTGGTTGATCCAGACTTCGCCCTGACCTGGGGTTTGTTCTTTCACCGGCTCCAACCGCAATACTTCCAGTCCGCCCGTTTGTTCAATAAATGCACGCGTTGCCATAAAGTCCTCCAAATGATGAGGATCACTTTAGTGCATGGAGCAGGCTCCATCTATACGGTCTGATGCATTAGATAGCTGCGACATATACAGCAATTAAGAGAAATTCCTTGCATCAGTTGCAAGCTCAATGTGGTCGGACGCCGTAGTCATCTTGCAAAAGGACCTATGTAGCGGGCAGGCGCGGGGTGGGGGCAACCGCGCGCGCGAGGCCGGAATGGCACTATTTTGATATCACTTTGATAATTATTCATTAGTCTCACGGGTTCGCGGTGATCCCTTCTGCGCCTCTCTACCGGCCCGCCACACGTCTCAAATGAAATTCTCGCCTGCTGGGAACATTCAATGTCGCAACCCATCAAAATGCCCATTAAAGCTCATCGGCGCATTGTGTCGAAGACAACATCGGGGAGGGAGCGTGACTCGTCCATTCATCACTGTCGGGGACAAGACCAGCCATGGCGGCACTGTCATTTCCGGCGATCAGAGTTTCCTGTTGCACGGAAAGGCGGTCGCCCGCGTTGGTGACCTCACTACCTGTCCGCGATGCAAAGGCACGTTTCCGATTGCCAACGGCGCCGGCGATATGACATCGATGGGCCAGGCGCCCGCCCGTGAAGGTGACAAGACCGCCTGCGGCGCGACGCTTATTGCCAGCCAGGCCGTGAGCACACATGCGGAAGAATCGAGTTCGGGCCGCTCTGCCAGCTCATCCGCAGCAATGGATACGGCATCCGCCGCGTCACTCACCGAGGACGCCAAGGAGTCCGGTATCTGCCTGAGCTGCATGGTCGCCGCGGCCAAGTCGGGCGCATCCATGATCGTGCGCGAATGATCGACCAACTCAATGCCCGCTTAGCGCAACTCGGCGCTCCCTCGCTGCATCTGCATGCGCTGGTCGACGGTTTGCAGTATCAGGAACACGTCACCGGCGAAACGCTGGGTGCGCAGCCCGGGGCGCTGGCGTTGTTGCATGGTACGGCAGACGGTGCGCTAGCCGATGCCGGCCCATGGTTGATTGATCCGAAGACTGCCAGTGCCGGGCTGGTCAAGCAGATCGAACAGCTCGAGTTCGCCGCGCATGCGGTCACGTGGATCATCACGCCACTCGATATCGAGTCCCTTGGCGCGGCGCTGCGGCAGCGGCTGGATGTGCACTTGCCCGATGGCCGTACCGCCATGCTGCGGTTTTGGGACCCGCGCGTGCTGGCAACCATCGCGCAAGACATGGACGACGACCAGCGCCGTCAATTCTTCGGCGACATCGTCGAGTGGCATCTGCTGCTCAATGGTCGTCGCGTTCATATCGGCCGCCATCATGCTGACACTCACTGAAGCCCAATATCAAAAATTCCTCGCGCGCGATGTACAGAACTTCATCGCGGCGGTGGCGGATCAGTTCCTGTCCGAGCGCGAAGACATGCGCACAGACCCCGGACGTGAAGAAGTCCTCAAGCGCATGCAGGCGGCCTATGACAATGGCCGCCATCTCGGTTTCGCATCCACGGGGCATCTGATCTACATGATGTATATGTCGGCGGACTATCCCGCGCTGTTCGAGCGGCCGGGAGCGCAGCGTTATCTCAGCAAGCCCGGTGCCACGCCGGAACAGCGCCTGGATGAGATGAAAGCCGTGCTGCGCCACCTGGGCACCACAGCCAAACAACGTGAGGAAGAGAGTCGAGCATGGTAGCGTTGCCCATCATTCCGCTGGCCGGCGAGGTCCTCACCTGGCTTGGCATTGGTGCGGCCGCCACCGCGACCGGCGTCGGGACCGCCACCATCTTAGATCGCAACAAGAAAGCAGAAGAGGCGCAGAGTTCGGCGTTAGGAAAGGTTGATGTCGCGACGCAGTCGAAAGAAAAATGCAAAGATTGCCCGCCGACCGCTGGATTTCTATCGCACCCCAATCACAGCATGTCCGATGCATCACGTGCCTATCAGGCCAGGGTGACCGGATATGCGCCCGGAACCGAATGGAACTACATGGGAAGGGAGTTCGATGGTTTTCACGCAGATCGCTGCTTACTGCAAGAAGCGAAAGCATTGTTCACCAATTTTTTCGATGATAGAGAATTGAAGCCCAAAACGTTCTATGTGCTCAGTGGGAAATACGACAAATTGATTGAGCAAGCTACTGCGCAGCATGGAATCGTGATGAAAAGTCCGCCTGCGGCTCTGGATTGGTATTTCATGGAGGAAACCATGTACCTGTGCATGAAGCGCGAATTCCGAACGCTCGGTTTATACCGTATCAATTCTTTTTATAAGCCATAAGTCATGGACCTCTCACTTTCATATCGTTCAATGCTGCCCACCCTGCCGGCTGCGTCAGTACAGATCAACGACGTGTGGCGTGTGGCGATGGTTTTAGCTGGTCTCGGACTGCCGCTGGACGATTGGTGCCCTCCAGCGGACACACCAGAAGATGCTTTGCGAAATCGAGCTTTTGAGCAAGACGGCCCGTCGGCGGCTGCATTGGCGATTTTCAAAGAAAAGGACCGCGGTCGGACCAATGAAGACATGCGATCCATCGTCGTTTGGAACGGCATAGAAAAAGATGGATTGATGCTCATGCGGCATCTGTTGTTCAGCACCGAGTCGCCTACTAACTCCACGTTCAGCCTGGAATGGTCCAAGGTGCCTGCGCTGGCCGAAAAAAAGAGCGTCGTGCGGCTCATCGAATCGCTTTTGCCTATCTGGCCGGCACCCTTTGTTTCTGTGAGCGAAGCAAGATACGAAGCAATCCATAAAGTGTTTGATGATCGGCCTGGAGTCGGCTGGATGCTTTATCTTCCTCGCACAATCAACACGCAACAGGTGCCCGAGGCGCAAGAACTGATCGCCGTCCATGACAAGGACGGGGGGCAGCAGGGCACTATCATCGTGAGCATCCGCGACGAGCCCTTCTCTGTAGACAACGAAGAGCACATCAAGGTCGCGGCGTCCATTGAAATGCGTCTCGTCGAGCACGACCTGCTGCCGCGGTATAGCGACCTATAGTCAACATCCCCCAGCGCATGCGGTCATAGTCATCCCGGCAATCCGCATCGCAAAACAATGCCTGCGGTGATACATGCTCGTCGCAGAAGTGGCACCGGCAATCCGGTAAAAGCTCCGGCGCCCGCCGCACAGCCGCCAGGCCGGCCGCGATGGTGCGATAGATTCTGCTGTCTGCGTTGTCGGCGTGATCGCATGGTTATTTTCCCTCGCTGGTTGGCAGTTGGTAAGGTTTGAAGCGGACGACCTCTTGGCCGGCCCACTCATTCAAGGAAAGAAACTGCGCCTGCAACGGCTCGATCTCATTGCAGCCGAAGACGGCGGCCGCCTTGGTCACGTCGCCGAAGCCGCCAGTGTTGTTGGGCATGGTGCCCAGCAGTTGCGGCGGCACGCGGTGCGCCGCCAGCACGTCGTCGCGCGTGCAGTTCTTGATGCTGAAAAATTCATCCTTGGCCGCGATCTCGGACACCGGCAGGATTTGCAGACCGTCCTTTTCCCGCCCGGGGCATAGACGAACAGGTTGCGGAAGTTGCCCGGCCCCTTGCTGTTGCGCATGGCCTCGCGCAGCTTGTCCACGTCGTTGACGTTGCTGGCGGGTCGGTCAGCCGCTCACGTATGAAACATTGCGCAGCCGCTTCGATAAGGCCCGGGAGGATGCCGGCATACCATTTACCGATTTCCAGTTCCGCGATCTGCGGGCGTAGGCCGGCACCGACAAGACAGAAGCAGAAGGGGGCGGGCAGCGCAAGGCCAGCTTGGTCACGGCAGCGTGATGACTACTGAAATCTATGTGCGAAGACGACGGGACCAAAAGGTAACGCCCACGAAATGAATGAGCCGCATTCGGGCGGCTTTTTTGAGCCTTGGTTTGGGCCGGGCACAATGCCAGCGAAATTTCGTCCGGCGCACGTAAATGAAAAAATCGCGGAGCAAGACCAGAATTGCGAAGCAAAAAAAAGCGGCCTGCATCGCTGCAAGCCGCTCTGGTACTGGTGCTGATGGGCGGAATCGAACCGTCGACCTACTGATTACGAATCGAACGTTTTGCCGTTAATTAACAATGGATTATATTGGGTTCTCTTTATTACGTAAGTATTTAGATTGCATTCATTTCACTTCGATTATATTCCGATAGCAGGACAAATGTGGCGCTGGTGTGGCAAATATATACTTCGAATTGAATCTGCTCATGCCCGGCTGTTCAGGCAGATTTCCTGAAAGAAGTAATCTAGCAAGTGGATAGCATTTGTCTTAGCTGCAATGCGCTGTTCGTCGTATTGCTTGAGTAATTTCATTGCACGGCTCTTGTCCTCCGCCGCTATTTCTGCCCGCCAATGAGGCTCAATCGGTTTTCCCCACCGCTTCTGACGCTTCCATCGATGAAGGATTGTGTGAGCGAGTTCTTCTTCTCGAATATAGCCGAGTGCTGTTAAAGCTTCGCCGAGCAAGAATCTAGTTGTGTCCTCGTCTCCGTCTACTTCAAACCAGCCTAAATCGTGTGCTCTTTCTACGCATTGACGTGCGGTAGAGAAGGTAAGCCTACGAGAAGCTGGTTCCGCAACTCGAACACGTTCTTTATCAGGAAGTTTTACGTCGTTTAGGTGCACATCAACATTGTTGTGGTCGGTCCACTTCATGTATTGATATATGAGATTTTCGGAATATCCGCCATCTTCTGCCACCCCCAGGCCAATCAAAGATTGAAATCTACCGAAGGAAATCGCCTCGCCGTAGGTCTCGTCCGCGCAATCTTTTAACCACAGCAACAGTGCAGATGTCTTGACTCGGGATAGCAGGCCTCGAGGCTCTTTGTTCTTTGCACGCCTGTGCATTCTCGCGATGATACGGTCTTCAAATACCGGTCCGCGATTATCAGGCATTAGCGCATCAAGGATCTGAGAATGATTCATAAGATTTCGCACTTCTGCTTAGTGACCGCCAAATGCTATCAGTGGAACACTTAGTTTGAAAGATTTTTGTAGCTTTGTGGCTATTCATTGATAACCGAGGCGAGTTTATGAAAGAGCGAGATTTTTCGTTAGCGGAAAAAATTGCAAAGTTACCAGATCAAGCTTGGGTAACGGCAGAAGAAGTCAGTGCCTTAACGGGTATAGGCTTAACGACTATCCGGCAAAGAAAAGTTGCGCTACCTCCTGCTGATAGCCGTTTCACGATACGGCGCTGGTCGATGGGAGCTATCCGTAATTGGATGAAGGAGGGTGAAAATGCATCGGAGAGCAACACCGATAGGGGGGCAGCTGTAGCTTCCATCGCTAGAAGCTCGTCACGTTCCACGAAAGGTGAACGTTAATGGGGCGCCAGCGAATTATCTCGGATTCGTTTTGGACGGACCCGGATCTCATTAATCTCACCACCGAAGATCGTATGTGCTTAGTTCTAATGATGACTAATCAAGATACAAACATCATCGGGATTTACCGTACGGTTTGGCGTGTCGTCGGTGCAGGAATGGGCTGGAGTGAAGCGCAAACACTCTTAGCTGCTCGAGACCTTATGGCGAAGGGACATGTTGAAATTGACGAAGCTACTGGCTGGGTCTGGGTAAAAGAATGGTGGAAACACAACTATATTCGCGGCGCGTTCGTAGGGAATGTGAAAGGGAAGGCTCTGAAGGAGATGTCCCAAATTCCAGAAAAATGGAAGCGCCCGGCATATGAATCGTTCCTCAGATTTGATGAAGACGGGACTGTCGCCGAAGCGCTGAGCGTCCTTACTGCTTCTGAAAGCGGCGCGGCGAAAGGCTATAACGCGCTCTTCGGGCAGCAGCCCCTTGAAGAAATCGGTTCCAGCTTAGCAAGGATCCCCTACCGAGGGCATCGTGACGGGCTTCCAAGCACCTCCCAAGGGGCACCCGGTAACCATACCCCTAACCATATTTTTACGCCTATCTCTACCACCACTCAAGGGAATGGACTGCAACCTGGTGGTGGTGATTTTGAACAGGTCTCGCTTGAAGATCTCGTCAATGCGGCCTTATGGGCCGCAGAGAAGGGAAAAACAATCAAGAATGTTGGCGGATATCGAAGAAAAGTCAGAAACCGGCTGTTGGAGCAGGGGCCGAACAGAACTGATTTCGAAACTCTTAGCGCTTGGCGAAATGCGGTCGAAAAAGCCACTTCACGCGATGACCACGCCCAAAAAACTCTTGCCCAGCAAGAGGCTGCAAACGCTGAAATAGCCGCCAAGTACCGCGCTGCTCAGATTCGATTTGAAGCATTAGCAGCTGATGACCGCCAAGTGGCTATCGACGAATTTAAACGCTGCGTAGTCGAGCGAAGCGCGACCTTACAGCGCTTTTATGCCAAGCAGGGGCTTGTACATAAAGCTGTCCACGCTGCGTTCATTCAGTTTTTCAGCGATGCGAACAGAGGGGACTCGGCGTGAAAGCTGTTACTGCACCTATCCTGTTGATTCTCAATTTCTGCTTCGGTGGGGCCGCCCTAGCCCAATTCAGTCAAGGGAAGCCTTCACAAGCCCAGGAAGAATGCGAGAAAGCCGCAAGAGAGGCCCCTGCGTGCGGGCCCAACAACACATGTGCAGAACGCAAATTGAAAGAGGCAGAGCGGTGGTGCATTCAGTGGATTCGCGAGAATACACCGCCGCCCCCCGCTACTCCTCTAAGCAGCACTGCCATCGGGACAAATTCAAAATGACGCGCTTATTCCAATGGGTCTGTTTCGCATTTCTACGTATTTGGGATAGCCACAGATTCGAATCCTTAACCTTCAAGCTGTGGGCGTATTTTCTGTTATTAACCGGTATTGTTGCCCCTCTTGGTCAGCATCGATTGTGTTTACGAGGTGCGTTCGAAGAATGGGAACATGGTTGGTTGTTTTTTCCAATGGCCGCAGGCACGTCCGTCATCGCGTTCTATCAGTTGGGTACGCCGTGGGCCATATTGTCGTACTGGCTGCTTTGGACTTTCGATGCGTTTTCCGTTCCATTTCTGATCTATCGAGGAAAAAAATGAGGCGCATGCTCACGGCATTCTTGCTTCTGGCATTCGCTACATCGGCGTTGGCTGGTTCAGGAAATACAACGATGGCACAATTTACACCACCCGCAGGTGATACGTCGGTCGACTTTCTGCGAGAGGTGTTCGGCGATATCGTCGGCCTCATCGCGTCAGGGGGCAAGGCCTCAGCCGCACCGACTGATACGGTGCTCGGGTCCATGATGGCAATCTTCAACACAGCTGTTCTCTTTGTCGGCATGCTTTTCGTCGGCTACACGACCGTCAAGGGGACGGTCGACTCGGCGCACGATGGGGAGCTGCTTGGTAGGAAGATGTCATCGATCTGGATCCCCTTGCGCACCGTTGGCGGTACGGCGCTGCTTCTACCACTCAGTTCAGGCTTTTCGCTGATCCAGATCGGCATCCTGTGGCTCGCCCTGCAGGGCGTCGGTATAGCCGACAAAATGTGGAACGCCGCAATCGAGCAAATGAGCCGAGACAACATGATCTCGCGGCCGATGATTCCAGACTCCAGGCCGCTGGCAGCAAACGTTCTGCGGTTCGAGGTCTGCGCCGCAGCGATGAATAAGCAATACAGCGAGTCCGGCCGCGCTACGCGCATCGAGCCTGCAACATCGCAGCAGGTCATGATGAATTCTGGCGAACTGCTCAACTACGACGTGTTCGATCTGGCCCCGCCGGTGGCCATGTACACGACGGCAAAGAACTTCTCCAATGCAACTTACAGCGTCACCAAGTACACCTGGAACGCTAACGACAACAGCTACATCAACAAGAACGTGTGCGGTGGTGTCTCTTGGAAGCAGTCTTATGAGGCCTCCGAAGGCAACAGCAACACCAAGGTCCTGAAAGAGCCAATTCTGGCTGCGCACGCCGCGGCGCTTCAGTCGATGATCAAGGAGCTTCAGCCTGTCGCAAATCAAATCGTGACTGGTGACAAGCCCACCGCCGGCGCAATCGATACAGCCGCCAACAACTACGAAAACGCGCTGCGCACAGCGGCCAAAAACGCGGTCAACCAGACGAACGATCGGGCGCGATCCGACTTTCTGGCAGCGGCCAAAGATGGCGGCTGGATCTATGCCGGCACCTGGTACAACCACATCGTGAAAATGAACGATGTGATGCAATCCACGCTGAATGGCCTTCCCACATCGGATCCTATCGCGATCAACGACAAGGAAACACAGGAGGTCCTCCAGACCTACAAAGACGCAATGGCAGTCGCCGACGAATACGCCAAGCATCGTTCCGACAGCGTGCGCCAGGTCTACTACACGGAAACCGACGTGCGGCTGCCCCAAGCGGGCGAAGGTGCTTGGGAGTATGTGCGCAAGCTGCTGTCAGCCCCCTTCATGGGCGGCATCAATCAGATGACCCAGGAGATCGCCGGCTCGAACCTGAATCACATGAGTCAGATGAAGTCGTTCGGCGACACCATCGTAGGTATCGGTGAAGGATGTCTTGCGGCGGTGGCCAGCGCAGCTGGCGTGGCAAGCTCGGTCGTCGCAAAGGGGACCATCGGGCTAGCCTTTGATGTCGGAGCCGTGCTGCAGGTTCTATCTGGAGTGGTGACTACTCTGGCTATCGCTTTGTTTTTCTTTGGGGTGGTTCTTTCCACTTATATCCCAATGATCCCGTTCATCACCTGGATGACCTCTGTCGTCAATTGGTTTGTTCTCGTCCTGGAATCGGTTATCGCCGGTCCGCTTTTCGCCGTTGCCCACATCCATCCGGATGGGGATGATGCCGTAGGTAAGGCTGGTCCTGGCTGGATGATGGTCCTCTCGTTAGTCATGCGACCAAGCTTGATGTTGTTTGGCCTTCTCGGATCGATGCTACTTACGCAGCCAGTTACCGGAATGATTAATAGCTCCTTCATGAGCGTAGTAGCCGGCGTTCAAGCGGACTCAACAACAGGGATAGTATCTTTTATTGCTTTTATAACAATTTATGCGACACTCATGACCACTGTCGTTCATCTAGCCTTCTCATTGATTCACTTCATTCCGGACAACATCATGCGCTGGCTCGGCCAAGCCTCGGGAGCGCTTGCCGGTGCAGAACGTGCGGGGGAGGAAAGCCATCAGATTTTCGTGGGGGGCGTTAGGGAAGCGCGGCATGGTCTAGGCGGCTCGCTAGGGGGAATAGGTACAAACAATCCCGACAAACCTCCCCAAGCTAGCCACAAAGCGACCCCGTCCAATAAAGATCTTCTCGGCGACTGACATTTTTATCGTCGGGGAGAGACCTGATTTGTGACCTGGTTGTAGTCAAAGCCTTTCTCTGCAAAAGCTTGAGCGCGAGCATTGTTTAGAAATTTCTCGGCTTCCGTCGAATTGAGCAATGGATGCGAGGGCGCAACTTGTTTCAATGCATCCCGAAGGGCTTTGGCATATGCAATCGTTACGCTTCGCTCGACCTCCTCGTTGACAAGCTTTGTTTCGAGTCGGCCGGAAAATTCCTGCCACCGTCCAGCGGTGTTTTGCGCTCGCTTCGCTGCTGCAACAGCAGCGGCACTTCCGGCCGCCATACCATTTGAGTAGTCCCGATTGCTCATTTGATCTCCGCACCAAATTTATGTCGTCACGATAGCAGTGCGAGCTCCTAATTTCAACATCAGTGCTCAGCAACTCAAATGACATTCTCTGTCGAGACAGAGAATGTGGTGCCGGCCCAATATTCAATAAGAAAATCAAGCTACAGATAGGAGCACCAAATGATCGATCAGCGCTCGAAAAAATATCTTAATGACGACATTCTTCCCATTATCGAAACCATAAAAAAGGAATTGGAGTTCGATACAACGTCTGAGGAAACAAAGGCCGCTTATGAAGCCGAGATACGCCGCACGATCTCGAAACTTGCGGCTAGAGGAGAAAACAGTGCGGGCGCACTCTTTTCTGCACTGTCAGAAACAAGAAGTAAGGCGACGTACTATCGCCGTCGGGCCGCGACAAATCACTTCCTGAGATCCAACTTCGCAACGCTTCTGGCAAAGCTAGATGCCGCTACTGCCGATGGCGAGATCGCCAGAATTTGTAAATCGATCAATTTCATCGCCGACATTAAAAGATTGATGATAATGAAGGCCGGGACTTGTCATATAAGAGATCCGAAAGCCCGAGTTTCCAAACGGGGCATGCTCGGTGGTCTGTCAAAGGACGGTGACTTTCGCGAAAAACTATATGAGCAGTTCCGGGGAAGCAAGTATCAGCTTGCGTTTTTGCTCGCCGCCGTAAGCGGGTCAAGGCCGCAAGAGCTGCAGAATGGGCTTCAAGTACGCCTCGAAGACCAGATCTTGAGCATTAAAATCATCGGAAGTAAGGTTAAAGAAACCCAAGGTCAGGAATTCAGGGTCATTGAATATGATTTGAGTCACGATTCCCCACACTTTTTGCTTTCCGAGATCGTGCGCTTGATCGGTGCCGAAGCCGCACACGGCACTATTGTTTCGGTTGATTCGAAGGTCAATTTCACTTCCGCCTTGAGGCGGGCGGGAAAGGTTCTTTGGCCCCGAAAAAAGGACGTGACACCCTACGTTCTTAGGCACGCAATTGCATCTCAATGGAAGCAAACACTTGATCCTGATGATGTCTCGACCGCGTTGGGGCATGTGTCGGCTAAGACACGAACTCGATACGGGCAAGCACAATTAATGCGCGGCGGGGGAAATTTAACGCCAGTGTCTGTACGAGGATCAAGTCCCGTACGCTCCACAAGCCAGGCTAGATCATTCAACATTAAATGAAGCCTAACCAGAGTCACATTGACGCCGTATTCTACTGCCCGCTCTCAACCAGAGTCACATTGACTTCTATTTTTTTACAGGACGACTTCAATACACATTATTCTGCTTAAATTTTGAGCAAAGTAGAGTCACATTGCCTCGATCAGTTTCGTATTAATGAAATGGCATCCGAAGTATGGGTTTAGAGTCACATTGACGCTCGGATTCAAATAGGCGGTCCGCCGGGATAAATTCGCTATTTGTTCTTCTCAAACGGTTCATGAGGATCACTAAATAATGTCCGAAGACGCATAAGGATCTGGCCGGTATGTGACGTGATGAGGATATACCCCGAAAGATCATGCATTTTTGGGCAAAAAAAGGTATTTGGATAACCTGGCATGGGGGCGTGATCAGATCAGGCGTACCAATTTCACTGACGTAGCGTTGTGGCTCATCCTTTTCGTGAACGCCAGGATCGACCTGGTGTTATTCTATTCAGCGAAATCGTGAGCTAAGCACCCAATCTCGAGCCCGGCCAGGTCAGCCTCACGATCTGAACGAAATTGAATCATTTGGGGTCGCCAAAGGGTGTAATGGAAACGCCGGTGCGCCGGCGTTCAGAGAAACATGTACGGTGATGAAGGGAGGGCCTGTGCACGCAAATCTCGCACGGCTGAGGAATGCGTTGAACGAGTGGCTAATCACCGAAGATCTCTTAGGTGATGCCACGTTTTATACCGATGTAGAGTGGCGTGCGCGTGGCGAACAATTCCACGAAGAATCGCGGTTGGTTTTGGTGATCGACGGCAGCGCACTACACACAATGTTGAACTACGGTGGAGATACATCGGAGTTCGACGATCTCATTGAGTCGTTCGGATTTTGGTACGAGCTGGGTTATTCCTGGAGCGTGGGCTTCAACGTCGAAGAGGGCTACGACTACTCACCGGCCCAAGGATCTTATTTAAGGAAGCTGCAAGACCCGCGCTGGCAACGTAAGGCGAGGCTAGTCAAAGATCGTGCCGGCCATTCATGCCAAGACTGCGGCAAAGGCGAAGCACTCGATGCACATCATTGTTACTACACGAGTATGCGATACGGCTTCGAACCTTGGGAGTACCCGCTTGGTGCGTTTCGTGCACTGTGCCGAACGTGCCACGAGGCACGTGAACGTGTAGAGATCCGAATGAGGGCGTTCATGGCCTCGTTGACTCAAAATGAAATGGAGTCAGTCCGCGCTGGTTTGGGGCATGCCCACTACTGGTATAAGCCAGAGTCGGTGTCGTCGTTCCTAGCAGCGTTGGGGCCAGAAGAGCGGCATATCCAAAGCGGATTGGAGCACCTTCGTTTGGGACGAACTGACGCGGAACCACTGTAAGTCGCCGGACGCATTGGAAAACGCTTGCGCCGCCGGCGAGGTCGCCAGGTGTGCCACAGCTCTACCCATCGCCTGCTAGACGGGCTTTTCGCATTGAGAGAGGTTGGCATGGTGCTGACCAGGAAGGAATGAGATGACAACACGCAGCGAAGCGTTTAAAGCCGCACAAGAGGCGGCAAGAAATAAAGATGGCCTTACTGAAAAGCGTTGGACAATTCAGCATGAAATGGAGCGCCAAGGATTCGTATACGACTCGACAAAGGGCGAACCTGATGTCGAAAATGCATACTCGCCTAAATAGCGCGGAAAGCGCTTGGCATCTGTGGCCAGGTGCATTGCGAGGGCCTGCGCGGTGCCGGCCAAGAAAGAATGGCGTCAAAGCATGAGCGAACAAGTCATCGAAAAACTGCGCTGCACTCCGTAAGGGCGATACTACTTTAGTAGTGCAGGCGTTCAATGTATGGTTTTTTGCAACTGAGCCGGACTTCCCGGCTTCTTGCGCACAAGCCCTGTAAGCCGAATATCCAGGCGTCTCAAGTGACAATGCACAGCGGAAAAAGCTAACCGGCCATAAGTTTCTTGAAGATGTCCTTGCGAGAAAATTCATCTAGGAAAATGATGACTGAAGAATATGCATATAAAGACGCGTCTGGTCGGTGGGTGCCTGGGTATTCAACGCGACAGGACGCTATTAAGGCGGGCTTAACTAACGGCAGAACGCAAATCACGACCGCAAAACTAGAAATCGAATGCCCGTCGTACTTTGCTCGCTTTGAGGCCAAAACCATTTTGGCCCGCATGATTTCTGGGCTTCAAAATGGTGAAAAAATCGGAAAGCTAGTCGATAGTAAAGCGGCAGTAGAGTTTCTCAAAAAGATCGAGAATGCGGAAATGGAATTTCCGGGGCCATCGCCACGAGAGTATGAGCTTCAAATCGACCTTATGAACCGTCTACAAAATTCCGTCGCAACATGGGTATCCGACAACAAGCTGGACTTTGATCGGCCAAAATTCATCGCTTATATGTCGGAAGAATTGCATGTGGCGGGCCCCGATCTGGATATCCAATTGCTCTAGGAAATCGCCGATGCCGGCGGCGAGCGCCAGGTACTGACCATGAAGAGTCGGCGCGAGCCGTCGTTACAAAACTGATAATGCCGCTTCGGTGGATTAGGAGAATCATGAGCGAATATAAATCAACGACCACTGCATATATTGGTGATCCGGCTGCACTCAAAGACCACTCGTTCCGCGAGATCGAAAAAAGTTTGTCCATGGCGCTAAGTCAGCTTTCTGGTCAAGAGCTGGTCGTGGAGCTCAATAATTTCAATTTAATTCCTGATGGTCTCCCATTTGGAAAGGCTCAGGTCAACTTCAATGTTGCCGTTAGGAGCCAAACCAAAGAAGTAGAAGCGCCTTTCTGATCGAAGAACCATGAAAGAGGTTGACGATAGAGTCCGTGTCTCGAAGTTAAGTGTTGTCCCGGTGACGAAAGATGGCCTGCGCTCATTTGCGCGAGTCGATGTGGAATTTATCTCTGATAGCTGTACCGACGGACCAGCTGATTCAGTGCGCATCGAGATCAATTTCAATGTCGACCAACTGACATTGGACCAGATCAAGGATTTTGCGATCATGCACGCAAAGTCCTTGATGAACCGATGTGTCACTGATGCTCATCTCAAGGTTGGCGACCAACGTCTGATGGATTGAAAGGAACAAGGAAAATATGTTTCAGCGATTCAAAGACTGGCTGGCTTGTCGTTTTGGTCTACACCAGTGGATTCGAGGACATGGATATCATTACATTCTGAACGACAGCGGCGAACATTTTTACGAATGTCGTCGATGCAGAAAAACACATGCAGCTCGGATATCACACGAAAAATACTGAACGCTTCAACTAGTGACGCTCTGGCGCTCTCGAAATGCATACCGATTTGCCCGAGCGTCATAGAGCGCATGATGCTCAGGCAATTTATTCTTCTTATGGAAAGAATAACGAAGTAACTCGTTGATATTTCGTGCGATCAGCCGCGGACAACACCAGTCTGGAACTTGGTAGTCCATTGCGTCATTAAACAAGTCCCAGTCGGTCTGGAAATCAAAGCAAATTTCGACGATTTCGCCATCGTGCCTAATGAGAATGAGCCAGTTGAGAATTCTGTGCTTAAGCTCTTCAAAAGGGCAATGTGCATCCTCTATTGAGCCAAGCAAGGGGATGACTGCCTCACGAACGAATGCGCTGCAAGCAGCATCTGGGTAAGGCACCTCCATGTAAAACTCTTCCCCAGTTTCTGCCACCATGCCAAGGCTAATGAGGTGACAATCGAGAAAGTCAGTAAATTCAGTATCGATGAAAATTTTACGAGCCATGACATTGCCTAGGAATCTCTATGGTTGGAAATGCTCCGCTGTTGGGTAAGGCAGCCTTTCCCTTAAACACCTCGATCCCACTGCCGAACCCGCAGCCTACCGACATGGCTTCAGTGCTACTAGCCCATGAAGCGGCTTCGCGCTAAGCGCGAAGTAAGATCCGGTAGGTGCCGACCATGTTGGCACCGTAGCCCGGGCTTAAGCATGGGCTAGACGCACCGCACTACAAACCTGCAGCAAGATTCGACGCAAAAAGGCCGAAGGCGGCCCCAGCTAGCGGCGAAATTGCTGACAGCATTTTGATCTGCCTGGCAACTACGCTATGCAGCCGGTCTCGGTCAATGCAGACAGCGACAACATCGTCGATTGCTGGGCGAAGTAATTGGACAAGCGATTCCAATACCTGCTCGTCAATTTCTAGGCCTTCGCTTACTTCGCAAAGCACGTCTTCAATCACGATATTGTGAACATGAGCTTTTGCTAAAATTGCCTCAGCCATGGTACCTCCTATGTAGGTAGTATGGTTAGAAATAGGCTGTAGTGGCTGCTGCAGCCTATTTCGCATAGTTGCTTGATGCCCCATGGGTATTCACCTTTGGCCCCATGGTTTTTCACCTCTTGCTCCGAAATTCAGCGTGAAAGTCGTTACCAGCGTATCGAGATATAGGGGGCGGTAGAAAATTGACTGACAAGTCATCTCCCCCATGCTTTTTCACCTTTTCTCTATAAAAATTCCTAGGCCATTTATCCCAGACGGGATAACAGGTGATCTACCGACAGGTGGGTGTATCGCATCAGCATAGCTGCGGTCTTATGGCCGGTTATTCCGGCCACGTCGACTAAAGTGAGGCCTTTTTCAAACAGTCTGCTCGTGGCTTCATGTCTCAGGTCGTGCCAATGTAGATCGTATATCTGCAGCTTCAGTAAGCAGCGTTTCCAAACGCAAACCAAAGCATTTTGCGTTGAGGGGAAGACGCGGTTATCTACTCGCGGCAGTTGCTCCAAAATTCTGACTGCCGATGTAGACAGCGCCACGGCAGGGGGTACGCCTTTATTTCCGATTCTCCGGAGTTCTATTGGGATGTTGATCACTCTGCGAGGAAGATCGGTAATCCCCCCATTTCTCA
>NZ_AKJA01000108.1 GCF_000282575.1 Herbaspirillum sp. YR522 | reverse complement strand
CCTGATCGGCAGCTGCCGCTGCCTGGTACTCGACGAACCGACGGCGATGCTGACCAGCCGCGAGGTAGAGCTGCTGTTTGCGCGCATAGAAAAGCTGCGTGCCGAGGGTGTCTCGGTCATCTACATCTCGCACCGGCTGGAAGAACTCAAGCGCATCGCCGACCGCATCGTGGTCTTGCGCGACGGCAAGCTGGTCTGCGACGAGGACATCCGCCGCCACGGCACCGAGCAACTGGTGCAACTGATGGCGGGCGAATTGACCCGGGTCGACCTCGACGGCGAACATCGTCAGATCGGCGCGCCGCTGCTGCGCGTGCGCGGCCTGGGTCGCAGTGGCGTGGTGCAGCCGACCAACCTGGACTTGCACGCCGGCGAGATCCTGGGCGTGGCCGGCCTGATCGGCTCCGGTCGCACCGAATTGCTGCGACTGGTGTTCGGCGCCGATCGCGCCGACTGCGGCGAGGTCTTCATCGGCGACGCCAGCACCCCAGCCCGGTTGCGCAGCCCCGCGCATGCGGTCAGGGCCGGCATCGCCATGGTCACCGAAGACCGCAAGGGGCAGGGCCTGCTGCTGCCGCAGGCCATCAGCGTCAATACCTCGCTGGCCGACCTGGGCCGCGTCAGCCGTGCCGGCGTGCTCGACCATGCCGCCGAGCAATCCATTGCGCGCGACTTCGTCGACAAGCTCAAGATTCGCTCCCAGCACGTCGGCCAGGCCGCCGGCGAGCTGTCGGGCGGCAACCAGCAGAAGGTGGTCATTGCCCGCTGGCTGGTGCGCGATTGCCCGGTGATGCTGTTCGACGAGCCGACCCGCGGCATCGACATCGGTGCCAAGGCCGACATCTACAAGCTGTTCGCCGAGCTGGCCGCGCAAGGTCGTGGCCTGCTGGTGGTATCGAGCGACCTGCGCGAACTGATGCAGGTGTGCGACCGCATCGCGGTCATGAGCGCCGGACGCATCGTCGACACCTTTGCCCGCGGCGACTGGTCGCAGGAACGTATCCTGGCGGCTGCCTTCAGCGGCTATGTCGGCGCCGCCGCCGAAAACAAGACTAACGAAGACATCCATGCTTAATTCGCCTTCTTCCCGCCAGTCGGCCCTGGCCGGCTTCAAGAACTACACCGGGCTGGTGGCCGCCTTGCTGGCCATGTGCATCATGTTCGCCTGGCTCAGCGAAAACTTCCTGTCGTCGGCGACCTTCATCACGCTGTCCAACGACATCCCGCCGCTGGTGGTGATGGCGGTGGGCATGACCTTCATCCTGATCATCGGCGGCATCGACCTGTCGGTCGGCTCGGTGATGGCGCTGGCCGCCTCGATGCTGTCCATGGCCATGGTGCGCTGGGGCTGGCCGCTGTATGCCGCCGCGCTGCTGGGCATGGTGGTGGCGGCCGCCTGCGGCACCTTGACCGGACTGATCTCGGTGCACTGGCGCATCCCGTCCTTCATCGTCTCGCTGGGGGTGCTGGAGATCGCCCGTGGCCTGGCCTACCAGGTCACCAATTCGCGCACCGAGTACATCGGCAGCGCCGTCGACGTGGTCAGTTCGCCGATCCTGCTGGGCATGTCGCCGGCCTTCCTGGCGGCCATTGCCATCGTGGTGGTGGCGCACCTGGTGCTGACCCGCACCGTGCTGGGCCGTTACTGGGTCGGCATCGGCACCAACCAGGAGGCGGTGCGGCTGTCGGGCGTGAACCCCAACCCCAGCAAGGTGCTGGCGTTCGCATTGATGGGCGTGTTCGCCGGCATCGCCGCGCTGTTCCAGGTCTCGCGCCTGGAAGCGGCCGACCCCAATGGCGGTGTCGGCATGGAACTGCAGGTCATCGCCGCGGTGGTCATCGGCGGCACCAGCCTGATGGGCGGGCGCGGCTCGATCATCAGCACCTTCATCGGCGTGCTGATCATCTCGGTACTCGAAGCCGGGCTGGCGCAGGTCGGCGTGAGCGAGCCGATGAAGCGCATCATCACCGGCGCCGTGATCGTGGCCGCGGTGATCCTCGACACCTATCGCCGTCGCGGCCAGCGGCACGCCGGCTGAGGGTCATCGCGCATGGCCACCATCAAGGATGTCGCCCGGCTGGCCGGGGTGTCTTTCACTACGGTATCGCACGTGCTCAACGACACCCGTCCGGTCAGCCCCGAGGCCCGGCAACGGGTGCTGGAGGCGGTCGGGCAATTGTCCTACGTGCCCAGCGCGCTGGCGCGCTCGCTCAAGAGCCGCGTCACCAGCAGTATCGGGCTGATCATTCCCAACAACACCAATCCCTATTTTTCGGAGCTGGCGCGCGGCATCGAGGATTTCTGCTATGGCGCCGGCTACAGTGTCATCCTGTGCAATTCCGACGACGACCCGCACAAGCAGAACGACTACCTGCAGGTACTGCTGACCAAGCGCTGCGACGGCCTGATCATCGCCACGCTGACCCAGACCGACCATGCGCTGCTGGGCCGGCTCAAGGTGCCCACGGTGCTGCTGGACCGCGCCCCGACCCAGCTCGGCATCGACCTGGTCAGCACCGACAATGCGCTGGGCGGCGAACTGGCCGCGGCGCACCTGCTGGCGCTGGGTCACCGGCGCCTGGCCTGCATTGCCGGGCCGGCCGGACTGGCCTTGTCCGAGCAGCGGGTCGGCGCCTTTCGCCACACGCTGCAACAGTCGGGATGCGACTTGCCGCCGCAGGCGCTGCTGCATGCCGACTTCACCAGCGGTGGCGGCTATCGGGCCGGGATGCAGTTGCTGCAGGCCGATGCGCGCCCGGACGCCATCTTCTGCTGCAACGACCTGATGGCCATCGGCGTGCTGCGTGCGGCCGGCGAACTGGGCATCGCCGTGCCGGGCGCGCTGTCGGTAGTCGGTTTCGACGATATCGAGCTGGCCCAGTTCGTGCATCCGCCATTGACCACGGTGGCGCAGAACACCCGCCAGCTGGGCGAGCTCACCGCGCAATGCCTGCTGCAACGCATTGCCGACCCCAAGCGCCCGATACGCCGTGAAACGGTCGCGCCACAATTGCAGATCCGCGGCTCGACCGCCCCATTCTTGAATGCATAGGAACCCATGATCGTCATTATCGGCAGCATCAACATGGACCTGGTCTTGCGCGTACCGCGCATGCCCATGCCCGGCGAAACCCTGGCCGGCGGCAAGTTCATGACCATCCCCGGCGGCAAGGGCGCCAACCAGGCCGTGGCCTGCGCCCGCCTGGCGCGTCCCGACACGGCCGTGGCCATGGTCGCGTGCCTGGGCGACGACGCCTTCGGGGCCCAGATGCGCGCCTCCATCGTGGCCAACGGCATCGACGACCGTCACATTACCGACATCGCCAACGAAGCCACCGGCATTGCCTCCATCCTGGTCGACGAGCGCGCCCAGAACAGTATCGTGCTGGCCGCGGGCGCCAATGGGCGGCTGGCCATCGAGCACCTGGAGCAGGCGCGCGAACTGATCGGCGCGGCCTCGATCGTGCTGCTGCAACTGGAAGTACCGATCCCGGTGGTGATCCATGCCATCGAGATGGCCCATGCGATGGGCAAGACCGTGGTGCTCAACCCGGCGCCGGCGCAGTCCTTGCCGGCCAGCGTGCTGTCCAAGGTCGACTACCTGATCCTCAACGAGATCGAGGCGGCGATGCTGGCCGGGCAGCAGTCCGACGACATTGCCATGCTGGCCGGCGAGTTGCGCCGGCACGGTGCCCGCAACGTGGTGGTGACGCTGGGCGAGAAGGGCGTCCATGGCGACTTCGAACGGGTCGGCGCGCGCCACCTGCCGGCCCAGCAGGTCAAGGCGGTCGATACCACCGCCGCCGGCGACACCTTCATCGGCGGCTTCATCGCCGCACTCGAGGCTGGACGCGACGAGTTCGACGCCATCGCCTACGGCCAGGCCGCGGCGGCCATCAGCGTCACGCGCGAGGGCGCCCAGACGTCCATCCCGCGGCGCGACGAAGTGGGCATGGCGAATTGATCGATTGACCGCGAAGGACCATCATGAAGAAGACCACCTTGCTCAACGCCGCCCTCTCGCAAGTCATCGCCTCCATGGGCCATGGCGATACCCTGGTCATCGGCGACGTCGGCTTGCCGGTGCCGCCGGGGGTGCCGGTGATCGACCTGGCGCTCATGCGCGGCGTGCCCGGCTTCATGCAGGTGCTAGGTGCGGTATTGAGCGAATTGGAGGTCGAACAGCATGTGCTGGCACAGGAACTGGCCGAGCGCAGTCCGGCCCTGGCCGCGCAGATCGCGGCGCTGGCGTTGCCGGGCGCACGGCACGTCCCGCATGAGGATTTCAAGCGTCTCACCGGTCGCGCCCGGGCGGTGATCCGCAGCGGCGAATGTACGCCCTACGCCAACATCATCCTGGGCTCGGGCGTGGTGTTCTGAACTCATCCACGCACCGCGCCCCCAAAAAAAAAGAGCAAGCCATGCAGCTTGCTCTTTTTTCTGGGGGCGCTCAGCCGCGCAGGCGCAAGCGCAGGGCATCGAACTGGGCCGACCATTCCCGGCGCCAGCGGCCGCGCAGGTCGTCGTCGATCCACGCCGCATCCAGGCCGTTGAGCATGCAGTGGCGCAAGGCGTCCACATCGAGCCCGAACTGCAGCATCATCAGCCAGGCCGCCGTGGGCGTGACCAGGTGCAGGGTGGGGTCATCGGTATTGGGATGCACCCGCAGGCCGGCCGCCACCATCTGCCGGATCGGGTGATCCAGTGCCCAGCGCTCGGGGGCCAGCGTGCGCAGGTAGTAGGAGTTGGTCGGCACCACGGTAAAGATCATGTCGCGCTCGATGCAGCGCTGCAGCAAGGCCGGGTTGTCGACGATGGTGTAGCCGTGGTCGACGCGGTCGACGTGCAAGCGGTCGATGGCGGTCTCGACGTTGTTCCAGGGCATGCCGAATTCGCCGGCGTGCGCGGTCAGCCTGAATCCGGCTTCGCGGGCGCAGCGATAGGCCTGCTCGAACAGCTCGGGCGGACGATCGTTCTCGCGGTAGTCCATGCCGATGCCGATGACTTCCGGCAGCCGGTGGTCGCACATCCATTGCACCATCGCCAGCGCCTCGTCCGGGCTGGCTTCGCGGTCGATGCTGGGAACCAGCCGGCCGATCACGTCGAAGTCGCGCCCGGCATCGCGGATGGCGGCCACGATGGCGTCCTGGGCACGGTCGTAGGCAATCCCCGACACCCGCACCGTGCCGGTCGGGTTCCAGAAGAATTCGGCATACAGCACGCCATGGGCGCGTACGTCCTGCAAATATTCGTAGGTGATGCGGTAGAGGTCCTGAGGCGTGCGTATCAACTGCGCGTCCAGCGCGCGCAGCACCCGCAGCACGCCCACCGGTTTCTCGCCGCGGGTATAGAAGGCCTCGATCTCGTCGCGCGCGATCGGGTTGCCCGCTGCCTGGCACAGATCGATGAAGGTCTGCTTGCGTACCGTGCCGAACAGGTGGCAATGCAGCTCCACCTTGGGCAGGGCGTGGACGAACTGTTCCAGCGTCAGGCCAGTGGCCGGCGCTTGTTCAAGTGAGGTCATAGATTCTCTAGCGATTGGGGGCAGCCGCTCAAGAGAGCGTGCCGAGCAGTTCCTGCATCATGCATTGCATGGCGCGCGGGCCATCGACGGTCATGGCGACCTGGGCATTGGCCTGGGCCCGGCGCGGCACGCGGAATTCACACACGGTCATGCCACGCGTCAGGCGTCCCGCCAGTTCGATATCGACCCGCGCCGGCTCGAAGCTGAATAGCTCGGGGCGCTTGAGCCAGATCGCCACGGCCGGGTCGTACATCGGCATGGGCACCGAACCGTCCGCGCTGCGAATGCGCAGGTAGGCCTCGAAGTAACCGGCCAGCCACTTGGCGCGCAGCGTACCGAGCGCACGCACCTGCTGCACCTCGGCGCTGGTCACCAGCAACTGGCGGCACAGGTTGAGCCCGAACATGCGCAAGGGGATGCCGGCGTTGAAGACGATGTCGGCCGCCTCGGGGTCGGCGTAGATGTTGAACTCGGCCGCCGCCGTATGGTTGCCCTGGTCGGCCGAACCACCCATGAGGATGATTTCCTTGATCATCGGCGCAATCTCCGGCGCGCGCTGCAGCGCCACCGCGATATTGGTCAGGGGTGCGATGCACATGAGCGTGACCTGGCCCGGGTTGGCGCGGATCGCCTCGATCAATGCGTCCACCGCATGCGGCATCGGTTGGCGTTGCTGGCGCGCCAGTTGCTCGGCTTCCAGCTGGGCGATATCGACCCCGGGCAAGGCTTCGCCGGTGGTGCTCATGCCACTGGCGCCCAGGATCTCCTGTGCGGTCTCGACCTTGGCCGCCAGCGGCTTGTCGCAGCCGGGATAGACCGGCACGTCCAGGTGATAGTGCTTCTTGATGCGCAGTGCGTTTTCGTAGGTGGCGGCCAGCGGCGCATTGCCGGCCACCACCGACACGCCCAGCCAGGTCACGTCGAGATTGGCCGACAACAGCAGCATGGCCAGCCAGTCGTCAAAGCCGGGATCGGTATCAAGCCAGATCTTGTACATGGGTCGTTCCTGTTGTTCTTGTGAGGGTTCAGGCCGGCAGCAGCAGGGCGCGTTCCGGCGGCAGGCTGAAGGCAACCGTATCGCCTTCGCGGGCCACGGCAGCGGCCGCGGCCGCGGTGCCCTTGACCTGGCCGATGGCGGTGTCGAGCAGGTATTCGACCCGGTCGCCCAGGAAGCCGCGCGACAGCACCGTGCCGCCATAAGGGCCTTGGCCCACGTCGACCTGTTCCGGCCGCCAGGCCGCGCAGGCGGTGCCCGCGGGCAGCGGGGCGCAAGCCAGCGCCTGGCCATTGCCCAGCAGTTGGCCCTGGCGATAATCGAACAGGTTCTCGAACCCCATGAAATGGGCCACGAAGCGCGTGCGGGGCGCGTTGTAGAGCGTCTCGGGGGTGTCGAGCTGCTCGATCCTGCCGCCATTCATGACCACGATGCGGTCGGACATCGCCAGCGCTTCTTCCTGGTCGTGGGTCACATACAGCATGGTGATGCCCAGTTCGCGCTGGATGCGGCGCAACTCGGCGCGCATCTGCACCCGCAGCTTGGCGTCCAGGTTCGACAGCGGCTCGTCCAGCAACAGCAGCTTGGGTTCGATCACGATGGCGCGCGCCAGCGCCACGCGCTGCTGCTGGCCACCGGACATCTGCGCCGGCAGGCGATCCTCGAAGCCGCTCAGGCCGACCGCGTCGATCACCTTGGCCACGCGGCTGCGCAGTTCCGGTGCCGGTACACGACGCAGGCGCAGGCCGAAGGCCACGTTGTCGAATACGTTCAAGTGCGGAAACAGCGCATACGACTGGAACACCAGGCCGATGTTGCGCTTGTTGGGCGGCACCCGGCTGATATCGCGGCCGTCCAGCGTGATGCGGCCGGCGCGCAGCTCGATGAGGCCGGCGATGGCACGCATGGTGGTGGTCTTGCCGCAGCCGCTCGGGCCCAGCAACGAGATCAGCTCGCCCTGGCGCACCTCCAGGTCCAGTGCTTCGACGGCGGTCTTGCTGTTGCCGTAGCCCAGCGCCAGTTGTTGCAAAGTCAAATAATTCATCGCTTGCTCATGTCACATGTATTTGGAGATGCCCAGCACCTTTTCGGTCAGCAGCACGAACGCCATCGTAAACAGCACCAGCAGCGTCGACAGCGCCGCGATCGATGGATCGAAGCTGTTTTCCATATGGCCCAGCATTTCGATGGGCAAGGTGCTGATGCCCGGCCCGGTCAGGAACAGCGACACCGGCACCTGGTTGAACGAGGTCACGAAGGCCAGGAAGAAAGCGGCGATCACGGCGCTGCGGATATTGGGCAGCACCACCATGAAGAAGGTCTGCGCGCGCGAGGCGCCCAGCGTGATGGCCGCTTCCTCGATATCGACCCGCAGGTTGACCAGGCTCGAATACACCACCCGTACCGCGTAGGGCGTGAGCAGCCCAACGTGGCCCACCAGCAAGCCCATGAACACCGGGGCGTCGACCAGCAGCACGAAGTGGCGCAGCAGGCCCAGGCCGACCAGCATGGCCGGGATGATCAACGGCGAGGTCAGCACCTGCTTGATCACGGCCATGCCCGGCGGCGGCATGCGCGACATGGCGTAGGCCACCGGCACGCCCAGCAGCAATGCGATCACCGTGGCCAGCAGGCCGATCTGCAGGCTGGTCGAGAAGGCGCGCTGGAATTCGTCGGTGGCCAGCACGTCGATGATCCAGCGCAGCGAGTAGGAGGGCGGCGGGAATACCAGCGTCTCGCCACCGCTGAAGCCGGCCAGGAACACGATCAGGAAAGGACCCAGCAAGAACAGCATGACCAGCCACAGCATGGCACGTGAAAACACACCTTGTTTCATTTGGAACTCCGTGCCGCGGCAATACGTTTCAATCCGGCATTGACCGCCAGGGTCATCGCCACCAGGATGACGGCAATCACGTTGGCGCTGCCGAAGTCGCTCTCGACGCTGACCTTCTGGTAGAGCAGGGTTTCCAGCATCAGCACCTTGGGCCCGCCCAACAGGGCTGGCGTGACGTAGGCGGTGACGCAACCGGTAAATACCAGGGTGCCGCCGACGATCAGGCCTTCCTGGGTCAGCGGCAGGGTCACGCGGCAAAATACCTGCCAGGCATTGGCGCCCAGCGTGGACGCGGCCAGCGTGACATCGCGCGAGATGTTTTCCATCGAACTCACCAGCGACATCAGCATCAGCGGCAACAGCAGCTGCAGCAGCCCGACGAACACCGCCATTTCCGAAAACAGCAGGCGCTGCGGCTCGTCGGCCAGCCCCAGGTGCAGCAATGCCGCATTGACTGCGCCGTTGCGTCCGAACAGCACGATCCAGGCATAGGTGCGCGCAATCGGCGACACCATCAGCGGCAGGATCATCATGCCCAGCACCAGCCCGCGCCAGCGCGGCGAGACCCGCACGATGGCTTGCGCAGCGGGATAGGCCAGCAGGGCCGAAAACAGCGTCACCAGGATCGCGATGCGCAAGGTGCGCATGAAGACCTGGCGGTTCAGCGGATCGGCGAAGAAGCTGGCGAAGCGCTCCAGGCTCCAGTGCACCGCACCGCCGTCGATGCTGTCGGCGCCGCCGACGCGAAACGCCTCGACCAGCAGCGCCGCCACCGGCAGCAGGAAGCAGACGATGGTAAAGATCAGGGCCGGCGCCACCAGCATGACGCCCAGCCTTTGTTTATGGGTTGCAATCATCTTCATCGGGGGTCGGGCCTGGCCTTACTTGCTGATGCCCTTGTTCCATTGCGCCAGCCAGTCCGAACGGTGCTTGAGCAGGGTCTCGGGCTTGACGAACTTGAGCGAGGCGATGTGCTCGCCGCCGTAGGTGTTGAATTCGGCGCGGTCCTTGGGCAGCACCACCTGGGTATTGACGGGCGAATCGACCAGTTCCATGGCCAGCGCGGTCTGGACTTCCCTGGACAGCCAGAAGTCCATCAGCTGGTAGGCCAGGTCGGCGTTCTTCGACTTGGCCACGATGCCCATCACGTTCATGCCGGCGGCCTGGCCCTCGGCCGGAATGCTCCATTTCAGCGGCATGCCGGTCTTCATCAGCTGGGCCCAGGTGAAGCGTGCCACCGGCGCGGCCCAGATCTCGTCCTGGGCGAACAGCGACGACAACTGCGCGCTGTTCTTGGAGAAAGTCACCACGTTGTTCTTGATGGCCAGGATCTTCTGCATGCCGGTGGCAAAGTCGTCGCCACGACCGCCCCAGGCGATGTCGGCCATCTGCAGCGCCAGCGGCCCCTGCGTGGTGCTGACGTCGGGCAGCGCGATGCGCCCCTTCATATCGGCGCTCCACAGGTCCTTCCAGGAGGTCAGCGACTTGATCTTGTCGGTGCGATAGACCATGCCGACCGAATAGATGGTGTAGCCGACGGCGTAGTTGCCACCGATGGGATTGCGCGCAAACGGATAGATCTGGCCATAGTTGTGCAACTTGCCGTAGTCCAGCGGTTGCACCAGGCCCTTGCGGGCGGCCTCGAGCATGCCGAAGTCCGACAGCAGCACCAGGTCGACCACCGGGTTGGCGCGGCGCGCCTCGAGCTTGGCGATGCGGTCGGCGTTGTTGCCGGTCTCGACCACGATCTCGCAGCCGCATTTTTCCTTGAATGGCGCGTAGACCAGCTTGTTGAACAGTGGCTGGGCGATCGGATAGGCCGACAGCACCAGGGTGCGCTTGTCGGCATGCGCGGGCGCCGCCAACGACATCAGGCCGGCGCCGAACAGGGCGGCGAGGGTGGACAGGCTTGCTTTGTTGAACATGGTGATCCTCGTTACTTGCTAAGACAGGGTGCAAAAGTCGCTATTCTAGGCCTGCTCGCCAAGGCAGGCCCGTTGCCGCAAGGTCTTAGAACACGTGGCGCATGCCCAGCATCAGCACTGCCTGCTTCTTGTCGCTGGAGGACGGGAAGCCGAAGATGGTGGCGTTGGTGGCGTCGCCGGCAGCCATCTGGTAGCTGTAGGTGATGGCCACGTCGGTGCGCTTGGACAGGAAGTAATCGGCCTGCAGGTTGATCTGGTGCCACTTGGGCTTCTTGTTGACGGTGTCGTACTTGCCCACGGTATAGAAATACGACGCGCCCAGGTTCAGCGCCGGCGTGAAGTGGTTGACCAGGTTCAAGTCGAAGTTCTGCAGCGTCAGCTTGGTGTTGTCCAGGTATTCGTAGCGCACGTTGCTGTACATGGCGCCGAAGTCGGTCTTGCCCACGGTGTAGAAGCCACCGGTGCCGGCGATACGCTGGCGGCGCACGCCTGCCGAGCTGACCAGGCTCTTGTTGAAGATCAGCAGCGAGCTGGCGTAGTCGTTGCTCATCGCGCCATCGGGGCTGCGGCTGCTGTTGGGGGTGTCCATCTGGGTGTAGGCCACCGCCCAGCGGAAGTCGCCCCCCTTGTAGCCGGAACCGATACTCATGACGCGGTTGATGCTGGCGTCGCCGGCGGCTTCGCCAAAGCCGTACAGCGCGGTGACGTTGAAATTGCCGAAGCTGGGGCTGATGTACTTGACCGAGTTCTGCACACGCAGGTTGTTGTAGCCGTTGTCGTTGTCGCCGATATGCACGCCGTTGCTGGCGATGACCACCGGGCCCAGGTAGTCCTTGACCGCTTCGTACTGGCGCCCCAGGGTCAGGGTACCCATCGAGTTGCTCGACAGGCCCACGTAGGACAGGCGACCGAACAGGCGGCCGTTCTGCGACGCGCCGCCGGTCATCATGTTGAAACCGTTTTCCAGGTTCATGATGGCGCGGGTACCGCCGCCCAGGTCTTCCTGGCCACGAAAGCCGATACGCGGGTTCTGGTTGGTGCCCGACAGCGCCTCGAAGTTATGCGGGCCGCCCTGGTTGGTCAGGTAGCCGACGCCACCGGAGATCAGGCCATAGATCTCGAACTTGCTTTGTGCCTGCGCCTGCGCGCCTGCCATCAATGCCGGGATCGCCACGGCGCCAATCATCCATTGTTTCATTCCATCCCCCTCGATTGCGGCCTTGCGGCCGGCTCAGATTGTCGAAAACTGCTATCGGGGGGGAGAATAGGGCAAGTGCTTAAATAATATAATTTGTTTATATTTATAATTTCATAAAACAAACTTATAAAACCAGGCCCCGGGAACGGGGACGAAGCTGCCGCGACATGATCAAGCTCAATCAAAAAGTCACCTTGCGCCACCTGCAGGCGCTGGCGACGCTGGCCTCGACCAACAGTTTCAGCCGTGCCGCCGACGAACTGGCGGTGACCCAGCCGGCGCTGAGCGCATCCATCAAGCAGCTCGAAAACCAGCTTGGCATCAGGCTTTTCGACCGCACCACGCACCAGATCAGCCTGACCGCGCAGGGCGCCGTGGTGCTCGAATACGCCCGTCACCTGCTCAACACCGCCGCCAATACCTTCGGCGACATCGAGCACGCCATCGGTACCGGGCGCCACCGGATCCGCATCGGCGCCATCCCCTCGGCGGTGACCCTGACGGCGGCGGTGATCGCACGGTACAACCGCGCGCATGCCGAACATGTGGAGATTTTGCTACAGGACATGCCCAACGACGCCCTGTTGGCGGCGTTGCATTCGGGCAAGCTGGATTTTTGCGTGGGCATCAAGCCCACCGATGTGACCGCGCTGGACACGGTGGCCCTGTTCGAGGACGAGCTGGTACTGATCGTGCCCCGCAGCCACCCGCTGGCCGGTGCCAAGGAAGTGCAATGGCGGCAGATGACGGGCGAGGAGATCGTCATGTTCACCCAGGGCAGCATCTGGGAGTTCGCCTCGGCGGCGATGATGCAACATGGCCTGGCGGCGTCGCGCCGCTACCAGGTGGTGCATAGCGAATCGTTGTATGGCGTGGTGCGCGCCGGCATCGCCATCGGCGTCATGCCCAGCCTGTATACCAGCTACCTGCGCGACGACAGCCTGCACGTGGCACCGTTGCGCCAGCCGACCTTGAAGCGCAAGGTGGTCCTGATGCGGCGCAATGAGGTCAGCCGCAGCGAATGGACCGATCATTGCTTCAAGGAGATGCGCAATGACCTCAAGGAGGCCAATCACTGGTTCTGAAGGAGCACGATTATCCATGGCTGCGACCCTTGTGATCTCCGGCGCAATCACGAACACGACCCGATGTCATTTGCTTATAACAATTAGTACTTACTATTGATAATGATTCTTGTTATTATCGTTGTCTGAGAAAATAATAAAAACTCACTACATGCCTGTCATGGCATGTGATGCACCACAGCAAGCAGCGACAAGAAAAGCAATACAGCCACGGACACCAGCCCGACACCGAACGTCTTGCGGCCGTCCGCCAGCCAACTCATCAATACCAGAAGATTTCCGCCTCCGGGCGGGGTCGCGCCACGCCCATCCAATGCCGGGGCGCTGGCGGCTAATTGTTGGCTTAACCAGATATCAAACAGGCAATGTAACTGATCTGCCATGGCCCGCTCGTCGGGCGATGTACGGGAAGAACGACAGGGTCAGTGCAGGCCGGTGGTATCGGACAAGGAGAACGTGTTGTCAGATCAGCATCCACGGGTTGATTTGTGCAGCGAATTCATCGCCAGCCGGTCGCAGTTGCGCGACGCTGCCACCCGCATACTGGGATGTCGCCAGCGCGCCGAAGACGTCATCCAGGACGCCTGGTTCAAGATCGCCGAGGTGGCACCGACCTTCGAGATTCGCCAGCCGATGGCTTTCCTGTTCCAGGTGGTACGCAACCTGGCCATCGATCGTCATCGGCGCATGTCGATGGAGTCGATCGTCTTCGGCGACGAGGAGGAGGGCGCACATGTGGTATCCGGGCCGGCTACGCCAGAGAGCGACGTCATCTCGCGCCAGACCCTGTCGCTGATCGCCTCCGACCTGCTGACCTTGCCGGCGCGCACCCGCCGCGCCTTCGAATTGCATCGCCTCGATGGCTGCACCCAACGCGAAGTGGCCGAAGAGCTTGGCGTGTCGACCACGCTGGTGAACTTCATGATCCGCGACGCCATGGATTGTTGTCGCAAGCATATGAGCTGAAAAAAAGCTGCGCGAAAGACTAAATTTGCGCTTCACCGATTCGTCAGGTTATCAAGAGTGATTCGCATTTGAATATGCTGTTACGAAACCTGGCGCCCGGCGATTTCGCTGCGTGGCGTCTCCAAGACAAAGAGGCAAGCAGATGAGTTTCGATCGCGACGACACCAACTTCCGGGTGCTGGTCAATCACGAGGAACAATACTCCTTATGGCCCGACTACAAGTCGGTGCCGGGCGGCTGGCGTGACACCGGCGTGAGCGGCAACCGCGCCCACTGCCTGCAACACATCGAGAGCGTGTGGGTCGACATGCGCCCGCGCAGCCTGCGTGAATTCATGCAGCAGCAGGCCGCCAACGCCCCGCGCCAATGATCGACCGGTGACGGCTTCGCCCATGATCACGCTGTTCTGCATCCCCTGTGCCGGCGGCAGCGCCAGCCTGTATTTTCCGTGGGGCGCCGCGCTCGGCCCCAATGTGGATCTGCGCGTGCTGGAACTGCCGGGGCGCGGACGTCGTATCGGCGAGCCGTTGCTGCAGGACTATGCCCAACTGGCTGCATTGCTGGCCCGGGAACTGTCTTGCGCCGTGGCCGGCATCGACACCCCCTATGCGATCTTCGGCCACAGCATGGGTGGCCTGCTGGCACAGGGGGTCGCACGGCGCCTGGCGGCATGCCAGGTGCGTGCGCCCAGTGCGCTGCTGGTATCGGCCTGCGCGGCGCCCGCGGCGCGCCAATGGTCGCCGCCGGACGACTCCGACCCGGCGCTGGTGGCGTCGTTGCGACGCCAGGGCGGTACCGCCGACGAGGTGTTCGACTGCCCCGAACTGATGGCGCTGGTGCTGCCGGTGCTGCGTGCCGATTACCGCGTCTGCACATCGTTCCAGCCCGAGCCGGGGCCGCTGCGCCTGCCGGTGCATGTGTTCGGCGGCGTCGACGACGCCGTGCCGGCTGCGGCCTTGCAGGCATGGCAGCACGAAAGCACGGCCGCCGTGACGGTCGATTGGTTTGCAGGCGGGCACTTCTACCTCCAGTCGCAGCAGCAGGCGTTGATGGACCGCATTGCGCACTACCTGGCGCGCTATCACCGCCACCGCCTCGAGGAGTCGCCCGTTGCCGAGGCGCTTGGCAACGCCTGAACAGGCACCGCCACAGATCGCGCTGTGGCAGGTCGACTTCGACTTTACGCAGCCCATCGCCACGCGTGACTGGCACTGCCTGAGCCAGGACGAACTGGTGCATGCCGCCCGCTATCGCCATCTGCAGGATCGGGTGCGCTACGGCGAGATGCGGGTGGCGCTGCGCCACTTGCTGGCCAGTCGCCTGGGTTGTGCCCCGCAGTGCGTGCGCCTGGCCAGCAACGCCTATGGCAAGCCATGCCTGGCCACGCCCGGCGGCCCCGCCTTCAACCAGTCGCATGCGGGGCAGGCGGGGCTGCTGGCGCTGGCCGACGGCCTGCAGGTCGGGATCGATATCGAAAGCGCCGGGCGCGTGCTGGCCGCCGACGAGCTCGACGCCATGGCGGCGCAGATGCTGGGGCCGCGCGAGCGGGAAAGGGCGGGCCGCCTCGACGCGGAGGGCTTCCTGCAACGCTGGGTCGGCAAGGAGGCCGCGCTCAAGGCGCTGGGCCTGGGTATTGCCCGACACCTGCACACGCTGGAGGTATGTCCGCACGACGATGGCCGCTACACCGTGATGCATGGCCGGCCTGACTGGCCGCAGGTGCAGGCACACCGACTCGAAACACTTCCCGGCTACGCCGCCGCCCTGGCCTGGATTCAACCGTGATGACGGAGATGTTGACTTGACGACCGATACCTTATTGCAGCCACCGGCGACGACCGCCCGCATTCCGGGCGCCGGCACCGCCTCGCCCGCCTTGCCGGTGCTGCTCCAGGCGCCGCACGAGGGGCTGTCGCTGGAACAGGCCGGGCCTGGCCTGGCCACGCAGATCGAACACCACCTGGCGAGCACTGGTGGGGTGCTGCTGCGGGGGTACCAGGTGCCGGCGGTGGCCGACTTCCAGCAATTCGCAGCGTCCTTCGGCGACCCGTTGCTGCGCTACGAATTCGCTTCCACGCCGCGCTCGGCGGTGGCCGGTGGCGTCTACACCTCGACCGAATATCCGGCGCACCAGCATATCCCGCTGCACAACGAGCAGGCCTATACGCGCGAATGGCCGATGCGGATCTGGTTTCACTGCGTCACGGCCGCGCCGGTGGGCGGCGAGACACCGATTGCCGACAGCCGCGCCATCTACCAGCGCATGCCGGCGGCGATACGCGAGCGCTTCGCCCAAGGCCTGCAATACGTGCGCAACTACAGCGCCGATTTCGACCTGCCCTGGCAGGAGGTGTTCGGCGTGCAGCGGCGCGACGAGGTCGAGGCCTTCTGCCGGCGCAATCATATCCAATGGCAATGGCTGGACGACGACGGCCTGCGCACCCGCCAGCATTGCCAGGGGGTGGAACGGCATCCGGTCACCGGCGAGATGGTGTGGTTCAACCAGGCGCACCTGTTCCATGCGTCCAACCTGGCGCCGGAAGTGAGGGCTTCGCTGATCGAACTGGTGGGGCAGGACAACCTGCCGCGCAACGTCTGCTGGGCCGACGGCAGCGTCATCGACGACGCCACGCTGGAACAGGTGCGGGCGGTGCTGGCGCAGCAGACCGTGATCTTTCCCTGGCAGGCGGGTGACGTACTGATGCTCGACAACATGCTCGTGGCCCATGCCCGCACGCCTTTTTCGGGCGCGCGCAAGGTGGTGGTGGCGATGGCCCGCTCGCACGGCAACCTGACATGAACTTCCAACTTGATCGGAACGCAATGACGACCTCCGCCGCATTCGACGCTGGTGCAGACAACATGGTGCTGCGCCTGAACCAGCTGGCGCACACGCGCCCGCATGACAAGGCCCTGGTCACGGTCGATGCCGGCGGCGAGCAGCAGTTCAGCTATGCCGAACTGCTCGCCCGCATCGATGCGCTGGCGTGCCACCTGCAACGGCGCCATGCCCCGGGCGAACGGGCGCTGCTGCTGCTGGACAACGATATCCACTACGTGGTCGGCTTCTTCGCCTGCCTGGCGGTGGGCCTCATCGCGGTGCCGCTGCACCGGCCCGAATCGGTACGCGGCCAGCACCTGCAGCGCCTGACCGGCATCGCCGAGGACGCCGGCGCCAGTTGCTGGCTGGTGACGCAGGCCACGCAGGCGGCGCTGCTGGCCGACGACACGCCCTTGGCCGGCGCCGCGGCGCTGGTGGCGGTCGACGCAGACCATCCGGCCGGCGCGCCGTTGCCGCATCGCATCGCCGCCGATGACATCGCCTTCCTGCAATACACCTCGGGCTCGACCTCGGCCCCCAAGGGCGTGATGGTCACCCATGCCAACCTGATGGCCAACGAGGCGGCCATTGCCGAACGCCTGGGCGTGCGCGGCGACGACACCTTCGTCAGCTGGTTGCCGCTGTACCACGACATGGGTCTCATCGGTGGCCTGCTGCAACCGCTGTATCGCGGCATACCGGTGGTGCTGATGTCGCCGGCATTCTTCCTGGAGCGCCCGCTGCGCTGGCTGCAGGCCTTGTCGCGTCATCGCGGCACCATCAGCGGCGGGCCCGACTTCGCCTATCGGCTGTGCGTCGACCGGATCGGCGGTGAGCGCAGCGCCGGGCTCGACCTGTCGCATTGGCGGGTGGCCTTTTCGGGCGCCGAACCGGTGCGCCACGACACGCTGGGCGACTTCATCGAGCGCTTCGGCGCGGTCGGTTTCTCGCGCGATGCGGTCTATCCCTGCTATGGGCTGGCCGAATCGACCCTGCTGGTGACGGGCGGCCAGCGCGGGTCAGGCATGCGGGTGGCGGCCTTCGACGGCGAAGCGCTGCGGCGCGGCCAGGCCGCATCGGCAACCGACGGCGAGGCGGTCAAGCTGGTGGCCTGCGGCGTGTCGCCATCCGGGCACCAGTTGCGCATTGCCGACCCCGCCAGTGGCGAGGCCTTGCCGCCGGGGCAGGTAGGCGAGATCTGGGCCGCCGGTCCCAGCATCGCGGCCGGCTATTGGCAGCGCGCACAGGACAGCGCCACCACATTCGTCAGTGACCACGGCCAACGCTGGCTGCGCACCGGCGACCTCGGTTTCGTGGACGGCGGCGAACTGTTCGTCACCGGCCGCAGCAAGGACATGATCATCGTGCGCGGGCAGAACCTCTATCCGCAGGACATCGAGCGCGCCATCGAGAACGAGGTCGAGCTGGTTCGCAAGGGCCGCGTGGCCGCGTTCTCGGTGCCGCCCGCACACCATCCGCAGGGCATCGAAGGCATCGGCGTGGCGCTGGAAGTGTCGCGCAGCGTGCAAAAGATGGTGCCGCCGCAGGTGCTCGTCGAGAGCCTGCAGGAAAGCATCGCACACAGTTGCGCCGAGGCCGCCAGCGTGATCGTGCTGCTCAATCCCGGCGCGCTGCCCAAGACCTCCAGCGGCAAGCTGCAGCGTAGCGCCTGCCGCGCGGGCTGGTTGGCGGCGACCCTGGACGCCTATGCCGTCCATGCCTTCGGCACCTTGACCACCCATGCCCCCGCGCCGGCGGCCCCGGCCGAGGCGGCGCCGGCCGACGCCATCGAGCTCGAGTTGCGGTCCCTCTGGCAGCGCGTCATGCAGATCGCACCGACCAGTGGCGAGGCGCATTTCTTCCGCCAGGGCGGCAACTCCCTGAAAGCCGTACAACTGGCCGGCGCCATCGGCGAGCATTGGAAAATCGATTTTCCGGTGCGCCTGTTGTTCGAGCGGCCGCATCTGCGCGAGCTGGCGCAGTCGGTGCGCGAGGCGCTCGCCGCCGCCGCGCCGGTGTCCGCCGGCGCGGGCATCGGCATGCTGACCCAGGCCCAACGCCAGGGGCCGCTGCCGCTGTCGCCGGCCCAGCATTCGCTGTGGACCACCTGGCAACTCGATCCCGACAGCCCGGCCTACAACATGCCGGGCGTGCTGCACCTGGAAGGCGATCTCGACGCCGTCGCCATGGCACAGGCCATCGATGACCTGGTGGCACGCCATGCGATCCTGCGCACCATCTATCTGCAGCAACCCGATGGCGAACCGCGCCAACTGGCGCTGGCCGGCATCACCGGGGTGCTGGGGGAGGTGCGCGACGTAGCAGGCGATGAGCACCTGGCGCGCCAATGGCTGCACGATCTTGCCCAGGCACCGTTTGCGCTGGCGCGCGACATCCCGCTGCGCTCGCTGCTGGTGCGCTGCTCGCCCCGGCGCCATCTGCTGGGCCTGTCGCTGCACCACATCGCCGGCGACGGCTGGTCGCTGCCGATCCTCATGGGGCAGTTGAGCGCGCTGTATGCAGCCCGCAGCCAGGGGCAAGCGCCCGCCCCGGCCACGCCCGCCGTTCAGTTCGCCGACTACGCGCTGTGGCAGCGCGAACGCCTGGGGCCTGCCGAACAACAGCGCCAGCTCGATTTCTGGCGCGCCCAGCTGGGTGACGAGCACCCGCCGTTGCCGTTGCCCCACGGCCGTCGCCAGGCTGGCTCCGATGGCGCCATGCCGGAGGCCAGGCATGCCTTCTCGATGGACCCGTCCACCGCCGAACGCTTCAAGCAACTGTGTGCCGACCAACGGGTGTCGCTCTACATGGGCATGCTGGCGCTGCTCAATGTCGTGCTCTACCGCAGCAGCGGCAGCAGCGACCTGCGCATCGGATCGCCCATGGCCGACCGGCGCCAGCCGCAGACGCAGTCGATGATCGGCTACCTGATCAACCTGCAGGTATTGCGTACCCGCCTCGACAGCCATCTGGGCTTCGACGCGCTGCTGCGGCAGGTACGCGATACGGTGCTGGCGGCGCAGCAGCACCAGGACGTGTCGTTCGACATGGTGCTCAAGGCCCTGCAACCTGAACGCATGCCGCACGTGCATCCGCTGTGCCAGGTCAAGTGCACCGAGCGTGCGCCGCTGCCGCCATGGCAGGCGGGCGGCGTGGCCATGCGCCTCGAGGAGCTGTCCGGTGGCCAGGCGCACTTCGACCTGAGCCTGGATTTCAGCGCCAGCGCCGACGGCATCGATTGCGTGCTGGTCTATGCCCAGACCCGGTTCCTGGCCGACGAAGTCAAGGCCCTGGCCACCGCGCTGGTGGCGCTGGCCGACCACGTCGCCGGCCAGCCGCGGCAGCCGCTGGCGCAATGGCCGTGGCCGGGCGCGCAGGCACCACTGGCGGCCGAGCCGCAGGCATGGCCCTGGGCCGACGTGATCTCGGCCTGGCGCCAGCAGGTGGCCAGGCAGCCCCAGGCGCTGGCCGTGGCCGACGAACGGCATGCCCTGAGCGCGATCGAGCTGCAGGCGCAGGTCGACCACCTGGCGGCCCGATTGCAGCAGCAGGGCGTGGGCATCGAGTCGCGGGTCGGCGTGGCCTGCGGGCGCCAGGTCGAATTCGTCATCGGCGTGCTGGCCGCGCTGCAGGCGGGCGCCTGCTACGTCCCGCTGGACCCGCAATTGCCCGATGAGCGGCTGGCCTACCAGATGGTCGACAGCGGCATCACGCTGCTGCTGGCCACGGCCGAAGGCGAACGCCTGCACCGGCTGCCGGGCGCACCGGCGGCCTGCCTGCCGCTGGCCTTGGCCAGCCAGCCGCGGCCGGCGGCCAACGCGCTCTTGCGGCCACCGCACCCGCACCAGGCGGCCTACCTGATCTATACCTCGGGGTCGACCGGTCGTCCCAAGGGTGTGGTGCTGACCCACGGCGGCCTGGCCAACTACGTACAAGGGGTACTGGCCCGGCTCGAGCTGCCGCCGTCGGTGCGCAGCATGGGCATGGTGTCGACGGTGGCGGCCGACCTCGGGCACACCGGTTTCTTCGGCGCGCTCTGCTCCGGACGCAGCCTGCACCTGCTGTCGGCCCAGGCCGCCTTCGACCCGGCCCTGTTCGCGGCCACCATGCAGGCCCACGCCATCGATGTGCTCAAGATCGTGCCCAGTCACCTGCAGGCATTGTTGCAGGCGCCCGAGGCGGCCCAGGTGCTGCCACGCCATACCCTGGTGCTCGGTGGCGAGACCACCAGCGCCAGCCTGCTGGCGCAGATCGCCGCGCTGAGCCCGGCGTGCCGTGTGATCAATCATTACGGTCCGACCGAAACCACCGTCGGCGTGCTCACGCAGCCGTTGTCGACGCAGCAGCCGGTGGCGCTGGGCCTGCCGTTGCCCAACCTGCGAATGCTGGTGCTGGATGCCGACCTGAACCCGGTGCCGCCGGGCGCCGACGGCGAGCTCTACATGGGTGGCGTGGCGCTGGCGCGCGGCTACCAGGGCCGCCCGGGGGCCACGGCCGAGCGTTTCATCGCCGACCCCGGCGGCAGCGGCGAGCGCCTGTATCGCAGCGGTGACAGGGTTCGGCTCGACGCGCAGGGGCGCCTGGTGTTTCTTGCACGGGTGGACGACCAGGTCAAGATTCGCGGTTACCGGGTCGAGCCGCAGGAAGTCGCCAGCGTGTTGCGTGCCCAGGCCGGCGTCAGCGCGGCCGAGGTGCTGGCCAGCCCGGCCGACGACGGCCGCATGCAGTTGTGCGCCTATGTCGTGGGCCAGGTCGAAGCCAGCGGTTTGCGCGCGCAGCTGGCGGCATCGTTGCCCGACTACATGGTGCCGGCCCATATCGTGATGCTGGCCGCCTTGCCGCTCAACGCCAATGGCAAGATCGACCGTCGCGCCTTGCCGGCGCCGACGGCGCAGGCCATCGCCGAGAGCCGGCCGGTGGCCGACCAGGCGTTGCCGCAGGGCGCGGTCGAAGCCGCCATCGCGCAGGTCTGGCAGGAAGTGCTGGGCGTGGCCCAGGTCGGCCGCCACGACAATTTCTTCGCGCTCGGCGGTGACTCCATCCTCACCCTCAAGATCGTGGCCCGCCTGAAAAAGGGCGGCTGGCGCATCACCCCGCGCCAATTGATGCAATCGCAGGACCTGGCGGCGCTGGCAGCCCTGGCGGTGGCCCTGGACGGGGCCGGCGGCACGCCGCTGGCCCCGGCGCCGGCCACGCCACAGGCGCTGCCGCTGACGCCGGTCCAGCAGTGGTTCTTCGCACATCATGCGCCAGCACCGGCGCACTGGAACCAGAGCCTGATGCTGCAAGGACCGGCCAGTACGCCGGTGGCCGCCCTACGGGCCGCCGTCATGGCGCTGTCGGGCCAGCACGAGGCACTGCGACTGCGGTTCGCACCGGGCCCGGATGGCGCCTGGCGCCAGACCATCGCCGCGCAGCCGGACGACTGCTTCGAAGCCGTCGAGGTGCCGGACCAGGCGCAGCACGACCTTGCCATCGCCCGTGCGCAACGCAGCCTGGACCTGGCCCAGGGACCGCTATGGCGCGTGCTGTGGCTGCATACCCCAGGCTCGGCCACGGCCACGCTGCTGCTGGTGGCGCATCACCTGGTGATCGACGGGGTGTCCTGGCGCATCCTGCTCGACGACCTGCAGACCCGGCTGGAAGGTGGCGTGCCGCCAGCCCCGGGCGCCGGTTTCGGACACTGGGCGCAGGCCCTGGCCAAGGCCGCCCCACAACTGCCACAGGCCGAACGCGACTACTGGCAGCGCCTGGCCGCCATCGACGAACCCGACCTGCCATGCACGCCGGCCACCACGGTGGGGCGCCGCGACGCCAATACGGTCGGCAACGCCGGGCGCGAGCAGATCGAGCTGGACCGCGTCTGCACCGCGTTCCTGCTGGGCGATGCGCATGCCGCCTATCGCACCCGCATCAACGACCTGCTGCTGGCCGCGACGGCCCAGACGCTGTGCGAGTGGGCCGCGCGCGAAAGCATCCTGATCGAGGTCGAGGGGCACGGGCGCGAAGAGCTGCCCGGCGAGGGCGCCGAACCATTGGACCTGAGCCGCACGGTGGGCTGGTTCACCGCCTTGTACCCGGTGCAACTGGTGGTCTCCAGCAGCGCCGCGGGCGACCTGATCAAGGGCATCAAGGAACAACTGCGCCAGGTGCCGCGCAACGGCCTGGGGCATGGGCTGTGGCGCAGCCTGGAGGCCCATCGGCCGGCGGTGCAGCCGCAGGTCACGTTCAACTACCTGGGCCGTTTCGACGCCTGGCCAGCCGACGCGCAGTGGAAGCTGTTGCCGCGCAGCGACGCCCTGGCCGAGCAGGAGCGCGATCCCGCCAGCCAGCGGCGCAGCGTGCTGGAATTGAACGCCATGGTGGTGGACGGCCGGCTGCAACTGCAATGCGTCTATTGCCGCAGCTTGCACCAGGGGGCCGCGATTGCCGCGCTATTGCAGGATTTCGCGCGCAACCTGCGCTCGCTGCTGGCCCACTGCGCCGATGTATCCGGCGCGGCCACGCCGTCGGATTTTCCGCTGGCCGGGCTGACACAGGCGCAGCTCGACGCCGTGCTGGAGACCTTGCCCGCGGCCAGGGTGACGGATATCTACCCGCTCTCGCCGATGCAATCGGGGATGTTCTTCCATGCCCTGATGGCGCCCCAGGCCAGCGCCTACCTGAACCAGCTGCGGGTCAACCTGCATCGCCTGGATGCGGAGCGTTTCCAGGCCGCCTGGCAGCAGGTGGCGGCGCGCCACGACATCCTGCGCAGCGGCTTCATCGAACATGCGCAGCGGCCATTGCAATGGGTCGCCAGGGATTGCACGCTGTCGCTGGCGCGGCTCGACTGGCGCGGGCGCAACGATATCGATTCGGCCCTGGAGGCTCTGGCCGCCACCGATCATGCGCGCGGCGTGGACCTGATGTATCCGCCGTTGATGCGCCTGACGCTGGTGCAGGTCAGCGACCACCAGCATCACCTGATCTGGACCCGCCACCACCTACTGCTCGATGGCTGGAGCACGCAGCAGCTGATCGGTGAAGTGCTGCGGGTCTATCGCGGGTCTACCCTGGCCACGCCGGGCCTGCGCTATCGCGACTATATCGGCTGGTTGCAGCAGCAGGACAGCGGCGCCGCTGCCGACTTCTGGCGTGCCCAGCTTGCGAGCCTGGCCGCGCCGGTCAGCCTGGTCAACAGCCTGCCGCCGGTGCGCCAGCCGGCGACCGGGCAGCATAGCTGCGTGGCCCACCTGGACGTGCTGGCCACGGCCGCCTTGCAGGCGTTCGCCCGCGAGCGCCACTGCACCGTCAATATCCTGGTGCAGGCCGCCTGGAGCCTGCTGCTGCACCGCTACAGCCGGCAATCGGCGGTGGTGTTCGGCGCCACCGTGGCCGGGCGCTCGACCGAACTGGACGGCGCCGACGAACTGCTGGGATTGTTCATCAATACCGTGCCCATCGTGGCGCAGCTGCACCCGGCGATGACGGTGCAGCAATTGCTCGACGCATTGCAGGCCACCAACCTGGCCGTGCGCGAATTCGACACCTCGCCGCTCTACGAGATCCAGGCCTGGGCCGGGCAGGGTGGCCAGGCGCTGTTCGACAGTATCCTGGTGTTCGAGAACTATCCGCTCGACCTGGCGCTGCAGGCCGAGCAGGACCGCGGCTTGCGCCTGGAGGTGGTGCACAACCGCGAAGAGACGCACTACCCATTGACCATCGTGGCCACGCTCACCGAAGAGCTGCGGCTGGAATGGCGGGTCGATACGGCGCAGATCGACGCCGCCAGTGCCGAGTCCATCATGCAGCAGATGCAGATGCTGCTGACGCAACTGGTCGGCAACGCCGACCAGCGCCTGGGCCAGCTGCTGTTGCTGGTACCGCGGCAGCAGGCGCGCATGGCCGGCCTGAGCGAGAA
>NZ_AKJA01000107.1 GCF_000282575.1 Herbaspirillum sp. YR522 | reverse complement strand
GCAAGCGAATCCCTTCGAATCCCCCGCGTAAGCCGCGCAGGCGGCTTACTCCTCTCCACAAAAACAAAATGCCCGCTTGCGCGGGCATTTATGTTTTGGCGGAGAGAGGGGGATTCGAACCCCCGATAGGTTATTAACCTATACACGCTTTCCAGGCGTGCGACTTCAACCACTCATCCACCTCTCCTGGATTCGGGTCCGCTTTGAGCGAAGCCGCAGATTATAGCAAGGTTTCTGAAGAATCAAAGCTTTTTGCTTTTGAAATTGTCAAAAACCGACGGGGCGACACAGTCCTGATGCCTGGCCCACCCCCGCCCTACTGCCTATTGCGCCTCCTTCAACTGGTCCAGGATGGCCGGGTTTTCCAGCGTGGAAATGTCCTGGGTGATCTCTTCGCCCTTGGCCAATACCCGCAACAAACGCCGCATGATCTTGCCCGAGCGCGTCTTGGGCAGGTTGTCGCCAAAACGGATCTCCTTGGGCTTGGCAATCGGGCCGATCTCCTTGGCCACCCAGTCGCGCAACTCCTTGGCGATCCGCTTGGCCTCGTCCCCGGTCGGACGTGGACGCTTGAGTACCACGAAGGCACAGATCGATTCGCCCGTCGTGTCGTCCGGCTTGCCCACCACCGCGGCCTCCGCTACCAGGCTGTTGGCAACCAGCGCCGATTCGATTTCCATCGTGCCCATGCGGTGACCCGAGACGTTCAACACGTCGTCGATGCGACCGGTGATGGTGAAATAGCCGGTTTCCTTGTTACGCACCGCACCGTCACCTGCCAGATAGATCTTGCCACCCAGCTCTTCCGGAAAATAACTCTTCTTGAATCGCTCGGGATCGTTCCAGATGGTGCGGATCATCGATGGCCATGGACGCTTGACCACCAGGATGCCGCCATTGCCGTTGGGCAGGTCGTTGCCCGTCTCGTCGACGATGGCCGTGGTGATCCCGGGCAGCGGCAAGGTGCAGGACCCCGGCACCTGCGGGGTGGCACCCGGCAAGGGCGAAATCATGTGGCCGCCAGTCTCGGTCTGCCAGAAGGTGTCGACGATCGGGCACTTCTCGCCACCGATGTTCTTGTAGTACCACATCCAGGCCTCGGGATTGATCGGCTCACCCACCGAGCCCAGGATACGCAGCGACGACAGGTCGTATTGCTTCGGATGGATCTTCTCGTCGGCGTCGGCGGCCTTGATCAGCGAGCGGATCGCCGTGGGCGCGGTGTAGAAGATGGTGGCCTTGTGCCGTTGCACCATGTCCCAGAAACGACCGGCATTGGGGTAGGTCGGCACTCCCTCGAACACGATCTGGGTCGCCCCCACGGCCAGCGGGCCGTAGGCGATATAGGTGTGCCCGGTGATCCAGCCAATGTCGGCGGTACACCAGTAGATGTCGTCGGGCTTGATGTCGAAGGTCCACTTCATCGTCAGCACGGCCCACAGCAGGTAACCCGCCGATGCGTGCTGCACGCCCTTGGGCTTGCCCGTGGAGCCGGAGGTATACAGGATGAACAAGGGATGCTCGGCGTCGACCCATTCGGGCTCGCAACTGTCTGCCTGGCCGGCCAGCACGTCGGCGAGCCATTTGTCGCGCCCCTCGACCCAGTTGATCTCGCCCGGCCCGCGTTGGTACACCACGACGTTCTTGATGGTGTCGCAGCCGCCCATGGCGAGCGCCTCGTCGACGATGGCCTTGAGCGGCAAGTGCTTGCCGCCGCGCACCTGGATGTCGGCGGTGATCACCGCCACCGCGCCGGCATCGATGACGCGTTCCTGCAGCGACTTGGCCGAGAAGCCACCGAACACCACCGAGTGGGTGGCGCCGATACGGGCACACGCCTGCATGGCACATACGCCCTCGACCGACATCGGCATGTAGATGACGACCCGGTCGCCCTTGCTGATGCCCAGCGACTTGAGGCCGTTGGCGAACTGGCACACCTTCCGGTGCAGCTCGCGGTAGCTCACGCGTGTGACCTTGGCATCGTCCGACTCGAAGATGATGGCGGTCTTGTCGGCATTGCCATTGGCCAGGTTGGCGTCCAGGCAGTTGTACGAGACGTTGACCTGGCCGTCGCCGAACCACTTGTAGAATGGCGCGTTGGATTCGTCCAGCGTGTTGGTGAAGGGCTTGTGCCATTGCAGGTTGTCGCGCGCCAATTCGGCCCAGGTGCCTTCGTAGTCGGCGGCAAAGCGGGCATTGAGGGCGTGGTAGGCGTCCATGCCGGAAATGGCGGCATGCCTGGCCAGCTCCGCCGGCGGCGCAAAGACGCGGTTTTCTTGCTTGAAAGTTTCAATATCAGCCACGGTAGTCTCCAAGTTTAGTTTTTGCTTTCCGCAGAACATAGGCCGCTTCACTTACTCAGTCCTTACACATGTGGCAATGTTCCCCAACGGGAATGCCTGTCTGGCAAGGCTTTGCGGGCGGGTCCACCGATCTGGCGAAAGGCTGGAAATGGGGGTTGCCCGACACGTGCGTCAACAACATGTCGTCCTGCTCACATCGGGGCCATTGTGGCATAAGGCGATGTTTCCCGCTGGCATTGGCCGGCTCGCGTTGCCGGCGGATTTCTCTAAGGCCGCAACAGGCTGGCAGGGCCAAGGGCGTGTAAAATACGGCCCCAATTCGAAGCCATATCGAACCCAGCCATACTCCGCCAGACAACAGCCAGACCTCACGCGACCGTCAACCTCAATGAACGCTCCGAAACACCCCTCGCCCCGCAAGATCGGCATCCTGCCCAACCTGATCTTCATGAGCCGCTGGCTGCAGCTGCCGCTGTACCTGGGCCTGATCCTGGCGCAATGCGTCTATGTGTATCACTTCTGGGTCGAGCTGTCGGACCTGATCGGCGCCGCCCTGGGCAATGCCTCCTCGCTGGACCACATCCTCGACGCGGTGGCCATCGCCGGCGCACCACGTCCCGAGAAACTCAACGAACAGACCATCATGCTGGTGGTGCTGGCGCTGATCGACGTGGTGATGATCTCGAACCTGCTGATCATGGTGATCGTGGGCGGCTACGAGACCTTCGTCTCGCGCATGAACCTGGAGGGTCATCCCGACCAGCCGGAATGGCTGTCGCACGTCAATGCCTCGGTGCTCAAGGTCAAGCTGGCCACGGCCATCATCGGCATCTCGTCGATCCACCTGTTGAAGACCTTCATCAATGCCAACGTGTACGACGTCAAGACGCTGGTGGCGCAGACCGGCATCCATGTGACCTTCCTGGTGTCGGCCCTGGCCATCGCCTACTGCGACCGCCTCATGACACACCCGGCACCGCCCCACGAACCGCCTTCCGCGCATTGACACCCGCGCCTTCCTTTGAACCCGAGAGAACCAGCCATGACCATCATCAAGCAAGACGATCTCATCGAATCCGTAGCCGCCGCGCTGCAGTACATCAGCTACTACCACCCGGTGGATTTCATCCAGCACCTGGCGCGCGCCTATGAGACCGAGCAAAATCCGGCCGCCAAGGACGCCATCGCGCAGATCCTGACCAATTCACGCATGTGCGCCGAGGGCCGGCGCCCGATCTGCCAGGATACCGGCATCGTCAACGTGTTCCTGAAAGTTGGCATGGGCGTGCGCTTCGAAGGTTTCTCGGGCTCCATCGCCGACGCCGTCAACGAGGGCGTGCGCCAGGGCTACATGCATCCGGACAACGTGCTGCGCGCCTCCATCGTGGCCGACCCGCAGTTCGAGCGCAAGAACACCAAGGACAACACCCCGGCCGTGATCCACATGGAGCTGGTGCCGGGCAATACGGTCGACGTGCGTATTGCCGCCAAGGGCGGCGGTTCCGAGAACAAGACCAAGTTCGTCATGCTCAATCCATCCGATTCGCTGGTGGACTGGGTCCTCAAGACGGTGCCGACCATGGGCGCCGGCTGGTGCCCGCCCGGCATGCTGGGCATCGGCATCGGCGGCACCGCCGAGAAGGCCATGCTGATGGCCAAGGAAGTGCTGATGGACGACATCGACATGTACGAGCTGCTCCAGCGCGGCCCCAACAACAAGACCGAGGAATTGCGCATCGAGCTGTACCAGAAGGTCAATGCGCTGGGCATCGGCGCCCAGGGCCTGGGCGGGCTGACCACGGTGCTGGACGTCAAGATCAACATGTATCCGACCCATGCGGCGTCCAAGCCGGTGGCGATGATCCCCAACTGCGCGGCGACCCGTCATGGCCACTTCGTGCTGGATGGCTCGGGCCCGGCCTACATGGAACCGCCATCGCTGTCTGAATGGCCTGAAGTGCATTGGGTAGCCGACACCGAGAAGTCCAAGCGGGTCAACCTCGACACCCTGACCCGCGAAGAGGTGGCCTCGTGGAAACCGGGCCAGACCCTGCTGTTGAACGGCAAGATGCTGACCGGCCGCGATGCCGCCCACAAGCGCATCCAGGACATGCTGGCCAAGGGCGAGCAATTGCCGGTCGACTTCACCAACCGCGTGATCTATTACGTCGGCCCGGTCGATCCGGTGCGCGACGAAGTGGTCGGCCCGGCCGGCCCCACTACAGCGACCCGCATGGACAAGTTCACCGACCTGATGCTGGAAAAGACCGGCCTGATCTCGATGATCGGCAAGTCCGAGCGCGGCCCGGCCGCCATCGAGGCGATCAAGAAGCACAAGTCGGCCTACCTGATGGCCGTGGGTGGCTCGGCCTACCTGGTGTCAAAGGCGATCAAGTCGGCCAAGGTGCTGGGTTTTGCCGACCTGGGCATGGAGGCGATCTATGAATTCGACGTCAAGGACATGCCGGTGACGGTGGCCGTGGACGCCAACGGCGTGTCGGTACACAACACCGGTCCGGCCGAGTGGAAGGAAAAGATCGCGCAAAGCGTGTCGCTGTCGAAGATTGCGGTCACCACTGCCTGATCGCGACTCAATGAAGCAGTCTGCAGGTTCGATGCCGATGACAGCCGATGCTGCCATCGGCATTTTCGATTCTGGCGTGGGCGGCCTGTCGGTGCTACGCCATGTGCATGCGGCGCTGCCGCGCGAGCGCCTGGTATATGTGGCCGACTCCGGCTACGCGCCCTACGGCGACAAGCCCGAGGCAGCCATCGTGGCGCGTTCGCTGGCCATCGCCGACTTCCTCGCCAGCCAACGCATCAAGGCCCTGGTGGTGGCGTGCAATACGGCCACCGCAGCGGCCATCGCGGCGATCCGCGCGCAATGGCCACGGTTGATCGTGGTCGGCATCGAGCCCGGGCTCAAGCCGGCTGCCCAGCAAAGCGCCAGTGGCGTGGTAGGCGTCTTGGCCACGCGCAGTACGCTGGCCAGCCAGCGTTTTGCCTTGCTGCGCCAGCAGATGGAAGCGCAATACGAGGTGCATTACCTGCCCCAGGCCTGCGTGGGCCTGGTCGACCTGATCGAGAAAGGCGAACTGCATTCGGTGGCCACCGTCACCTTGCTCGAAGGCTATCTGCGACCGCTGCTCGAACAGGGCGCCGATACACTGGTACTGGGGTGTACACATTATCCGTTCGTGCGCGAGGCCATCGGATCGGTATGCCGCCGCCTCGGTGGCAGACAGCCCGCCATCATCGACACCGGCGAAGCGGTGAGCCGGCAGTTGCGGCGCCTGCTGCACGAGACCGCATTGCTGGCCGACGGCGGGGACGGCAGCCTGTGCGGCTTTACCACGGCCAGCCAGAGCACGCTGCAACATGCCTTCAGGCGATTGCTGGACCTGCACCCACCGGTGCATGCGTTGGCGGCGGGATGAACCGGCGCCGGCGCTGGCACCGGTGTACGCCAGGTAGAGGCAACGGAACCAGGGCGGCAATTTAGCCGCACCATCGGAAAAAGCACCGCTACAGTGATCGAAGAAGTCGAGATGACGCCGAAGCTGCGACGCTGAATTGCGCGGCCGGTGTAGACAATAAAATGGGAGGAATTATAGTTCCACGAAATGGAACCTGGATACTGTGAGAGCTCACAGTAGGTCGGCGCAAAGCCTTATAAACAGTGGGGTGGCTGACGGGACTCGAACCCGCGACAACAGGAATCACAATCCTGGACTCTACCAACTGAGCTACAGCCACCACTGGCCATTGATGCGCGGAAGAACTAACCCCGGCATCAGTGAAGCGCACGATTATACAAACTCCAGCAGGGTATGGCAACCACATTGCACGATTGTTTTAAAAAAAGTGCGTCCATCCGCCAGGCTTTGTGTGGGCCAGGCATCATTTCGCGCTTGCCCCACCGTGGGGATGCGCTCAGTGCGCCGCCGTCGGGCTCTTCTGGTTCGTTTCGGATATCGCCTCGCAAGTGGCGTCGATCTGGTCGAAGTCCGTCGTCCGATCCTTGGCACGTGGCGCCAGCGCATAACGAATGCGGCACTGTGCATTGCGCTGGCTGCCCCAGCGCAGCGTCAGCTGGCCACTGTCATTGGCGGTGCGGACGAACACCATGCCCCCCTGCCCCACCATGCCGAGTACGTTGCCATCTTCGTCAAGCACGTCGGCGCTGAACGGGACTGCTTCGCCGTTGGCGCGATGGGCATTGATCAGCACCGAGCGCCCGCTGACGGTTTCGTAGTCCAGCAGCACCACGGCGCCGGCCATCGGTGCCACACGCTGGCTGGTCGACTTGAGCTCGACGTCGGTCGACGTCCCCTTGGGATCGAGCTGGATCTCGTTGTTGCGGAACGGCGTGAGATAGGGCACCACGGCCGTCCCCGCGTCGCTCAACTGCACGCCGCTATAGTTGACCGCCGCGCCTGCCGCACCTGGCGCCCGCACGATGCCGATGGTGTCGCCCAGGTTCTGCGCCAGCAGCACCCCACCGGCGTGTGCCACCACGCCGCCCGAGGCCGTGGCCGACATCTGCCGGTTGCCACCGCTGGTGTAACCGTAGCTGGCACCCAGGTTGGCATAGGGTGCGCTGTATTGTCCATTGAGCGAGCCGCCGGTGCTGCCGGAACTACGGTTGGCGGTGGCGCTATACGAGATATTGCGTTGCTCGCCTACCGTGCCGTTGAGCGTCCCCTGCAGGCTGGTGTCGCCACGTTGGTCACGCGTGACCGAAGTGCTGACGGTAGGCGAGTTGATTTCGCGGCCCAACGGAATGGACATGCTGAACGCGTACTGCGTGCCGGTGGTGCGCGAGAGCAGGTCGCGCTGGCGCTGGGCCGAGAAACTGTAGGAAACGCTTTTCCAGTTATTGCTGTAGCCGACGCTGAAAGTGCTGCCGGAGCCGGCGCGGTTCCAGTAGTTCTGCGACGTGCCCACGGCATACAACGACCCGCCTCCTTCGCCCAGCGACTGCGACAACGACACCTGCAACTGGCTGCGCGGCCGGTCGGCCACCAGGGCGGCGTTGCCACCCTGTTGTATCGCCTTGATCGCTTGCAGGTCCTGCAACCGCAGGTAGCCACTGCTGGAATAACGGAACGCCGCCAGCGCGATATTGGTGCCGGTGTCGACCAGGTTCTTGTTGTAGTCCAGCTTCAGGCTTTGGCCGGTGCTGGTGCTGGCGGGCGTCACCCGCGCATGCGCGTGGGTCAGGTTCATGCCGAACGCCCCCAGCGGGGTGCTCACCGCACCGCCGCCGACGAGTGCCATGTAGTCGGACGCGGCCAGCGCGCCACCCGACAGCGTGAGCACATTGTTGATGCCGTGCTCATAGGTGCCCTGCATGAAATTGCTGCTGGCCACATTGAAGGCGCTGCGGGTACGTCCGGCCGTGAGACTGTAGCGGGAGGTATCGGGACGCAGCAATTGCGACACCGATGCATAAGGCACGTCGAAACTGGAGACGCTACCGTCGGCCTCGGTGACGATCACCCGCAGGTTGCCGCCGAAACCGGTCGGATAGAGGTCGTTGATCTCGAAGCGCCCGGGCGCGACGGTGGTCTCATAGATCACATTGTTGTCCTGGCGCACCTGCACCCGGGCGTTGCCGCGCGCCACGCCGCGCACCACCGGCGCATAGCCGCTCTGCGAATCAGGCAGCATGCGCGGGTCCGACGCCAGCTGCACGCCGCGAAATGAGAGCGTGTCGAACATCTGGCCGGAGGTCGAGGCGTCACCCAGGGTCAACTGGCTGTTGAGCGAGACCACGCTGCGCTGCGCATAGCTGGCGATGGTCTGCACCCGGGTCGGGCCGGTACCCGATCGCGTGATCGACGAGTTATTGCGAAAACGCCAGTCCCCCAGGTTCACGCCACTGTTGAGATTGGTGTAATACGAGGTGGTGGTGCGACCTGCGCTGGTAGTGCTGAAGGTATTGAAGTGATAACCCAGCATCGCGGCATTGACGCCGTGGTCCCACATTTCCGGGCTGACGTAGCCGCGCGCGCTACGTCGCAGCGATATCTGCGGGATCGACAGGTTCAGGCGCAGATCACCGCTGTCGAAATCCATCTTGGCGTCGGGCACCAGGTCTTCGAGCCGCAGGCACTGCTTGGGGTCTTCGGCAATCAGTGCCGCACGCGCGGACTCGGAAAGCTTTTCCAGGTCGACCCCCACGATCTCGACCAGCTTGCGCGAAAAGCAGGGATGTGCCGAGTCGTCGTCGCCGGCGCGGAAATTGACTTCATTGCGACCGATCCAGGCGTCGTTGACATAGATGTCGAGCCGATAGTCGCCGGCCGGAATCGGGTTGCCACGGTTGAAACGGGTCACGTCGACCGCGCCCTCGCCACCGCTACGAAAGAACTCCGAACCGAACTCCACCGGTTCGGCGCCGCCGGCGCGCTGTGCGCGCACCGAGGTGGACTGCAACAGTGCCAATGCGCCAAGCACCATGATGCTGACCTGCTTGAGCTGGCAAAGGCCGAGTCTGGGTTTCATCATCGAATCTGATCGGTAAATTTCGGAGGGGTGGTGATGGCCCGGCGAACGGGCCTGGCACCGTCTTACTTGGCGTCGGTCAGCTCGGCATCACGATTGACTGCCCCGCCAAAATCGTTGAGGAAGGTGTAGCGCAACTTGAACTTGCCGCCCGGCACCTGCTTCATGCCCTTCATCGGCAGCTGCGCGCTATTGCGTGGCTCGGCCATGGCGCCGGACTCGCTCTCGAACAGCGGCTTGTTGTCGGCATCGACCAGGGCCACGCCGAGCAGGTTGATGTGATACGCGGAAGGATTGTCGAGCACGACCGCAAAACCACCCTCGGCATTGCGCTTGAGACTCCAACGCAGGCTGGCGAAGGCGTCGTCCATCTGCTGCACGGTATTGAGTGCCTGGGGCCGGAAGAACACCTTGATACGGGTACGAAACGCCATCTGCATGTAGTTGGTGTCGGCCTCGCCGGTGGGCTTGGGACCCACTTCGAGCATGTTGAACCAGTAAAGGGTCTCGCGGTCCTCCGCCTGCGGCGTGCGGTTATAGATCATGCGCACCGTCTGCCCCTTGCCGGCGTCCATCCGGAACATCGGCGGGGTCAATGCGAAAGGCACGCGAATCTGGTCGGGAGTCGCTTTTTCGTCGCCGTTGTCAAGCCACACCTGGATCAGGCTGGGCTCCTTGCCTTCATTGCTCAGGCGCACGCTGACTTCACGCTCATTGGAAGGAAACACGATACGCGTTCCGCCGATGACGGCGGCGGCATTGGCGACGCTGCCAATGGCCAGCAAGACTGCAATGGCAATGCCATTAAGACACTTTTTCATTTTATTCCCCCCGGATCAAAACAAAACCGCCCCTGCCAGACATTAGCACTCCAGCGCATAGCCGGCAAAGGTAGCAAGCGAAATGCCGGGGCGAATGCCGGTATTTCGCAACAGACTTATGGATAGACGATCGAGAAATTGACCGAACTGGTGACGGCACCACTGCCCGCCGCAGCTGGGCCGGTGGCGACATAGCGCGCAATCAGCGCAATGACGGCCTGGCCGCTACCGTCGGCTGCAACGACCGGGGATTGCGCTGGCAGCCTCAGTGGGGTAGCAGTAATCGGGTTGACCAGTTGCACGGCAACGTTAGTTGCCTTGGCACCGGAGGCAGAGTTCTGCAGATAGCCGGTAAGGGCATCGATCTGACCGCCTTCGAGGTTGATGGCGATGTTCCTGGCGTCAGCAGCGCAGTTGCTCAGAGCGATATCGAAGCGCCTTTCGCCGGCGGTATCGTCTTTCCTGGCCAGTGCCGAGGCACTCACCGGAGGCAACGCCACGTTCTGCGTTCCGCCATTGTTGTTATAAGTACAGGTGGTGCCCACCACCGAACCGGTGAAATTGACGGTACCGTCGAAGGCAAACACGAGCGAGGGCGACAGCATGGCTGCAACCAAGGAACACATTAAGACAGATTTCATCACATATCCTGACCGAAGATCAATTTAGATTTAATCACCACGGGAACTGCCCATCGGGAGCAGGCAGCTGGTTTCCTGTTAGTTCTTGCATCGACTGCACGACTTCTTCCTGCATCGCTTCCATGTCATCACTGGATAACATCTTACCTAGCGAGGCGTCTCTGGAATATGAGAAAACTCCCGAAAAAATCCTGCGCCCTTCCTTGATTTCCATGCATCCGAGAGACCGGCCAATCAGCCGGCCCTCGTCCCGGGGCAACGCTTATGGATAGATGATGCTGAAGTCCATTGCCGTGGTCACGACACCACCGGTAGCCGCGCCGGTAGACACATAACGCAGGCCCAGTGGAATGGTGGCAGTGCCCGCGGCCGACGGCAGCACGCCGACCGAACTACCGGGCAGGCGCAGTTCGGCACTGTTGTTGGCACGGTCGACCACGCCCACTTGTACGTTGCCGGCAGCGCCATCGGTAGCGATGTTCTTCAGGCGGCCGGTGGTGCTGTCACCGTTGGCCGCGCCATCGAGTTGCACCGCCACCCGTTGCGCCAAGGCGCAGCTGCTCAATGCGATCTCGAACGGGGTCACGGTCGACATGCTGCCTGCGGTGGTCAGCGAAGCAGCACTGACGGTTGGCATGTTGACGGTCTGGCCGTTGGCGCCGTTGCCGTAGACACAGGTGCCTTCGTTGACCGCGCCGTTGATGTTGATCTTGCCGTCTGCGGCGAAGGCAAATCCGGGCAGCAGGGCGATCGCCAATGCAGATGCGACGAACGATTTTTTCATATCAATGATTCCTTCAAAAAAAATTGCCTGACGATGTGGGCGGCAATAAACCCGTTCCGACCAAGAGGATCGTAGTTGGCGCATCAGATGCTTGATACGAGAAAAATCTGGAATAACAGTGAGCGCTGCGGAAGGCGACATGGCCCACATCGCTTACGACGGGCGAAAAAAAACAGCGGTGGAATCCGCTGTTTTGGAGATGCCGGTACGGCGTGGCGATTTAGATCATGCCGGTCGAATAGGCGTACTTGATCAGTTCTGCATCGGTGGACAAACCCAGCTTGCGCATCGCATTGTTCTTGTGCGTGCTGACGGTGCTGGGTGTGCGCGAGAGGCGGTCGCAGATGTCGCTGAGCGAATTGCCCTCGACGAACAGGCGCACCACCTCGAGCTCCGAGAGCGTTAATTCCTTGGCGTGCGAGAAGGCCTCGCCCTGCGCCCAGCTCACCTCCAGTTCGCCACGCAGCGACACCGGGAAATACACCTGCTTGGTGCTTTGCGTGGCCAGGCAGGCGTTGATCAGCTCCTCGGGTTTTTCACGCTTGTTGATCACCGAGAACACCCCCATCCGGTACAGGCGCTTGACCACTGCGCTATTGGCCATGGCGGTATAGACGATGACCTTGCTGGACGGATGATCGGCCTTGATGCGCTTGATCAGCGAAAAGCCGTCGGAGTCTTCCTTCTCGTCGTTGGGCATCGTGAAATCGGTGATGACGATCTCGCAGGGCGAACGACGCAATGCGTTGAGCAACGCGTCACCGGTCTCTACTTCGAGGTCGATGCGCACTTCGGGCAGGCGTGCGAGTTCTTGGCGAATGGCGCCCAATACGACCGGGTGGTCGTCAGCAATGGCGACGTGAAGGATCTTGTTGCTCATATTCATTTTTACTACCCCCAATGGATGGATTGACGTTGAAAGTTCGGCGATCGGTGCTGCGTCACCCCACTGACGTCCATGCACCGTGCCTGTCCTCGACTGGATGAGCTCGGGCTTGGTTCCCAATGATTGTCACGTTGACGACTGCCATTTGTGTGCAACTGCCGCGTTCCTCCTATGAAACCGGCATTTAAGATTTTTTAAAAAATCAAGATAAAAAAATGACGCGAATATTTGCGAGTTGATATAAAGCAACATTATTACCGCATTTTTCCTGATAAACTGCTAGGACGTTTACGAGTTGATATTTGAATTAGTTTCGTCGACCCGAAACGCAAAAGATCTAGCGCATGCGAGCGCATTCATCGATGGTCCTGGGAGGGACAACATCGCTATGAGGAATCACCATGTCACTGCACCCCGCCACTGCAACACGTGTTTTCTTGATCGCCGCGCTGGCGGCCATCTCGGCCCAGGTCCACGCGGCCGATGGCACCATTCGCATTAAGGGAGCGGTGGTCGAGCCGGCATGTACGGTATCGACCACGGCCCTGGGGTTCGGGCAGGAAGCATTGCAACAGGCAAGGCGCACCCGCAGGAGCGCGGCCACGCCGCTGGAGTTGAGCATGTACTGCAATGCACGCCAGGCCATCCAGCTGTCGATGATCCAGCCCTCCTCGAAAACACGAGCAGGGTTCGATACCGGGATCGACGGCGTGCGCCTGCAGCTGCAACGCGAGGGACGCGAGGTCACCCCGGGCGAGGCGATCCCCATCGCGCTGCCGCAACGCATGACACACCAGGTCCAGATGAAGGCGCGGCTCGAGGCAGTGGCGAGCCAGGCAGACCAGCCCGAGCGCGGGAGCGTTGCCGCACAGGCGCAGCAAGGCGGCGGGATGCTGGTGGCAATCGACTACCTGTGATGCGACCGCCTGTCTGCGCCGCGCGCGCCAGACAGGCCAAACCGCTCTACCAGTAATCCTCGGTAACGAACTGTCCGCCGCCGCTGCGCCGCAGCGGCGTCATGCCGCGTTCGCGCAGTATTTCACGCACCTGCGTGACCATTTCCGGATTGCCGCACGCCATGACGCGTGCATGTTGCGGCTCGATCTGCGTACCCACTACACGCTCCAGCGAACCATCGGCCAGCAGCGTGGTGATACGCCCCTGCAGCAAGTCCGCCGGTGGCCGGTCGTCGCGCGTGACGGCGCGCAGCGTATGCAGGCGGGCCGCCCATCCGCGCGCTGCGGCCTGCTCGCGCAGGGCGTCGAGTTGTTCGCGATAGGCCAGTTCTTCCTGGTGACGCACCCCATGCACCACCACCAGATGCGCAAAACGCTGCCATACATCGGGTTGCTGCAATATCGACAGGTACGGCCCCAGCCCGGTGCCGGTGGCCAGCATCCACAGGTCGCGACCATCGGTGAAACGGTCGGCCGTCATGAACCCGTAACTCAGCTTTTCGACCCATACCGGCGCGCCCGGACGCAGCCCATCGAGGCAAGTGGTGAACTTGCCGTCGGGGACCACGATGGCGTAGTACTCCAGCACGTCATCGGTCGGCGAGGAAGTGATCGAATAGGCGCGCGAGACGATCTCGCCGTCGATTTCCAGGCCCAGGCGCGCAAACTGGCCGGCTACGAATTGATAGCCGGCCGGGCGCGTGGTACGGAAAGTCAGCAATTTGTCGGTCCATCGCTGCACCGACAGCAGGCGCTCGCAACTGGCCTTTTCGGCATAGGCATCCAGGCTCACTTCATGGCTCCTTGGGCAAGCAGGGTCTGATGCGATGCCGTGCTCGCCCGTCAACGGCGATCGCTCAGAACATTTAAGAAAAATCTGAAAAAAAATCGAGGCCGGCAACACCGTCGGCGGCAGCCATTACAATGACGTTTTTGCTCCAACGGACGGCCTCGGCGCGTGAATTGCAACGACGGTGCGCCCCGCATGACGAACAGGAACTATCTGCTGCGGCCTCCGGTCTGGCTTGATAGCCCGCGTCGCCCGCAATGAACAGGCCTGGTTCACAATAACTCCATATCGTAACCGACTTTGCGCGCACGCCAACAGCCGCCCGGCATCACCGCCTCAACCCGACTACGACGATTCATGAAATGGACTTGCCGCCTGGCCATCACCGCTCTGTGGTGCGCCACCAGTTCTGCCAATGCTGCCTATCGGGTAGAGATCGATGCGCCGCGCTCGGTGCAGGCGCTGCTCAAGGATTTCCTTGACCTCTCGCGCTACCAGGGGCGCGACGATATCAGCGACGAGCAATTGCGCTTCATGACCGATACCGCCGCCGACCAGGTGCGCGAGCTCACCTCCACCGAGGGCTATTTTTCGCCGGTGACCAACATCGAGGTCAAGAGCGAAAGAGGCGACGGCGACGGGGCGCAGGCGACCAAGCGCGTACTCATCCGCGTCGACCCGGGTCCACGCACTACCGTGTCGGCCGCCGAGATCGCGGTCGATGGCGCCGCCGCGCAACAGGACCCGCAACGGGTGCAGCAGATCAGCCGCGACTGGACGCTGCCGCACGGCGCGCCGTTTCGCCAGGAAGACTGGGATCGGGCCAAGCAAGCCGGGCTGGGCGCATTGCAGCAACGCAAATATGCGGCCGCCCGCATTGCCGGCTCGCGCGCCGAGGTCGATCCCGATGAACACCAGGCCGAGCTGTCGGTGCGCTACGACAGTGGCCCGGCCTTCACGTTGGGCCCATTGCAGATCACCGGCACCCGCCGTTATCCCGAACAGATCATCCGCAACGTCAATCCGCTGGTGGTCGGCGAGCCGTTCGATGTCGACCGCTTGCTGAGCTTGCAGCGGCAGATCCAGAACACGCCTTATTTCTCCAATGCTGTGGTCAGTATCGACGACGACCCGGCCCACCCGGACATGGCACCGGTGAAGGTGCAGGTCACCGAATTCCAGCAGCAGCGCATCCGCACCGGGGTCGGTTATGGCACCGACACCGGTGCCCAGGTCGAAGGCCGCTATTCGCACTACAACGTGTTCGACCGGGCCTATGTGTTCGACAGCCAATTGCAGCTGGAGCAGAAGCGCCAGTATGGCCTGCTGAGCCTGGCCATGCCGCCCGATGAGAAGGCCTTCGTCAATAGCGTCAACAGCTCCTATGAGCGCACCCGGCTCGAAGGCATCGACCTGCGCACGCTGCAGACCGGCATCAAGCGCGCGCGTACCGGCGAGCACTACGACACCACCTATTCGCTGACCTATTACCGCGATCAGCTGACCCAGGAAAACGGTACCACCCTGCCCGCCAACACCGTGGTCAGCCCCGGCACCCACCAGGCGCTGGTGCCAGGTTTCGCCTGGGCCCGGCGCAATGTCGACAACCCGATCTTCCCGCGTCACGGCAACCTGCTGACGCTGGAAGCCGGCTTCGCCGTCAAGGGCGTGCTGACCGACCAGAGCTTCGGGCGCCTGTACGGCCGCTTCAAGCAGTTCGTGCCAGTGGCGCGACGCGACCTGGTGCTGTTGCGCGCCGAGCTGGGTGGCGTGTTCACCGCCGGGCGCGCCTCGTCCGTGCCCGCCTCGCTGCTGTTTCGCACCGGCGGTAACGACTCGGTGCGCGGTTATAGCTACCAGAGCATCGGCAACGAGCGCAACGGCACCGTCTTTCCCACCAAGTACCTGGCCGTGGGCAGCAGCGAATACCAGCACTGGTTCACCGAGAACTGGGGCGCGGCGCTGTTCTACGACATCGGTGCTGCCGCCGACAGCTGGAGCAACAAGACCTTCTACCAGGGCGTGGGCACCGGCGCACGCTGGCGCAGCCCGGTCGGCACGCTCAATCTCGACCTGGCCTACGGCGTGCAGAAACGCCAGATCAGGCCGCATATCTCGTTGGGCATCGCCTTTTGACGATATCGACACACCCTATTCCACAGTTTTGATCGGCAAGCACGCATGAACGACCAGCATCCATCCCCTTCCGAGCAACCACCCGCGACACGCCGTCGTCGCGCCGGCAGGATCGCGTGCTGGAGCGTCGGTGCACTGGCGCTGGCCGTGCTGGCCGCAGGCGGCGCCGGCCTGTATGTGGTCAAGACCGAAAGCGGCACGCGGCTGGCCTGGAACAGCGCCGTGCGGCTGCTGGACGGAAAACTGTCGGGCCAGTTGCTGGATGGCACCATCGCCGATGGCTTGCGCCTGCGCGATCTGCATTACCGCGACCAGCGGCGCATCCTCTCGATCGACCGCGTCGACGCCAGCTGGCACCTGGCGCTGGCGCCGCGCAAGCTGACCGTGCGTTATCTGCGGGTGGGTTCGGTCGCGCTCAACCAGCAACCGGCACCCGCCGAACCGACTACCACGCCAGAGTCGCTCGAACTGCCATTGGCGCTCGATTTGCGCGAGATCGCGCTGGACCGGCTGAGCTTTACCGAAGGCACCTCGAGCACCGAATTATCGAAGCTGCGGCTGCACGGTCAATCCGATGGACGCGCCCATCGGCTGGTACTGGACAGCCTGGTGACGCCCTTGGGCGACGCCACGGCGCGGCTGGACCTGGATGGCAAGACGCCGTTCGCCGTCGGCGGCGCCCTGGAATTGTCCGGCCAGTACCAGGCCGCCGGCCTGCAGGAAAAATACCGCCTGGCCGCGCAGCTGTCGGGGTCGCTGCACGACCTGGGCGTGGCGCTGACGGCGACCGGCGACCGCCTCGACGGCAGTGCCAAGCTGCAGGCCACGCCGTTTGCGCCGGTGCCGCTCAAGAGCGCCAAGGTCGACCTGCAGCATCTCAACCCGCAAGCCTTCAATGCCGCTGCGCCCCAGGCCGATTTGCGGATCACGGCCGACCTGGCGCCGGTGGCCGGCAGCCCGACCCTGCGCGTGGCCGGCACCGTCGGCATCGACAACGCCCGGCCCGGCAGTCTCGACCGGCAACTGCTGCCGTTGCTGTCGGCGCACGCCAATGTCGAACTCGACCTGCAGGACCAGAAGCTGAGCCGCCTCGAACTGCGCTTGCCCGGCAATGGCCGCCTCGACGGCAGCGGGCAGTTCAGCACCAGCGGCGAAGGCAAGTTCGATTTTCGCATCGCCGCCCTGGACTTGAACCAGGTGCATCGCCAACTCAAGCCCACGCAACTGGCCGGCCCGTTGCAGGTGACCATCGCGCCGGCGGCCCAGCAGGTCAAGCTGGCGCTGGACGACCGTCAAATCAGGCTGCGCCTGGACAGCACCATCCGTGCCGAACAGGTCGAATTGCACCAGGCCAGCCTGGCGGCCGGCCGCTCGCGCCTGGAAGCGAGCGGCAAGCTCGACACCACGGGCGCCATGGGCTACGCCATCAAGGGGCGGCTGGTCGACTTCGATCCGACGGCCTGGTTGCAGGCATTCACGCCATCGCCGGCCGCCAAGGACAAAGGCCGGGCCGGCGCCGGCAAGCCACTGCCGGCGGCCACCGCCAAGCCGGTGCAGGCGCGCATCAACATGGATTTCGACGCCAGCGGCGCCATCTCGCCCGAACTGCAATTGAAGCTGGCCTTCGCCATTGGTGACAGCAGTTATGGTGCCTTGCCGATGCGCGGCCAGGGCCAGGTCAGCCTGGCCGGCAAGCGCCTGTTGCCCAGTCGCGCCAATTTGCTGGTGGCCGGCAATACCCTGGTCGTCGATGGCAGCTTCGGCAGCGCCCGCGACCGGCTCGACCTGAAACTCGATGCGCCGCATCTGGAACGCCTGGGATATGGCCTGTCGGGCCTGTTGCGGCTGCAAGGCCAACTGAGCGGCAGCCAGCAACGCCCCGCCCTGCACGCGACCTACCAGGCCGAGAACCTGGTGCTTGCCCAGCATCGGCTGGCGCGCCTGGCCGGTGGCGCCGACCTGCAGGCCAACCTGGCGGCGGCCATCGATTCACCCGAAAACAAGCTTTCGCTGCGCGTACAGGGGCAAGGCTACCAAGGCCCGCAAGCGCGGCTGGACAAGCTCGATGTCGATCTGGATGGCACCTGGAGCCGCCACACCCTGGCGTTGCGCAGCAATGGCCGGGTCATGGACCAGCCGCTCGACCTGGACCTCGCCGCCCACGGCAGGCTCACCCAGCCGACCCGGGGCGCCTATGGTTGGGATGGGGTCATCGACCGCCTGCGCAACGACGGCCTGCCGCGCCTGGCCATGAGCAGTCCGCTGCCCCTGAAAGCCTCGGCCGAGGGCATCGAGGCCGGGGCCACCCGGCTTGAGATCGACCGCATGGCGTTGGACCTGAAACACCTGTCGTACCGGCAAGGGCGCATTGCCTCGGCCGGCCAGGCCCATGCCATCGATGTCGGGCGCCTGCTGCAGATCGCCCAGAACCTTACCGGCACGCCACCGCCGGTCAAGACCGACCTGGTGCTCGATGGCGACTGGGATTTCTCGCTGGCCGAGCGTGCCAGCGGCTTCATGCAGCTGGTGCGCAAGTCGGGCGATGCAAGGGTCGCCACCACTAACGGCGAAGTCGCATTGGGGCTGTCCGAGCTACGCCTGCGGGCCGACCTGCAGGGCCAGCAGATGCGGGTCGATGGTCGCATCGATGCCGCCCGCGTGGGCACCGTCGACATCGGTGGCGCCATCGGCTTGCAGCGCATCGACCAGTTGCTCACCCTGGCCGACGCGTCGCCGCTGGCGCTCAAGGCGCGCCTGGCGGTGCCCGAACTGAAGCGGGTAGGCGACCTGATCGGCCCGCAGCTCAGCCTCAAGGGCCGGCTGGCCGCGGAGCTGAGCGCGAGCGGTACCCTGGGACAACCCAGGCTGTCGGGCGCGATCAACGGCGACGAACTGGCGGTGACCGAATTCGACCAGGGTATCCAGCTCAAGGATGGCATCGTGCGCATCGTGATGGACGACAACGTGATCGACCTGCGGCAGATCGAGTTCCACGGCGGCGCCGGCACCTTGCGCGCCAACGGCAAGGTACAGCTGGGCGCCTCCAACCCCGACCTCAATGCCACCATCACCGCCGAACGACTGGAACTGTTCGCCAGTCCGGACCGCCGCCTGATGATCTCGGGCCAGGGCCGCATCGCCAACGTCAACGAGCAGTTGCGGGTGGACGGCAAGTTCACCGTCGACCGTGCCCTGTTCGACCTGCCCAAGAGCAGCGCGCCCAAGCTGGGTGACGACGTCGTCATCGTGCGGCGCGGCGAACGCGCCAAGAGCGGCGCCAATGCCACGTCACAGCAAAAGCTGCAGGCCGCCACCGAAAAACCGGCCGGCAGGTTTGCCCCGGTCATCAACCTGGCCATCGACCTGGGCAACGATTTCCGCTTCCGCGGCACCGGCGCCGACCTGCTGCTGCGAGGCGACATGAACGTGCACAGCGAACCGCTGTCGCCCATGCGCGCCACCGGCACCATCAATGTCGCCGAAGGTACCTACGAGGCATTCGGTACCAAGCTCAATATCGAGCGGGGCATCATCAATTTCCAGGGACCGATCGGCAACCCGAACATCAACATCCTGGCGATGCGTCGCAACCAGGACGTCGAAGCCGGGGTCTCGGTCACGGGCAACGTCAACCAGCCGCGCGTGCAATTGGTATCGGAACCGAATGTGCCGGACGACGAGAAGCTGTCATGGATGATGTTCGGCCACGGCACCGACAGTTCCAGCATCGGCCAGCGCAGCGCCAGCAGCCAGGCGCTGGCCCTGGTGGGCAACCTGGGCGGCAAGCGCATCGCCAAGGATATCGGTCTGGACCAGTTCTCGATCGGCGCCAGCGAATCGGGCCTGAGCGACGACCAGGTGGTCAACCTGGGCAAGGCCATTACCGAGAAGATCACCCTGGGCTACGAACAGAGCCTGTCGGGCGCGGCCAGCGTGGCCAAGGCGACCTGGCAGTTTTCGCAGCGCTGGTCGGCGGTGGCGCGGGCCGGCACCATCAATGGCTTGAACGTGGTGTTCAATCGCCGCTTCGACTGACGACCGGGCGGCCGGGCGGTCAACGGCACGCCCGGCGCGCCGCTGGCCCGCACCGGCCTACAGCCACCCGGCCCGTCGCAGGCGGCGCCACAGCAAGGAGCAGCCGGTGATGATCCCGCCGAGCACCAGCGGGAAGCTCCAGCGCCAGTCGAGCCCCGGCATGTGCGCGAAGTTCATGCCGTAGAGGCTGAAGATCATGGTCGGTATGGCCAGGATCGCACCCCAACCGGCCAGCGTCTGCACGATCTCGTTCTGGTGGATGGTCACCTGCGCCAGGTTGATCTGCACGGCCGATTCCACCATCTCGCGCAGCCGATCGCCGGTATCGATGAAGCGCACCACGTGATCGTAGATATCGCGGAAATACGCCTTGCCGTCCTTGGTGATGAGCCCCTCGTGAAAGCGCAGGATCTGGGTACACACATCGAGCAAGGGCGAAGCCGCCGAACGCAGGCGGATCAGTTGCCGCTTGAGCTGGTACAGCTCCTGCAGATAGGCCTGGCCGGTATTGGCGGCGGGGTCGAACAACTGCGCCTCGAACTGGGAAAACTTGGCCTCCAGGTCATCCATGATCGGTCGGTAGTTGTCGACCACGAAGTCCATGATGGCGTACAGCACGAAGCCTGGCCCACGCCCCAGTCGCTCCGGCAGCATCTCGCAGTGTTCGCGCACCTTGGCATAGCTGCGCGAAGCCCCGTGGCGCACCGTGACCACGAAGCGCGGACCGGTCATGATGTGGGTCTCGCCGAACTGGATCTCGCCACCGACCAGTTGCGCCGTGTGCAGCACCACGAACAGGGTGTCGCCGTACTCTTCGATCTTGGGCCGCTGGTGCGCGGCGTAGGCGTCTTCGACCGCCAGTTCGTGCAGGTTGAATTCTTCCTTGATCTTGGCCATCAGCTCGACGTTGGGCTCGAGCAGGCCCAGCCAGACGAAGGTCCCGCCCTCCTGCAGTACGTCGCTGATTTCATCGAGACCGATCTCGCGCAGCTTCTTGCCTTTCTTGTAGACCGTGCAATTGACGATCATGTTGGCGTCGATCATGGTGTGCTCCTCACGCTGCAACCCGGCGGCAGCGCCCGATTTGATTGTTATTGGGCCGGTCGGAACAGGCGCTGCTTGAGAAACTGCGCCATCATCACGCCAGCCAGCGTGATGGCCCCGCCTACCGCATGATAGCCGTGCAGGTCTTCACCCAGCGCCAGCACAGCGATAATGACAGTAAAGATAGGCATCAGGTTCACAAACGCCGAGCAGCGGCTGGCCCCCAGGTGCGCCACGCCACGCATCCACAGGAACTGCGACACGATCGAGGCGGCGATGCCGGCATACAGCAGGATCGGCAGGTTCTGCGCCGTCAAGGCGGTGTGGTGCCCGATCACGAAGCCGGGAAACAGCAACAGCACCGCCATCAACACCTGCATGTAGAGCAGTTGCCAGGTCACCAGCGGCAGCGCCCAACGCCGCAGCAGTACGCCGTACAGCCCATAGGACACGGTCGCCAGCAGCATCAGCAGATCGCCCACCACCACGCCGTTGTCGAACAGGTCCAGCGGATGGCCGCGCCCGATCAGCACCGACATGCCCAGCAACGACAGCAGGCCACCGGCGAGCGTGCCCACGGTGGGCGGCTCCGAAAGCAACCTGATACTCAACAGCAAGGTCAGCAACGGCATGAGCGAGGTGATGATGCCCATGCTGGTGGCCGAGGACGTCGCCGCCGCGAAATAGGCCAGGCTCTGGAACAGCACCATGCCCAACAGCGCCAGCACCGCGATCTTGCCCAGGTGCGGGCGGATATTGGCTCGGTTGCGCCAGGTCTGGCGCGCCAGGAAGGGCGACATCAGCACCGCGGCCAGCACCCAGCGATAGAACGAGATGTCTTCCGGCGCGATCACATTGGCGGCCAGCTTGCTGACCACCGTATTGCCGGCCCAGATCGATACCGCGCCCAGGGGGAACCAGAGGAATCTGTATTGCATGTCTTGATCTTGTTCAGCGGCTCGCGCCAGCGGGGGTGGAAGGCGGGCGACCATTGCCCGACAGTTCGCTGCCGGCATTGAGCGGCAGGTGGCGCAACATCAGCAGCGACAACGATGCCACCAGCGACACGGCCACGAAGGCCGGCCAGAAATCGGCCGTCACCAGGGTCGCGTGGCCCTGCAACTCGGTCGATGCCTGCAGCACGAAACCGGCCAGCACCACACCCATGCCGATCGACAGCTGCTGCGCCACGCTGGCCATGCTGGTGGCCTGGCTCAGGTGCGACTTGTCGACATCGGCATACGAAATGGCGTTGAGGCTGGTGAACTGCAACGAGCGAAAGCAGCCGCCCAGCAACAGGATGAACGTCATCAGCAGGTAGGGCATGGCCGGCGAGAACAAGGCGATGGCCAACAGGCTCAGCACGCCCAGGGCGCCGTTGACCATCAGCACCCGGCGAAAGCCGTAGCGCTTGAGCACGCGGGCAGCAATGGTCTTCATGAACATGGCGCCGGCGGCGGAGGCACAGGTCAATAGTCCCGAATGGAAAGGCGTATAGCCAAAGCCCAGCTGCAGCATCAACGGCAGCAGGAACGGAATGGCGCCGATGCCCACCCGGTACAGCGAGCCGCCCAGCACCCCGGCCTGCAAGGTCGGGATGCGCAGCAGGCGCAGGTCGATCAGGGGCGCCGCGGCGCGCCGGGCATGCCAAACGTAAGCGGCCAGGAACACCGCTCCGCCCACTACACAGGCCAGCGAGATCTCGCCCGAGACCAGATGCCGACCCGAGGTGGCCAGGCCCATCATGAGCAGCGAACAGCCCAGCGCCGACAGCACGAAGCCGGGCCAGTCGAGCGGCTTGACCTGTTCTTCGCGCAGGTCGGGAATGAAGCGCGTGGCCAGGTACAGGCCGAGGATGCTGATCGGGATATTGATGAAGAAGATCCAGCGCCAGTGGAAATAGGTGGTGATGAAGCCACCCAGCGGCGGCCCCAGGATCGGCCCGAACAGCGCCGGAATGGTGAGGTAGGACAAGGCCCTGACCAGGTTGGCCTTCTCGACGCTGCGCAGGATCACCAACCGGCCCACCGGCACCATCATGGCGCCGCCGATGCCCTGCAGGAACCGCGCCGCCACGAACTGCGGCAGGGTCGACGACACCCCGCACAGGATCGAACCCAGCATGAACACGCAGATGGCCCAGCGGAAGATGGTGAGCGAACCGAAGCGATCGGCCATCCAGCCCGAGATCGGGATGAATACCGCCAGGCTCACCAGATAGGACGTCAGTGCCAGCTTGAGCGAGATCGGGTCGACCGCCATATCCAGCGCCAGCGCCGGCAACGAGGTCGAGATGACGGTAGAGTCCATTTGCTCCATGAAGAGCGCACAGGCGACGATCAGCGGGATGACGAAGGTGCGTGGAATGGACATCGACAGAGGTTGACAGTTTGACACGTGGGCAGCGCATGGCGCCGCCCGGCAAGCCTTCGAGTATACCTTTTACGCTATGATGCTGCCGGGCGCCCCGCGCCTTTGCCTGCCCTTGCCGCCCGACTTGCCACGCCGCACCATGACCCTCTGCTTCGCCCTGCTCGACGATCACCTGGCCACCCGCGCCGCGCCGCGCTCGCGGCTCTACACGCAGCACCTGCGCACCCTGTCCTGCCACGATGCCGCCGGCCTGGCGCCCATGCTGGAGCAGATGCAGCAGGCACTGGCGAGTGGCCTGCACGCCGTGGCCCTGTGGCACTACGAACTGGGTGCGGCCATGCAGGGCCTGCCGCATCGCCATGGCGCCGGCCCCCTGGCCGAGATCCTGTTGTTCGGGCGCTGCGAGCGCCTGGCCGCAGCCCAGGTCGACGACTGGCTGGCCACGCAGGCGGCGACGACAACGGGCCCGGCCGGCGTGGCCCGGCTCCGGGCCAGCGTCAGCCAGCAACAGTTCGGCGCCGCCATCGACCGTATCCGCGATTACATCGCCGCCGGCCACACCTATCAGGTCAACTATACCTATCGCCTGCATTTCGATGCCTACGGCGAACCGCTGGCCCTGTATCGACGGCTGCGCCAGCGCCAGCCGGTGCCGTACGGGGCATTGGTGTGCCGCGAGGACGGCGCGGCGATCCTGTCATTCTCGCCCGAGCTGTTCGTGCAGCACACCCAGGGCGTGCTCAAGGCCAAGCCGATGAAAGGCACCGCGCGCGCCGCCGACGCCGACCATGCCGACGCCGAGGCAATCAATGTGCAACGGGCATTGCAGCTGGCGGCCGACGCCAAGAACCGCGCAGAGAACCTGATGATCGTCGACCTGCTGCGCAACGACCTGGGGCGGGTAGCGGTGCCGGGATCGGTGCAGGTGCCCAAGCTGTTCGACGTGCGCCGCTATGGCCAGGTGCTGCAGATGACCTCGACCATACGCGCCCGCCTGCGACCGGACGTCGCGCTGGCCGAGGTGGTCGCCGCGCTCTATCCCTGCGGCTCGATCACCGGGGCCCCCAAGCGCCGCACCATGGAAATCATCGACGAGCTCGAAACCGCGCCGCGCGGACTCTATACCGGCGCCATCGGCTGGTTCGAGGCGTCCCACGGCACGTCCCGGGCCATCGGCGACTTCTGCCTGTCGGTGCCGATCCGCACGCTGCAACTGCAGCCGCCGCAGGCGGGGATGCGGCCTGGCGTGCTGGGCCTGGGGGCCGGTATCGTCCATGACAGCGATGCCGATTCCGAATATGCCGAATGCAACCTGAAGGCGCGCTTCCTGACCGGGATGGGGCACGACTTCACGCTGTTCGAAACCATCCGCGCCACGCGCGATGGCGCACGCCATCTCGACTTGCACCTGGCGCGCTTGCGCGCGTCGGCCGCCGACTTGGGCTTTGTCTACGATGAAGCCGCCATCCGCGCGGCGTTGCACCAGACCTGCAGCGTGCTGCCGGACGGCTTGCATCGCCTGCGGCTGGACCTGGCGGACGACGGCGCGATCGACCTGCGGCACGCGCCGCTGGCACCGCTGGACGAACCGCTCAAGGTGTTCCTCGCGGCCGCACCCACCGACAGCCGTGACCCGCTGTTGCGTTACAAGAGCAGCGCGCGCGCCCTCTACGACGCCGCCTGGAAGGACGCCGAGGCACGCGGCGGCTTCGACCTGCTGTTCTTCAACGAAAAGGATGAACTGACCGAGGGCGGCCGCTGCAACGTGTTCGTGCTGCTGGATGGCCGTTGGACCACGCCGCCCTTGGCGGCAGGACTGCTGCCCGGCGTGATGCGCACGGTGTTGCTGGCCGACCCGCACTACAACGCGGTCGAGGCCACCGTCACGCGTGCCCAGTTGCTGCGGGCCGAGCAGATCGTCGTCTGCAACGCCCTGCGCGGGGCGCAGCGCGCTATCTTGGCGCCTTGAGCCCCACCGCGGCCAGGTCTTCCAGGCTGGCCGCGTCCCAGCCGCCACCCAGCGCCTTGGCCAGCAACACGCTGGCCGCCATGCGCCGGTTCTGGATATCCAGCGCCGAACGCTCGGCCGACAAGGCCGTGGCCTGCGCCGTGATCACATTGACATAGCTGACGGTGCCGGCCTTGTACTGGTTGGTCACCAGCGTGACTGCCTGGCGCGCCGATTGCAGGGCGTCATCCTGCACCGCCGCTTCCTGTTCCAGGATGCGCAAGGCGGCCAGGTTGTCCTCGACTTCCTGGAACGCCGTCAACACCGCCTGCTTGTATTGGGCCACGGTACCGTCATAGGACGCAATGGCCTGGTCGGTGGCGGCACGCCGGGCACCGCCATCGAAAATGGTCTGCGCCAGTTGCGGCCCCAACGACCACACCCGCCCCGGCAGCGAGAACCAGTCCGCAAAACTGGAGCTCTGGTAGCCGCCCGAGGCCGACAACGTCAGGCTGGGGAAGTACGCCGCCCGGGCCACGCCGATGTTGGCATTGGCCGCGGCCACGCGACGCTCGGCGGCCGCGACGTCGGGCCGGCGTTCCAGCAACATCGACGGCAACCCCTGCGGCACCGGTGGTGCCGACGCCGCCAGCGGCGCGCGCGGCAGTGCGAAGCCGGCCGGCGTCTTGCCCACCAGCAGCGCAATGGCGTGCTCCATCTGGGCGCGCGAAACCTGGTTGTCCAGCGCCTGGGCCTGGGCCGACTTGAACTGGGTCTGCGCCTGGATCACGTCGGACTTGGCCACCATGCCGGCGGCGTACTGGTTCTGCGTCAGTTGCAGCGAGCGCTGGTAGGCCGCCACCGTTTCATCGAGCAACTGCTGCTCGGCGTCGAGCACGCGCAATTGCAGGTAGTTCTGCGCCAGTGCAGCCTGCGCCGACAGGCGGGCCGCGGCCAGGTCGGCGGCGCTGGCCTGGGCGCTGGCACTGCTGGCTTCGACGCTGCGCCGCACGCGACCCCAGATGTCGGCTTCCCACGAAGCGTCCAGACCGAACGAATAGGCATTGCGTACCGACCCGTTGCCCGTGGCATTGGATGCATTCGATGAAGCCGACGAACTGGCCGCGCGCGAGCGGGTGGCCGACGCGCTCGCCTCCAGCGTGGGCGACTGCGCCGCGCGCGCGCTCTGCACGGCGGCCCGGGCGCTGCGGAAATTGGCTTCGGCCAGTGCCAGGTTCTGGTTCGAGATATCGACCTGGGCCACCAGCGCATCGAGCTGGGGGTCGCCGAACATCTGCCACCAGCGGCCATCGGCGTCTAGCTCGCGCGGCTCGGCCGGCTTCCAGTCCTGCCCTTCCTTGAAGGCCAGTGGCGTGTCTTGCAGCTGGGGCCGCACATAGTCGGGTCCGACGGCGCAGGCGGTCAGTGCGAACGCCGCGGCCAGTGCCGGCAACAACGGTTTGAGCTTGCTTTTCATTCGAGTCTCCAGGCCTCAGGCGGCCGAGGTTTCGGTGTTCTTGCGGCCGAAGCGGCGTTGGCTCCAGGCGCGCAGGCGTTCCATGGTCAGGTACACCACCGGCGTGGTGTAGAGCGTGAGCAACTGGCTCACCACCAGGCCACCGACGATGGCAATACCCAGCGGCTGGCGCAGCTCGGCGCCGTCGCCGCGGCCGAGAGCCAGCGGGATGGCACCCAGCAGCGCGGCCATGGTGGTCATCATGATCGGCCTGAATCGCAGCAGGCAGGCCTCGAAGATGGCATCGCGCGGCGACAGGCCGCGATTGCGTTCGGCGTCCAGCGCGAAGTCGATCATCATGATGGCGTTCTTCTTGACGATGCCGATCAACAGGATCACCCCGATCAGCGCGATCAGGCTGAAATCGGTCCCGGTCAGCAGCAGCGCCAGCAAGGCGCCGACCCCGGCCGAGGGCAGCGTCGAAATGATGGTGATGGGGTGGATCAGGCTTTCGTACAGGATGCCCAGCACGATATACACCGCCAACAGCGCCGTAAGGATCAGCAACGGCTGCGACGACAACGACGACTGGAAGGCGTTGGCGGTGCCGGCGAAGGTGCCGTGTACGCTGGTGGGCACGCCCAGCGACGACATGGCGCGGTCGATGGCGGCGGTGGCCTGCGACAGCGACACCCCTTCGGCCAGGTTGAACGACAGCGTGGACGCCACGAACTGCCCTTCGTGGCTCACCGACAGGGCGGTCGTGGTCGGCGCGAAACTGGCGAAGCTGGCCAGCGGCACCTGGCGCGAGGCCGCCGTGGAAATGGTCTGCGCCAGGCCGCTGTTGGAATTGAGCTTGCCGGCGGCCGACAGCGCCGGCGGCGTCGACAGGGTCGAGGTGGTCGGCGACAGGTTGCTCGACGCGGCCAGGCTGACGTAGGTGTCCTTCAAAATCTCGGGGCTTTGCCAGTACTGCGGCGCGGCTTCCATCACCACATGGTACTGGTTCATGCCACTGTAGATGGTCGATATCTGGCGCTGGCCGAACAGGTCCGACAGCGTGGCGTCGATCAACTGCGGCGTGACCCCGGCCCGGATGGCGCCCTCGCGGTCGATGGTGAGCGTGGTCTGCAGGCCGTTGTCCTGCTGGTCGGTGCTGACATCCTCCAGTTCCTTGAGCTCGGAAAAGGCCTGGCGGATCTTCGGTTCCCACTGCCGCAGCAGCGCCACGTCGTCCGACTTGAGCGAATACTCGTACTGCGAATCGCTCTGGCGCGCGCCCACGCGGATGTCCTGCACCGGCACCAGGAACACCCGCGCGCCGGCCACCTTGGCCAGCTTCATGCGCAAGCGTGCAATCACCTGGTCGGCCGACGCACGACGCTCGGACAAGGGTTTGAGCGTGACGAACATGTTGCCCCCGTTGCGCCGCTGGCCGCCGGTAAACGCCACCACGTCGGCCACCGCCGGGTCCTGCTTGACGATGTCGATGAACTCGGCAAGCTTGACCTTCATGGCCTGGAACGAGATGGCCTGGTCGCCGCGGATGCCGCCGATCAGGCGCCCGGTATCCTGCTGCGGGAAGAAACCCTTGGGAATGGCCTTGTACAGGTAGACGTTCAGCGCCACGGTGGCCAGCAGGATCAGCAGCATCAGTGGCGCCGCCCGCAGCGCCCAACCGAGCGAGCGGCGGTAGGCCAGCAGCATGTCGTCGAAGATGGCCTCGACCTGGGTCATCCATCTCTGCAGCAACGGATGCCGCGCGCGGGCGCGTTCTTCTTCGCTGCGCGGATCGTGTCGCAGCAGCACCGCGCACATCATCGGCGTGGTGGTGAGCGAAATCACCAGCGACACCAGGATCGCCACCGACAGGGTGATGGCGAATTCGCGGAACAGGCGACCGACGATGCCTTCCATGAGCAGGATGGGGATGAATACGGCAATGAGCGAGATGCTCATCGACAGCACCGTGAAGCCGACCTCGCGCGCACCCAGCAACGCCGCCTTGACCGGCTTCATGCCGGCTTCGATATGGCGCGAGATGTTTTCCAATACCACGATGGCGTCATCGACGACGAACCCGGTGGCGATCGTCAAGGCCATCAGCGACAGGTTGTCCAGGCTGAAGCCGGCCAGGTACATCACGCCGAAGGTACCGATCAACGATACCGGCACCGCCACCGCCGGGATCAGCGTGGCCCGCAGGTTGCGCAGGAACAGGAACACCACCATGATCACCAGCGCCACCGACAGGATCAGCGTGAATTCGGTCTCTTTCAGCGAGGCGCGGATGGTGGGCGTGCGATCCATCACCACCTTCATGTCGATGGCCGCCGGGATCGATGCCTGCAATTGCGGCAGCAGCGCATTGACGCTGTCGACGGTATCGATGATGTTGGCGCCGGGCTGGCGGTTGATGATCACCAGCACCGACGGCTTGCCGTTGGACGAACCGTAGTTGCGCACGTCGGCCACCGAATCGCGGATCTCGGCCACGTCGCGCACCCGCACCGGCGTGCCATTGCGATAGGACACGATCAGCGGCGCATATTCGGCGGCGGTGCCGGCCTGGTCGTTGGCATAGATCTGCCAGCTGCGCTGGCCATCCTCCAGCAGGCCCTTGGGACGATTGGCATTGGTGGCGGCGATCGCGGTGCGCACGTCGGCCGTCCCGATGCCGTACTTGTTGAGCGCGGTCGGGTTGAGCTCGATCCGTACGGCAGGCTGCGAACTGCCGCCCACGCTGACCTGCCCTACCCCGCGCACCTGCGACAGTTTCTGCGCCACGATGCTGTCGGCCGCGTCGTACATCTGGCCCTGGGTCATGGTGTCCGAGGTCATCGCCAGGATCATCACCGGCGCATCGGCCGGATTGACCTTGCGGTAGGTCGGGTTGCTCGGCATGCCGGTAGGCAGCAGGTTGCGTGCCGCATTGAGGGCGGCCTGGACGTCGCGGGCGGCGCCATCGATGTCGCGGGTGAGGGCAAACTGCAGCGTGATGCGGGTCGAGTTCTGCGAACTGGTCGATGTCATCTCGGTCACGCCGGCGATGGCGCCCATGGCCCGCTCGAGCGGCGTGGCCACGGTCGCGGCCATGGTCTCGGGGCTGGCACCGGGCATCGAGGCCGAGATCGAGATGGTCGGGTAATCGACCTGCGGCAGCGGCGACACCGGCAGCAGCTTGAACGCCACGATGCCGGCCAACGCGATGCCGATGGTCAAGAGGGTGGTGGCGATGGGCCGGGCGATGAAGGGAAGCGAGATGTTCATGCCCGTCACACCGCCGGCGGCAAGGAAGGCGAGCGGCCCTGGCCGTCGTCGTCATGGCCGGCGTCGGCCTGGCCGAAGCGCTGGCGCAGCCGACGCGCCAGGCCATCGAAGGCAAGATAGATCACCGGCGTGGTGAACAGCGTCAGCACCTGCGACACCAACAGGCCACCGACCATGGTGATGCCCAGCGGCTGGCGCAGCTCCGAGCCGACGCCGGTGCCCAGCATCAGCGGCAAGGCACCGAGCAGGGCCGCCATGGTGGTCATCAGGATCGGCCGGAACCGCAACAGGCAGGCCTGGAAGATCGCCTCGCGCGGGGTCTTGCCCTGGTGGCGCTCGGCCTCCAGCGCAAAGTCGATCATCATGATGGCGTTCTTCTTGACGATACCGATGAGCAGGATGATGCCGATGATGCCGATGATGCCCAGGTCGGTGCGCGAGATCATCAGCGACAGCAGCGCACCCACCCCCGCCGAGGGCAGCGTCGACAGGATCGTGATGGGATGGATGTAGCTCTCGTAGAGCACGCCCAGCACGATGTACATGGTTACCACCGCCGCCAGGATCAGCCACAGCGTGTTCGACAGCGAAGCCTGGAACGCCAGCGCTGCACCCTGGAAGTTGGTCACGGTAGATGACGGCATGCCGATCTCGAGCTCGGCCGCCTTGATCGCCTTGACCGCTTCGCCCAGCGATGCGCCTGAAGCCAGGTTGAACGACACGGTGGCGGCCGGGAACTGGCCGATATGGTTCACCACCAGTGGCGCTGTGCGCTCGGTGACGGTGGCAATCGACGACAACGGTACCTGGTTGCCGGCCGAGGTCACCAGGTAGATGCTGTCGAGCGCCTGTGGACCGCGCTGGAACTCGGGCTTGACCTCCATCACCACCCGGTACTGGTTCGATTGGGTATAGATGGTCGAGATCAGGCGCTGGCCGAAGGCGTTGTAGAGCGCGTTGTCGATGGCGGCGGTGGTGATGCCCAGGCGCGAGGCGGCGTCGCGGTCGATCTGGATATAGGCCTGCAAACCCTTGTCTTGCAGGTTGGTGGCGACATCGGCCAACTCGGGTACCCGTTGCAGGCGCTCGATGAGCTTGGGCACCCAGGTGCTGAGCACGTCCGGGTCGGCGTCTTCCAGCGAAAACTGGTACTGGGTGCGCGAGACGCTGTCCTCGATGGTCAGGTCCTGCACCGGTTGCATGTACAGGGTCACGCCCGGCACCTGCTGGGCCAGCTTGGGTTGCAGGCGGCGGATCACGTCCGAGGCCGAGACGTCGCGGCTGTCGTGCGGCTTGAGGTTGATCAGCATGCGCCCGCTGTTGAGCGTGGCATTGGTGCCGTCGACCCCGATGAAGGACGACAGGCTGTCGACCGCCGGGTCTTCCAGCACCACCTTGGCCAGCGCCTGCTGGCGCTGGCCCATGGCGCCGAACGAAATCGACTGGGTGGCTTCGGAAATGCCCTGGATGACGCCGGTATCCTGCAGCGGGAAGAACCCCTTGGGCACGAACACATACAGCAACGCGGTCAGCGCCAGGGTGCCCACGGCCACGGCCAGGGTCAGCTTCTGGCGCTGCAGCACCCATTCCAGCATGACGCCGTAGCGCGCAATGATGCGGTCGAAGAAGAGCTGGCTCTTGTGATAGAACCAGCCCTGCTGCTCGTCGGGTACGTGGCGCAGCAGGCGCGCGCACATCATCGGCGTCAGGGTCAGCGACACCACGGCCGAGATCAGGATCGACACCGCCAGGGTGACCGCGAATTCGTGGAACAGCCGGCCTACCACGTCGCCCATGAACAAGAGCGGGATCAGCACCGCGATGAGCGAGAAGGTCAGCGAGATGATGGTGAAACCGATCTGCTCGGCGCCCTTGAGCGCGGCCTGCATCGGCTTCATGCCTTCTTCGATGTAGCGCGAGATGTTCTCGATCATGACGATGGCGTCGTCGACCACGAAACCGGTGGCGATGGTCAGCGCCATGAGGGTCAGGTTGTTGATCGAGAAACCGGCCACGTACATCACCGCAAAGGTACCCACCAGCGACAACGGCACCGCCACGCTGGGGATGATGGTGGCGGGGACATTGCGCAGGAACACGAAGATCACCATCACCACCAGCACCACCGACAGCAGCAGCTCGAACTTCACGTCCGATACCGACGAGCGGATGGTGGTGGTGCGATCGGTCAGGATCTTGACGTCGATGGCGCCGGGCAGGCTGGCCTGCAGCTGTGGCAGCAGGGTCTTGATGCTGTCGACCACGGCGATGACATTGGCACCGGGCTGGCGCTGGATGTTGACGATCACGGCCGGCTGCGCGTTGGCCCAGGCGCCCAGGCGCACGTTCTCGGCGCCGTCGACCACCTCGGCCACGTCCGAGACCCTGATCGGTGCGCCGTTCTTGTAGGCGATGATCAGCTTGCGGTACTCGTCGGCCGAGCGCAACTGGTCGTTGGCGTCGATCGTGGAAGCGCGCGTGGGGCCGTCGAAACTGCCCTTGGCCTGGTTCACGTTGGCATTGCCGATGGCGGTGCGGATATCGTCCAGGTTCAGGCCCAGCGCGGCGATGGCGCGCGGGTTGAGCTGCATGCGCACGGCTGGTCGCTGGCCACCCGACAGGCTCACCAGGCCGACCCCGGAGACTTGCGATATCTTCTGCGCCAGCCGGGTGTCGATCAGGTCCTGTACCTTGGGCAGCGGCATGGTGCTGGAAGTCACCGCCAGCGTCAGGATGGGCGTATCGGCCGGATTGACCTTGCTGTAGACCGGCGGCATCGGCAAGTCCGACGGCAACAGGTTGCCGCCGGCGTTGATGGCGGCCTGCACCTCCTGCTCGGCGATGTCGAGGTTGAGATCGAGGTTGAACTGCAAGGTGATCACCGAGGCGCCGCCCGAACTGGTCGACGACATCTGCTTCAGGCCCGGCATCTGGCCGAACTGGCGTTCCAGCGGCGCGGTCACCGACGAGGTCATGACGTCGGGACTGGCACCGGGATACAAGGTGGTCACCTGGATGGTCGGGTAATCGACCTCGGGCAGGGCCGACAACGGCAACATGCGATAGGCAACGATACCCACCAGCAGGATCGCCAGCATCAACAGGGATGTGGCGACCGGCCGCAGGATGAACTGGCGCGAGGGATTCATGCCGGCGCCTTATTTGCCGGCTGGCGCTGGCGCCGCCGCGGCGCCATTGCCACTGCCACTGCCGTTGCCGCCCTGCTGGCGACGCAGTTCCATCATCTTCTGGCGCCGCTGGTCTTCGGGCAGCTTCTTGATCTCTTCGCCGAATTCACCGGCGTCGATGCGACGGTTGAGCTCGGCCCAGCGCTGCTGGCGTTGCTCGGCCGACATCTCGCCCTGCCCGCCCTGCCCCTGGCGCCTGCCATGGGGGCGCGGGTTGTCGGCCACCGGCTTGTTGGCCGGGTCGTCGGCGCCACCGCGGGTGACGGCCTCGACCTTGGCGCCTTCGCGCAGGCGGTCCAGGCCATCGATGACCACCGTTTCACCGGCGGCGACGCCCTCGGTGATCGCGGTCAGGTCGCCCTGCACCGCGCCGGTCTTGATATTACGCACGGTGACCGTGCCGTCCTGCTTGACCACGTAGACGAACAGTCCCTTGGCGCCACGCTGGATGGCCGCGGTCGGGATCACGATGGCGTTTTGCTCGGTATTGAGCAGCAGCCGGATATTGACGAACTGGCTGGGAAACAGCGCGAAGTCGGTATTGGGAAATTGCGCCTTGAGCTTGACCGTGCCGGTGGTGGCATCGACCACGTTGTCGATGGTCAGCAGCACGCCATCGGCCAGCTTCTTCTTCTGTTCCCGGTCCCATGCCTGGGTCGGCAATTTGCGCTGGCCCTGCAGCTGGCGCAGCACGCTGGGGATATTGTCTTCGGGAATGCTGAAGATGGCGGTGATCGGCTGCAACTGGGTAATGATCACCAGCCCGTTGGTGTCGCTGGTGGTGATGTTGTTACCGACATCGGCCTGCTTCAGGCCCAGCCGTCCACTGATCGGTGCAGTCACGCGCGCGAACGACAGTTGCAGCCTGGCGCTGGCAACCGCCCCTTCGTCGGCCTTGACGGTGCCTTCGTATTGCTTCACCAGTGCGGCCTGGGTATCGACCTGCTGGCTGGCGATGGAGTCCTGGGCCAGCAGCGTCTGGTAGCGCTTGAGGTCGATCCTGGCCGAGTCGAGCAGGGCCCGGTCGCGCGCCAGCTGGCCTTCGGCCTGGGTCACCGCCACCTGCAAGGTACGCGGATCGATCTCGGCCAGCAGGTCGCCGGCCTTGACCATTTGCCCTTCCTGGTAATGCAGTTTCTGCAACTGGCCATCGACCCGTGCGCGCACCGTGGCGGTGGCCGTGGGCGTGACCGATCCCAGGCCGTTGAGATAGACATCGACATTCTGCACCTGGGCCCGCGCCACCCCGACCGGCGTGGGCGGCATCGCGAGGTTGGCGCCGGGACCGCCGGCGCCGGCACGGCGCGGCCCGCCGGCGGCAGGCCCGCCGCTGCCGCCCATGGCCGCCGCCTGTGCCTGCTCGGCCTTTTTCTTGGTCCAGAACTTGTAGCCGCCGCCGGCCACCAGCGCCAGCACGATGACCCAGAACCACCAGCGCCGCAGGATGCTGCCCCTGGCGTTGGGTGTGGAAGGAGGTTGCTGCCCGGAATTTGCTGTATTTGTCATTTTGGAAACCAACGTACCTACGCTGAAATGTCTCTGGCACCGATAAAACCTGCGCGCACAGTGAAGGCAGGCAGTGTACCGAGCAAACGGCCGCGACGCACGGGTAACAACGGGGCAAAAACCCGTTAAATATCGGCGTGGCTGCACTGATCACATGAAAAAGCCCTGCGGCCGGGGCCGCAAGGCTTTTGCTGTGAGCACTGCGTGCTTACTTGGCGGCCGGGGCGGGAGCCTCGCCGTCTGGCTTGCCAGGGCCATGTGGCGGGCCCTTGCGGCCGTCGTGACCGTGACGGAAGTGCTCGAAGCGGTGGCGTTCCATCTTGTCGAACTCGGCATCGAAGGTCTTTTGCTGTTCGGGCGACAGGGTGGCGTAGAACTCCTTGGTGGCGGCGATGCGCTGTTCGGCGAAGGATTCGCGCTTGCGCATCATTTCCAGCTTCTTGTCCAGCCGTTCCGGGGTGCTCAGCTTGGCGTACTCCTGCCGGTCGGGACGCTGGGCGGCGTCGAACGGGGCCGGCTTGGTCTTGTCCAGGAACAGCTTCCAGCCTGCTTCCTGGGCCGAGGTGATCTTGAGCTTGTCGTGCAGTTGCGCCTGGTGCTTGCTGCGCATCTGTTCGAACCTGGCGATCTGCTCGGCGCTGGGAGCGCGACCGTGCGGGCCATCCGGCGGCGGCGGTGTCTGGGCCATTGCGGCCACGCTCACGGCGCTGATGCTCACGGCGGCGATGCCGGCCAGGATGCGGGTCTTGATCTTCAACATGATTTGCTCCTTTGAATGTCGTGCTGTCTTTGCACGGTTCCCATTAAACCGGCGGCGTGTATCGCCAATCTTTCCCGGGCCCGGGCTTTTGTATCGTTTTGTATATGGCGCAGGCCGCCAGGTATCGTTTCATGTCTAACCGCTCACTTGTTAAGAGCCGATACAAAGCCGCCTTATCGGCCCAAAGTCTTTGGGCATAATGCGGTTGTGCTTTATCGAAGAGGGTTTTCATGGATACAAATACTCACATCCTGGTGGTCGACGATGACCGCGAGATCCGCACCTTGCTGGCCGAGTACCTCGACAGTAACGGCTTGCGTACGCTCACGGCCACCAACGGCGCCGAGATGCGGCGCACGCTGGAAGAATCCAGGGTGGACCTGATCGTGCTCGACCTGACCCTGCCCGGCGAGGACGGCCTGACGCTGTGCCGCAACCTGCGCGCCAGTTCGAACGTGCCGGTGATCATGCTCACGGCGCGCGGCGAACCGCTGGACCGCATCCTCGGGCTGGAGATGGGCGCCGACGATTACCTGGCCAAGCCGTTCGAGCCACGCGAGCTGTTTGCGCGCATACGCAGCGTACTGCGTCGCACCCAGGCCCTGCCCCCCAACATGGCCCAGGCCGACGTGGTGATGATGCGTTTCGCGCAATGGAACCTGGACCTGACCGCGCGCCACCTGCTGAGCCCGCAGGGCGTGGTGGTGGCGCTGTCGGGGGCCGAGTTCCGCTTGCTCAAGGTGTTCCTGGACCATCCCAACCGGGTGCTCAACCGCGACCAGTTGCTGGAACTGACACAGGGTCGCGAATCCGATCCATTCGACCGCTCGGTGGATATCCAGATCAGCCGCCTGCGCCAGAAACTGGGCGACGATGCGCGCACGCCGGTGATCATCAAGACCGTGCGCAACGAGGGCTATGTCCTGGCCACCACCGTCACGGCCGAGGGCGCGGGACATGCGACATGAGCAATTTCATCGGTTCCATCGGCAATCGCATGTTCGTGCTGCTGCTGGCCGGCGTGGTGCTGGCGGTAGTGGCCACCACCTGGCTGGCTACCAACGAGCGCAAGAACTCGCTGCGCGAGTTGCGCTTTGCGCACCTGGCCGACCGCATCGAACAGATTGTCCAGGCGGTTGACGACATCCCACCCGAACAGCGCCCCATCGTGCTGCAGGCGGCCGCCAACTTCGGCTTCGAGGCGCGCATGGTGGACGACATGAACGACGCCGTCGGCGCCAATGCCAGCACCACCCCGGTACAGGAGATGTTGCAGTCGCGCCTGGGCGCCGAGCGCAAGATCGCGGTACAGCGCGAGACCGAATGCGCGCCCCGGCCCGGCGCGCGCGAAGGCCCGCGCCGCGAATCATGCCGGGTGGTCTACGTCAGCCTGCACGATCACGCATTGATGCGCTTGCGGCTGCACCAGCCCAGCGAGCCACCGGTGCTGCGCGGCCACGCCCAGGGCGGCCCCTTCGGATTGCAGTACATTGCCTTGTTCCTGGTCTTGATCGCGATCCTGGCGTACCTGGTGGCACGCATGGCGACCAGCCCCATCCGCAAGCTGGCGCACGCGGCCACGGCGCTGGGCGGTGACATCGACCGCGCGCCGCTGGCCGAGACCGGTCCCACCGAGATCCGCCTGGCCGCGCATGCCTTCAATGCCATGCAGGGCCGTATCCGGCGCCAGATCCAGCATCGCACCCACATGCTGGCGGCCATCACGCATGACCTGCAGACGCCCCTGACGCGCTTGCGGCTGCGACTGGAAAAGGTCGACGATGCGCAATTGCGGCAAAAGCTGGTGGATGACCTGGCGGTGATGCAGCAGATGGTGCGCGAAGGGCTGGACCTGGCGCGCAGCATGGATTCGTCCGAGAAGAGGCAGGCGCTCGATATCGATTCGCTGCTCGACAGCGTCTGCGCCGATGCCGCCGATGCCGGCCAGGACGTGACCCTGGACGGCACCACCCGCGCCTTCGTGCTGGCCCAGCCGGGCGCATTGCGGCGCTGCCTGACCAACCTGCTCGACAATGCCTGCAAGTACGGCCAGTCGGCACGGGTGTCGGTAGTACTGGAACAACAGAAGGTGGCCATCCGCATCTGCGACCAGGGCCCGGGGATTCCACCGTCCGAGCTCGAATCGGTGTTCGAGCCGTTCTACCGGCTGGAAGCCTCGCGCTCACGCGACACCGGCGGCACCGGCCTGGGGCTGACGATCGCCCTCAATATTGCCGAGAACCACCAGGGGCAATTGCGGCTGCGCAACCTGCCCGATGGCGGATTGGAGGTATTGCTGGAGCTGCCGGTGATGACGCCGGCGAAAAAATAGGACTGCCCGCGCCGGCCCACGCCAGGGCGCGAACATGAGCCTTGGTCAGCGACCGAAGTAATTCAGGCCCAGTGCCGCGTTGACCTCGGACATGGTCTGGGCCGCCACCGCGCTGGCGCGATCGGTGCCGCGCTTGAGCATGGCCATCACCTCGCCGCGGTCCTGGGCAAAATGCTGGCGACGCTCGCGGATCGGTGCGATCAGTTCCTGCAGGATGCCTTCCAGGCGGCGCTTGACCACGCTGTCGCCCAGGCCACCGCGGCGGTAGTGGGCCTTGAGTTCCTCGACCGCATCGTGATCGGGATCGAAGGCGTCCAGGAAGGTGAACACCACGTTGCCTTCGACCTGGCCCGGATCGGCCACCCGCAGGTGATTCGGGTCGGTGTACATGCGGTGTACCGCCTGCTTGATCTCGTCGGCGCTCGAGCCCAGCTGTATCGCATTGCCCAGCGACTTGCTCATCTTCGCCTTGCCATCGATGCCGGGCAGGCGCGCCATGTCCGACAGCACTTCCTTGCACTCGACCAGCACCTCGCGCTCGACGGTGGCGTTGAACTTGCGCACCAACTCGTTGGTTTGCTCGATCATCGGCAACTGGTCGCTGCCGACCGGCACCAGTTGGCCCTTGAAGGCCGTGATATCGGCCGCCTGGCTGACCGGATAGGTCAGGAAACCGGCCGGGATATCGCGCTCGAAGCCGCGCAGGCGGATTTCTTCCTTGATGGTGGGGTTGCGCTCCAGGCGCGATACCGTCACCAGGTTGAGCAGCACCATCGACAGCTCATAGAGCTCGCGTACCTGCGACTGGATGAAGATGGTGGTCTTGTCGGGGTCGATGCCTACGGCCAGGTAGTCCAGCGCCACTTCGAGGACGTTGTCGGTCACTTTCTGGTGGCGACCGACGTTGTCGGTCATGGCCTGGGTATCGGCCAGCAGCAGGAACTGCTGCGCCGTTTCCTGCAATGCCACGCGCGACTTGAGCGAACCGATGTAATGGCCCAGGTGCAGGGGGCCGGTCGGACGGTCGCCGGTGAGTACCACCGGCCGGGTGGCCGCCGCGCCCGATGCGGGCTGCTCGGTTTGGGGATTCGTGTCGTTCTGGGACATGGTCATTCCTGGTCGTATCGATTATCTGGAACGCCACCGGGTCCAGACGCAAAAAAGCCGCCGGAACCGGCGGCCTCACATTGTCAAACTGCGTGAAAACGGGCCGCCCGGGTCAGGCGCGCCACCAATGCTGAAATTGTGCAGGTCGAAAAAGCATGGCCGCGAGTATAGCATCGCCGCCCCCGATGGTGCGCCGCGCGCCGCGCCCGGCCAATAAAAAACCGCATCCGGGGATGCGGTCTGGCTGGCTTGCCTGCGTCCTTACCAGGCGCCCGGGGGCGGACCATAGTAGGCCGGTGGCGGGCCGTAATAGCCCGGTGGCGGTGGCGGCGCATAATAATACCGGCGCGGATGATAGCTGTAGGTGGTGACGGTGGCCTGGCGTGGCTGCTCGACCTGGTTGCCCTTGCTGTACATGCATTGCGTATAAGTCATGTCATAGCGCTGCTGCATCGAGTAGTTGCCGCCGGCGGCAGCGTTGCTGCCCGAGGCACTGCCTACCAGCAGGCCGCCGCCGGCGCCGATGGCGGCACCCGCGCCGGCGTTACCGGAGGCCGCGCCGATCAGGGCGCCGGCCACTGCACCCACGGCGGTGCCGACGGCGGCGCTGTTGGCCGCATTGTTCTGCGTCTGCTGCGCCTGGCCGCCGATGGCTTCCTGGGCATAGGCCTGGCACTGGGCCTGCTCGGCGCGGAACTGCTCGTAGTTCTTGTCCTTGCCCGGCATGGCCATCACCGAGGGGCCGGTCGGCACGCTGACACAACCGCCCAGCGCCAGCAATGCGCCCAGCGTGGCCACCGTGGTGGCTGTCTTGTAGATCGGTTTCACTTGTTGTCCTTTGAGAGCAAGAGCTGCACTGACTGGCGAATTACTGTGGAGGCGGCCCGCCGGGCGAGCCAGGCGTATGCGGCACCACCTTCATCCAGGGCGTGGGGCAATTCTGGACATAGGGATAGTACGAACGGGTATCGGCGCAGTAGTACCAGAAATCCTGGCGCGGCTGCTCGACATACACCGGTGGCGGCGCGCGCTCGACATACACCGGCGGCGGGTAGTAGACCGGCGGTGGGTAATAGACCGGACCGCCGATGACCACGCCACCGTAGAAACGCGGGTGTGCGTAGCTGGCGCCACTGGCCATCAGGCCCGCCACGGCGAGTGCGCCACAAATTCCGATTGCAGCCAGTTTCTTCATTTTTTGCCTCTGGGAATGTCTCTGTATGCTTGCCGCGGCAACCTCACCTGAACGGCCAGGCCCCGCCCCGATGCGGCCCGTGGCCGCACTGCGCGCATGTGAACAATATACGCCGCGGTTGCCCGGCCCCGGCAAGATGTTTCAATTCGTAACTCGCCGCAATATTGTTATACATGGCGCTGTCACGTCTTTGCAATCAACGCCCGGTACGGGTGGGCGGATGACCGAGCAGCGCCGTTTCCAAACTCGACAGCACATAAAAAAAAGCGGCCAGGGCGATGACGCCCTGGCCGCTCCAGGACGGCGCCGACTGGCTCAGCCGGGGTGCGTCATGTCGGCCGGCTGGATCCAGTCGTTGAACTGTTGCTCGGTGACATATCCCAGCGCCAACGCGGTCTCCTTCAAGGTGGTGCCGTCGTGGTGGGCCTGCTTGGCGATCTTGGCGGCCTTGTCATAGCCGATGTGCGGTGCCAGCGCCGTCACCAGCATCAGGGAGCGCTCCATCAGGTCGGCGATACGGGCATGGTTGGCTTCGATGCCGCGCGCGCAGTGCTCTTCGAAGCTGGCCATGCCGTCGGCCAGCAGCCGCACGCTCTGCAGGAAGTTATGCACGATCAGCGGCTTGAACACGTTCAGTTCGAAATTGCCCGACGCACCCCCGATGTTGAGCGCCACGTCGTTGCCGAACACCTGGGCGCACAGCATGGTGAGTGCCTCGCACTGGGTCGGATTGACCTTGCCGGGCATGATCGAGCTGCCCGGTTCGTTCTCCGGGATGGTGATCTCGCCCAACCCGGAGCGTGGGCCCGAGGCCAGCCAGCGTACGTCGTTGGCGATCTTCATCAATGCCGCCGCCAGCGTCTTGAGGCCGCCATGGGCCGCCACCAGCGCGTCGTGCCCGGCCAGCGCGGCGAACTTGTTGGGCGCGGTCTTGAACGGGAAACCGAAGTGGCGCGCCAGTTCGGCCGCCACCCGCTCACCGAATTCGGGATGGGCATTGAGGCCGGTGCCGACGGCGGTGCCACCGGCGGCCAGTTCGGAAATGCCGTTCAAGGTAGCGATGATGGCGCCTTCGGCATGCGTCAGTTGCGCCACGTAACCCGAGAACTCCTGGCCCAGCGTCAACGGCGTGGCATCCTGCAGGTGGGTACGGCCGATCTTGACCACGTCGGCAAAGCGGTTCGACTTGTCCTCCAGCGTGCTGCGCAACCTGTGGATCGACGGGATCAGGGCGGTGGCCACGGCCATGCAGGCGGCCACGTGCATGGCGGTGGGGAAGATATCGTTGGACGACTGGCTGCGGTTGACATCGTCATTGGGGTGGATCAGGCGTTCTTCGCCGCGCACGCCCCCGAGCAGCTCGGAGGCGCGATTGGCCAGCACCTCGTTCATGTTCATGTTGCTCTGGGTGCCGGAGCCGGTCTGCCAGACCGACAGCGGGAACTCCAGCGGATGGCGCCCGGCGATCACCTCGTCGGCGGCGGCAATGATGGCATCGGCCTTCTTGGCGTCGAGCTTGCCGAGATCGCGGTTGACCGTGGCACAGGCGCGCTTGACCGAGGCCAGCGCCACGATCAGCTCGGTCGGCATGCGTTCGGTGGAGATATGGAAATGATGCAGTGAGCGTTCGGTCTGCGCTCCCCAGAGCCGGTCATCAGGCACTTCGATCAGGCCAAAGGTATCGCGCTCCATACGATGTTTCATTGCGTGTTTCTCCGTAAGTTGGAGAACCTGTCACGCCAACAGGACGATGCTTGCATGGCCCGGCTCCCGATGCGGGGCGGGCGGCCTGTTGGCGAAACGGGTCCATGGGCCACTGCGGCCCGATAACCCCGTACGGCTCTGGCTTGGCACTACCGGCTGAGCAATAAGAGATGCTTGAAAACAGGGCCGCGTCACCAGGCAGTGTGCGGCCCCCACGAAAACTGGTCGTTATTTGCCGCGCGCGCCCGGATCGGGCAGTACACAGGCGTCGATCACCTGCAGGTCGTTGTCCTTGGCGAAGCTGACCACGAAATGATAGGCCAGCGGTTCCAGCTCGCGCAGCGCCTGGTTGACCACCACCGAGCGCACGCCATCGATCATCGTGGGCAGGACATAAGGGGAATACTTCAGGTGTGCATTGCGCCCGCCGGAGCCCGCTGGTCGAAAGCACGACATGACGCCGCACAGCCGCTCGGCCCAGTCGCTGGGGCGAAACTGCCGCCCGTCCGAGGTCTTGCCGAGGATGATGAATTCGTGCGCTGGCGCGTTGTCGGGTTTGATGGGATCAGCCATACATGCAATTCTTCTAAAGCCCTTGCAACCGAATGCCCTGGTCCGGATCGGACGGGAGCCCTTGACGCCATGGTGCCTTCGCATCGCTGCGTGGGTGCCAATGACGCTGAGTATTATATCTTATAGAAGACTTCGCTTGGTGACGCCGCAAGCCGGCTTCCGGATATCGAACCGAGTATACCGGGCCGGGACGGCTTGCGCTGCAAGGAACAAACGGGCCGAAGCCCGTTTGATTCCATGCGGCAAGTTGTCAGCCCATCCACACTGCCACCGATAGCAGCAACAGCACGAACATCCACAGCAGCAATGCGCGCCAGACCAGTCCCACGGTGCTTTGCAGGGTGCGCGGCGACGGCGTGTCGCCGGGCAGGCCGTCGGTCTCCTCGGGCAGGGTATCGACCATGGCGGCATCGGCCGGCAGGATGATGCCGGCTGCGGCTTCCTTGGGCGTGCCGAACCGCACCCCCATGGCGCCGCCACCGGCGGCCAGGATGATGCCCGCCGCCTCGTCGTCCCAGCGGCTGGCGAAGTTGCGCCAGGCGTAGATCGCATCCTCGAAGTTGCCCACCACGGCAAAGGCTGCTGCCGTCAGGCGCGCCGGGATCCAGTCGATCCAGTAGAAGGCGCGGGCGGCAAAGCGACCGAAGGCTTCGGTGCGCATGTGATCGGGTTCGTTCCAGGCGCGCGACAGGTATTCGGCGACGCGATACATCACCGCCAGGGCCGGGCCGGCCGGCATCAGGAACCAGAAGAACACGCCGAACACATGGCGATGGGTGGTGATCAAGGCGCGCTCGGAGGCAATGCGGGCGATCTCGCTCACGTCCATGCCGGTGGTGTCCTGCTTGGTCCATTCGCCCAGCAACGCGCGCGCGGTGATCTCGTCACCGCTGTTGAGCGCCAGCTGGATCGAGGTGAAGTAATGGCTGTAGTGACGAAAGCCCAGCGTGAGGTAGACGATCAGCACGTTCCACGCAAAGGCGGCCACCGGGCTGATGCGCAGGCACAGCCAATAGATCAGCGCGGCGGGAATGGTCAGCGCCCCCACCATGACCGCCCACCCCAGCCGCCCGTGATGCGCATGACCGGCATTGAACCAGCCTTCTATACTGCCGGCAAATGACTTGATCGATGCATAAATCGGATTGTCCGCACGCAGTGGTTTGAGTTGTTCGATTAACAGCGCAAAGAGAATAGAAAGAAATGTCATCAAGCAGCCTTATGGGGTCTCGTAGGGCATACGATAGCGCAGTGCCTGTGGGGAATCAAACAAATGATGGTTGACGCAGGTCAACCCACCGTTCAGCCGCGCAGGAAGTGGAACAGGTTGCGCAACATGCCGGCGGTGGCGCCCCAGATGAAATAGCGCTGGTATGGCATGGTGTAGAAGCTGCGACGACCCACCGGTTCGGGCAGGTCGACCGAACGGCGCTGGTGATTGACGCCATTCATCAGGAACGCCAGCGGCACTTCGAATATCTCGGCCACTTCACGGGTTTCGGCCACGGTCTGGAACGGCGGCGTGATCAGCCCGGCCACCGGCGTGACCCGATAGCCGGTGCCGGTGAAATAGTCAGGCAGGGTACCGATGACTTCGATGTGGCGGCGTGCCAGTCCGATCTCTTCTTCCGTTTCGCGCAGGGCGGTATCGATGGCCGAGGCATCGCTGTCTTCACGTCGCCCGCCGGGGAAGCTGATCTGCCCGGCATGGTCCTTCAGGTCGGCGGTGCGCTGGGTAAACAAAAGGGTCGGGCCTTCCGGGCGCAGCACGATCGGCATCAATACCGAAGCCGCCCTGAAACGCGCCTTGGGGTCGGCCATGCGCGCGGCCTGGTCGCCGCTGTTCTCGGGTTCCCAGCGTGGCGGATTGGCAAAGCGTTGGCGCAGCCAATCGGCGCTCAGCCGTTCGCCGATGAGCGCATCCTCGCCGGCGACGGCGTCGATGGGAAGGCTGACAGGATCGAAACTGGGCACGATGTTATCGACTGGGCGAATGATCTAGGCAATCCGGGACAAAAAAAGGGGTGTCTCGCGACACCCCTTTTTCTTGAAGCACATGCATGCAGGAAATTACTCTGCAGCTGCTGCAGCTGCGGCCTTGGCGGCGCGGCTTGGCAGCTTTTCCTTGATACGTGCCGACTTGCCCGAACGTTCGCGCAGGTAGTACAGCTTGGCACGACGCACGTCACCACGACGCTTGACTTCGATCGAAGCGATCAGCGGCGAGTACAACTGGAAAGTACGCTCGACGCCTTCACCGGACGAGATCTTGCGAACGATGAAGTTCGAGTTCAAGCCACGGTTGCGACGCGAAATCACCACGCCTTCGTAGGCCTGGGCGCGCTTGCGGGTGCCTTCGACCACGTTCACGCTCACGATCACGGTGTCACCGGGGGCGAAAGCTGGGATGTTCTTGTTGAGACGCGCGATCTCTTCTTGCTCGAGTTGCTGGATCAGATCCATTTGATGCTCCTGTAACCATCTTGCTGGCGCTGGTGCACGCTAGGCACACCATATTGCCCAGTAGAGGATGGGGTTGACTCACAGCGGCTGGTGCCGCTGCACGTTACTGCGGGTATTGCCTTGCTACTTCGGTATCGCGCTGCCCGCCGCTGGCGGCAGGTCGCGCAAGAACTTCTCGTCGGACTTGCTCAGCAACGCCTGTTGGCGTGCTTTTTCGATCAGGTCCGGGCGCTTGGCCCAGGTCGCCTCCAGCGCACGCTGGCGACGCCATTTCTGTATTTCTGCGTGATGCCCGCCCATCAGTACCGGCGGCACCGCCACGCCGTCGTATTCTTCCGGCCGCGTATAGTGCGGACAGTCGAGCAAACCATTGACGAAGCTGTCCTCGACGGCCGACGCGCCATCGTTGAGGGCACCAGGCAACAGCCGGATGACTGCATCCATCAGTGCCATGGCCGGCAATTCGCCGCCCGACAGCACGAAGTCGCCAATGCTGATTTCTTCGTCGACGCACTTGTCGAGCAGGCGCTGGTCGATCGCTTCATAACGACCGCACAGCAGTACCGCACCACTATCCTGCGCCAGGCGCACCACCCGCTGATGCGTCAGCGGCGCGCCTTGCGGAGACAGGTAGATCACCCGCGGACGCGCCAGGCCCTGCTGCTGCTGGCGTGCGCAAGCGGCCTCGATGGCGGCTTCCAGCGGCTTGGCCAACATCACCATGCCGGGGCCGCCGCCATAGGGCCGGTCATCCACGGTGCGGTGGTTGTCGGTGGTGAAATCGCGTGGATTCCACAGCGACAGCCCCCAACGCTTCTGCTCCAGCGCCCGACGGGTAATGCCGGACTGCGACAAGGCCGCAAACATCTCGGGAAACAGAGTGACGACATCGAACTGCATCACGCCTCCATTTCCATGAATCCCGTTACCGCCGTGCCCATACAGGCCATACCGGAAATGAAAAAACTGACCGCAGTCAGTAATCCAGGTCCCAGTCGACGATGATTTTTTTCTGTTGCAGCTGAACCGTCTTGACGAACTGGTCGACATACGGGATCAACTGCTCGGCCTGGTTCGCGCCTGGCTTGCCATCGGCCGCTTCAGGCAGTGCACGCGCCACCTTGAGGATGGGATGCGCGCCGTTGTCCATCATGTCGGACACCACGCCCAGTTGTACGCCCTGCAGGTTCTCGACCGATAAGCCGATCAGGTCGACCCAGTAGAACTCGCCATCATCGAGCGCCGGAAAATGGCGGCGCGAAATGTGGACGACATGGCCTTTCATCGCCTCGGCCGCATTGCGGTCGGCCACGCCGACCAGGCGCGCCACGACATCGCCGCTGTGCCCCTTGGACTGCATGACTTCGATATCCTGCTTAGGCGTCCCCGGCTTATCCAACCACCAGGTCTTGGCGCTGAGCAGGGCATCGGCGTCGGTCGAATACGGCTTGACCCTGACCCATCCCTGGATGCCGTAGGCTCCCGTCACATACCCGACGGTCACGAGGTCGTCGGGAGCGGAGAAACCTGGCTGCACTGAATTATTCACGGATGAGACCAAACTGATTCACGTCCTGCGCCCGAAGGCGCCAGTCGATAACGATCAGGCTGCTGCCTTCTTGCCAGCATCGGCCACCAGGCGAGCAACGGTCGGCGACAGTTGCGCGCCAACGCCTTGCCAGTGGGCCAGACGATCTGCAGCGATACGGACGATTTCTTCCTTGCCCGATGCAACCGGGTTGTAGAAGCCGATACGCTCGATGAAACGACCATCGCGACGATTGCGCGAATCAGTTGCAACGATGTTGTAGAAGGGACGCTTTTTGGCGCCGCCACGTGCTAAACGAATAACGACCATAATGATTCCAGTAAGAATACGGACACGGAAAAGCCGCAGATTATAACGGGATTCGCCCCCGCGCGGCAACCAGATTACCGCTTTTGTGTACACATCCAACGCGCCATCGGCGCCAGCGGAGCAATATAGGTGTCAAACCATCAACAAAACACCACCTCGGAATTGCCAGCGGGGAACTGGCCCGGCTTGGACTATACTGATCCGTCAACTCGAGGAGCCGGCATTGGCCACACCACACAAGAACAAGACTGTCAGCACTTTGCTCGCCGCCGCGCTGGGCGGCGTCGGCCTGCATCGCTTCTACCTGCATGGATGGCGCGACCGTTTCGGCTGGCTGCATGTGCTGTCGGTGCCGTTGTCGCTGGCACTGGCACAGGCCTTGCCTGCCTCGGCGATGATATTTACCGCGTTGCCGTTGATCGTGTCGATGCTGTGCGCAGCCATCGAGGCGCTGGTGATCGGGCTGACCCCGGACGACAAATGGGACCTGCGCCATAACACCGGCAGCGCACGCCAGTCCGAATCGCACTGGATACTGGCGGTGATCCTGGTGCTGACCACCGGTGCCGCGGCGATGGGGCTGATCGCCCTGCTGGCGCGCAGTTTCGATCTATTGTTTACCGGTGGCGCCTTCGGCTAGCGGCACGCCGGGCACCGGCAGGTGCCGGTGCCTGGGTGCTCAGAAACGGTCCTCGTCCAGGTCCAGCACCGACTGTGCCCCCTCGACGATGGCCGTGCGATAGGCCAGCGCCTGCGGCAGGATCTGGTCGGCAAAGAAGCGCGCCGTCACCAGCTTGGCCTGGTAGAACCCGATATCGCCCTCGCCTGCCTTGATCCGGTCCACCGCGACGGCAGCCGCGCGCGCCATCTGCCAGCCGCCCAGCACCACGCCGGCCATCTTGAGGTAGGTCACGCTGCCGGCGAACACCGCCTTGATGTCGCCCTTGATGTTGGCCACCACGAAATCGACCACCTGCTCCAGCGCCGTGGCGGCCTCGTCGAGCCGCACGCCGATGGCCTGCAACTGCGGGTCGCCCTGCAGTTCGCCCACGCTCTTGCGGATCTGCCCGATCAAGCCCTTGGCGACCGCCCCGCCGTCGCGCGCGGTCTTGCGACCGACCAGGTCGTTGGCCTGGATGGCGGTGGTGCCTTCATAGATCGACAGGATGCGCGCATCGCGATAATGCTGGGCGGCACCGGTTTCTTCGATGAACCCCATGCCGCCGTGCACCTGCACCCCGGTCGACGTGACGTCGATGGCCAGCTCGGTGGACCAGCCCTTGACGATCGGCACCAGATATTCATAACAGGCCTGGTTGGCACCACGGGTGGCCTGGTCCGGATGGTGATGGGCCGCGTCCGAACTGGCCGCGGCCACGTAGGCCAGGGCGCGCGCGGCTTCGATCTGGGCCCGCATCGTCATCAGCATGCGTCGCACGTCCGGTTGATGGATGATGGTCACCGGACCTGGCGAGCCGGCCAGGTCGCGCGACTGTACGCGGTCCTTGGCGTAGGCGACGGCCTGCTGGTAGGCCCGTTCCGACACCGCCAGCCCCTGGATGCCGACCGCAAAGCGGGCCGCGTTCATCATGATGAACATGTATTCCAGCCCGCGATTCTCCTCGCCCACCAGCGTGCCGATGGCACCGCCATGGTCGCCGAACTGCAACACCGCCGTCGGGCTGGCCTTGATGCCCAGCTTGTGTTCGATCGACACGCAATGCACGTCGTTGCGGGCGCCCAGGCTGCCGTCTTCGTTGACCAGGAACTTGGGTACCACGAACAGCGAGATGCCCTTGACCCCTTCGGGTGCATCGGGCGTGCGCGCCAGCACCAGGTGCACGATGTTGTCGGCCATGTCGTGCTCGCCATAGGTGATGAAGATCTTGGTACCGAACACCTTGTAGGTACCGTCGCCCTCGGGTACCGCCCGCGTGCGCACCAGCGCCAGGTCGGAACCGGCCTGCGGCTCGGTCAGGTTCATGGTGCCGGTCCACTTGCCCGAGATGAAATTGGCGATGAACGCTTGCTGCTGCCGTTGGCTGCCGGCCGTGATCAGGGCCTCGATGGTGCCATCGGTGAGCAAGGGGCACAGCGCGAAGGCCAGGTTGGCCGAGTTGAGCATCTCGATGCAGGGCGTGGCCAGCAACTTGGGCAAGCCCTGGCCGCCAAATTCGAACGGGTGCTGCACGCCCTGCCAACCGGCCGCGCCGAACTGGGCAAAGGCCTCCTTGAAGCCGGGGCTGGTCGTGACATGGCCGTCGGCCCAGGTACTGGGTTGCTGGTCGCCCGAACGGTTCAGGGGTGCCACCACTTCGCTGCAAAAGCGTGCGTTCTCTTCGAGCACCGCCTCGGCGGTCTCGGGCGAGGCGTCTTCACAGCCCGGCATGGCGTTGATCTCGGCCAAGCCGGCCAGTTCGTTCATGACGAACAGCATGTCTTTCAGGGGCGCGGTATAGGTCATTGTCGTCTCTCCTCTAATTCGAACTCATCGCTCACGCATAGGGATGAAATGAGTTCTCACGATCTGGCGTCGCTGCACTTAAAAAAACTTCCACCGCAAAAGTGTCGGCCGATGGAATTACCCCGGCATCAGCCGGGGTAAGGGTCAAACGGTAGTCAAGGCTCAGCCGAGCTGCTTGACCAGCTCCGGCACGATCTCGAACAGGTCGCCGACGATGCCGTAGTCGGCCACCGAGAAGATCGGCGCCTCTTCGTCCTTGTTGATGGCGACGATGACCTTGGAGTCCTTCATGCCGGCCAGATGCTGGATCGCGCCCGAGATGCCGACGGCGATATAGAGCTGGGGCGCGACGATCTTGCCGGTCTGGCCGACCTGCCAGTCGTTGGGTACATAGCCGGCGTCGACCGCGGCGCGCGAAGCGCCCATGGCGGCATTGAGCTTGTCGGCCAACGGCTCGAGGATCTTGAAGCTGTCCGATGAACCCATGCCGCGACCGCCCGAGACGATGATCTTGGCGGCCGTCAGTTCGGGACGATCCGACTTGGCCACTTCGCGGCCCACGAAGCTGGACTTGCCCGAATCGGCTACCGCCGTGATGGTGTCGACGGCGGCACTGCCGCCGGCACCGGCCGCATCGAAACCGGTGGTGCGCACGGTGATGACCTTGATGGCATCGCTCGATTGCACCGTGGCAATGGCGTTGCCGGCATAGATCGGACGCTCGAAGGTGTCGGGCGAATCGACCTTGGTGATGTCCGAGATCTGGCCCACGTCGAGCAGCGCCGCCACGCGGGGCAGGATGTTCTTGCCGTAGGCCGTGGCCGGCGCCAGGATATGGCTGTAGTCCTTCGCGATGGCCAGCACCTGCGCGGCGACGTTCTCTGCCAGGCCATCGGCAAACTGGGCGCCATCGGCCAGCAGCACCTTGGCCACGCCGGCTACCTGGGCCGCTGCCTCGGCAGCGGCCTTGGCATTGGAACCTGCTACCAGCACATGGACCTCGCCGCCGGCCTGCACGGCCGCGGTGATGGTATTGAGGGTGCTGCCCTTGAGGCTGGCATTGTCGTGTTCTGCGATAACGAGTGCGGTCATGGTTAGATCACCTTGGCTTCATTTTTCAGTTTGGCCACCAGCGTGGCCACATCGGGCACCTTCACGCCGGCGCTGCGCTTGGCAGGCTCGACCACCTTGAGCGTCTTCACGCGGGGCGTGACGTCCACGCCCAGCTCGTCGGGCTTGACGGTATCGAGCGTCTTCTTCTTGGCCTTCATGATGTTGGGCAGCGTCACGTAGCGCGGCTCGTTGAGGCGCAGGTCGGTGGTGATGATGGCCGGCAGCGTCAGGGCCAGGGTCTCCAGGCCGCCGTCGACTTCGCGGGTGACCGTCACCTTGCCCTCTTCCAGCACCACCTTGGAGGCAAAGGTGGCCTGCGGCCAGCCCAGCAGTGCCGCCAGCATCTGGCCGGTCTGGTTGCAGTCGTCATCGATGGCCTGCTTGCCCAGGATGATCAATTGCGGTTGCTCCTTCTCGGCCAGCGCCTTGAGGATCTTGGCCACGGCCAGCGGTTGCAGTTCGACCTCGGCACCGACTTCGGCCAGGATCGCGCGGTCGGCGCCGATGGCCATGGCGGTGCGCAGGGTCTCCTGGCACTGGGTGACACCGGCGGAGACGGCGATCACTTCGGTGACCTTGCCACCTTCCTTCAGGCGTACCGCTTCTTCCACCGCAATCTCGTCGAACGGGTTCATCGACATCTTGACGTTGGCAATGTCCACGCCGCTGCCGTCGCTCTTGACGCGCACCTTGACGTTGTAATCCACGACGCGCTTGACTGGTACTAATACTTTCATCGCTTGGCCCTTGAAAAAACGAATTGACGTAAACGTAAAGCTTTGCCGGATTATAAGTGCAAAATGACAAACCGACTTTTATTTAGCACGGTCGTTCTATTTAAGTTCGCAGCATACACATTAAAGCCGGCAAACGGAAGGGAAAAGCGGTGCCGCCCGTGCTGCGCCGCAAAAGCCGCCACCGGCGCGCCGGGCCGCAGGCCTATAGCGCCAGGTGCGGCACGGGCTCGCCGCGCAGGCCGGCGACCAGGTTGTCGATCGCCAGCTCGGCCATCGCCAGCCGGGTCTCATGGGTGGCCGAGCCGATGTGGGGCAAGGCCACCACATTGCGCAGGCCCAGCAATGGAGAATCGGCCGGCAGCGGCTCGACCTCGAACACGTCCAGGCCGGCGGCGTGGATGGTCTTTTCCTGCAAGGCGCGCACCAGCGCGGCCTGATCCACGATGCGCCCGCGCGAAGCGTTGATGAAGATGGCACTGCGCTTCATCAGGCCGAATTCGCGGGCGCCGAACATGCGCTCGGTCTGCGCCGTCAGTGGCAGCATCAGGCAGACGAAGTCGGATTGCGCCAGCAGCGCGTCACGACTGACGAAGCTGGCGTCGAGCTCCCGTTCGGCCTGGGCATTGGGACGCGTATTGTGGTACAGGATCTTCATGCCGAAGCCATGATGGCCACGGCGTGCCACGGCGCTGCCGATGCGGCCCATGCCGATGATCCCCAGCGTCTTGCCATGGACGTCGACGCCAAACTGGGCCTCGCCGATGCTGCCCTTCCATTGCCCGGCCTTGACCAGTTCGGCCAGCTCCACCACCCGCCGCGCGGTCGACAGGATCAGCGCGAAGATGGTGTCGGCGGTGGCTTCGTTGAGCACGCCCGGCGTATGCGCCAGCAGCAGGCCGCGCTGCCTGAAGTAGTCCAGGTCGAACTGGTCGACGCCGACCGAGACGGTGGAGGCGATGCGCAGCGCCGGGGCGGCGTCGAGCATGTCATTGGAAATCTGCAGGCTGGCGCCGATCATACCGTGCGCACTCTTCAACGCATCGACGAAGGCACCGCGGTTGCTGCTGTCGATCCGCTCGAAGGCGGTCACGTCGAACTCGGCGCGCAGCCGGTCCATCAGGTGTTCCGGCAATTTCTTGTACACCACCACGCGCTGCTTCATCGACACTCCGTCCTGGTTGAATTGTTTAGTCCATCGGTTCAGTCGGCCCGGCTGGCCGCCTCCAGCTCGGAGCGGGTCGGCAGGCCTTCCATATCGCCCACCACCTGGATGGCGAAGGCGCCGATGCGGTTGCCGCGCCTCACCGCCTGCTCGATCGGCAGCCCTTCCAGCAAGCCGCTGATGAGACCCACGGCAAAGCCATCGCCAGCGCCCACGGTATCGACCACCTGCCTGACAGGCACGCCCGGCACCACGCCTTCGCCTTGGGCACTGCGGTAGTAGGCACCCTGCTCGCCGAGCTTGACCACCACCAGCGACACGCCACGATCCAGATAGAAGGCGGCGATGTCGGCAGGCTCAGTGTAACCCGTCAGGATTTTTCCTTCAGACAGCCCCGGCAGGACCCAATCGGCCTTGGCCGCCAGGGCGTTGAGCTGCTGCGCCATGACTTGCTGCGAGGGCCACAGCATGGGCCGCAGGTTGGGGTCGAACGAGATGCTCTTGCCGCGTGCGCGCATGAAGTCGAGCGCATGATGCGCCAGTGCCATGGTGCTGGCCGACAAGGCCGGGGCGATCCCGGTGGCGTGCAGATGGCGCGCGGCGCCAAAATAGTCCGGGTCGAAATCGGCCGGAGACAGGTGGCTGGCGGCCGAACCCTTGCGGTAATACTCGATGGCCGGATCGGCGCCGTCCACGGCACGCGCCTTGAGCTGGATCGCGGTACGGTACTGGGCATCGGTCACCACCCGGCTCACATCGACGCCCTCTTGCGCCACCCGCTTGCAGATGAAGCGGCCGAACGAATCGTCGCCGACCCGGCTGAGCCAGCCGACCTTCAGGCCCAGTCGTGCCAGGCCGATGGCGACGTTGGTCTCGGCGCCGGCCAGGCGGCGGGTGTATTTCTCGACGTCTTCAAAGGCCCCGACCTGGTCGGCCACCAGCAGGGCCAGCGATTCGCCATAGGTGGCCACGTCCAGTTGCACTGCGCTCGGTCTCATGCGGTCCTTTCGTCAAACGGTGGCCAGCAGGGCCACATAGCGGCGCGTGACCTGTTCCAGGTCGCTGCCGACCAGCGGAAACTCGATGGCGCGCTGTATGCCCTGCGGAAAATACGCCATCAATGCCGGCCAATCGGTGTCCTGCGCCTCCAACGGCACCGCCCTGAGCTTGCCGCGCTCGTGGCGCACGCCCTTGCAATGCACATAGCGCACATACGGTGCCAGGGTGCGCGCGGCCAGGTCGGGATCGACGCCGTTCCAGTGCCAATTGCCGATATCGAAGGTCAGGCCGAAGGTATAGCCATTGCCGGTGCACAAGGACAGGAAACTGACGATCGGCTCCAGGCGCCCGCCCTGCGGTGTCTGGTCATTCTCGAGCAGCACCTCGACCGGCGCCTGCGCCACGTAGCGCAACAGGCTCTGCAAGTCGCTGGCGGCCGAGAAATGGCCCAGCGACACCTTCAGGTAACGCGCCCCCACCTGCCCGGCTTCGTCCATGGCCAGGTCGATGCGGGCGCGATCGAAGCGGCCATCGGCGCCAAACAGCTCGAACGGCGCCGAATAGACCGCAAACAGGCCGTGCTGCGCGATGAGCGCGCCCAATGCGGGCAGGTCCTGCGGGCCATCGAACAGCTCGCGCCGTATCTCCAGCCCGGCCGCACCGGCGTTGGCCACCATGTGCACCAGGTCGGCATGGCCTACCCGACGCACCAGATCGGCGCCGTAGGCCGATGCGGCGACCAGCACCGGGGTCATTTGATATTTCCCGCGCCGATGAACTGCTTGGCCTCGGCGGTCTGGGGATCGGCAAAGAATTCCCTGGACGGACGGGCTTCCCATACCTTGCCCTGGTGCATGAATACGGTGATGTCGGCTACCCGGCGGGCGAACTCCATCTCGTGCGTCACCAGCAGCATGGTCATGCCCCCGCGCGCCAGCTCTTCCATCACCTTCAACACTTCGGCGGTCAGTTCGGGGTCGAGCGCCGAGGTCACTTCGTCGAACAGCATCACCTGCGGCTCCATGGCTAGCGAACGGGCAATCGCCACGCGCTGCTGCTGGCCACCCGAGAGTTGCTCGGGATAGGCGTCGCGCTTGTGTTCCAGGCCGACCTGGGTCAGCACCCGGGTGGCGGTGGCGCGGCTGGTGTCGGTGGCGATCTTCTTGACGATGCGCGGCGACAGCATCACGTTCTCTTCCACCGTCAGGTGCGGAAACAGGTTGTAGTGCTGGAACACCATGCCCACGTCCTTGCGCAACTCGATGAGGTGTTCGTGGCGATTGGTCAGCTTGTGGCCGGCCACGTTGATGCTGCCGCCGTCGATGCTTTCCAGTCCGTTGATACAACGCAGCATGGTGCTCTTGCCGGAACCGCTGCGGCCGATCACGGCCACCACCTGGCCTTTTTCCACCGTCAGCGAAATGCCGTTGAGAACCTGGTTGCTGCCGAAGCTCTTGGTGATGTTGTCGATCTCAACGATGGGCATGGTATTTCCTCTCAAGGGCGAAGCTGAACCGCGACAGCGGGTAACAGAAGATGAAGTAGATGCCGGCCACGATCGGGAACACCAGGAACGGCTGGAAGGTGGCGTTGCTGACCAGCTTGCCGGCCTGGGTCAGTTCGACCAGCCCGATGATGGAGGCAATCGAGGTGTTCTTGACGATCTGCACCAGAAAACCCACCGTCGGCGGCAACGAGATGCGCACTGCCTGCGGCAGGATCACATACCGCAACTGCTGCCAGCGGGTCATGGCCAGCGCGGTGGATGCTTCCCACTGCGGCACCGGTACGGCTTCGATGCAACCGCGCCAGATCTCGCCCAGGTAGGCGCTGGAGTAGATCGTCATGGCGATGGTCGCCGCTACCATCGGCGGCAGCTTGAAACCGTAGATCGCCAGGCCGTAGAACGACAGGAACAAAATGATCAGCACCGGGGTGCCCTGCACGATCTGGATGTAGATCGCCGACACGGTGCGCAGGACCTGCAGGTGCGAGGTGCGCATCAGCGCCACCACGAAACCGGCGGCACCGCCCACCACGAAGGCCAGCAGCGACAGCAGGACCGTCCATTGCGCCGCTTCCAAGAGGAAGATGAACTGGTCAACGGAAAATTCGGCAATCATTTACATTCTCCTCGGACGGGGTACGCCCAGACGACGGCGACGTTTGAACACGACCAGGCCGATCAGCCAGAAACCCAGGCGGAACAGCAAGGCCAGCAGGATGTACATCACCATCACCACTAGGTAGATCTCGAAGCTGCGAAAGGTCTCGGCGTCGAGCAGGTTGGCGGTGGCCGTGAGCTCTTCGGCCGAGATCGCCGAGACCACGCTGGAGGCCAGCATCATCAGGGTGAACTGGCTGGCCAGCGCCGGGTAGACCTTTTCCAGCGCCGGCGTAAGCACCACGTGCCGGATCACCTGGCCGCGGGTCATGGCCAGCGCATGTGCCGCCTCGATCTGGGACGGGTGGATCGCCATCATGCCGGCGCGCACGATCTCGGTCGAATAGGCGCCCAGGTTGACCGTCATCGCCACCAGCGCGGCGATATTGGCGTCGACCTGGATGCCGGCGGCCGGCAGGCCGAAGAAGATGATGAATAACTGGACCAGGAAAGGCGTGCTGCGAATCAGCTCCACATAGGACGTGACCGCAAAGCGGGCCGGCTTGCTGCCGTGAATGCTCACGATCGCGCCGAAGATCCCCACCGCCAAACCGCAGACCATCGACAGCGCGCTCAACCGGATGGTAAGCAGCGCGCCTACCAGCAACTGATCGAGATGCTGGAAGATGAACGCGAACTGAAAATCGTAATGCATCGTGTGCTCCTTGCCTTCACCCGGTGAACCCGGGAGCTACAAGTCTGGCAACCAGGTAACCAAGACACCCGAGGCCAGCTTTGCTTTTATGTCTCGTGGGACGACAATGCCTGCCCCCATCCACGGCGAACCTGCCGCAGATCCACAGCGAGAGGCCGTCAGCGGTGCACATGCGCGCCGCTGACGGTCCCGCCCCCGGATCCCGGCCAGGTCTTAGAATACTGGCAGGTTGGGCAACGGACCGGACCACTTGCGCGAGATCGCATCCAGTTCGCCATTGAGCTTGACGTAGTAGATGAAGTTGTTGAGCCATTCGCGCAACTCGTAGGAACCCTTGCGCACGGTCATCGAATTGGGTTGCACCGAGTACGGGAACTTGACTTCGATCTTGCCCTGGCCGCGGGTCTTGACGATTTCGGTGGCCATGGTGTTGGGGATCGAGATCGCATCGACCTGGTTCGACAACAGGGCCTGGGTCACCGTCGAGTCGTCCTCGAAACGCACCAGCACCGTGCCGGCCGGTGCCAGGCGGGTCAGTGCGGTGTCGTTGGTACTGCCGCGCGAGACGCCCACCTTCTTCTTGACCAGGTCATCGAGCTTCTTGAAGTTGCTGCCGACCGGCCCCACGATGGACAACTCGAAGCCGCTGTAGGGCATGGTGAACAACACGGCCTTGGCGCGTTCCGGGGTTGGCGCCAGGGTAGCGGCCAGCATGTCGACCTTGCCCGATTCCAGCGCCGGGATACGGGCCGGCGGCACCAGCGGCACGATCTCCACCGGCAGGCCCAGGTACTTGCCGATCAGGTTGGCGACATCGACGTCGTAGCCAATCGGCACGCCCTTGGCATCGACACTGCCGAACGGAGGCGTGCCGCTGACCACGCCGATGGTGATCTTGCCCTTCTTGGTCAATTCCGAAATGCTTTGCGCACTGGCGCTGGCGGCGGCGCCCGCGGCGCAGGTCGCGGCCAGGGTCAACGCAATGAATTTGGTGCCGAAAAGTCTTCTGATGTTCATCCTAGTCTCCTGAAAATATGCCGCACAGGTGTACGGCAGTCGGTCTGGCGCATTTGCCCGTTCGGATCGAACAGGTTCTTCACCCTCTTTGCTGCGGGCCTGATCATGCTCAGGTCTTGTTGCTACTGCTGAACTGTCGGCGGGGCCTTGCCATGCATAGGTCCCAAGGTCTTACCACTACCGCGCAATGCACCCTGGGACCGGTTCCAGGACCGGCCTAGCGCGTCATGCCTGCGCTGCTGCCGATCTTGCCCGCGATCCGGCTGCACAGCGCCAGCGTCCGGTCGTTGGCCACGCTGCAACTGGACTGGCGGTGGATCAGGCGCCCGTCGAGCAGGATTTCCATGCGCACCGAGCGCTCGCCGTTGATCCGCACCAGTAACCGCTCGATGGCGGTGAAACCGATTTCATAAGTGGGTTGCTCGATGGTGCTGATGCCGCATCCCACCAGCGGTGACCATGACAGCTCATCGAAACACAGCAGTCCGACATCGTCGGGAAACTGCAACTTCATGCTTTGCAATGCCAACGCGATCTGCAGCGACACCATGCCATTGCCGGCCAGGATCGCGATGCGACCGCTACTGTGAGCGCGCCGCTGGAAGAACTCGCGCAGCACCGTTGCCACATGCCCGGGCTGGTCGAGATGCACTTCCAGCGTTTCGCCGTGGCCACCGGGACAACCCGCCATCGCCTGCAGGAAACCCGCCTGCCGTCCCTGGCGCGAGCTCACGCCATGCAGCGGCTGCACCACCAGTGCGATATCGGTGTAGCCCTGGTCCAGCAGATGCCGGGTCGCCAGCCGTGCCGCATTGACGTTATCCAGGCCGACCAGGTCGAAATCGCAACCATCGATGCGCCGGTCCAGCAGCACCACCGGAAAAGCGGCCTGCCCCAGTTCCTCCAGCGGCGCCACGCTGCGCCCCTGGGTATTGAACAGCAGGCCCTCGACGCTGTAGGAATGCAAGGCCGCCAGTGACTGCTTCTCGCGCTTCTCGTCGTTGCCGGTATTGCACAGCATCAGCGTATAGCCGTGCTTCTGGCAGGCCGCCTCGGCACCATGCAGCACCGCCACCGAATACGGGTTGAGGATGTCGGCCACCAGCATTCCGATCAATCGCGTACGACCGCCCTTGAGACCGCGCGCCATCTGGCTGGGCTGATAGCCGAGGCGGGTGATGGTCTGGCCGATCTGCTGGCGCAAATGCTGCGACAGGGCGTCGAACTCGCCGCCGAGAAATCGCGATACGCTGGTCTTGGACACGCCGGCCTCACGCGCTACCTGCGCGATGGTGACCCGGTCGGTGCCGGTTTTTATGCCTTGTCTCACTGTTGCCCGCCAAATCAGATGATGGTGATCGTTCGATTTGTACTGCTCGCGGTTCCGGGCTGTTCATTTTTGAATCTTTTGGAACCGGTTCCAAGATAGCAGCGTGAAAATCCTTTAGCAAACGATTTCAGATGAAAAGTTTGATGAATGTCGATGAAGGGAGATGTCGGCCGACAACACGCAGAAGAATGCGAGCCAAAGCTTTTTAACTTTTCTCAGCGGCTGCGACGAAAGCGCCCGCACACCGGGCGATGGCGCCTGGCCTGTCGGTGTTATTCGAAGCGAACCCATTATCTTTTTCCGGACACTGCGCCGGCCGCGACATCGATGCGATGCTGCGCATTGCCGCATCGCCACCCTGTCCATCGCCTTGGCGCCACCATCACCCGAAACCGCCCATGCACCACCTGCTGCTCGCCGCTGCCGTATCGCTTTTCCTGACGTCGTCGGCCAGCGAGGACGTCATCGATGCCGACCTGGTGGCCCAACTGGCCATGACGCCCACCTTCGCCATCGGCCAGGTCGGCTTGGTCGGTCACATCAGCCATGGCGAGCAGGTCTACCGGCGCATATTGCGCTCACCCAGCGGGTTCAGGATATTTGCCGAGCTGCTGCGCGGCAGGGTCGCCACGACCGAGGCGCGGCTCTATGCGGCGTGTGGCATACGACATCTGGCGCCGGCGGCCTTCGATGGCATGACCCGCGAGTTGCGCGCGGCCGGTTCGAGCGCTTCGGTGCTATACACCGACATATTGCGGCGGGAAAGCATCGGCGAGCGCGGCGGCCTGCTCGATCGCATCAAGAAAAACGGCTGCAACGCCTCTTACCACCTGCACCACTAGGCGTGCAATATCCCGGCGTGCCGGTCCACCGCTTCCATCACCATCGGTGACAGCCCCTCGCCCCGGGTCTGGTCGATATGCGCCAGCAAGGCCCGGCGCATGCGGGGTTCCCAAAAACGCTTGAGGTGCGCGGCGAGATCGGCCACCGCCTGTTCGTGGTCGGGCATGGTCGAGAAGAAGTCGGCAATCTGGTTGGCCATCTTGACCAGGTTCGCTGCATTCACGGCGGTATCCTCCAGTTATCGTTCAGCTCAGGCGGTGCGGGCAGGCATACACCACATGCCCTTGCTTGCGCACAAAGCCCAGCAAGGTGACGTCGGTTTCCTCGGCCAGGCGGATGGCCAGCGCCGTCGGGGCCGAAATGGCCGCGATGAAACCGATGCCCACCGTCGCCGCCTTCTGCACCATCTCATAGCTGGCGCGGCTGGTGATGATGGCCGCACCGGTCGAGAAATCGGCGCCCTGCCCAGCCAGCGCACCGATCAACTTGTCCAGCGCATTGTGGCGGCCCACGTCTTCTCGCACCAGCGCGATGCTGCCATCCCCGGCCAGCCAGGCCGCGGCGTGGGTGGCGCCGGTAAGCTGCTGCAGTTGCTGGCCGCCCTGCATCCGTTCCAGCGCGGCATGGACCTGCGCCACGCTGAACTGGGCGCCCTCATGCGCCACGGCCTTGGGATGGCGCACCGCCTGCTCCAGCGTCTCGGCGCCGCACAGGCCGCAACCGGTGCGACCGGTCAGGTTGCGACGCTTCTCCTTCAACGCCACGAAACGCTCGGTGGCAATGCGCATCTGCACCTGCACGCCCTCGCAGCCGGGCACGATCTCGCATTCATAGAGCTCGCCGGGGTCGGCGATGATGCCCTCGGTGAGCGAAAAGCCCAGGGCAAAGTCTTCCAGGTCGGCCGGCGTGGCCATCATCACGGCGTGCGAGATGCCGTTGTATTCGAGCGCGATCGGCACTTCCTCGGCCACCACGTCCTGCACCGTCTCGCGCTGGCCGTCGCGCCAGCGCGAGACGGTGACGCAAGTCGAGGTGGCATAGTCGCCGGTGACGGCATCGATACTGGGAGACTGCGGGGTACGTGCGTTCATGCTGGTCGATTCATTGATTGGGGCGCCCCGGCCAGGGCCGGGAAGACCAGGTTTGCTTGCCATACGGTCGGTCGGATCACTTCGCCACCGGCTCTGCCAGCTTGTGCTGCTTGAGCAGGTCCAGCTGCTCGCGGTTGAATTGCCGGTATTGCTGCTGCCACTGCGAAGCCTGCGTCACCGGCAGCACCTGCACCGCCGTCACCTTGTACTCGGGACAATTGGTGGCCCAGTCCGAGTTGTCGGTGGTGATCACATTGGCGCCCGATTCCGGAAAGTGGAACGTGGTGTACACCACACCCGGCTGCACTTTCTCGGTCACCGTGGCGCGCAATACGGTCTGCCCGGCACGCGAGTCGATGCCCACCCAGTCTCCTTCGACGATGCCGCGGTCCTGGGCATCGTGCGGATGGATCTCGAGCCGGTCTTCGCTGTGCCACCGCGAGTTCTCGGTGCGGCGTGTCTGGGCGCCGACGTTGTACTGCGACAGGATGCGACCGGTGGTCAGGATCAATGGATAGCGCTGCGTCACCTTTTCGTCGGTGGCGAAGTACTGGGTGTTGAGAAACTTGCCCTTGCCACGGATGAAGCTGCCCACATGCATGATCGGCGTGCCCTCGGGAGCGGCTGCGTTGCAGGGCCACTGGATACTGCCCAACTGCTCCAGGCGGGCATAGCTGACGCCTCTGAAGCTGGGCGTGAGGGAGGCGATTTCGTCCATGATCTCCGACGGGTGATTGTACGGCATCGGGGTACCCAGCGCTGCGGCCAGCGCCACCGTCACCTCCCAGTCCGCCTTGCCGGCGGCCGGCGGCATCACGCGGCGCACGCGCGAGATGCGGCGCTCGGCATTGGTGAAGGTACCGTCCTTCTCCAGGAACGATGACCCGGGCAGGAACACATGCGCATACTTGGCCGTTTCGTTGAGGAACAGGTCCTGCACCACGATGCACTCCATTGCCTGCAAGGCCGCCGCCACGTGCTGGGTGTTGGGGTCGGACTGTACGATGTCCTCGCCCTCGCAATACAGGCCCTTGAAGCTGCCGTCCAGCGCCGCCTCGAACATGTTGGGAATACGCAAGCCGGGCTCGGGGTCAAGCGTCACGCCCCAGGCCTGCTCGAAGGTAGCGCGCACGGTCGAGTCGGAGATATGACGATAGCCCGGCAGTTCATGCGGGAACGATCCCATGTCGCACGAACCCTGGACGTTGTTCTGGCCGCGCAACGGGTTCACACCCACGCCTTCGCGGCCGACGTTGCCGGTGCACATGGCCAGGTTGGCAATGCCGATCACGGTGGTCGAGCCCTGCGCATGCTCGGTCACGCCCAGGCCATAGTAGATGGCGGCATTGCCGCCGGTGGCGAACAGGCGTGCCGCGCCCCGGATATCCTCGGCCGGTACCCCGGTGACGGCGGCCATGGCCTCGGGCGAGTTGTCGGGACGCAGCACGAATTGCTTCCAGTGCTCGTAGGATGGCAGGTCGCAGCGCTGGGCAATGTAGTCTTCCTGCTGCAAGCCTTCGGACAGGATCACATGCGCCAGCGCGGTGACGATGGCCACATTGGTACCCGGGCGCAGCTTGAGGTGGTAGTCGGCCTGCACATGGGGCGACTTGACCATCTCGGTGCTGCGCGGGTCGATCACGATCAGCCGCGCACCCTGGCGTACGCGGCGCTTGATCTGCGAGGCGAACACCGGATGGCCCGAGGCCGGGTTGGCGCCCATGATCAGGATCACGTCCGACTTCATCACCGAATCGAAGGTCTGGGTGCCGGCCGATTCGCCCAGGGTCTGCTTCAGGCCATATCCGGTGGGCGAATGGCATACCCGGGCGCAGGTGTCGACGTTGTTGTTGCCGAAGGCGGCGCGCACCAGCTTTTGCACCAGGTAGGTCTCTTCGTTGGTGCAGCGTGACGAGGTGATGCCGCCGATGGCGTGCTTGCCGTGCTGCTGCTGGATGCGGCGAAACTCGCTGGCCGCATAGGTCAGCGCCTCGTCCCACGACACTTCGCGCCAGGGGTCGTTGATACTGCCGCGGATCATCGGATTGAGGATGCGGTCCTTGTGGCTCGCATAGCCCCAGGCAAAGCGGCCCTTGACGCAGGAATGGCCATGATTGGCGTGACCATCCTTGTATGGCACCATGCGCACCACCTGGTTGCCCTTCATCTCGGCCTTGAAGGCGCAACCGACGCCGCAATAGGCGCAGGTGGTGACGTGACTGTGCTCGGCCTGGCCCAGCATGATCACGCTCTTTTCGGTCAGCGTGGCGGTCGGGCAGGCTTGTACGCAGGCGCCGCACGAGACGCATTCGGACTCCATGAAGCTTTCCATCTGCCCGGCCGACACGCGCGAGGCAAAGCCGCGGCCGTCGATGGTCAGGGCGAAGGTGCCCTGGGTTTCCTCGCAGGCGCGCACGCAACGGTTGCAGACGATGCATTTGGACGGATCGTAGGTAAAGTAAGGATTCGATTCGTCCTTCTGCATGCCGGTGTGGCTTGCGCCCTGCGGGTCGTAGCGCACCTCGCGCAGGCCGACCACACCGGCCATGTCCTGCAACTCGCAGTTGCCGTTGGTGGGACAGGTCAGGCAATCCAGCGGATGGTCCGAGATATACAGCTCCATCACGCCGCGCCGGATCTCGGCCAGCCTGGGCGTCTGCGTCTGCACCTTCATGCCGCTCTCGCACGGCGTGGTGCAGGAAGCGGGGTAGCCCTTCAGGCGCCGGCCGTCCTGTTCGATCTCGACCAGGCACAGCCGGCACGAGCCGAACGGCTCCAGGCTGTCGGTGGCGCATAGCTTGGGAACATTGATGCCCGCTTCGATGGCCGCGCGCATGACCGAGGTGCCAGCGGCCACGGTCACGGCCACGCCATCGATCTCCAGCCTCACCTGCTGCTCTGACTGGCGCGCCGGCGTGCCGTAATCGGCCTGGTTGAGATGGTTCATGGTGAACTCCTCGATATCGAATTGGGGGACAGCTCAGGCGGCCTGTGCGCCGGGGGTGCCGAAGTCTTCGGGGAAATGCGCCAGCGCCGACAATACCGGCACCGGTGTCATGCCGCCCATGGCGCACAGGGAGCCATCGACCATGGTGTCGCACAGGCTGCGCAAGAGCCGCATCTGCTGCGGCCGGTCGTGGTTGGCGATGATCTTGTCGATCACCTCCACGCCGCGGGTGGAACCGATGCGGCACGGCGTGCACTTGCCGCACGATTCGAGGGCGCAGAATGCCATTGCATGGCGTGCCTGGCGCGCCATGTCGACCGTGTCGTCGAACGCCACCAGGCCGCCATGGCCGATCATGGCGCCGATGGCGGCAAAGGCTTCATAGTCCAGCGGGGTGTCGAACTGGTGCGCGGCCAGGTAGGCGCCCAGGGGGCCACCCATCTGCACCGCCCGGATCGGCCGCCCGCTGTGGCTGCCGCCACCGAAATCGTCCAGCAACTGGCGCAGCGTCAGGCCGAAGGCCTTTTCCACCAGCCCGCCCTGCCTGATGTTGCCGGCCAGCTGGAAAGGCAGGGTGCCGCTGGAACGCCCTACCCCGTAATCCCGGTAGAACGCCGCGCCCCGTGCCAGGATGATCGGCACCGACGCCAGCGAGATCAGGTTGTTGATCACCGTGGGCTTGCCGAACAGGCCCTGCAGCGCCGGCAGCGGCGGCTTGGCCCGCACTACCCCGCGCTTGCCCTCGAGGCTTTCCAGCATGGCGGTTTCCTCGCCACAGATATAGGCACCGGCGCCACGCCGCAGCTCCAGGTGGAAGGCCCGTCCGCTACCGAGTACGTTGTCGCCCAGGTAGCCCTTTTCGGTGGCAATCGCAATGGCCTGCGCCAGCGTGGCCAAAGCATGCGGATATTCGGAACGCACGTAGACGTAGCCCTGCGTGGCGCCCACGGCAATGCCGGCAATGGTCATGCCTTCGATCAACATGAAGGGGTCGTCTTCCATCACCATGCGGTCCGAGAAGGTGCCCGAATCGCCCTCGTCGGCGTTGCACACCACGTACTTGCGGCCCGCCGGCGCCCGCGCCACCGTCCGCCACTTGATCCCGGTAGGAAAAGCCGCGCCGCCGCGCCCGCGCAAGCCGGAGTCGAGCACCTGCTGCACCACCTCGGCCGGCGTCATCGACAGGGCCTGGCGCAGGCCGGCATAGCCTTCGTAGGCCAGGTAGTCATCCAGCGAGAGCGGGTCGGTCAGGCCGACCCGGGCAAAGGTGAGGCGTTCCTGGTTCTTCAGGTAGGGCAGCTCGTCCACCAGGCCCTGGCGCAAGCAGTGCGCGCCACCCTGCAACAGGCCAGCGTCGAACAGCCCCGGCACGTCGTCGACGGCGACCGGGCCGTAACCGACACGGCCGGCGGCGGTCGCCACCTCCACCAGCGGTTCCAGCCAGAACATGCCGCGCGAGCCATTGCGCACCAGCGCGATAGGCAGGCCGCGCGCTTCGGCCTGGCCGACGATGGCGGCGGCGATCTCATCGGCGCCCAGGGCCAGCGCGGTAGAGTCGCGCGGCACGTAGATGGTCACCGGCGCGCAGCCGGGCCGGGATTGGGGTCGAGGGTCCATCATGCCTCCCGCTTGGCCTGCACCAGCTGCTGCAGCCGGGCGGCGTCGACCCGTGCATGCAGCCGGTCGTCGATGGTGACGTTGGGGCCACAGGCGCATTGCCCCAGGCAATACACCGGCTCCAGCGTAAACAGGCCGTCGGCGCTGCTTTCGTCAAAGCCGCAACCCAGCAGTTGCCGGGCCGCCTCGGCCAAGGCCTCGCCGCCGCGCGCCTGGCAAGCCTCGGCGCGACACACCTGCAGCACATGCCGCGCCGGCGGCTGCTGACGAAAGTAATGGTAGAACGAGATCACACCATGCACCTCGGCGCGCGAGACATTGAGCTCGGTGGCGATGAGCGCTACGGCCTGCGGCGGAACGTAGCCGATGCGATCCTGGATCCCGTGCAGGATGGGGAGCATGGCGCCCGCCATCTGCCGGCGCGCGGCAATGATGTCGCGCACTGCTGCCACGTCGAAAACCTGTTGCCTATCCATTGAAGTCTCCTGGCTTGCCATGAAGCGGCAGTCGTCCCGACGGGACCTGCTTGCCTGCCGCACAAAAAATCCGGATGAAGGACAAAGGAGCGAAGACGGGAAAACGCTGGCGACAGCCAGGTCATCGGACCATCGGCGATGGCCACGGGAGGGGATACGACTGGTCTCCGTGATTGCATGTTCTCCCTGCCTTTGCGGGTTGGTACAGAACAGACATGGCGGATCGATGCCCGCTTTTATCGGACCTCATCCCGATGCTCGAGACGAGGATTGGTCACTGGCAGAAACGGCCTGGCGACAGTGCCGTTTTTGTCAGTGGCTTGCGCCACCACGCCGGACCTCGATGGGTCCGGCGCTTGCTACCTCGATGCCATCAACGGAACAGCACGGCCGTCTTCTGCAACGTCAGCGTGATACCCCACACCAGCGGAATGCCCACTGCCAGCCAGGCCGCACCGATCAGCACCGGGTTGCCGCCGCTGCCGACCTTCGACAGGTCGGCGCCGGAAGCGGTGGCCGCGGCATCGGCTGCCGATTTCTCGTGCGCCAGCTGCTTTTCACGCGCCAATTCCTCGGGCGTCATGAAGTGCTTGGCGGCTACCGGGCGGATCAGCAGGTTGCAGATCAGGCCCAGCACCAGCATGCCGGCCAGGATGTACATGGTGGTGTTGTAGACCTGCTCGCGCGGCATGCCCAGCGACAGCTGGTATTCGCGCATGTAGTTCACCACCACCGGGCCCAGGATGCCGGCGGTGGCCCACGCGGTCAGCAGGCGACCGTGGATGGCGCCCACCATCTGGGTGCCGAACAGGTCGGCCAGGTAGGCCGGCACGGTGGCGAAACCGCCGCCGTACATCGACAGGATGATGCACACCGCCCCCACGAACAGGGCCACGCTGCCGGCCTGGGCCGACCAAGGCAGGCTCACGTACAGTACGAAGCCCAGCACGAAGAAGATCACGTAGGTCAGCTTGCGGCCGAAGAAGTCGGAGCACGAGGCCCAGGCAAAACGGCCACCGATGTTGAACAGGCTGATCAGGCCGGTGAAGCCCGCCGCCAGTGCGGCAATGGCAGCCTTCTGTTCGACCGACAGGTCGTTGAAGCCGACATTGACACCCAGCAGGTGACCGCCGAACACTTCCTGCAGCATCGGCGAGGAGATACCGATGACGCCGATACCGGCCGACACGTTCAGGCACAGCACCAGCCACACCAGCCAGAACTGGGGGATGCCCCACACGCGGCTGACATGCACGTGGTTCTGGGTGATCATGGTGTTGCTGGCCTGGGCCGCCGGCGGCGTCCAGCCTGCCGGCTTCCAGCCCGAAGGCGGCACGCGGTAGCCGAAGGCACCGGCCATCATGAAGACGAAATAGATGGCTGCCATGGCGACGAAGGTTTCCCACACGCCGACCGAGGTCGGGGTGGCGAAATGGCGCATGAGCATGTCGGCCAGCGGGCTGCCCACCAGCGCGCCACCGCCGAAGCCCATGATGGCCATGCCGGTGGCCATGCCGCGACGGTCAGGGAACCACTTGATCAGGGTCGATACCGGAGAGATGTAGCCCAGGCCCAGGCCGATGCCACCGATCACACCCGAGCCCACCCACATCAGCCACAGCTGGTGGGTCTTGACGCCGAGGGCCGAGATCAGCAGGCCGCCGCACCAGCACAATGCGGCAACCACGCCGGCCTTGCGCGGGCCGGCATGTTCCAGCCAGCCACCCCAGATCGCTGCCGAGATACCCAGCAGCACGAAGAACATGGTGTACATCCAGCCCAGCATCGAAATCTTCCAGTCACAGGTGGACGAGAAGACCTGCGCGAAAAAGCCGATGTCGGCGCCGCAGGCGATCGGCGCGGTCACGCCCAGGGCCTTGGACAGGGGCAGCCAGAACACCGAAAAACCGTAGGCCATGCCGATACAAAGATGAATTGCGAGTGCAGCCGGCGGGACCAACCAACGGTTGAATCCGGGCTTGGCAACCGTATGTTCCTTTTGCAGGAAATCGAAAGCCATTATTCCTCCGAATAATTATTTGATGATGTGAATCGGAGAAACCCATGGCAAAGCCGGTAAAACCGTATTACGGTTCATCTTTGCAAGAGGCCCCTCCCCTTAATATATGAACAACACCACATATATTTTTATCAAAAATGTGGCTTGCGGCCGAATTATCCCCCAATTTGACGTGGATCAATATGCTATATTTTTCATAAATGTATAAAGTCCACATCAAGCCACACTGGGAAATTTCCCGCGATAACGAGGCCGCCCTCGACACCACCAACCTGCTGACCCTGCTCACTGCAATCCAGCAGAGCGGGTCGATCGCGCAGGCTGCCCAGCAGATCCGTTATTCGTACCGGCACGCCTGGGGCCTGCTGCGCGATGCCGAGCGCATCTTCGGCAACAACCTGATCGATAGCGGACGCGGACGCGGCACTACCCTGACCGCCTTCGCCAACAAGTTGCTGTGGGGCGACCGGCTGGTCACCGCGCGGCTGTCACCCACCCTCGACAGCCTGGCCTCGGAGCTCGAGACCGAGCTTGGCAAGACCGTCGGCGGCAGCGCCCAGACCATCCGCCTCAACGCCAGTCACGGCTTTGCGGTAGCCGCGCTGCTCGACAAGCTCAATGCGGCACGCCTGCCGGTGGAGGTCCGCTATCGACACAGCACCGATGCGGTCGCCGCCCTGTCGCGCCAGGAATGCGACCTGGCCGGCTTTCATGTGCCGCTGGGCGAATTCGAGCGCCCCGCCATCGCCGCCTACGCCAAGTGGCTCAATGGCCGCAGCGACTGCCTGATTCACCTGGCCGTGCGCAGCCAGGGGCTGTTCGTTCCCCCCGGCAATCCCAAGGGCGTGCACTCGCTGGCCGACCTGACGCGCGCCGAGTTGCGCTTCGTCAATCGCGAGGCCGGGTCGGGCACGCGCATGCTGCTCGAGCTGATGCTGGGCGACGCCGGCATCGCGCCCAGGGACATCAACGGATTCGAGAATACCGAGTTCACCCACTCGGCGGTGGCGGCCTTCATCGCCAGCGGCATGGGTGATGTCGGCTTCGGGGTGCAGACCGCATCGCAACGCTTCGGCCTGGAGTTCATCCCGCTGGTGCGCGAGCGCTACTTCTTCGCGCTGCCATCGGCGTCGCTGCACGATCCATTGATCCGTGCCGTGATCGACACCCTGCAGTCCGATGCCTTCAGGAACGTGGTCAACAACCTGGCCGGCTACGATGCCACCGACACCGGACGCATCATCACGCTCAAGGAAGCGTTCGGCTGACGGCGTGGCGCGCCTTTGCGCGCCCTTTGCGCGCCCTTTGCGTGCCATCGCGTGCCATTGCTTGTCCGGCGGCGGCGAAGCGGCTACACTTCGCGCCGTTCGGGGTGACCGTAGTTGCCGCCGATGACGACCACCTGCCGCCGCTTCATGAACCTCGCCGCCCTCGACCCCAAGCTCTTGACCCTGCTCGACGCCGTCTTTGACGAAATCCACCTGGCGCGCGCCGCCGTCCGTGTCGGCCTGCCGCTACCGGCGGCGG
>NZ_AKJA01000106.1 GCF_000282575.1 Herbaspirillum sp. YR522 | reverse complement strand
GTGGTGGTGCCACGGCAAGGAGCTGCAACAACGGCAGGCGACGCCTCTTGCCCGTTCCCACAGGGTTGCCCCCGAGAGGCGCGCTGGACTGCGTTGCCCTGCCTGTCTGATGGCCAGCCATCAGACAGGCAGGACGCCTTGCCAGCCCACCTCTCGGGGGCAACGCATCTCGCAGATGAGCGGCTAACAGCCCCTGGGGGCGCCTTCTTTGCCCCTCTTTCTTGGCGTTCAAGAAAGAGGGTCCGCTGCCGGGCGGACTCCCGGCGAGTCCCTTTGACCGGAGAAAGATAAGCATAAAGCCAGTACATCGGCATGCAGCAAGAGCAGACGACCTAGGAGGGCTCAACACACACTGGCGCCAAGATAATTAAGCCAGTACATCGGCATGCAGCAAGAGCAGACGACCTAGGAGGGCTCAACACACACTGGCGCCAAGATAATTAAGCCAGTAAATCGGCATGCAGCAAGAGCACGACAGGCCCCTGCCCACCGCGGACACCCTCATTTCCTGCCAGCCCCACCGACATCCCCCAACTCCTGCTCCAACTCCCCCAAGCGACCATTGAGCTTGCCCAGCAGCCGCGCCAGTTCCCCGATCTCGTCCTGCTCCAGCGCCTCGAACAACCGGTTGCCAAAGCGCGCGCGCTCCGGTTCCGACGCCTTCAGCACTTCCTGGCCCAATGCTGTCAAAGAAATCTGCTTGACCCGGCGATCGTTGAGGTCGGGTTCACGCAGCACCATGCCATCGCGTTCCAGCGCATCGACCGCCTCGGTGATGGTGCGCGGCGCAAAGCCGAACGCTTCGGCCAGGTCGGTCGAGCGTACTTTTCCACCACGGTCGATGAAGCTCATGATCTTGGTGCGGGCAAAGGACGCGCCTTGCGCTGCCATCAGCTTGTCCAGCGTGCGGTGCGAACGCAGGTAGAAGTCGCGCAGCGCTTCGGCAGCCTGCGAGTAGTTATTTGTAAAGTCGCTGCACATAGTTTTTCGAGATGCCATATCATATGGTACCTCATTAATCCTCGATGATCAGTTGTAATGCTAGCAATACCGGCCCTGCCGGGAATTTTAGGATAAAAAAAGATGACAGACGCCAACCAGAATAATCAAGCCGCCAATGAAGCGCCACAAGCTCCCGCCGACACTACCGAAACCAAGCCCAAGAAGCGCATGAGCCCGCGCGCCCGCTTCGTGCTGCGTGCCATGCTGGTGGTGGCGCTGGTGATCGTGGTGGCGTGGGTGTTGTACTACCAGATGCGCGGCAAGTATCTCGAAAGCACCAATGACGCTTTCGTCCATGCCGACAGCGTAACGGTCTCGTCGAAGGTGTCCGGTTATGTCGAGCAGGTGCTGGTGGCCGACAACCAGGCAGTCGCGGTCGGACAGGCGCTGGTGCGCATCGATGCCCGCGACTACTCGGCCCAGACCGCGCAGTCCAAGGCCCAGATCGACGCCGCCGCGGCCAGCGAAGACGCCGCCCGGGCCCAGCTGGCCGAGCAGAAGGCCGCCATCGACCAGGCCCGTGCCCAATTGGCGCAGGCCGACGAAGACGCCCGCTTCGCCAACGCCGAAGTGGAACGCTACACGCCGCTGGCGGCCAGCGGTGCCGAGACCCGTGAACGCCTGACCGGCCTGCGCAACCAGGCCGCCCAGGCGCGCTCGACGGTGCTGTCGCGACGTGCGGCGCTGGACGCGGCGCAATTGCGCATCAGCTCGCTGCAGGCCCAGGTGCGCCAGGCGCAGGCCCAAGGCGAGACTGCCCGTGCCCAGTTCGACGCCGCCAGCGTCAACTTGAACTCGACCGAGGTCAAGGCCAGCGTCAATGGCCGTATCGGCGACAAGCAGGTGCGGGTGGGGCAGTTCGTCTCGGCCGGCACGCGCATGATGACGGTGGTGCCGAACCAGTTCTACATCACCGCCAACTTCAAGGAAACGCAGATCGGCCTGATGCGTACCGGCCAACCCGCCGTGATCAAGATGGATGCGCTGCCGGGCATGCAATTCCAAGGGCATGTCGAAAGCATCTCGCCCGGTACCGGCGCCCAGTTCTCGCTGCTGCCGCCGCAGAACGCCACCGGCAACTTCACCAAGATCGTCCAGCGGGTGCCGGTGCGCATCGCCGTCGATGCCTCCGCGCAAGACCGCAAGCTGTTCGTGGCCGGCCTGTCGGTGACGGTGGAAGTCAATACCATCGCCGCCAAGGACGAGCTGCGCGAGCAGCGCGAGCGCAATAGCCAAGCCAATGCCAGCGTCGACCAGAAAGCGGCGACGCAGGGCGGCCAGGGGGCGCGTTGAGCACCCCGGCAGCAGTCGCGGCCAACGGCCAGAAGGCCGACGCCGCCGCCTGGCTGGCGGTGGCCGCCGGTACGCTGGGCGCCCTGATGGCCACGCTCGATATCTCCATCGTCAACTCGTCGCTACCGACCATCCAGGGCGAGATCGGCGCCTCCGGCACCGAAGGCACCTGGATCGCTACCGCCTACCTGGTGGCCGAGATCGTCATCATCCCGATGTCGGCCTGGCTGGAACGGCTGCTCGGCCTGCGGGTGCTGCTGCTGGCGGCGGCCAGCCTGTTTACGCTGTTCTCGATCCTGTGCGGCCTGTCGACCACCTTGCCGATGATGATCGTGGGCCGGGTCGGGCAGGGCTTCACCGGCGGCGCCCTGATCCCCACCGCCATGACCATCATCGCCACCCGGCTGCCGCGCGCGCAACAGCCGGTGGGCAATGCGATGTTCGGCGCCACCGCCATCCTGGGTCCGGTGCTGGGTCCGGTGCTGGGGGGCTGGCTGACCGAAAACGTCAGCTGGCACTATGCGTTCTTTCTCAACGTGCCGGTCGGCATCGCGCTGGTCACGTTGCTGCTGGTGGCGATTCCCTACGAGCGTCCCAAGTTCGAGCAATTGGCCCAGGCGGACTGGATGGGCATCCTCGGCCTGGCACTGGGGCTGGGCGGGCTGACGGTGGTGCTGGAGGAGGGCGAGCGCGAACAGTGGTTCTCCTCGCCCGACATCCGCTGGCTGGCGCTGACCTCGGTGATCGGTTTCATCTTCCTGGGACTGGGGCAGGTCCGCGCCCGGCACCCGGTGATCCAGCTGCGACTGCTGCGCGACCGCCAGTTCGGCTCGGTGGTGATGATGGCCATGATCGTGGGCGTGGCGCTGTATGGCACGGCCTATGTGATCCCGCAGTTCCTGTCGGGCATCGCCGGCTACAACTCGCTGCAATCGGGCGTGATCGTGCTGCTCTCGGGGGTGCCGATGATCCTGATGATGCCCTTCGTGCCGATGCTGATGCGGCGCATCGACATTCGCCTGGCGGTGGGCACCGGCTTCTTGATGCTGGCCTTCTCGGCCTTCCTCGAGACCGACCTCAGTCCGCTGTCCTACGGCGGATCGTTCGTCGCCTCGCAATTGCTGCGCGGATTGGGCACGGTGCTGGCGATGATCTTCCTGAACCAGGCCGCGATCCGTTCGGTGCCGCCCTCGCAGGCCGGCGATGCCTCCGGGCTCTACAGCGCCGCGCGCAACCTGGGCGGATCGCTGGCCCTGGCTGGCATCGCCGTGATCCAGGACCAGCGGTTGTGGTTGCACAGCCGGCGGCTGGAAGAAAGCCTGTCGGCCAACTCCGAACTGGTGCAATCGACCATCGCCGCCCAGGGCCGCCTGCTGGGCGGACCGGATACCGCCATTGGCCTGCTCGGCAGCACCATCCAGGCCCAGGCCCTCACCATGACCTATGCCGACCTGTTCTGGCTGCTGGGGGTCATCATCCTCTGCGTCACGCCGCTGGTGCTGTTCCTGCGCCCGCTGCCCAGCAATGCCGAACCGGTCAACGCCCACTGACGACTATCATGCCAAATCAATCCCGACTCATTCTCGTTCCCCTCGTGGTCGCACTGGCGTGCGCCGCGCTGGCCGGCTGCGCGCTCGGCCCCGACTATCAAGGGCCGCCCGCGGTGGCACCCCAGGCCGTCGCGGCCGGCTTCGTGCGTGCCGATGCCGGCAGCAGCACCACCGCCGCGCCGCTGGCCCAATGGTGGACTGCCCTGAACGACCCCACGCTGGACGCGCTGGTGCAGCGCGCACTGGCGGCCAATCCCAACCTGGGCGCGGCCCGTGCGCGCTTGCAGCAGTCGCGTGCCGCGCTCGACCTGGAGCAGGCCAATGCCCGCCCCAGCGGCGGCGCCTCGGCCCTGGCCGCGCATGCGCGGCTGCCGCCGATCAGCCTGGACGGCTCTTCTTCGGGCTCGGCCAGCCGCGTCAACCTGTATAACCTGGGCGTCGACGCCACCTGGGAAATCGATCTGTTCGGGGCGCACCAGCGTTCGATACAGGCCGTCGGTGCCAGCGCCGAGGCGGCCCAGGCGACGCTGGCCGACGCCCAGGTCAGCCTGGCCGCCGAAGTGGCCAATGCCTACATCAACCTGCGCGAGCGGCAGTTGCGGCTGGCGCTGGGTGACGACGCCGTGCAGGCCCAGGAGCGCATGCTGCAATTGACCAGCCAGCGGGTCGAGCGCGGTACCGCGTCCACCCTGGAGCGCCTGCGCATCCAGAACCAGCTGGATGGCACCCGCGCCGACCTGGTGCCCCTGCAGGCCGAAAAGGAAGCCTTCCTGAACCAGCTGGCCACCCTGGTGGGCCAGGCGCCCGGCGCGCTCGATACCGAACTGGCCGGTCCGGCCCCGGTGCCCTTGCCGCCACCCGAGGTGGCGCTGGGCGATCCGGCGTCGCTGTTGCGGCGGCGGCCCGACATCCGGGCCGCCGAGCGCACGCTGGCCGCCGACACCGCCAGGATCGGCCAGGCCGAGGCTGCCAGGTATCCCAGCCTGAAGTTGCTGGGCGTCATCGGCCTGGGCGGCACCCATCCGTCCGACCTGACCCGGCTGGACGACTTCGCGGCCATCGGCGCGCCGATGCTGAGCTGGAATTTTCTCGACTTCGGCCGCAACAGCGCCCGTGTCACCCAGGCCGAGCGGGTGCGCGACGAAGCCGAGATGAAATACCGCCAGGCGGTGCTGGAGGCCCTGCGCGACGCCGAGGATTCATTGTCCCGCTTCCGTCATGGGCGCGTTACGGTGGCCACCCTGGCACGCACCAAGGCTTCGGCCGACCAGGCACTGGTGCTGGCGCGCCAGCGCTATGCGGCAGGCACCGGTACCCTCATCGAGCTGCTCGACACCACGCGCCAGCAGATCAGCGCGCAGCAGAACCTGTTGCAGGGCGAGGCGGCGCTGACGCGCAGTTTCGTGGGCATCCAGAAGGCCCTGGGCCTGGGCTGGTCGGCGCCGTCGTAGTGGCTCACAGGTCCTTGCTCAGCTCGGCCACCAGGTAGTCGAGGAAAATCTCCACGCTGCGGGGCAGGGTGCGGCCCGCCAGGGTCTGCACCTCGATATAGCGGCCATCGTGCGGGCAGTCGCGAATCGGCCTTATCACCAGTTCGCCGCTGGCGATGCGGTAGCGTACGGTGACTTCGCCGGTGATCGACAGGGCGTCGTTGTCGAGCAGGTAGTTGTGCAGGGTCTGGATGTAATTGCTGGTGACCACCGGCTCGACCACCATCTGCTGTCGACTGCAGGCGATATCGAACAACTGCCGCAGCGTCGTGGTCGGGTCCGGCAGCGCCATCGGATAGGGGCGGATCTGCGACAGCGACACCTGCCTGAAGCGCGCCAACGGATGGTCCGGACGCATCACCAGCGAGATCGGGCCGGGCTGGCGATGCACCACCTTGATCTCGGCTTCGGGCAGGCGGGTGAAGGTCAGTCCGATGTCGGCGTTGCCTTCGCGCACCTGGCGCGATACCGCCGCCGGCGCCCCCACGAACACCTGGAACACGAAGCCCGGGTACTTCTCCTGGAAACCGTGGATCAGCCGCGGCAGGAAGTCGATGGCGAAACCTTCCGAGGCCGACAAGCGCACCCGCCCACTACGCAATCCCTTCAATGCCTGCAGGTCGGCCACCACGCGGTCGGCCTCCAGCGCCATCTTGCGCGCATGCGCGGCCAGCATCTCGCCACCGGCCGACAGCACCATGCCGCGCGGACGCCGTTCGAACAAGACCGTGTCGAGGGCCTGCTCGAGGCTGCTGATCTGGCGACTGATGGCTGAGCTGGCTACGTTGAGGCGTTGCGATGCTTCACTGATGGAGCCGCAGCGTACCACCTCCAGGAAGTAGCGCAGCGCCGTGTCTTGCAGTTGTTGCGATTTCATCATAGACCTCGATCCGGCGAAACTGAAAAAAGATTAGGCCGCTTTAATTGGTGCGTTCTTCACGGCTTTGGTGCATCCGGCGCGCGTCGGATGCAGCCCAATTGCTGCAATCGCGCATGCAGGTGCCGTCGACCCATGACGGGCCGATGGCGTCGATCAATTCATTGTGGTGCACAAGGGCAGGCATCTCGTTTCAGCAAGGCAGGCATAGAAATTTGCTAATTGTGGCATCGCTAAAAGGTGACCTAGTATGGCCTCGACGTCGCTGTTTTTTCAAACATTTCCTTACACGAACCAGAAAAGGGGTTGGAATGAGCGCAATGAAGAAGTCGGTACTGGCATGCTCGCGCGTTGCCTTGTTGGTGGCCGGTGCGATGGCATCGTGGTCGGCGATGGCCAACAAGGCCAATGACACCCTGGTCTATGCGTCCGACAGCGAGGTCGAGAACATCAGCCAATACCACAACAACCTGCGCGAAGGCGTGATCCTGGCCCACCTGATCTGGGATACCCTGGTCTATCGCGACCCCAAGACCAACGAATACAAGCCGCAACTGGCCACCGGCTGGAAGTGGGAGTCGCCCACCGCGCTGGTGCTCGACCTGCGCCAGGGCGTGAGCTTCCAGAACGGCGACAAGTTCAGTGCCGACGATGTGGTGTTTACATTCAACTACGTGGTAGCGCCCGACTCCAAGGCGGTCACCCGGCAGAACACCGACTGGATCAACAGTGTCGACAAGCTGGGCGACTACAAGGTGCGCATCAACATGAAGGCGCCTTTCCCGGCCGCGCTCGAATACCTGGCCGGCCCGTTGCCGATCTATCCCGGCGCCTATTTCAAGAAGGTCGGGCTGGATGCCTTTGCCAAGGCGCCGGTCGGCACCGGCCCCTACAAGGTCACCAGCGTCACGCCGGGGCAGGGCGTGACGCTGGTCAAGAACACCGCCTACTTCAAGGACAGCCCGCAAGGCCAGCCCAGCATCGGCAACATCAGGTTCATGGTGATCCCCGATCCGGAAACCCGCGCGGCGCAACTGATGACCGGTGCCGTGGACTGGATCTGGCGGGTACCGCCCGACCAGGCCGATTCGCTCAAGGGCAATCCCAAGCTGGCGGTGCAGAGCGGTGAAACCATGCGGGTCGGTTTCGTCACGCTCGACGCCACCGGTTCGTCCTCGGCCAATTCGCCTTTCAAGGACCTGCGGGTGCGCCAGGCGGTCAACTATGCGATCAATCGCAAGGGCATCGCAGATAACCTGATGCGCGGCGGCAGCCAGCCAGTCTATACCGCCTGTTTCCGCACCCAGTTCGGCTGCGACACCAATGCCGCCATCAAGTACGACCATGGCGTGGCCAAGGCCAAGGAACTGCTGGCCGCCGCCGGCTACGCCAACGGTTTCGATACCGACATCTACGCCTACCGCGAGCGCGAAGTGGCCGAAGCGATCATCGGCGACCTGCACAAGGTCGGCATCCGCGCGCGCCTGCATTACCTGAAGTTCGCCGCCCTGCAGAACGAGTACCGCAGCGGCAAGACGCCGATGACCTTCCAGGCCTGGGGCTCGTTCTCGATGAACGACACCTCGGCCTTCGCCGGCGTGTTCTTCAAGGGCAGCGCCGACGACATCACCAAGGACCCGCAACTGCAGCAGCTGGTGCAGGCGGGCGACACCTCGACCGATCCGGCGGTGCGCAAGAGCAGCTACAGCAAGGCACTGGAATTGATCTCCAGGCAGGCCTACATGGCGCCGCTGTTTTCGTACTCGACCTATTACGCCTTCAATGCGCAGTTGAAGTTCCAGGGCTACCCGGACGAACTTCCCCGTTTCTACGAAGCGTCCTGGAAATAGAACCTGTCCACACTCCCCCGCCGGGAAGTGTGGACAGCTTGCCAGTTCGCCGTTGGCTTTTTTCGTAGCCGAAAGACAATCGTATTGCCGAAGGGATCGCCCATGTTGATCTACATACTGCGCCGACTGCTTATCGCCCTGTGCGTGGCGCTGACGGTGTCCGTGGTCAGTTTTTCGCTGCTGCACATGTCGGGCGACCTGGCCACCGCCATCGCCGGGCCCGAGGCCAGTGCCGCCCAGGTCGAGACGATCCGGGTCCAGTTCGGGCTGGACCGGCCGATGACGGTGCAGTACATCGATTGGCTCAGCCGCGCGGTGCAACTGGATTTCGGCAAGTCCTTCTACTTCCAGGGACCGGTGATGGAGATGATCGCCGAGCGCTTGCCGATCACCTTCAAGCTGGGCGGCAGCGCCTTGCTGCTGGCCATCCTGGTGGCCATCCCCCTGGGGGTGCTGGCGGCGCTCTACCGCGATACCTGGCTCGACCGCATCGCACTGATGATCGCCGTGGTCGGTCAGGCCATGCCCAGCTTCTGGTTTGGCCTGACGCTGATCCTGGTGTTCGCGGTCACGTTGCACTGGCTGCCGGTGGCCGGTAACGAGAGCTGGCAACATTTCGTGCTGCCGGCCGTGGCGCTGGGCTACTACGCGATGCCCGCCATGATGCGGCTGACCCGCTCGGGCATGCTGGAGGTGCTGGGGTCGGACTACATCCGCACCGCGCGCGCCAAGGGACTGTCGCGTTCGCGGGTGGTGTTCAAGCACGCGCTGCGCAATGCGGTCATCCCGGTAGTGGCGCTGGCGGCGGTGGAGCTGGGCTTCATGCTGGGCGGTTCGGTGGTGATCGAATCGGTCTATTCGATGCAGGGGCTGGGGCAACTGGCCTGGGACGCCATCTCGCGCAACGATTACCCGGTCGTGCAGGCGGTGGTGCTGCTGATCGCCATGTTCTATATCGGCTTGACCTTCGTGGCCGATGTCATCAATGCGCTGCTCGATCCGCGCATCCGTACCCGCTAACCGCGTACCGTCCCGTCCACAGGAGCCGTCATGACCACCACTTCTTCCAGCTTGCCGGCCGCGAGCCTGTTGCAGGGCGCACTCAAGCCGACCCCGCCATGGCGCCGCCAGCTCAACCGGGTCCTGGGCCATCGCGGCCTGGTGCTGGGCGCGGTGGTGCTGGCATTGATGGTGCTGGCGGCGGCGATGGCACCCTGGCTGGCGCCGCACGACCCGTTCGACCAGAACGTCTCGGCGCGCCTGATCCCGCCGGTCTGGCATGCGTCGGGCAGTTGGGAACATGTGCTCGGTACCGACAAGCTGGGCCGCGACTACCTGTCGCGGCTGATCTACGGCGCCCGGGTGTCACTGATGATCGGTGCCGCCGCGGCGCTCATCTCGGGTCTCATCGGCACTACCCTCGGGGTGCTGGCTGGCTACTTCGGCGGTCGGGTCGATGCCGTCATCAGCTACCTCATCACCACTCGCCTGGCCATGCCGGTGGTGCTGGTGGCGCTGGCCATGGCCTCGCTGGTGGGCGGCTCGCTGAAGGTGGTGATCGTCCTGCTGGGCCTGCTGCTGTGGGACCGCTTTGCGGTGGTCACCCGCTCGGCCACGCAGCAGATTCGGGATGCCGAATTCATTGCCGCGGCCAAGGCCATCGGCGCCTCCACGCCCTATATCCTGCTGCGCGAGATCGTGCCCAACATCATGGGCGCGCTGATCGTGGTGGCCACGCTGGAAATGGCCCACGCGATCCTGCTCGAAGCGACGCTGTCGTTCCTCGGATTGGGCGTGCAGCCGCCGACGCCGTCCTGGGGCTTGATGGTGTCGGAGGGCAAGTCCTACATGTTCTTCAAGCCCTGGGTGATCGTGATCCCCGGCCTGGCGCTGGCGATGCTGGTGCTGGCGATCAACCTGGTGGGCGATGGCATCCGCGATGTCAACGCGCCCGACGGCCGCAACTGACCGGAGAGAACCATGAGTGTATTGCTCGATGTGAAGAACCTGCGGGTCGACCTGCCCACCGGGAACGGCATGCTGCATGCGGTGCGCGGGATCGATTTCCAGGTGCGGCGTGGCGAGATGCTGTGCCTGGTGGGCGAATCGGGCTGCGGCAAGTCGATGACCTCGCTGGCCTTGATGGGCCTGTTGCCGCGTCGCGCCCAGTGCAGCGCCGACCATGTCAGTTTCGACGGTGTCGACCTGATGGGCTTGCACGAACGGCAGTTGATGCAATTGCGCGGCAAGCGCATGGCGATGATCTTCCAGGAGCCGATGACCTCGCTCAACCCGGCCTATACGCTGGGCAACCAATTGTGCGAGGCCTTGCTGCAGCAGTCCGGGGTGAGCCGGGCCGAAGCGCGCGAGCGCGCGCTCTATTTGTTGCATCGCACCGGTATCGCCAACGCCGAAGACCGCCTGCGGCAGTATCCGCACCAACTCTCCGGCGGGCTGCGCCAGCGCGTGATGATTGCCATGTCGCTCATGTGCAGCCCCGACCTGATCATCGCCGACGAACCCACCACCGCGCTGGACGTGACCATCCAGGCGCAGATCCTGCGCATGATCCGCGACTTGCAGCGCGAATTCGGCACCGCCGTCATCTTCATCACCCACGACCTGGGCGTGGTCTCGCGCATTGCCGACCGGGTGGCCGTGATGTACGCCGGCCAGGTGGTCGAGACCGCGGAGGTGGCGCAGCTGTTCCGGCAGCCGCGCCATCCCTACACCCGCGGCTTGCTCAATTGCATCCCGGTACGCGGCAAGACGCCGCCGGGCAGCCGCCTGCAGGCCATTGCGGGGGTCGTGCCGAGCCTGGTGGGCACGGTGACCGGCTGCACCTTCCGCAATCGCTGCGCGCTGGCCGATGCCGGTTGCGAGATCGAGCCGCCGATGGCCGTGCGGGGCGACCCGACGCACCCGCACCTGGCGCGCTGCCACAAGCTCGACGCCGTCGGGCAAACCGAATCGATGGAGGTGCTGGCATGAACCTGGGCGACATGGGCAGCATGCTGGCGGCCGGGCCGGCACCCAAGGGCGATATCGCGCTGGAGCTGTGCGCGCTGTCGAAGGTCTATGACATCAAGCGCGGCATGTTCAAGCCGCCCGGCCAGGTCCGTGCCGTCGACGACGTCTCGCTGCGCCTGTACCGTGGCGAGACGCTGGGCCTGGTGGGCGAATCCGGCTGCGGCAAGAGTACGCTGGCCAAGATGCTGCTGGGATTGCTGGAGCCCAGCGCGGGCAATGTGCTGATCAATGGCCAGGAGGTCGATCCCACCCGGCGGCGCGACAATGCGCGTCGACTCCAGCCCATCTTCCAGGACCCGTACTCGTCGCTCAACCCGCGCAAGACGGTGGCCCAGATCGTCGGCCTGCCGCTCAAGCTGCATCGCATCGGCGACGCTGCCAGCCAGCAACGCCAGGTGCGCGCGATGCTCGACCTGGTGGGCATGCCCGAGCGCACCCATGGCCAGTATCCGAACCAGCTCTCTGGCGGCCAGCGGCAGCGGGTGGCGATCGCCCGCGCCCTGGTCCTGCGCCCCGACATCCTGGTCTGCGACGAGCCTACCTCGGCACTGGACGTATCGGTGCAGGCGCAGATACTGAACCTGCTGCTGGACCTGAAGGCCGAGTTCGGCCTGACCTACCTGTTCATCAGCCACAACCTGGGGGTGGTCGAGCACCTGGTGGACCGGGTGGCGGTGATGCACCGCGGCAGCATCGTCGAGCTGCACACGCGCGAGCAGATCTTCAACCACCCCCAGCACCCCTATACCCGCATGCTGCTGGCGTCGGCGCTGACCCCGGACCCCGGGCGCGGCATTCCCGAGCTGCTGGTGGCGCAATAGCGCATCGAACCGAAACCGACCCGAAAAGGAGCAGCAACATGAGCAGAGCACAAGCCATCGCCCAGGTAGAGGCATATTTCGACGATGGCCGTTTCATGGATACCCTCAGGCGCCGGGTGGCGATCCGCTCCGAAAGCCAGGAGCCCGACAGCCGTCCGCACCTGTACGCCTACCTGCAGCAGGAGATCGTGCCCTATCTGCAAGGCCTGGGCTTCACCAGCGAGGTGATTGACAATCCGCTGCCTGGCGGCACCCCTTTCCTGATCGCCGAACGGCTGGAGCCGCAGGCCGCCTTCACGGTGCTGACCTATGGCCACGGCGATGTGGTGCGCGGCTATGACAAGCAGTGGCGCCAGGGCCTGTTTCCATGGGAGATCGTGGTCGAGGGCGACCGCTGGTACGGGCGCGGCATTGCCGACAACAAGGCCCAGCACACCATCAATCTCGCCGCGCTGGAAGAAGTCATGCAGGTGCGCGGCGGGCAATTGGGCTACAACGTCAAGCTGATCCTTGAAATGGGCGAAGAGACCGGTTCGCCCGGTTTGAACGATGTTTGCCGCCAGTATGCCCAACGGCTCGAGGCGGACGTCTTCATCGCCTCCGACGGTCCGCGCGTGAATGCGCCCACGCCCACCATGTTCCTGGGTTCGCGTGGCGGCTGCAATTTCGACCTCAAGGTCAATTCACGGGATGGCGGGCATCACTCCGGCAACTGGGGTGGCCTGTTGCGCAACCCGGGCGTGCGCCTGGCCAACGCGATCGCCTGCCTGGTCGACGGCCGTGGGCGCATTCGCGTGCCCAGCCTGTTGCCGGATGCCTTGCCGCAAAGCGTGCGTGATGCGCTGGCAGGGGTGACCGTGGGCGGCGGCGCGACCGATCCCGAAGTCGATCCCGAGTGGGGCGAGCCGGGGCTCACGCCGGCCGAACGGGTATTCGGCTGGAATACGCTGGAAGTGCTGGCCTTCAAGACCGGCAACCCGGAGGCGCCGGTCAACGCGATCCCCGGCCACGCCAGCGCCCACTGCCAGATCCGCTTCGTGGTGGGCAGCGACGATGGCAACTTCATCGCCAACATCCGCGCCCATCTCGACGCCCATGGCTATGACGATGTCGAGGTGACGCTGTCGGGCGTGCAGTTCTCGGCCACCCGGCTCGACCCGGATGACGAATGGGTGCGCTGGGGCCTGGCATCGATGCAGCGCACCAGCGGCAAGAAACCCACGCTGCTGCCCAACCTGGGCGGGTCGCTGCCCAACGACGTGTTTTCCGAGACGCTGGGCCTGCCCACGCTGTGGGTGCCACACTCCTATCCGGCCTGCTCCCAGCACGCGCCCAATGAGCATATACTGGCCAGCGTCTCGCGCGAGTCGCTGCAGCTGATGGCCGGGTTGTTCTGGGACCTGGCAGAGCAGGGCAGCGCCGTGCTGGCGCGTCGCGCGACTGCCTGAATCGAACCCGAGGTCACTAACATGAGCAACGCCAAGCTGTGCCAGGTCGCCGACCTGGCCGACATCAAGGACGAGATCGTCGAGATCCGCCGCCACATCCACCAGCACCCAGAGCTGTCGTTCGAAGAGGTCGATACCGCCGCGCTGGTGGCGGCACGCCTGGAGCAATGGGGTTTTGCCGTGACCCGCCACCTGGGCGGCAATGGCCTGGTGGGTACCCTGCGGGTCGGTAGCGGCACGCGCAGCATCGGCCTGCGGGCCGACATGGACGCCTTGCCCATCCTCGAGGAAACCGGCTTGCCGTATGCCAGCAGCAAGCCCGGAGCGATGCACGCCTGCGGTCATGACGGGCACACCGCCATGCTGCTGGGCGCGGCGCGCCAGCTGGCGCGTACACGCAACTTCGATGGCACCCTGAACCTGATCTTCCAGCCGGCCGAGGAAGCCGGCTTCAACAGCGGCGCCCAGAGGATGCTCGAGGATGGCTTGTTCGAGCGCTTCCCCTGCGACGCCGTGTTCGGCATCCACAATCACCCGGGCGTGGCCAGTGGCACCTTCATGTTCCGCAGCGGCCCGTTCATGGCCGCCTGCGACACCGTCAAGATCCGCATCGTCGGCCGCGGCAGCCATGCCGCCCGCCCGCACCTGTCGGTCGATCCGGTGGTCGCCGCGGCCAGCCTGGTGATGGCCTTGCAGACGGTGGTGTCGCGCAATATCGACCCGATGGAGACGGCGGTGGTCACGGTCGGTGCGCTGCATGCCGGCAGCGCCTCCAACGTCATTGCCGAATACGCCACGCTCGACATCAGCGTGCGTTCATTCAAGCAAGAGGTGCGCGCGCTGCTCGAACAACGCATCCGTGCGCTGGTCGCCGCGCACGTCGACGGTTATGGGGCGCGGGCCGAGATCGACTACCTGCGTGGCTATCCGGTGCTGGTCAATTCCGAGGCCGAGACCGAATTCGCCCGCAGCGTGGCCGAAGAGCTGGTAGGGGCCGAGCAGGTGATCGCCCCGTTCGGACCGATCGCCGGCAGCGAGGACTTTGCGTATTTCCTGCAGCAGCGACCGGGTTGCTTCCTGCGGGTGGGCAATGGCGCCGGGCAGCCGATGCTGCACAATGCCCATTACGATTTCAATGACGACAACATCCCGGTCGGCGCTGCCTACTGGACGCGCCTGGTGGAACGTTACCTGCCGGCCAAGCCGGGCTGACGGTTTATGCCCTGGCGGCATAAGCGCATGACTTATGGTTCGTTGGCCGCCAGGCGTCGGTTGGTTATAGTCAATCGTCTCGTTGGTATTTGTGGACATGGACCTTGAGTTGCGACCCGCCCGGCATTGCCTGGCGGGTTTTTCTTTTGCGGCGGCAGGCTGGCGCTGCGTGTTGCTGCGTGTTGCTGCGTGTTGCTGCTTGTGGTCGCGCCCGGCATGGCGTTGCCTGCCGCGCGCCATTCATGCCTGCCCGACCGGGCCGCGCGCGTCGTCCAGCTTGAACAGGGCCACCGTTTGCGTCAATTGCTGGGCCTCGTCGCGCAGCGCGCAGGTGGCGCCGGCGGCTTCCTCGACCAGCGCCGTGTTCTGCTGGGTTACCGCGTCGATCTGCGAAATCGCCTGGTTGACCTGCTCGATGCCGACCAGTTGTTCGTTGCTGGCCAGGGTGATCTGCCCGATCACCTGGGTCACCGACCTCACGCTGAACACGATCTGCTCCATGGTGGTGCCGGCCTGTGACACCAGGTCGCTGCCGGCATTGACCCGCTCCAGCGATTGGTCGATCAGTGCCTTGACTTCCCTGGCGGCATTGGCCGAATGCTGGGCCAGGCCGCGCACCTCGGCCGCCACCACCGCGAAGCCGCGCCCCTGCGCACCGGCGCGGGCCGCCTCCACCGCCGCGTTCAGGGCCAGGATATTGGTCTGGAAGGCGATGCTGTCGATCACGCTGATGATGTCGCCGATCTTGCGCGCCGATTGGTTGATCGATTCCATCGTGTGCACCACGTCGCCCACGATGGCGCCGCCCTTGGCCGCAATGTCGTAGGCCGAATTGGCCATCAGGTCGGCCTTGCGCGCGTGGTCGGCGTTCTGGCGCACGGTGGCGGTCACCTGTTCCATCGAGGTGGCGGTTTTCTCGAGCGCGCCGGCTTGCTGTTCGGTGCGCGCCGACAGGTCGAGGTTGCCGGCCGCGATCTGGCTCGAGGTCGCGGCGATGGTCTGGCTGGAGGTCCGCACCTGGCCGACGATGCCCGAGAGGCTTTCGCACATCTGTTTCATGGCGGCCATGACGCTGCTCTTGTCGCCGGCGCGCAACTTGACCTGCGCGGTCATGTCGCCGGCGGCGATCTGGCCGGCAATCTGGCTGGCGTCGGTCAGTTCGCCGCCCACCTGATGCAGGATGCTCCTGGCGATGGCTGCCGATGTCGCCACCGCCAGCCCCATGGCGCCCAGCAGGATCAGCAGCATGATGGTGTTGGCGTCGTCGAGCAACTGCGCCGCTTCGGCCTCGGTGCGGGCATTCTGGGTCGACGACAGCTCGACCAGGGCGGTGATGGCCTGGCGGTGACGTTCGTATTGATTCTTGAGTTGTTCGAATGCCGCCGCCACCTCGGCCTGGTCGCCTTGCTCCAACGCCGGCAGCAAACGCTCGAACGCGATGCGATAGAACGCCTGCGCCGGCTTGCCCGCCGTGTCCAACAGCTGTTGCTTGAGCGCCGGTTCGACGTCCTGGTTGGCCCAGTACGTGTAGCGCTGGTCGTAGTCGGACTTGAGCGACTTCAATTTCTTCACCAGCGCGGCGCGCTCCCCGGGTGGCGCGATGGTCAGGTCCAGCGCCACCAGGTAGGACTCGATGATGTACTGGGGCGGCGGCATGATGTCGGCGATGAGGTCCTTGCCCTTGACGATTTCACGGTACAGCGGTCCATTGACCTTCAGTTCGCCCAGCGTCTTGAACGACCAGGCGCCATAGGCCGCGAAGCCGGCGGCGAGGACTGCGCATAGGGAGACAAAGCGGTACTTCAGTCGCATCTTCTGCAGGGGCATGCTTTTTTTCCTGTGTGATCAATCCGCTCGGCACGCATGGCGTGCTTCGTCGTCGGCTGGAGGTGTTACTTGTTACAGATTGCTTCAGCGTGCCGATATTGGGAATAGCGCCAAGCCCGGGTTTGTGTTTTTAGGCATAAGGTTCGCGCGGGTACGCCCCATCGCCACACTTTTTTTTGTGTTCTCCTGGAAATACTGCGGCAGCCTCGGCCTGGTACTGCGTCCAGGCGTGCGATACGCCTGGGCGAGCCGTGTGTGGCGTTTGCGCCATGGCGACCCGGCTTCAGGAATTCCCCGATGGTGGGGCAGGGCGCGAATGCCTACCATGAGCATCAATGAAACGAGGTCTGTAACGCACCGCAGTGGCAGCCGTTGTGCCCGATCGCTGGTGAGGCCATTCGAGAAACATCACACCAGCAGGAGCATGTCATGCACTTCGTTAGCGAATCCGTACCGGGCGAGATCACCCTGATGTTCATCAGCTATCTGCTGTTTTGCACCGTGTTGATGTACCTGTTCGTCAAGACCGATCGCGAGTGGGGCCGCCTGGAGGTGTCGCTCGACGAGGTGCCTGTCAAGTCCGATGCGCCGATAGCGGCAATGCTTTTCTCGGCCGCCGATGCCGGCGCCGAGCCGATGTATGGCGATATCGCCCTGCGCCAGTCGCTGCGTCATTGCGCCACGCATCACCAGTCGAGTTGCTCGTGCTTCTTGCATGCGCCGCACGACACGCAGGGTTGACGCGAAGGATCGAAAGGCAGGACCGTGTATTGCGCACCGCCACGGTCCTGGAGTGGGAAGGGAAGGTAGCAGGGGGAAGTGCCGGGAGCTGGGGAGTGACCGGAGCAGTGGGTAGTAGGCAGTAGCAGCACGGATTTGCGGGAGTAGTGGTGCCTCCGCAGGTGACGAGGTAGTTATGTAGTCATGTAGTCATGTTGTCATGTAGTCATGTTGTCATGTAGTTTTGTAGTTGCAGTAGGCAGTGTGTAGTTGCAGCGGATGTGGCAGTAGCGGTAACCCAGATGTTTCACAGTTAAGGTAAGCAGTTGCAGTAGATGTCGTGAAATACCGGTAACAGAGATGACCGCAGTAGTTGTATTCGTAGGTGATGTAATGCTTGTCTTGCAAGTGATGGTGCAGTAAAAGCAGTTCTTGAGGGTGAAACGGCAAGTCGTGAAGCTGCAAGGTAAATCCAATGCGCGTCACGTGACGGGAGTGCGGTACCGGCTTCCGGGAGCAGCCAGCGGCTTGCCGGTTCTTTGTATCGCCCCGACTTCATTGCTGGTGCATGTTCCATGCATCTGTCTACCGATGTGCCGAGGCCAACGTCGCGTTCGCGTCTTGCCCATATCCCTGTTGTTGTCGACCTCCGTGCCTGCCTCCTGGGCGGCGTCATCGTGACTGGCTTTTTTGTGCTGCCCGACCTGGCGGCGTCCAGTGGCCTGCGCCCGTACCTGGCCCGTACCTGCAATGTCGATCGCTGGCGTCGACGATGGCTGCCGCAGGCGGGTGCCCGCGGCAGCCGGTGATGCCGTTAGCGTGAAGCGATCGATTTCTTCACTTCGTTCTCGGACTTGACCATGGCGTTGAGCATGCCCATTCCGGCGTCGGCATCGCCCATCTTCATCTGGGCCTCCATCAGTTTCGACTTGTCCTCGCCATTGCCGACGCCCTTGAGGGCGTTTTTCTTGTCGGCTTCCATGATCTTGTAGAGCGCCAGGATCATTGACCTCAGCGAGTCGCCGGCCGAGTTGCCTGCATTCGACACAGGGGCGTTGCTCCTGGAAGGGGAGGTGGCGCCGATGCTGACGTTATTGGTGATCGAGCTGGTATTCATTGGATTCTCCTTTGATAGATGAACCGGGATTCGGATGAACCCGGAATCGAGGTGATGCAGTTACTGCCTTGCCAGATGCAGCGGGTCATTTGCCCATGCCGATCAGTTTCGTGGCCGCGCCGATGAGCCCGCTGGCTACCGAAGAGATACCACTGACGATCTTGCCGGCCGCATCCGCAACGGTCTTGAAGACGTCCGCGAAGTTCTTCAGCATCTCGCCAAGGTCGAACTTCTTCTTGTCACCGCTGCTGTCGCTTGGCTTGGCCTCGGCTTGCTTGGATGGCGCAAAATTGTTGGTGACGGTCACGTTCGATTCCGGCGAACGGATGGTGGGTTGCGCTGCATGGCCATGTGCGGGCGTCTGGTGCGAGGCACCCCGCTGGCTGGCTTGGGTGGCCGTCGAATTGGCTGCAATATTGGAAATCATGTGTACTCCTGTCTGAAAGAACAAACGTGGTTGCTGATGAAGCGACAGCATCGATATCGATGGAGCCATCTTAGGGGGCGACGCACGCCAGGCGCAGTACATATTCATTTTTTCGCGATGTCCGTTGCGTGCGCCCGTGCGGGGCCGCTTATCCGTTGTCTTCTTCCTGCAGGTCGCGCAACCTGCGGCGGTTCTCGCGCAACTGGTCGATGGCGTGCTGGCTCCGTTGGTCGGCCACGCCCATGCGGTGGCGCGCCTGCGCCACGTCGTCGCGTGCCTGCGCCGCTTGCCGGTGCAGCGTGGCCAGGCTGCGGGCCAGTTCTTGCCGCTCGCGGTTGATGGCGGCGGCCTGGTCCAGGTGCTGCACCGAGCGCAGTTTCATGTCCACCAGGGTCAGCAGGAATCGTGAGTGGGCCTGTTGCAGCAGGTGCCGGCAATGGTCGGCCTCAGCGTGGTTGCGGGCGATGCCATCCTGCAATTGCCGCACCTGCTGTTGCGCCATCCGCACGGCGGTCTGGGCGCGTCGCTTGCGGATCGCATGCAGCTGGTCCATCTGCTGCCAGAACCGCACCAGCCGCGCCTGTTCGGCGCGATTCATTCGGTCCGGCCCGAGCCCAGGTGCAGCAGGGCCTCCCGCGTGCGCGCGAAGGATTGCGGTTCGCCGTGGTGCTGGCGCAGGAAGCGCCTGGTCGGCGTATGCATGTCCACCGCCAGGTCGCTCTCTGGGTCGTGGCCGGGCTGGTATTCGCCGATGCGGATGAGCATCTCCAGTTCCTGGTAGCGGGCCATCCAGGCGCGCACCGCGTTGGCGGCCTCGCCGTGGGTGCGATCGGTGATCTGCCCCATCACGCGGCTGCGGCTCTTGAGCACGTCGATGGCCGGAAAGTGGCCGGCCCCGGCCAGCTGCGACGACAGGACGATATGCCCGTCCAGCAGCGAGCGGGCTTCCTCGCAGATCGGATCGCCCCCCTCGTCGTCCTCGGCAAGGATCGTATAGAACGCAGTGATGGCGCCGTGCCCGTTGCGCCCCGAACGTTCGAGCAGCACCGGCAGTTCCGAGAATACGCTGGGCGGGAAGCCGCGCCGCGCCGGCGGTTCGCCGGCCGCCAGCCCGACTTCGCGCAGCGCCCGCGCAAAGCGGGTGAGCGAATCGAACAGCAGCAGCACGTTGCGGCCGGCGTCGCGCAGGTCCTCGGCCAGCCGGGTGGCGACATGGGCGGCCTTGATACGTTCGGCGGCGGGCCGGTCGGAGGTGGCGGCCACCACGATGATGCGTTCGCGTTGCGCGCTCGAGAAATTGTGTTCGAGGAACTCGGCAACTTCGCGCCCGCGCTCGCCGATGAGGGCGATGACCACCGCGTCGGCCTGGGCGCCGCGGGCGATCATGCCCAGCAGCGTGCTCTTGCCGGCGCCGGCCGGCGCAAACACGCCCAGGCGCTGGCCCACGCCGCAGGTCAGGAGGCCATCGATGGCGCGCACACCGGTGGCGAAGACACGGTTGATCACCGGCCGCGACAGCGGGTCGGGCGCGCTGCGGTGCACCGATAGCGAGGTGCTGGCTGGCGCCGGCCAGCCGTCGATGGGCATGCCCAGGCCATCGACCACGCGTCCGATCAGGTCGGCCGCCGGCGCGATCAGCAGCCCCGCGCCGGTGCCCTCGACCATGGTCGTGGTCGATAGCCCGCTCATCGGGCCCAGCGGCATGACGAGCGCTTCGTCGCGGCTGAAACCGACTACCTCGCCCAGGCGATAGCCGGTGCTGCCGGCCTCGAACAGGCGGCACAGTTCCCCGATGTGCAGCGGCACGCCGACCACCCGGATCAGCGTGCCGAGCGCCTCGACCACCTTGCCTCGCAGCGGTAGCGGGCTGTGGCCATCGGTGGCCGCGCGCAACGCCTGGGCGACGTATTCTATCTGGCGGCTAGGCATGGTCCGGCGCCTCCAGGGCCAGGGTGGCGACATGCTCCAGCGCGACTTGCGCCTGCTGGCATTCCTCGATCGCCATCACCGTGCGGGCCTGGCCCGCCGCCTGCAGCTGGCGCACCAGCAACGGCCGCAGCACCGCGCTGGTCAACAGCACGATATGCGGCGCATGGTGCGCCAGTTGCGAGCGCAGGCAGTGTTGCAGCGTATCGAGGTCGCGCGCGTGCAGCGCCAGCTCGGGTTCGCGGTCCGGCCCGATGCGCAGGGCGTCCTGCAGTACCGCGTCCCACTGGGCATCGAACAGGATCACCGGCAGCCGCTGCTGGCCGCCCAGGTGCGGCAGCACCACGTGTTGCGCCAGGCGGATGCGGGCACTGGCCACCATCTTGGCGCGGGTGCGCTCGCCAGGGGAGACCTGGATGATCGCCTCGAGGATGCCGCGCAGGTTGCGAATCGAGATATCCTCCCGCAGCATCTCCTGCAGCACCGAGGTCAGGGCCGCAGCCGAGGTATCGCGTTCGAGCTCGGCCACCAGGGTCGGAAAAAGGATGCCGAGGGTGTCGAGCAGGTAGCGCGTCTCCTGGATGCCCAGCAAGCGGTGGGCATGGCTGCGGATCAGCTCGAACAGGTGCGCGCAGATCACGCCGTCGGCCGACAGCAGCGTCACCTCGGCCGGCAGCGGCTCGGCCATGCCGGCGGCCTCGATCCAGCAGTTCAGCACATCGCCGGGGTGGCCCAGGCCGGGGTGCGGCCGGCTGTTCTCGGCCGCCGGCAGGCCGGCCAGTTGCTGTGCCGGGCCCAGTGCCAGCCGCAGCCCGGCGTACAGCGTGCCGTGGGCCATGCCGATGTCGTCGATGTCGATCATGTAGCAATCGGGGTCCAGGCCGCTATCGATCTGCAGCGACAAGCCGGGAAACGGCATGCCGATCTGCTGCATGAGGTGGCTGCGCAGCTTGGCCAGCTCCTGGTTCAGGGCCACCGGATTGACCGCGTGAAACGATTCCTGGCCCAGGCGCAGCCGCAGCGGCGCCGAAGTGCCTTGCTCGACGTCGTCCAGGAAGCGCGGCGAATAACTGGCGCCGTCGCGCGCCATCTCCGGCATCGGCGCGCGCTGCGAATTGGCGATCAACGCGGCTTGCCGCAGCCTGGCCACACCCACGGCCAAGAGCGCCAGCGCGGCCAGCGCGAACTGCCAGTGCGGAAATCCCGGAATGGCGGCCAGCACCAGGCAGGCGCCGGCCGCCATGACGATGGCCTTGGGGTTGGCCGCGATCTGGTCGTACATGTCGCCGCCCAGGTGCTGCTGCTCCTTGCTGCCGGAGACCCGCGTCATGATGATGGCGGCGGCCGCGCAGATGACCAGCGACGGCAGTTGCGACACCAGCCCGTCGCCGATGGTCAGCAGCGAGTAGACCTCGAGCGCCTCGCCGAACTTCATCTGCTTGGCCATCACGCCTACGGCGATGCCGCCGACGATGTTGACCAGCGCCACGATGATGCTGGCGATGGCATCGCCCTTGACGAACTTCATGGCGCCGTCGAGCGAACCCAGCAGGTGCGTCTCGCGTTCCAGCGCTTCGCGCCGGGCTCGCGCATCCAACGGCGAGATCAGGCCGGCATTGAGATCGGCATCGATGCTCATCTGGCGTCCGGGGATGCTGTCCAGGGTAAAGCGGGCCGCGACCTCGGCTACCCGTTCGGCACCCTTGGAGACGACGATGAGCTGGATCACCGTGAGCAGCACGAAGATGACGATACCGACTGCCAGGCTGCCACCCACCACCAGCGCGCCGAAGGCGTGGATCATGTCGCCCGCCTGGGCATGCAGCAGGATCATCTTGGTCGATGCGATCGAGATGCCCAGCCGGAACAGGGTGGTCAGCAACAGCAAGGTGGGAAACGAGGCCAGTTGCGTGGGCGAGCTGACATAGATGGCCGTGGCCAGCAGCACGAAGCTGAACGCGAAGTTGGCGGCGATGGCCAGGTCCAGCGCGAACGGCGGCACCGGCAGCAGCAGCAGGGCCAGGATGGCCAGCAGCAGCAGGCCGACCAGCACATCGCTGTATTTTTGCAGCCAGGCCGAGTAATCGACTTCGAGCAGTGAGAGACGTTTGTTCATGATGGTGTCTTAGCGTGTGGCTTGCTGGTGGATCTGCTTGCGGCGTGCCTTCATCTGCGGGTCGCCTTCCTGGTCCTTGTGCTCGCGCCGGATATCCTGCATCGACATGCGCAGGCCGCGGCGCCACATGAAGTGCTGCCACATCAGGTCGGCCACCGAGAAGGGGATGATGGCCAGGCCGATGATGACCGCATTCTTGATCACATAGCCGCCCAGGAATACGGCCTGGTCCACTAGCGGCGCGCGCCACATGCCCTCCATCGCGCCCAGCAGGCGACGCGTGGACCACCATGCGATGGCGCACATCGCCGCAAAGCGCAATACCGTCAGGGGCAGCACGCCCAGCTGGCGCAAGCCGAAGATGCGCTTGATGCCGGCCACCGGATTGAGGCTGTCCCACGACAGGAACTTGCGCTTGGTGGCCAGTTGCAGGCGCGACTGCGCCAGGTCGGCAATGGCCGAGATGAGCAGCCCGGCCAGTACCGGCAATGCCAGCATCGCCAGCAGCACCGTGACCATGAAGGGCTGGTACTGGGCCTGCAGCACCGGTATGGGTTGGCGCAGGTCCATCTCGAACACGTAGCGCACCATTCCCAGCATGGCGTCGAACAGCAACCCGCCCACGGCGCCGAGCACGCCGCACCATCCCAGCAGGCTGGCGTTGGCAGTGGCGTCGGCGCTCCTGGGGATGTTGCCCTGCAAGCGTGCCTCGCGCAGCTTGTGCTCGGTCGGCTGTTCGGTCTTCTCGCCCTGGCTCATTGCAGGCTCCGGGACATCTCGAGCAGGCGCACCATTTCTTCGACCAGGGTGGGAAAGGCCATCCAGATGGCCAAGAACAGCACCGCCAGCTTGAGTGGCATCGACACCGAAAAGGGGTTGAGCTGCTGCGCGTGGCGCCCCATGAGGCCGAGAATGATCTCGGTAAACAGCAGCAGCACCATCAGGGGCATGATCAAGGCCAGCATCTGTGGCAGCAGGTCGCGCCCCAGCGAATCGATCAGTCCCCGCGCCAGTTTGCCCAGGTCGGGCGTGAGGTCGGCGATGGGCCACAGCACCAGGCTTTCCTGCATCGATCCCACCAGGAAACCGAGGCCGCCGGCGGCGAACACGATGAGCGAGAGCAGGTTCAGGAGCAGGCCGTCGAGCGCGGTGCTCTCGCGTTCGAAGTTCGGATCGTAGACCGAGCCGGCGGTGTAGCTGGCCTGCTGGGCCAGCACCGAAGTGGCCATGCCGACCACGCTGAAGGCGCGGTTGAGCAGGAAACCCAACAGCACCCCCAGCAGCGCTTCCTTGAGCATGATTGCCATCAGTTGCGCCTGGTGGTCGCGCTGGTCCCAGGCCAGCCAGCCCAGCGTCAGCGTCAGTGGCACGCGCAGGTAGATGCCGGCCGAGGCGGCGGCGCCGAAGGGCAGCATCTGCAGCACGATGGCGGGGCGGATGCAGGCCACGCCATAGCTGACCAGGGCGGTGCTCAGGTCCATGTCAGGGCGCACCCGGCGGTACGCCGATGAGGGCGAAGATGCGCGAGATCATGCGCATGAGTTCGTTGCGCATCCAGGCGCCGGTGAAGAACACCGTCAGCGTGACCGTGATGACCTTGATGCCGTAGGAGATGGCCTGGTCCTGCAACTGGGTCACCGACTGCACCAGGCCCACCAGGATGCCGGTCAGCGCCGCCACCAGCAACGGCGGCAGCGATAGCCACAGTACCAGCGCCAGGGCGTCGCGCGTAATGGAGAGGATATCGTTCATGTCGTATAGGACAGCACCAGGCTGTGCATGAGACGCGGCAGGCCCGAGGCCGCCACGAAGACCAGCAGTTTGAGCGGGATCGAGATCACCGTCGGCGCGAACATGGTCATGCCCATGGCCATGAGCACATTGGCCACGACCAGGTCGACGATGGCAAAGACCAGGTACAGCAGAAAGCCGATCTCGAAGGCGGCGCCGATCTCGGAAATGACGAACGCCGGGATCAGGACCGAGAAACTCATCTCGTCGATGTTCGCTTCACCGCGCTGGGAGCGCAGCGCCTTGGCGAAGAAGTCGCGCTCCGAAGGCTTGGCGTTGGTGTGCAGGAATTTTTTTACCGGGTCGCCGGCCTGTTCGATGATCAATGCCACGGAGAGCGGCTTGCGCCCGCGTAGCGTTTGGTCCAGGTCGACCCGGGAAGCGATTTCCTGGCCCACCGGTTGCATGATGACGAAGGTCGCCGCCAGCGACAGGCCGGCGATGACCAGGTTGGACGGCACCTGTTGCACGCCCAGCGCGTTGCGCAGCAGCGACAGCACGATCGAGATCTTGGTAAACGAGGTCAGCATCACCATCGCCAGCGGCAACAGGCCCAGCGCGACATACAGCGCAATGATGTTGATGTGGTCGGAAGGGGTGTCCAGGTTCATGGTGTGGGGTCTTGCGCTATCACGCGCTGGCCTCGGGCAGGTTGGGCTGTACGCCAGCCGTGTGCGTGAGCACCACGCCCAGCCGTTCGCCGATGACCACCACTTCCCCGCGCGCGAAGGGCACGCCATTGCAGCGTAGCGTGACGGCGCGCCCGCTGTCGAACTGGGACAGCGGCAGTGCCGAGCCCGGTGCCAGGGCGGCAATCTCGGACAGCGGCATGACAATGCTGTCGAGTACGACGTCCACCGACGCCATGAGCATGTCCAGCGGGATCATGCCGCCTGGGGGATGGGGCGATGCCAGCATGTCGTCGCTGGCCAGATGGATATCGTTCATCAGGAAATCTCCTTGTTCAGTGGTGCCGCGCAGGCGGATCGTGCCGTGCCTGCCGCTGAGGCAGAGTTCGGCTTCGGGGTACTGCAGCAGGATGACCGATTTCAAGTCCAGCGCCTGCAACTGTGCATGGCTCAGGGCCGGCGCCCTGATCCGCCAATGCAGGGTGATCGGGATGTGCGCCAGGTGCGTGTAGCGCGACGCTCGCGCAGGCAATGCAGCGGCCAGGCGCGGCAACAACGAACCCGTTACCCCCAGCGTTCCGCTCTGGCCGGGCGCGCCACTGCGCCAGACCTGCATGGCCCAGTGGCCGGGCTCCCACGGCGCATCGTGGGTGATACGTTCCAGGTGCAGCTGCTGGCCCAGCTGCTGGGTCAGGCAGTCGATCCATGGCGCCAGCATCCAGGTGGCGCGCCGGTGCTCGGGGCCGTCATCGGCCGCCAACGGCGGGAGCACGTCGCATGCCATTTCCGGCAGCAAGGGTTGCAGGTCGCAGCCCAGTTGCAGCGTGCCGTCGGCCGAGCGCAAATGCAGCGTGATCGGGTAGCGCGCCCGCGCGGGGCTGGCACCGACCACCAGGTTGTCGTCCAGCAGCCGCACATGCCGGGGCGCGAGGGCGCACCAGCGGACCAGCTGGTTGCGGGTCTCGGCCTGGGCCGGTGGCAGCAGCGGCAGGTCAGGCCAGGCGGCAGCATGCTGGCCGCCCAGGCCGGGCACGGGTGTCGAAGCGTCATAGGGGGTCATGCCGGTCCCTTCCACGACAGTGGGCGCCGCGTCTGGCAGGCCAGCGCGATGGCGTCGCGCACCATGTCGATCTGCGTATGCAGGCTGCCGTCGATGGCGCCCATGCGGGTCTCCAAGACACAACCGCCCAGCATCAGCGAGGGATTGGGCAAGACGGTGCAGGCCCCTTCGGGAACCATGACGCCCAGCGCGCGCAGGATGGCATCGGCCTCGCTCAACTGGTCCGGATGGACGTGTACTGCCAGCACGTCGTCCTCGCGCGCGGCGGCGATGCAGCGGCCGATCTGCGCCTGCAGCAGTTCCTGCGGCGGGATCGTGTCGAGGATCTGCTGCAGGGCCCGGACCACGGTCGAGACGATGATGCCTTCGAAGTTCTTCCAGGCCATGCCATAGGCCGCGAACACCTCGACCATGTCGGCGGCCACGCGCGCCTGCGCATCGCGTCGTCCCAGGCGCGCCGCGGTCTTCCTGGTCTGGCGCAGGCGCTTGGCCAATGCCAGCCGGCGCGCGGCGTGCTCTTGCCGCAGCTGGCCGGCCAGGTCCTCGAGTTCGCCGATGGTGCGGGCCTGGGCGGGGTCGATGAGCAATTCGCAGGGGCGCACCCAGCCGTCGATGCTAATGATCGTCATAGTCGGCTTTCGGTTGCAGCAGGCTCGACGCCAGCGCGTAGGCAGCGGTGGACCATGGTTCGGCGCCGCCAGGCGGCAGCACGATATCGGCTGGGAACACCAGCAGCAGGCGCTGCGCCAGGTAGGGCGATGCCCGCAGCAGTACCCGGTGCGCCAGGTGCAGGCCGCAGGCCAGCACCTGGCGGTAGGCCTGCCACTGCGGCACCGGCAGGTGCAGCTCGTCCAACGCCGCCAGCTGCTGGGGCTGCCATTGGGCCTGCATCACTTCCTGGTAGAGATCCACGCCCAGCGTGTCGACCAGGAGCTGGCGCTGACTGCCATGCACGCAGCGCTGGATCTGGCGCTGCAAGGCCAGCGCCGCTGCGCGAATGAGATCGGCCTCGATCTCGTCGTAGGGCCGGGCCAGCCAGGGGTGCCAGCGCTCAAGCGCGTCGAGGTCGGAGGGCTCGGGCAGCATCCGGCGCAGTTCGATGCCGGCCAGGCGGGCGCGCAGCGGCGAGGTGCCAGGCGCACCGCAGGCGATCCAGCCAGGAGCTGCGTCCAGTTCCGGTTGCGCCAGCCAGCGCCGCAGCGCCAGGTCGGCCATGCCGGCATCATGCGCGGGCGTGAATGGGGTCAATATCTGGTTCATCGTTTCTCCGCGCGGGTGTAATAGCCCTCTGTGGAATCGACCTGGCCGCGCCGGGCTGACAATCTGGCGTGCCAGCCACGCCATGCCGGCCACCGCCACGCACGCCATGCCAGCCACGCCAGGATCGCCAGCCATGGCAGGCTGTAGAGCAGGGTCACCGTGAGCCAGTTGCCTTCGCGGTAATGCACGCCAAACCAGCCGGAACGGATGCGCGCGGCCGGGTTGCCCAGCTTCGGCGTGACCGGCGACATCATGATCGAGACGTTCTCGTGCGGGATGTTGCCGATGCTGTGGGCCACCAGGTCGCGGATATCCTCTTCCTTGCCGGCCATGCTCATGTCGCTGCGGTACTTGACGAAGATCGACGCCGACGCCGGCTGGCTGCTGGCGTCCTTGAGGAACTCGCGGCCCGGGATGGTCACATGGACCCGCGCCAGCACCACGCCTTCCATGTGGGACAGGGTCTTCTCGAGTTCCTGCGCCAGGCCGTACTGGTAGCGCGCCCGCTCTTCCACCGGGCTCGACATGAAGCCTTCCTTGGGAAAGATCTGCAGCATGTCCGAATAGGTCTGGCCCGGAAGCTCGTAGGCGTTGAGCAGCTCGATGGCCAGTTCACGCCGGTCCGGGGCGACTTCGAGGCGCCAGCTGCCATCCCGTTCGCGCTCCGGCGTGGCGGTGATGCGGTGCTGCTGCAGCATGGCCATGATTTCGTTGGCCTGTCGTTCGGACAGGTTGCTGCGCAACGTATCGTTGCACCCGGCAAGCAAGACCAGGGCTGCGATGGCAAGGAGGCGACGTGGGCGTGGCATGCGACGGTGCCCTATCAGCGATTGACGAGGGTATTGACCGCACGCGAGCATTCGTCGGCGATACTCTTGACTATCGTGACCCGGGCCGAGTGGGTGGCAAGCCTGGCCTGCAGCATCAGCATATCCGCCGGCTTCATGTCCTGCAGTTGACCCAGCGGCTGGAGGACGTCGTTGTAGGACAGGCGCAGTCGCTCCTGGATGCCCTTTACCATGCTGCCGAGGGCGCTGGCGTTGCGGGCCGGGCTGTCGTCGGCGGGGCGTAGCGCCGGCACTGGCTGCACCTGCTGCACCTGCTGCAGGTGATTATGGGAGAACAACGAGGTGGGCATGTTTTCGATCATGTCGGCAGCCTTTTTTCAATGGTTGAGGGGTAACGGCGATATCAGGTGTAGGCGCGAAGTTCGGGCAGCGACAGCATGGCGCGCGCGATGCGGCCGTTCTGGCCGCTGTCCTGGCGCAAAGGCGACAGGCAATCGACGGCCTGGCGCGACTGCCCCGACAGCAGATGCAGCATGCCCATGCCGAGGCAGGCCTGCTGGTTGCCTGGCGCCAGGCGTTCGACGATGTCGAACAGTGCGCTGGCCTCGCGGAAGTGGCCGTTTTCCAGTCGCAGCATCGCCTGTCCCAGGTAGCCCCCCGGATGATCGCCGTACAGCCGCACCAGCAGGTCGAAGATCTGTTCGCTCTGGGCGGTCCACAGGCGCACCCGGGCCAGGTGGCCGAGCTCCTCGAGCAGCTCGCGTAGGGCCGACTCGTCGATGGCCACCGATGCGCCGGCGCTGGACCGGTTGGGCAAGCCCGTGAGTGCCATCACATAACTGCCCAGCTGACACAATTCGGCCAGCATCGCGTGACGGCGTGCCAGCTGCATCTCGTCGGTGCGGCTGCCGCGTACATGCTCCTTCAGGCAAGCCTGCAACTGCTGGTCGATTTGCTGGGCCAGCGCCGAGCCTTGCGAGTTCGCCAGGCGCCGCTCGATGTCGAGCAGTCCCAACAGTCCCAATGGGCTACGTTTTTCCTTATCTGCAATACGCATTGTTGATCTCCATGTTGACGAATCGATAGATGACCTCGGTGCCGGCTGGATGCAGCAGGACCTTGCAGGGATCTATCTTCAGCAGGGTGCCTTCCTTGATGACGGCGCCGGCAAACAGCTGCTCGCCGTTCTTGCCGCGCAGGTAGGTGCCGGACGGACCGGTCACCAGGTTCAGTCCCAGTTGCGCCAGTGGCACCGATTGGGCCTGCTTGAGTTCGGTGCGCACCGCTACCACTTCCAGTTTCAGCAGCCCCGGGATATTGCGCCGCGCGGCTGCGGCGACGGCCTCGAAATCCCAGGCATCGAGCGACTTGGCAGGCTCGTCCGCGGGGACCTCGGCCAGCAGCGTGCCGGGGCCGGTGACGCGCACATGCGCCGAGCGATAGATGCGGTCGAGGTGGGTGCGCGCCGCCGCTGCGATCTCGCTCATGGCGAAGACCCGGATGAGCGGGATATCGGTGCTGATATTCCATGCCTGCAATCGCAGGCGTTCCAGGTCCTGGTGCTGGTCGACATAGCCGGTGTAGACCACGGCAGCCTGCTGTTCGTCGAGCCCCACCTTGACGTGCGGGAACACCCGCCGCATGTGGGTGGCCAGTTCCTGGACGCTCTCTACGGTGGGGCCGGGATGGTCGCGAGTCAGGGCCACCCCCAACAGCGCCATGGCCAGCGTGGCGCAGCCCAGGCCCAGGCGCACGCCGGCCGACAGGCGCCGCCATTCGAACAGCACATAGCGCAATGGCGCGCGTTGTCGCAACAGTGCGCCGTGCGCGCGCCGCGCTTGCTGCGGGTCGCGTTCGGCGCCGGCCACGACCATCTTCACCGGGCCGATGCCGACTTCGCCGTCGCAACCCAGCAATTGGCTCTTGCCTGCGGGCAGGGTGAGACCGAACAACGAGATCGGTGCCTGGCCGGCCTGCCAGCGGGTGCTTTGGCCGATGCGCTCGATGCTCGCGTGAAGCGGCGCTACCCCGGCATCGGTGAGGTAGATGTCGGCCTCGAGCACGCTGCCGATGGACAGCACCTGGCCAGGCTCGAGTTCGACCCGGGCGCCTTGGTGCTTGCCGTTGTCGATGTACAGGTACAGGCTGGACGAGGGCAGCGGTTCGGGCGCCGGTGGCCCCATCAACTGGTCCGCCGGGGGCGGGCCCGCTTGCAGGTCGGTCGCGCTCATGGCAACCGGTCCGGCACGTCGCGCAACACCTCGGGTGGCGTGACATCAAGGTTCGGCTCGGGCGCCAGCGCCGGCGCCAGTCGTGGCGTGATGCGAAACAGCCGTTCGACGCGGCGGCCGTTGTCCTGGCGAAAACGGAACAGGCCACCGATCAGTGGGATGTCGCCCAGCAGCGGTATCTTGGCCAGCCCGCTGCGTTGCTGCTGGAGGTGATAGCCACCGATGAGCAGGCTATCGCCTTCGCCCACCACGGCCTGGGTCGCGATGTAGTTATTGCGCACCGAGGGAATATTGTCGGTGGCGATATCCTGGCTGAAGTCACCGTCGTCGATCTGGATCGACAGCCGCACCTTGCGCCCGGCGGCGCCGTCCTCGACGATCAGCGGCGTGACCCGCAGCGCCAGGCCGGCATCGACCGGGTAGAGGTCGGCGTGGCGCTCACCGGCCACCCTGACGTGAATGCGTTGCTGGCTGCCGATGACGGCCTGGCTGTTGTTGAGCGTGAGCACGCGCGGCCGGGATGTGATGCGCGCCTTGTTTTCGGTCTGCAACGCATGCAGGCGCAGCTGGAAAGCCTGGCTGTCGCTGCCGACGATGGTCGACAGGCTGGCGGCGGCGCTGTTCATGCCGGGCAGCGACAGCGATGTCCGGCCGCTCCATTGCACCCCGAGTCGTTCGGCCGCGCTTTCTTCCAGTTCGATGACCTCGGCCTCGATTTCCACCAGGTCTTGCGGCCGGTCCAGCAGGGCGATGGTGCGTTCGTAATGCGGCATCATGGCCGAGGTGTCGTAGACCAGCACCGAATTGGTCCTGACATCGGCGGTGATGTTGGCGCGCGAAGCCACCACCTGCGCAGTGCTCTCGGCCGGTGGCGCGCTGGCCGCCGGCATGTCTGCGACCGTGCCCCCGGGCATGGTCGCCACCGATGGCGCCAACCCCTGCCGGGCGCGTCCCTGCGCGGCTAGCCCCTGGCCGGCCAGGCCGGGCAGCGGGCCATTGCCGCCCGGCGGCGCGGTCGCTGGCGCCGAGGTGGTGGCGCCCGCCATCAGCGTGCGCAGCAGCGATGCTACGCCGGGAACGGGAAAGTCGCGGCCACCGACCTGATAGGTCGTGTCCTGGGCCAGCGCATGCTTGAGCGGGAAGACGCGGATCGCGGTCTGGTCCTGCCGTTGCAGCGACAGGGCATGCTGGCGGGCATTGCCGATGGCCAGGGCCACCATGTCGCCATAGATCGCCGGCGCGGTCAGGGTCGCCGAACTTTGCGAGAACCGTAGCGGGAACTGTGGCTCGTCCAGGTTCATCCTCGCCAGTTCGTTGCGCACATCGGCCGCGGTCAGGGGCGTGATGCTGAAAATGCGTTCGCGGATCTCGGCGCCGGAAGAGACATGCACCGTCTTGCCGTCGAAATACGCCACCAGGCCATTGGTCTTCAACAGCTTCTCGAACGTTGCCGGTGCCGACTCGCTGAAGACGCCGCTGACCTTGCCGTTGAGGGAAGCATCGATGTTGATCGACAAGCCCTGGCTGGCGATCAGGTCGGCCAGTACCTGGCGCAGTGGCGTGCCGTCGGCACGGTAATTGAACCGGTGGCTATGCCAGGGGATCGGCGCGGCATGGGCCAGCGCAGCCGAAAACGTCAGCAATACGGCTGCGGCCATGGTCCGGCGGGGCAAGGGGCGAAGGTACGCGGGCATAGTGGGCTGGCTGGTGAGCGTGAAGTGTTGTCGTTACAAGGCGATGTTTTCGGTCTGCATTTGCTGCAACAGATGCGCGACGCACCTGACGCGAACGTATGCGCTGAAATTCTTTATCTCATCGTGATTGGTGCGGGCCTGGATATCCCAGTCCGACAGCATGGTGCTCAATGGCGTCTTCTCTCGCCGCGCCAGGTTGGAAAGGATGTCCCAGTAGATCTTCTCGATGCGCAGGCAGGTGCTGACGCCATGGATGCGAATCGAGCGTTGCAATGGCGAAAACAATGAGGCGCGCGTGGTTCTTCTTAGATGCATCATCACTCCGTTAGTCAGGTTTTGATGGCCCGCATGAGTCATTGAAAATCGGGTGTTCGGCGGTTGAATTTGTTATGCGGTAATACTTTTTCAGGAGTCAGGTTAGCTGAAAAAAACATCATAAAAATTAGTGAATTTAAACTGCCCGCAAATATTGAAAAGCGATGCAGGGCCCATGAAATAAGGCCGATAGCCGGTTAGACAAAAAACTATTAATTTATAGAATTAATAAAGTTTGATTGTGTCTCTGATAACAAGATATTTTATGAATAACGTGCGAGGCGATGCGGCCTGGCGCGGCGTTGCTGGCGGCGGGGCGCGGTGCCGGACACACTGATGCCAGCCGTGCGCGGGCTTGCATCGGGTAATGTTGCGGCGCTACGTCATCGCAGGTGCATGGCCGGATGTTTTCCGATGTCGCGTTGCCCCCAGCGAGATGGGCGGCGTCGAAGTCGTTGCGACGAGCTGGCCGATATTTGTTGCCCGGGAGCCGTTTCGGCAACTGATAATCGTTCAAACAAACGCCGTTGCCGCAGGCCGTGCCGCTGGACTGGCGCCGGGCGTGCGCGGGGAATGAAGTGGTGTGCGCCATCGGTTGCTCCTGGTATCGATTTGCGTTTGCCTAAACGATATCCAGCGCATCGACGGCGACGGGGTACATAGTTATTTTTGTGCGGGGCCGACGCAGTCAACGGCGAGCCGGTCCGGTTGCATTCCATGCGAAAATATCGCATGCAAAATTCATCTTCCAGCGCGTCGCCGACGCGCCCGCTGATTCCGCTGGCCGATTACCAGCGCATCTTCCGTGTCATCCATTCCGTATTGAGCAGTGTCGAGGCCGATATTCCGGCGGCGTCGTTTTTCTTTAGCGTCACTGCCGCCCAGATTCTCAAGAAGTTCTACAAGCGCAATGCGTTTCCGGTCGCCGGCGCGGCCTTCTACCTGGTCGATCGTGCCCAGGGTGCGGCCTTGTCGTTCGGCAGCATTGGCGGCGATGGCGCCATCAGCAGCGATCACGACGCCTTTCACGCCTGGGTGCAATGCGACGGCTACGCCATCGATTTCATGGCACCGGTGTTCCAGGAGTTGCTGGATGCGGCCGGCCATGCCATGCCGGTGCCGCGTCGCATGTTCCAGAAGAACCTGGCGCGCATGAGTGCATCGCACACCGCGCTGGCCGCGCCGGGCGATTTCTTCCTGGCGGCCGACCTGGCGTTGACGCGCAGCATGCTGCAGCAGTTCATGGCCAAGAAGGCGTTGACCAACCTGTCCGAAGTGTGTCTCGACTGGTATCGCAAGCCACCCAGGAGCATGCCGGACGACCTCGCACTGCAAGGGGCCGAAGGCGAGATCAGCCGTATCGGCCTGATCGGCACGGCGGTCGACGGCGTCTGGTAGCGAGGGCGGGGAGGGGCAGCGAGGCCCCGTAAGGAGGGTGTGCTGGACGCGAGTCCAACACACCGTGCGGTCATGCATATCGGTTGCATGTACCGCAAGAACCATCAGCATAGCGGCGGCATATGACGCCAGCGTGACATCGTCGGCACCGGGTCCAGGTCATTGCGGTGTCACATGCCGGGCTTAGGATTGACGCTGTCTCCTCTGCCGTTGTTGCAGATCGCTGGGCCTGCGATGCTTGTCGTCGCAGGCCTTTTTTTCGTCCTTGACACGGGCTTTGCCCATTTGCTGCCCTGGTTGACATTTCGCTTATCGATCAATGACTTGGGTCGATTGCCAGGGCATTATCCACAAGCTTGCACACACCCTATGTGGATATCCCGTCAGGCATTGCACCGCGTGCAGCGGCCCTTGCTGGCTGCCTCCCATTGACGCACATTGTGGCGCGCCGGAAAAAGCGTTATCAATCAAGGACTTGGGTGGGATGTCAGAACGTTTTCCACAGTCTTGCTCACAAAATATGTGCATATCTGCCGGCGCACCTGGCAGGTCGCGGCGGTGGATATGTCGCCGGCAGGCGCTGCC
>NZ_AKJA01000105.1 GCF_000282575.1 Herbaspirillum sp. YR522 | reverse complement strand
TTCATCCAGCAGATCATCAACGGCCTGGTGCTGGGCAGCATGTATGCGCTCATCGCCCTGGGCTACACGATGGTGTACGGGGTATTGAACCTGATCAACTTCGCCCATGGCGACATCTTGATGGTGGGTGCGATGGTGGGCCTGTGGCTGCTCAAAGTGGTGCAGCAGGCGGCGCCCCAGTTGCCCGGCATCGTGCAGTTGATCATCGCCATCGCCGGCGCCATTCCGGTATGCATCGTGGTCAGCCTGCTGATCGAGCGGGTGGCCTACCGGCCATTGCGCAATGCGCCGCGCCTGGCGCCGTTGATCACCGCCATCGGTATCTCGATCCTGCTGCAGACGGCGGCCATGATGATCTGGGGCCGTAGTCCGCTGCCGTTCCCGCAGGTGATGCCGTCGGATCCGGTGCATATCGCCGGCGCGCTCATCTCGCCCACCCAGATCATGCTGCTGGTGCTGGCGGTGGTGGCCATGGTGGGCCTGGTGCTGATCGTGGAGAAGACCAAGATGGGGCGCGCCATGCGCGCCACGGCCGAGAACCCGCGCATTGCCGGCCTGATGGGGGTCGATTCGAACAAGGTGATCGTGGTGACCTTCGCCATCGGCGCGGCGCTGGCGGCCATCGCCGGCGTGATGTGGGCGGCCAACTACTCCACAGCGCAATTCGCCATGGGCTTCGTGCCGGGCCTGAAGGCCTTCTCGGCGGCGGTGCTGGGCGGTATCGGCAACATCTACGGTGCCATGCTGGGGGGCATCCTGCTGGGCTTGATCGAGAGCCTGGGCGCCGGCTACATCGGCGATTTGACCGGCGATTTCCTGGGCAGCAACTACCAGGACATCTTTGCCTTCATCGTGCTGATCATCGTGCTCACCCTGCGTCCCTCGGGAATCATGGGCGAGCGCGTGGCCGACCGCGCTTGAACATTGGCTCGGGTTGTCCATCGCCAGAGAAAAAACTTATCCAACCGAAAGAAACCCTATGTCTCTCATTTCCTTCGACATGAAGCGCCACCCCGGCCAGGCCCGCACCAGCCTGCTGGTGCTGCTGGCGCTGATGATCGTGTTCCCGTTCATTGCCCAGCAGTTCGGCAATTCGTGGGTGCGCATCATGGACATCGCCTTGCTCTACATCATGCTGGCGCTGGGCTTGAACGTGGTGGTCGGGTTTGCCGGCCTGCTCGACCTGGGCTATATCGCGTTCTATGCCATCGGCGCCTACACGGCGGGCCTGCTGGCGTCGCCGCAGTTTGCGGCGGTGCTCGAATCGTTCGTCAACACCTATCCGGCGCTGGGCAATTTCCTGGTGATGGTGTGCGGACCGGAGATCGTGCAGAACGGCATCCACCTGTCGCTGTGGGTGATCGTGCCGCTGTCGGCCCTGTGCGCGGCGCTGTTCGGCGCCTTGCTGGGGGCGCCGACGCTCAAGCTGCGGGGCGACTACCTGGCCATCGTGACGCTGGGCTTTGGCGAGATCATCCGCATCTTCATGAACAACCTCAATGCACCGGTCAACATCACCAACGGTCCGCAGGGCATCAACCTGATCGACCCGATCCGGGTGTTCGGGGTGTCGCTGGCCGGCGAGCCGGGTTCGGGATCGATGGTCGACCTGTTCGGTTTCATGGTGCCCTCGGTCAATGCCTATTACTTCCTGTTCCTGGTGCTGTGCATCGCGGTGATCTTCTTCTCGGTGCGGCTGCAGGACTCGCGCCTGGGGCGCGCCTGGGTCGCGATCCGGGAAGACGAGATCGCCGCCAAGGCGATGGGCATCAATACCCGTAACGTCAAGTTGCTGGCCTTTGCGATGGGCGCGTCCTTCGGCGGCGTGGCCGGGGCCATGTTCGCCTCGTTCCAGGGTTTCGTGTCGCCCGAGTCGTTCTCGCTGACCGAGTCGATCGCGGTATTGGCGATGGTGGTGCTGGGCGGTATCGGGCATATCCCGGGCGTGGTGCTGGGCGGGGTGATCCTGGCGGCATTGCCGGAAGTGCTGCGGCACGTGGTCGAGCCGTTGCAGATGAGCCTGTTCGGGCGGGTCTGGATCGACGCCGAGGTGTTGCGCCAGCTGCTCTACGGGCTGGCCATGGTGATCATCATGCTGACCCGCCCGGCGGGCCTGTGGCCCTCGCCGCGCCACGAAGACCGTCCCGAGGCGGACCATGCCTCGGTTGGAACCACCGGTGAAGTGAAAGCCTGACATGACCCAGACCCTGCTCAACATCAGTAACGTCAGCAAGCGCTTCGGCGGCCTGCAAGCCTTGAACGGCGTTGGCCTCACCATCGAAAAAGGCCAGATCTACGGCCTGATCGGCCCCAATGGCGCCGGCAAGACCACCTTCTTCAACGTGATCACCGGGCTGTACCAGCCCGACACCGGCAGCTTCGAGCTGGACGGCAAGCCCTACAGCCCCAGCGCGCCGCATGAAGTGGCGCGTGCGGGCATTGCGCGCACGTTCCAGAACATCCGCCTGTTCGGTGAAATGACGGTACTGGAAAACGTGATGGTGGGATGCCATGTGCGGACCCGGCAGAACGTGTTCGGCGCCGTCTTCCGGCACAAGGCGGCGCGCGAGGAAGAGGCGCAGATCCGGGCCAAGTCGCAGCAGCTGCTCGATTTCGTGGGCATTGGGCAATTCGCCAAGCGCACCGCGCGCCACCTGTCGTATGGCGACCAGCGACGCCTGGAGATCGCGCGCGCCCTGGCGACGGAGCCGCAACTGCTGGCGCTGGACGAACCGGCGGCCGGCATGAACGCCACCGAGAAGCTGGGCCTGCGCGAATTGCTGGTCAAGATCCAGGCCGAGGGCAAGACCATCCTGTTGATCGAGCATGACGTCAAGCTGATGATGGGCTTGTGCAACCGCATCACGGTGCTGGACTATGGCCGACCGATTGCCGAAGGGGTGCCGGCGGAGGTGCAAAACAATCCTGCGGTGATCGAGGCGTATCTGGGAGCGGGTCACTGACCGAAGAGAAGACATGACAACGAATATTCTGAAAGTCGACCAACTGAGCGTGGCGTATGGCGGCATCCAGGCGGTCAAGGGCATCGACCTGGAAGTCAACGAGGGCGAACTGGTGACCCTGATCGGGGCCAACGGGGCGGGCAAGACCACCACCTTGAAAGCCATCACGGGCACCTTGCCCAACTGCCGGGTCGAGGGCCACATCAGCTACCAGGGCCAGGCGTTGAAGGGCAAGAAGTCGTTCGAGCTGGTCAAGGACAAGCTGGCGATGGTGCCGGAAGGGCGGGGCGTATTTACCCGCATGAGCATCCAGGAAAACCTGTTGATGGGCGCCTTCACGAGCAACGACAAGGGCCAGATCCAGGCCGACATCGAGCGCTGGTTCGAGGTGTTTCCGCGCCTGAAGGAACGTGCGGCGCAGATGGCGGGCACGCTGTCGGGTGGCGAACAGCAGATGCTGGCCATGGCGCGGGCCTTGATGAGCCACCCCAGGTTGCTGCTGCTGGATGAACCGTCGATGGGCCTGTCGCCGATCATGGTCGAGAAGATCTTCGAGGTGATTCGCAACGTGTCGGCACAGGGGATCACGATCCTGCTGGTGGAACAGAACGCCAAGCTGGCACTGCAGGCGGCGCACCGGGGCTACGTGATGGAGTCGGGACTGATCACCATCGACGGCCGGGCAAGCGAGCTGCTGGACGATCCACGGGTCAAGGCCGCCTACCTGGGCGAAGGCTGAGGATTCCCCGGGGAAGACTTCCGCAGTCGATCGGGCGATCGGGCGGTGGCAGGTGCGGGGCACGCCGGTCGTCCCGGGTACCTAAGTCATAATAAGCCTTGGTAAGTCTTATGAACTACCCCGGGGCGAACCGTCGAAACGCCCGATATCCTTCAAGCCATCCAGGCGCCCCTTACGCCGCTTTCTTGGCCCGGGCCATGTTGCGCAAGGCCCGCACCTGGTCGTGATTGGCCAGCACGCCCTGGTACTGCCGTTCGATGACCAGGCGGATATCGTCCGGCAGGTCCTGCGACAATGCCTTGCGGTAAGCATGTACCGCCGCATCCTCCCCGCGCTCGCACTCTGACAGGATGGCATCGTCATCGCGGCCGGTAATGGCCGATTTCAAATTGACCCACTGCCGATGCAGCGCGCCGCCCAGGGTGCTGTGATTGGTAGGCTCGCCGCCCAGCCGATGCACCAGGTCCTGTAGATCCAGCACGGCCTGGGCACAGGCCGTGGCGCGATTCATGAACATCTCCTTGTAGTTCACATACCGCTCCTGCGCATCGTCGGCACAGGCGCGAAAACCCTGCTCGCCGTCCTTGGAAATCTGGATCAGGTCATTGAGAGTCGAAATCAGGTGGTCGTTGGTCATGAAAATTCTCCTTTAAGCCGGCCAGTGACGTGGCGTATCAGTGAACGAAAAGATAGACGAGGACCAGCACGAAGGCCGGTACGCCGCAAATCCATGCCAGGAAATACTTGCCCATGATGTTCTCCTTGTCGCGTCGATACGCATGTTTTTCAGGGGGCGAAGCGGTAGCTGCTAAGGATGCAGACCGTTTCGGGTAAATCCATGGTAGGAGCGGCATGGCGCCCTTTCCATCGGACGACTGCCCAAGCCGGTGTAGGAATCGGGCGGCTCGAATCTTCATCAGCAAAAAACAGAAACTCGCTGAAACCCACCACCAGTCCAGCTTCGGGCGTTGTCCTACAAGGCAATTGGGATGCGTCCTATAGAGCAACTCAACCGTGGATTGCTACTATTTTTCCCATGTTGCAATGCCTGTCGCGTCTGAGGTCCCATCTAACTCCAGGAGCTTTTCCATGAACAGAAACATGATTGCAGGCCAGGCCCAAGTCGTCGTTGGCAAAGTGCAGGAAAAGCTCGCGGTATTGATCGGTCATTCCGAATTGCAGCGCGCGGCTTACCGTCGCCAGACCCAAGGTCGCATCACCCATGCAGTGGGCGAGGCGCAGGACCTGATCAGGCGCTCGCTGCGCCACCGTCGCGCATCGACTTGAGGCCGGCCGATGCGACGGCGCGCTGCTTACAGTGTGCTTGTCCTACAAGGTAATCGGTCTGCCACCTATAGAAAGCGCAACGGCGGGAACGTATCTTACGGTTGACGCAATCGCGGACCTGCAACACCTGGCGCCGCGACTAACGGCACCGATCGGGCCAACGCCGCAGGATCGGATCAACGGTCGCCAAGTCGACCGCAACGTTATCGAGGAGACGGTCATGGACAAGCTGGTGCTCGGCTGGCTGTTGGGTGTGCCGGTGGTGATGCTGGTGTTGTTGCAGTACTTGATCTGAAGGTCCGTCGATCTTTCTGACGCACCCTGAAACGAATATGGAGAACAAGCATGCAGGCTAACAAATTCAAGACCGTTCGCAGCGACGTGCAGGATCTGCTGCAGCAGGCGCAGGATCTGTTTGCCGAGGCCACCGAAGCCACCGGCAAGAAGGCTGACGAATTGCGCGCCAAGGGCCAGGACGTACTGAACCAGGCGCTGAACGTGGCGCAGAGTGCCCAGACGGCAGTGGTACAGGGCGGCCGCGAACTGGCCTCCAGCACCGACGATTATGTGCAGGCCAATCCATGGCGCGCCATCGCGATTTCGGCAGGCGTTGGCCTGCTGGTCGGGCTGGCGGTCGGTCGTAGCAGCGACCACTACTGAATGCACATCTGAAATCTAGCCAAGCGCTGGCAATGGCCGGCGCGTTAGTAACGAAATCGGAGAAAGGAATGACCATGACCAAGAATCCACCGCCAACCACGGTACAGCAACAACAGCCGTTTCATATCGACAAGGAGGCCCTGCGCGCAGCCGCACGCAACCTCGACGATGGCGCCGTTACCGATGGCTATCGCGGCAATCGCAAGGAAGTCATCGCCATGCTCAACGATGCACTGGCCACCGAGTTGCTGTGCGTGTTGCGCTACAAGCGCCATTACTACACTGCCAAGGGGCTGGAGAACGAGCCGATCAAGGCGGAGTTCCTGCAGCATGCGCAAGAGGAGCAAAGCCATGCCGACAAGATTGCCGAGCGTATCGTGCAATTGAATGGCGAGCCGGATTTCAATCCCCGCACCCTGTCCGACCGTAGCCACGCCGAGTATGACGAGTCCGAGAGCATCAAGGACATGATCAAGGCCAACCTGATTGCCGAGCGTGTTGCCATCGAAGCCTATCGCCAGATGATCGAGCGCATTGGCGACAATGATCCGACCACGCGTCACATGCTGGTGCAGATCATGGCGCAGGAAGAAGAGCACGCCGACGATATGACGGACCTGCTCGATCTTTGAGTTTGCAAGGTAGTACAGGCAGCCCGAGAGCTACCTATTTTTATCAATCACCCCGAGGAGACCACCATGAACTGGGACATCGTTGAAGGCAACTGGAAGCAATTCAAGGGCAAGGCCAAGGAACAATGGGGCAAATTGACCGATGACGACCTGGACGTGATCGCAGGCAAGCGCGACCAGCTGGCGGGTCGCATCCAGGAAGCCTATGGCGTGAACAAGGACGAAGCTGAAAAGCAGATCAGCGCGTTCGAGAAGCGTAACGAAGACTGGCGCCAGTAATCGGGCGACACCGGTGACTCTGTGTCGCCGTGATGATTTAAGTATTACCACTGATAAATATCAACAACAAAGGAACATGACCATGAAAAAACTCATCGCAACCATGATTTTCGGCGCAGCTTCGATTGGCCTGCACGGCGGCGCATTCGCAGCCGATGCTGTCAAGTCCCAGTACAAGGCCGATACGGCCAAGGCTGACAGCGACTACAAGGTCGCCAAGAAGAAGTGTGACCCGCTGTCGGGCAATGACAAGGATGTCTGCCAGAAGGAAGCCAAGGCAGCTCACGAGTCCGCTATCGCCGATGCCAAGGCCAAGCGCAAGAATACCGACAACAACAAGGAAGCTCGCAAGGACAAGAACGACGCCAATTATGACGTCGCCAAGGAAAAATGCGATGCGATGAGCGGCGATGCCAAGGACAAGTGCGTGGCTGATGCCAAGATGAAGTTCGGCAAGTAATCGCGGCGTAGCGAAAAAATAGTCTGGAGGGGCCGTGCGCCAGAGTGCGCCGGCTACCCGGCAGTGATCACCTGTGTATCATCATTCCTAGATAGGAGAGCATCATGAGTTTGACTAAAATGTCCCTGACCAAGCGTTTCCTCGGTTTCTTCCTGGCCCTGTTCATGGTTTCGCTGGTTGGTTGCGCTTCCAGCCCCAACAAGGAAGGCACTGGCGAATATGTGGACGACGCCGTGATCACCACCAAGGTGAAGGCTGCGATCTTCAATGAAAAGAACCTGAAGTCGTCGGAAATCAACGTCGAAACCTACAAGGGCGTGGTCCAGCTCTCCGGTTTCGTCTCGAGCGCCACTGCTGCCTCGCGTGCCACCGAACTGGCCCGCGGCGTCAAGGGTGTGCAATCGGTGCGTAACGACCTGCGCCTGAAACAGTAACGGTGCCTGCGTGAGCGCAGCCGGTCCGGGTCCGTGTGACCCGGCCCGGTTTGCGCTTATCCGCTCCCAGAGCGCATCGGGCCATCCTGGTGCATTCTGGAAGCAGACAGCATAAGTGCAGTAAGGTATAGTTGGTGGCCATTGCACCCTGGTATTTTTTAGGGAGGGCACCGCCGGTCGAAACGGCGTTGCCGAGGCAGCAGGAGAATATGGCCGACGCTCAATGCGGCGCTGGCGTGCGCCAAGCCGCCAGGTAGACGACGCAGCGCTGCGGCATCTTTATCACCGCTCAATTACTATGACAAAAATACTTGTAGTCGATGACCATGCGGTCGTGCGGGCCGGTGTGCACCATTTCATCTCGGAAATTCCGTCGATGGAAATCGGTGGCGAAGCCAGTACGGCTGAAGAAGCAATCCGCCTGGTGCGGACCCAGGACTGGGATATCGTTCTGCTAGACATCGCCATGCCCGACAAGAGCGGCGTGGAAGTGCTCAAGCAGATCAAGCGGGAAAAGCCGGAACTGCCGGTATTGATGCTGAGCATGCACCCCGAGAGTCGCTACGCGGTGCAGGTGCTGCGCAGCGGTGCCAGCGGTTATGTGCAGAAAGAGGCGCTGGCCACCGAACTGGTCAATGCCATCAATACCATCCTGCGAGGGCATAAGTACATCAGCTATGGCGTGGCCGAACTGCTGACCAGCGAACCGGTGGATTCCGAAAAGCCGCTGCACGAGACCTTGTCGCAGCGCGAATACGAAATCTTCTACAAGCTGGGTCAAGGGCAGGGCGTGACCCAGATCGCCGACGAACTGTGCCTGTCGGTCAAGACGGTGAGCACATATCGTTCACGCGTGCTGCAGAAGATGAGCATGACCAATAACGCAGACATCATTTACTACGCGATCAAGAACAATCTGATCGACTAATCCTGCGGTATGTCATCTTGCGCATTGCAAGGATGGCGTTGGCAGGATAACGGGCATGGCAGATCATGGATGACATTCTCAACACGTGGGCCCGGGGCGCAGACAGCGCCGAGGCGCCGCTGCGGATTTTCCTGGTGGAAGATTCGGCGGACGTGCGTGATCTCATCGTCGAGAGCCTGGTCGAGATCGATGGCGTGTCATTGGCCGGCCATGCGGAGACCGAACACGAGGCATTGCAGCACCTGCAACATCATGCCTACGACGTTCTGGTGCTGGATATCCAGCTCAAGCAAGGCAATGGCATGAGCTTGCTGCAGTCGCTGGGGCGAGCCCATGTACGCCGTGCCGACGAGGTCAGGGTAGTCTTCAGCAATCATGTCAGCCCGACCTATCGCAAGGCCGGCAAACAGTGCGGCGTGGCCCACTTCTTCGACAAGTCGTCCGAACTGCCCTTGCTGTGCGATCTTCTGGAACGCCTGGCCCGCGAAAAACTGGGCATACGTACCTTCAATCCTGTCGGTACGCCGCCGTTACCCGCCCAGCCGGGTGGGTTGTGACGCATTACCTGCCGGGTGAGTGCACCCTGGCTGCGGTAGACATCAACATGGCGCTGTCGGGCCGGTCTGGGACCGCCCGGCAGCACCGATAAAAAAAGCAGGGGATTCCCGACGATGCGAAACCAAACCGGCGGGGGCCGTCCCTCTGCCTTCGATACCCAGGGCATCGGCTCGTCCGAACACTTCGCCAGCTCCCAGTCCAATAACAGCAATATGGTGACCATCGCCATGGGCATGGCCATGGTCGTGATCCTGTTCGGGGTGGTGGTGCTGATCGCCTCGTTCATGGAAGAGGCCTATCGGCCACTGCTGGTCGACCTGCTGGCCGTGGGTCCGGTCACCGCGATCGGCTTCATCCTTGCCGGCAGCGGCCTCTACTTGCAAGGCATGATTGCAACCCAGCCCCATCCCCGGTTGCGTCGGACGGTCAGGATGCTGGCGCTGGTGCTGCTGGCGCTGGGCCTGGCGACACTGGCCCACGGCAGTCTCTACGCATTGGGGTGGGTGCCGGTCGACGTGGCCCATCCGGTCTCGGCGCTGGTGATCCCGCCCTTGCTGGCGATAGCGTTCATCACCGTCGCGCTGGCGCTGTTGTTGCACGACTGGCGCCTGCTGGGCGGCTATTATCCGGCCGAGTATCTCTGCTTCGTGTTGCTGGCAATGAGTGCCATCCCGCTGGTGGGGTACATCTATGGCGTCAACCAATTCCTGTACCTCGACTTCTACCTGCCGGTGCCATGGCTATCGTGTACCGTCTTTGCGTTGCTTGGTACGGCCTTGCTGATGGCGCGTCCCGGGCATGCGCTGATGGCGGTGATCATGCGAATCGCCCCGGGCGGCCAGATGCTGCGCCGGTTGCTGCCACAGACCTTGCTGCTGTTGCTGGCGTTCAGCCTGTTGCTCAACTGGGGCCTGGCCCGCGGCTGGATCCTGCCGGAATTGCTGCTGCCCACGCTCACACTGGTCAATGGCGTGATCATCGTCTTCATCTTCTGGGGTTCGGCCAGCCGGCTCGACAGCGAATACGGCGAACGTACCCGCAATGCCCAGAAACTGGCAGAGACCAGTGCACTGCTCAATGCGGTCAGCGAGAGCACCAGCGATCCGATCTTCGTCAAGAACCGCCAGGGCCTGATGATCTTCGCCAACCCGGCCACGCTGGGCAAGCTTGGCAAGACCTGGGAAGAGACCATGTATCGCGCCAGCCGCGAGCTGTTCCTGGTGCCGGAAGAGGCCGAGCAGATTGACCAGGATGATCGGCGCGTGATGGCTTCGGGCAAGCCCGAAAAGCTGGAGCAGAGCATTCATCTTCCCGAGGGCGTGGTGACCTTCCAGACCGCCAAGGTACCGTGGTTCGGCAAGGATGGGAGCGTGCAGGGCGTCATCGGCATCAGTACCGACATCAGCGAGCGCAAGCAGGCCGAGGACGTGCTGCGTCAGCGCGAAAGCCAGTTGGAGAAGATGGTCGTGCAGCGTACCGCATTGTTGCGCGAACTGACCAACCACCTGGAGACGGTGCGCGAGGAAGAAAAGCGTGCCATCGCCCGCGAGCTGCACGACAACATGGGGGCGTCGCTGACCGCCATCTCGATGCATCTCGAAGGGGTGTATCAGGTGTTGCCGACCGACGAGAAATGGCTCGATCGCAAGTCCCGCATGCAGGCGCTGATGAAGTCGCTGGTGGCGACCACGCGACGCATCCAGACCGAACTGCGCCCCAACACGCTTGACCTGTTCGGCCTGAAGGCGGCCATCACCGAACAACTCGACGAATTGCAGGAGCGCACCGGCATCGCCTGTCGCGCCAGCCTGCCCGATGAAGACGTGGCGGTGGGGCACGAGATGGAAATTGCCATCTACCGCATGCTGCAGGAGATGCTCAACAACGTCAGCAAGCACGCCAAGGCAAGCAAGGTCGATGTGATCCTGGACGTGGACGAGGATCACGTTGCCCTGACGGTGCGCGACGACGGCGTGGGGATCTCCGAAGATCGCCGGGACAATCACAAGACCTATGGGCTGCGTGGCCTGCGGGAACGTGCCACCTACTTCGGCGGCGAGGTCGATATCCGGTCCACGCCCGGTAGCGGTGCCCTCATTACCGTGAGCCTGCCGATCCGCCCGGCCGGTGCTGCCCAGCCCTGATCCCAGCCGAACCGGGCGCAGCCCTGCTGGCTGCGCCTGTCCTACGCCCGGCCCGGGCTTGTCCGTCACTTCATTCCGGTTTCTCCTACGCTCGAAAGCGCCTCCTTCTGATGTCGCCGGAAGCGGCGCGTCCCTATCATGGATTCATCGTCGCACACCATCAAGGACACGGCGTTGTAGATGTCAGTCAGGTCTCAGGAGGCATTGGCCGACACCTTCATTTTTCAACTTCTACAAGGAGCGATCATGAACAAGGATCAAGTCAAGGGCACCATGAAGGAAGCCGCCGGTAAGGTTCAGGAAAAGACCGGTGAACTCACAGGTAACCAGACCCAGCAGGTCAAGGGCGCTTCCAAGCAAGTCGAAGGCAATGTGCAAAAGGCCTATGGCGATGCCAAGGAAACCCTCAAGCACTAAGTCCGTAACGCGCCGGGCCAAGCGGTCCGGCGCGATATTCGTGTTCGGAGTAGGTTAATTCCTACAAAAGAATCGGAATAGGCTGATTTCGATGACAGCCCATTTCGCCGATCATGGTTGCACTGCCGCATTACCGCGCCGAACGTTGACGGCACGACGGCAGTAACGCTACCCGATGCCATGATGGACATTGGCAGGCCCTCAGGGAGGGAAATATGAAAAAAACATTATCTGCGATTTGCCTCTTGGCTGCGATGCCCTGTCTGTTCGGATCCGTTGCGGCGCATGCCACGACAGTACCGGATGACACGAGCCCCGATTCTTCTGTTGCTTCCACGTTGCCTCACGGGCCGAACGAGCCCGTAGATCGCCATGTGCCACTCAATGGTGTGCCGACCACACCGTCTGCGGCGAACGGAACCGAGTTCCGTTACATGGATATGGCGGCAGTGAAGCGCTCCAAGGGCTTGCGACGCGCCGTCATCGTGGTCGGCAACGAACGCCAGCGTAATAGCTGTTCTGCTTCGTATCACCATGGAATGCGCGACGATTCGCCCGAGATTCGCAGGCCTTCGCAGCATGCTCGCCCGGTGGTGATCATGCGGCCGATGACCTGAGCGTGGTTATCACCCTGTCCAAAATTCAAATTAACCAATGAGGTGCTGTCATGAAAACAATTCAAAAAGTTGCTATGACGTCTATCGCCATCCTGGCGTTCTCGGCCGTCACCGGCTGTAGCAATATGTCGCAGCGAGACAAGAACACTGCCGTGGGTGCAGGCGTCGGTGCTGTGGGCGGTGCCGTGCTGACCGGCGGTAGCGGCCTGGGCACTGCTGGCGGTGCCGCAGTGGGCGGTGTGATCGGTAATCAGGTGGGACGCTGACTGTCGATCGTCGGCCAGGCAGCTGCCCGATCATCTGAAGAAGCCCGGAGTGACGAGAAAGAGGCATCGCCATTGGCGAGAGCCTCTTTTTTCATGTGGGCTCGATATGGCTGCCGGTGACTTCCTCAGTCATTGGACTGGGCATGATCGAGGATGCGCCGGGCGCGCGCCAGGTCCTCCTTCATCGCGCTGCGTGCATCGTTGCGGCACTGGCGCGCCGCCGCGGGTGGGCCGCTCTTGCATTCCTGTAGCGCTTGCGCGTAGGCGGCCCGCGCCTCGATCAGGTGGTTGCCATAGCGGCCCCGGGGGGTATCCTCGGACTTGAACCAACGACTGGGATCGGCGACGGTGACGTCTTCGGGTGCGGCCCGGGCGGCGCTCGCCCAGGCAGTCAATACCAGCAAAGCTGCAACGACAATCTTGTTGTTCATGTGCTCACCTCCAGGGGATGACCGAAATGGCGCCGGCATGAAAAGATGCCGGCAACAGAAAACGCGGGGCATGGCGCGCAAACGCCATGCCCCGCGTTGACTGCGAGCATCTTATCAGGCTATATCTTGCCCAGCAAAAGCAGGATCAACAGGATGATCACGATAGTGCCGGCGATACCGCTGGGGCCATAGCCCCAGCCGCGGCTGTGTGGCCAGGCTGGCAGCACGCCCAGCAGAATCAGGATGATCACAATCAGTAGAATGGTGCCGAGGGTCATGGTCGTTCTCCTTTTTATTTAAATGGTCGGTTTGCAATGCCGCCGGCCGGGTTAGAACCTTACCTTCACATATGCCGAAGGACCGGTCAGTTTTACGTCGAAATTGGCTTGGGTGCTTCCACCATCACGATTGATGTGAATGCGGGTAATACCGTAGTCGGCGCCCAGGCCGATGTTCTTGAGCGGATACCATTCCACGCCCAGTGCGGCACCATAGATGTGGCCGGTCACGGTGCCCCAGGATTTCTTCACGCCCGAGGCCTCGGCATACATGCGCAGGTCCTTGCTGAAGGCGTGCTTCCAGCCCAGGGACAGCAGTGGGGCAAAGGTCTTTTCGGTGCGGCTCTCGCTGAGCGAGCCCGCGGTGCCGTTGAATATGCCATTGGCCTGGACGTCGTAGTGGGCGCGATAGTAGCCGGCGCCCAGGCCCAGGCCGAACACGTCGCTTCCGCTGCCGATCCACCACTTATAGGCCAGCGAAGCGAAATCGACTTCCAGGTTGGCCGTGGCCGCAGCCGACAGGATCGCAGGGGTGCCGCCGACATTGAAGCTGCGCTGGGCGGTAAAGGTATAGTCGTTGCGATAACGGAAGTAATCGAACGCCAGCCCATGGCTGTCGCCGATCAACAGCTCCGCGCGCACGCGCGGCAGGGTGGTGCGATCGCGTTCCATGTCGCCGGTCTCGGCCGACCCGTAGCGCGTGTTGCCCTTGATATTGAACGTCGGGTCGACATAGTATCCACCCACCGATAGGCTAAACCGGTCCAATGCAGGCGAGGGCTCGGCATGTGCCGCGCTCGATGCCAGTCCCAGTACCACCGCGCCCGACAGCCACCCCAGCGCGCGAGCCGGTCTTGCTCGCAGCTGGCCCGATTGGCCGCCTAGACGTTTGGGAAAGTGAGAAGTGATGTTCATTTTGTTCGGCTCTCCGTGCAAGTCGATGGGATTCCACCCGGTTATCGTTGTTCGTGAACGGCTCCGCCGGGGATCTCGGACCTCATCGCGGAGCTGATGCATATTAGGCTGGGCGGCAGGGGGCGAGGATCAGCGCCACTCCCAATTCCCTGTAGGAAAAGGTGAGTCGGGGGTGTCGGCGCCGACGCGCTGCACACTCCCGATACCGATGCCAGTGGTGCGGAATTTGCTTGTGGCCGTTGGACGGCATCCGCCGTCGGGTGCGGCGGCGCGCCGGTTTTTCCAAGGCGAGCCATGTTTTTTGCGCGGCGATGCGTTACCATTGCCGCCGTCCACCGGACGCTGCCGTGCAGCGTAGGCGGTGCAAAGCCGATCGACGCCAGAGTTGCCCGTGTTGCCCGTGTTGCCTTGAAAGAGCCGAGAGCCAGTTCGCCCTTCTATGAATTCCATGAAGTCCGATCGCCCATCGACATCGCCCGCGCCTGGTGGCGCCCGCCGGTTGCGCATCGTCATCGTCAATTCCGTGCCGCACCTGGAAGAAGACCACGACGAGGTGGCGCATGCCCAGGCGGAGCAACGTGCCGAAGCCTTGCGCACCGGCCTGCTCGATGCCGGCTATAACATCGTGGCCGCATTGGCCGCCGACCTCACGCTGCCGGACCGTATCGCGGCCCTGCAGCCGGACATGATCATCATCGAAGCCGAATCCGACGCCCGCGACGTGCTGGAGCACATCGTCATCGCCACCCGCGACGAACGGCGCCCGATCGTCATGTTCACCGAGGACGACAATACCACCAGCATGGAAGCGGCAATGGCCGCCGGCGTGACCGCCTACATCGTCGCCGGGCTGCACGCCGAGCGCGTCAAACCGGTGCTGGACGTGGCCATGGTGCGTTTTCGTCAAGAACAGAAGCTGCTCGACGAACTATCCGATACCCGGAGCAAGCTGGCCGAGCGCAAGCTGGTCGAGCGCGCCAAGGGCGTCCTGATGGCGCGCAAGGGCCTGTCCGAGGAGCAGGCCTACCAAAAACTGCGCAGCATGGCCATGAACCGCAACCTCAAGCTGTCCGATGTCGCCCAGCGGCTGCTGGACGCCGAGGACTTGCTGGGCTGAAACGCCCGGCCGGCGCCCTTCTTCGACTCCCCCCTGGCGGTCTGCCAGTTTGGTGCAAGGCACAAACCAAGTGCATGCGGCTGCCCGTTTTGTTCGCATGGCGGGCCGGCTGCGGCATGGACGGCGACACGCCATGGCTGGTCCGGGTCTATCGCTCATGGACGGCATCGGTGGCAGCCTGCCTCGGGCACACATGGCACGCTCCTTGCTCAAGTTCCGGGGTATCGCGCAACGAGTGCGCACAGGGGCGGCCAACGGCGGTGGCCCCATCCAAGACAAAGGCGTCTTCCGGCATGAAGCAATTCCTGCCTGGAGCCGCCTTTTTTGTTTTTGCAATGCCGTCAATCGTCAGGGGAACAGTGCCATGCAATCCACGCAATCCGTGCAATCCGCGCACCAGACAAGCAAACCACAGTCCGGAAAAGAGGTCGGCGCCGACGTCGATGGCACGCGCCGCAAGATCATTCACACCGCGGGCATCGCGGCAGGAGCAAGCATGATGGGGTTGGCCAGCGGTGGCGTGTGGGCGGCAGGTTCGGACAAGCCGGAGAAGGAGGAAGTCAAGATCGGATTCATTCCCCTGACCGATTGCGCTTCGGTGGTGATGGCTTCGGTGCTGGGCTTCGACAAGAAATACGGCATCAAGATCGTGCCCAGCAAGGAAGCCTCGTGGGCCGGCGTGCGCGACAAGCTGACCAATGGCGAACTGGATGCGGCCCATGTGCTGTATGGCCTGATCTACGGTGTGCAGATGGGCATCGGCGGCCAGAAGAAGGACATGGCGGTGTTGATGGGCCTGAACCATAACGGGCAAGCCATCACGCTGTCCAGGAAACTGGCCGACAAGGGGGCCGTGGATGGCGCCTCGCTGGCCAGGCTGATGCAGACCGACAAGCGCGACTACACGTTCGCCCAGACCTTCCCGACCGGCACCCATGCCATGTGGCTGTACTACTGGCTGGCCGCCAATGGCGTCAACCCGATGAAAGACGCCAAGGTGATCACGGTGCCGCCACCGCAGATGGTGGCCAACATGCGGGTCGGCAACATGGATGGGTTTTGCGTGGGCGAGCCATGGGGCCATCGCGCCATCGTCGACGGGGTCGGCATCACTGCAACCACCACCCAGGACATCTGGAAGGACCATCCCGAGAAGGTGCTGGGCAGCTCGCTCGACTTCGTCAAGAAATACCCCAATACCTGCCGCGCCATGATGGCCGCCATCCTGGACGCCAGCAAGTGGATCGACGCCTCGCTGGCCAACAAGAACAAGATGGCCGAGGTCATCGCCGACAAATCCTACGTCAACACCAGCAAGGATGTGATCGACCAGCGCATCATGGGGCGCTACCAGAATGGCCTGGGCAAGACCTGGGACGACCCCAACTACATGAAGTTCTACGACGACGGGAAAGTCAACTTCCCGTACCTGTCGGATGGCATGTGGTTCATGACCCAGCATCGCCGCTGGGGCCTGCTCAAGACCGATCCCGACTACCTGGCCGTGGCCAGGTCCGTCAACCAGATCGACCTCTTCAAGCAAGCCGCGGCGATGACCAATACGCCGCTGCCCAACGATGTCATGCGCAGCTCCAGGCTGATGGATGGCACCACCTGGGACGGCAGGAACGCGGCCGCCTATGCGCAGTCGTTCAAGATAAAGGTCTGATCGCACCGAGGCAGGCAGGTTTGTCAACGAAATTGCAAGGGGAGGGGAGCACGATGAGTGCAGCCATGGAGAAGGTCATCGGCGAGAACGCCAAGCCGGCCGCCGCGGCCTCGCACGGCCCGGCGGCCAACGAATGCCGGGCGGTGCATGCCGTGCCGGGGATGCTGGAAAGGGCACGCCGTCGTCTCGCCGACAGCGGCGTTTTCATGCGGGTGCTGCCGCCGCTGGTGGGATTGATGTTGCTGGTGCTGGTGTGGCAGGTCATCGCACTCAAGAACAGCAGTTTTCCCACCCCGCTGGTGACCTTCAAGGAAGCCATCAGCATGTTCTCCGACCCCTTCTATCGCAACAGTCCAAACGACCAGGGCATCGGCTGGAACGTGCTGGCGTCGCTGCAGCGGGTCGGCGTCGGCTTCGGCCTGGCGGCGCTGGTCGGTATTCCACTGGGCTTTGCGATCGGACGGGTACGGTTCCTGTCGGCCATGTTCGGTCCCATCATCAGCCTGTTGAAACCGGTGTCGCCGCTGGCCTGGTTGCCGATCGGCCTGCTGGTGTTCAAGTCGGCCAATCCGGCCGCGATCTGGTCGATCTTCATCTGCTCGATCTGGCCCATGATCATCAACACCGCCGTCGGCGTGCAGCGCGTGCCGCAGGACTACATGAACGTGGCGCGGGTGCTGAACCTGTCGGAATGGAAGATCCTGACCAAGATCCTGTTTCCCTCCGTGCTGCCGTACATGTTGACCGGGGTGCGCCTGTCGATCGGCACCGCCTGGCTGGTGATCGTGGCCGCGGAGATGCTGACCGGCGGTGTCGGCATCGGCTTCTGGGTGTGGGACGAATGGAATAACCTCAACGTGCCGCACATCATCATCGCCATTGTCGTCATCGGCGTCGTCGGTCTGTTGCTGGAGCAGGCGCTGGTGGCACTGGCAAAGGCCTTCACCTACGAACAGGTCAGTCACTGAGAGGACATCATGGACAACATCAACGGCAAGTTCATCGACATCGGTGGCGTGGACATGGTGTTCCATGCCAGCAAGGGCAGTTTTCATGCCCTGCGCGAGATCAACCTGACGGTCGCCAAGGGTGAATTCGTGACCTTGATCGGCCATTCAGGCTGCGGCAAGTCGACCTTGCTCGACCTGATTGCGGGCCTGACCCGGCCCAGTGCGGGGGTGCTGCTGTGCGCCAACCGCGAGATCGGTGGCCCCTCGCCGGAACGCGCGGTGGTGTTCCAGAATCATTCGCTGCTGCCCTGGCTGACCTGCCACGAAAACATCTACCTGGGCGTCGAACGCGTCTTCGGCGGCACCGAGGACCGCACCCGGTTGCGCGACCGCACCCGCGCCGCACTGGCGCTGGTGGGCCTGTCCGCGGCCGAAGCCAAGCGCCCCAACGAAATCTCGGGTGGCATGAAGCAGCGAGTAGGTATTGCCCGCGCTCTGGCGATGGAACCCAAGGTACTGTTGATGGATGAACCGTTTGGCGCGCTCGATGCCTTGACCCGCGCCCACCTGCAGGACGAATTGCTCAAGATCGTGGCCAAGACCGGGTCAACCGTGGTGATGGTCACCCACGACGTGGATGAAGCGGTGCTGCTGTCGGACCGCATCGTGATGATGACCAACGGCCCGGCCGCGACCATCGGCGAGATCGTCGACGTCAGGCTGCCCCGCCCGCGCGAGCGCGTCGGCCTGGCGCAGGACGCCCGGTACGCCGAGTACCGTACCGCGGTGCTGGAATTTCTCTACCGCAAGCAGGCGCACCCGGCGCGTGACGCCGCCTGAGCGATCCTGTCCCGGGCATCGATAGCGATCCCGTCAGGCACCGGTGCTGCATGGCTGCCGATCAGCGCATGCCTTTATAGGCGGCCCAGGCCACCAGCACCCACGCCGCCAGGAAAGCCACGCCGCCAATGGGCGTGATCGCCCCCAGTATGCGGGTGCCGGTCAGCGCCAGAAGGTACAGGCTGCCACTGAAGATGACGATGCCGGCCAGCATCAGGTTGCCGGCCCAACTCAGGCAGGCACCACCGAACCTGGGCATCAGCAGCGCCACGGCGATCATGCCCAGTGCGTGCATCACCTGATAGGTGACGGCTGTGTGCCAGACCGCCAGCAGCTCTTCGGACAGCATCTTCTTCAAGCCGTGGGCACCGAAGGCGCCGCAGCAGACGGCAATGAACATGTTGACGGCGCCGACGACGACCAGGATGCGTTCATTCATTGGGTTGTTCCTTGTGATATCAGAGACGGATACGATGGCTGCGGCCGAGCCTGAACTCGTGCTTGAGCACGAAGCAACTGGTGGCGATCAGGCCCGACAGCCCCAGTACCAGCTGCGTCAGGGTGTCGTGCGGCAGCACCCATACGCTGCCGGCGGGCGGCGCCACGCCGGTGGCGGCGCTGATCACCGGGTTGACCCATGCGGCCTCTTCGGTCACGTCCAGCAAGACCTGCCCTTCGGAGGTGGTGTGCAGGTAGATCTCGCCGCCCAGTTCCAGCCTGAAGCAGATGCCCTGGCCGGCATTGACCGTATTGAGCTTGTTGCGCCAGACCACCGCTTGCAGTTCGCGGTCATAGGTGTCGATCCAGGTCTCTACCTCGTGCGCGTTCTGCAGCACGATCCACGCGCGTGGCGTGGGCAGGGTGTCGATACCGCTGACGGCGTCATCGGGAAACAAGGGCTCTGGGGGCTGGGACATGGTGTGCAGGTTGTCGTTTGGAACGGCAGTATACCTGCTCGCGGCACGGTGCCACCAGTTGCCACCAGCGGCCATTCGTCACGCGCGACCACAACCCTTGCCACCGTGACCGGCGGCTTGCCGTGCAAAGCGCCGCCGGTTTCAATGGTCGTAGGCCAGCGCCGGTAATGTCGGCAATGCGGGTTGGTCGGCGCGCCTGCCGTCGAGCTTGAACACCGCTACCAGCCGGGTCAGTTGCGAAGCCTGGTCCTGCAGCGACTGGGCCGCGGCGGCGGCCTGTTCGACCAATGCCGCGTTCTGCTGCGTGACATGATCCATCTGCACGATGGCCAGGTTCACCTGCTCGATCCCGGAGCTCTGCTCCTGTCCGGCGGTGCTGATCTCGTTGACCACGGCACTGACCCGCTGCACGCTGTGGACCATTTCTCCGATGGTGGTGCCAGCCTGTTCCACCAGCTTGCTACCGTCGCTGACGCGTTCGACCGAGTCGGCGATCAGTTCCTTGATCTCGCGGGCAGCCGTGGCCGAGCGTTGGGCCAGCGAGCGCACCTCCGAGGCCACCACCGCGAAGCCGCGGCCTTGTTCCCCGGCACGCGCGGCTTCCACGGCAGCGTTGAGGGCGAGGATGTTGGTCTGGAAGGCAATGCCATCGATGACGCTGATGATGTCGACGATCTTCCTGGACGATTCGTTGATCGCACCCATGGTCTCGACCACCTTGCCCACCATTGCGCCGCCGCGGCCGGCCAGGGTCGAGGCCGAGCCGGCCAGCTGGTCGGCCTGGCGCGCGTTGTCGGCATTCTGCTTGACGGTGGAGGTCAGTTGCTCCATCGACGAGGCGGTCTCCTCGAGCGAAGCTGCTTGCTGTTCGGTGCGCGAGGACAGGTCGAGGTTGCCGCGCGCGATCTCGCTGCTGGCAGTGGTGATGGTGTCGGTCGAGGCCCGTACCTGGCTGACGATATCGAGCAGGTTGTCGTTCATCTTCTTCAATGCCCGCAACAGCTTGCTGGTTTCGTCGCGCCCCGCGCTATCGATGGCCGAGGTCAGGTCGCCGGCGGCCACCGTCTCGGCCACATGCACGGCGCGATCGAGCGGACGGGTGATGCTGCGGGTGATCAGCCAGGCGATCAGCGTGGCTGCCAGCAAACCGACGATGGTCAGGCCGAGCAACAGGTTGCGGGCATGCCGGTAGTTGTCCTCGACCTCGTCGCCGGCGGCCTTCATCATCTCCTGCTGGTGCTTGATGAGGGCATCGGCGGCGTTCATGGTGGCGCTTTGTACCGGCCGCACCTCGCCGATGAGCACATCGATGGCGCCCTCCTTGACGCCTTGTTCGACCATCGTCAGCACTTTCTGGCGCTTGTCGATATAGGCCGCCAGCGCCTGGTTCAGGCTTGCCAGCAGCGCCCGGCTCTGGGCATCGGCCAGCATCCGGTCAAGTCGCGCCAGGTCGTCCCGGGTGGCGCGGTCGGCGCCGGTGATGCGGTCCGATTCGCTCTGGATCTGCCTGGCATCCTTGAGCAGCAGGATGTTGCGCACCGAGCGTGCCACCAGGTTGAGCTGGTCGACGATATCGCCGGCCACCACCGTCTTCGGGTATTTGTCATGGATGACGTCGCCCATCTGCCGGTTCAATTGTGCCAGCCGGCCGATGCCGGTAGCCGCCATCGCCAGCATCAACACCATCAGAAGGCCGAAGCCCAGCCACAGGCGCAGGCGGATCGTTACGTTGGAAATATGCACGGTGCTTCCCCTGTCGTTGTCGTATCAGTGAAAGATGCTGCATGGAAACGCTGACGTTATGCGCCGCAGCGCTAGTGGCTGGGCAATTCTTGGGGCTGCTGGTCTTCGACTTAGGCATTGGCGGCCCTGCGTTTTCATCATAGTGGAGAAACGCGGCCAACGGCAACCTGCGACAGGCGCCGCGCCATCGTGTTGCGGCCAGTCCACGAGCGCCGAGATGGCCGATCCACTGTGCCGCAACATCATCGTCGAACCTGACGGCCTGTGCGAGCAAGGCCTGCCGCAAGGGCGTCGGTATCGAGCGTGTCGTGCGGCCTTGTGGGTGAGCCGAATTCCTATCGTATTTAGTCCGTCGATTGCCGAAAAACCCAAGTCAAATCATGCCGGCCGGCAGAGCCCATGGCGACTTCTGATAAATCTCCGATATGTCCTGCGGGCCCGCGGCGTGCCCGGACCTGTCGAGGCGTGACGCTGATGCCGCGTGCTTGATCGAGGTTTTCCGGGATCAATCGAATGATCAGATGCACAAGATGAATAACCCTTACACCAGCTTGCCTGGACACAAGTTCTGGCGAAATGCCGTCGCGGATCTGCGCTCCAGCGGCCGCCTGCATCACCTTTGGCGTCCCAGGTTCAGCCTGACCCGGGACGATCCGGTCATCACCGTCGGATCGTGTTTTGCGCAGCACATCAGCCGGTACCTGATCGTCAACGGGTTCTCCTGGGTCGACAGCGAGCCGGCACCGGCCTCGCTTGGCGAGGACGAGAGGGAAAAACTTGGCTATGGGGTGTTCTCGTTCCGAACCGGGAATATCTATACGCCAGCCTTGCTCGAGCAATGGATCGATCTGGCACTGGGGGGCGGCAAGCAAGCGGGGGAGGGGGCCGATTGCTTCAGCGCAGACGGGAAGTTCTTCGATCCGCTCAGGCCCGCGATCAATGCGTACGGGTATGGGAGCTTGCAAGAGGCAATCGATGCCCGCTCGGTGACCTTGCACAACATCGAGCAGGCGATCATCCGTGCCAATACGTTCATCTTTACACTAGGCTTGACCGAAGCCTGGCGGCATAGGGATGGGACGGTTTTTCCTGTTTGTCCCGGGACCATCAGGGGTTGTTTCGATCCCGACCTGCATCAATTCCATAATTACGATTACGACGAAACCGTCGCGACCATGCAGCGCGTGATTGCGAAGATACGCAAGGTCAATCCGGCGATGCGATTTCTGCTGACCGTTTCTCCTGTCCCTCTTACGGCCACCGCAGATTGCGCGCACATCCTGCCGGCCACGACTTATTCAAAGTCGGTGCTGAGGGCTGCTGCCGGTTTCCTGTCCAGCACCGAGCTCGACGTCGACTACTTTCCTTCCTACGAACTGGTCTCGTCCCCGCTATTTGCAGCCAAGGCATTCGCCGACAACATGCGCTCGGTGACCGACGAAGGCGTGTCGTTCGTCATGGCGCATTTCATGGCAGCGCTGGGAATGGGTGCCGATGCCCAGGCCGGTGCATCGCAAGCTTGCAGTGCCAAGCCTGGCGCAGGCGCTCATTGCAGTGATGCGGTTTGTGAGGACCTGATACTGGAAAGCTGGAGCAGGAAAGACGATGCTCCGGTCCAGGACGCTGCCGATCTCCTGTTGGTGGGCGATTCGCACATGGGGAAGATATCCACGGAATTGAACAAGCTCGGCACGGCGCACTGCGGTGGGGCGATCATGTGGGGATCACGCTGGCACCACCAGCTCTATACCACGCACGACACCAGGATATTCGTTCCTCATGAGCCCGGTGCCGAGGCGCTATGGGTCGAATCGCTCCGGGCGCTCGGCGGGTCGATTCCTCCGGCGGCAAAAAAGCGCTTGAAGGTCATCACGAATATCGGTGCGCATACCCACATGATGCCCCACGAATTTCTCAATGCGCTGATCGGCCAGGGCGTGCTCACGGCAGGTAATCTCAATGTCAGCCGAAAGGACGTTCACCAGTACCTGGTTCATGCAAGGACGCACCTGTTCGAGATCGTGAAAAGAATTGTCGGGCTGGGGCACGAGGTGATCTGGGTGTCCGATCCGCCTTCTCAGCAATATCACGCAGCGCTGCACGCCGTCTTCGATGAAATACTCTGCGAATTCGCGGAGTCGGTCGGCGCGAGGGCTTTCAATGCCAGGGTCTGGATAGGCGCTAATGGAGGATGGACCGAAGATGCCTACCGATCCGATGAGATCGACAAATCGACCGGTGACTTTGACCGTATTCACGGCAATGATCGGTACTATCGGACCATTACCGGGCAGTTGCAAACCATGCTCGGAGAATCCAGCTAAGGCGGCACTACAGATGACAAAAGGGTTCCGGCGGACTGGAACCCTTTTTCATTGCTGCTGAATTTCTGGTAGGCCGTGCGGGATTCGAACCTGCGACCAAGGGGTTAAAAAGCCCCTTGCCACCCCGCAGGCCTATCCAGTTTTATCTTCCAGGCGCAAAGCCTACGGTCGTGACGCCCCATCGCTGCCCCACATCGGCCACACGATCGCCACGCTCGTCGATTCGTCCGCACAGCTTTTACCGCTGATCCTCATCTCCTCGGTTGCCCATGAATGACGAATCGAAGATGTCTTTCGAGAGCTGGCCGCTCCGGGATAAGCGCATAGAGCGCTGATGGGCTCGGAAGATGCGTGCCTTGTTTCTTTCGGGCATTGCACGGATCGCCTCCAAACGCCCGGTGGTGCTACCTGATTTAGATGATGTTGGTATATTTTTCGCCCAAATTTAAAACAGAAAAATTAGAAAATATCGCCTTTTGGTGCAGCAAAAAACACAAATTAAACGAAATTTAGCTTGTGGCGCCAGATGCCTTGAAAAACAAAATATAAATTAAGTATTTGTTTTTAAAGGATTAAATTTTATCCATGCTCTGGAATATCGCATCTGGATTTGATCTGGCACAAGGATTGCTAGATATCCGTTATTGCATGCAATAGATCGTGCAACAACGACAAGTTCGATCCTGTTTTCCAAAGCGGCGATGCTGCGTTGGAAAACCGGCCGAACGGCAAACGGGGTTCCTTATCTACATGAGCCAGAATTCTTCTTCTCTCTCGCCGCAGCCTGTGCTGCAGGCGCAAGTCATTCTTCAGGAGCAATTGCCGGCGATGCTGGTGCTGCTTGAGGAGCTGGTCAACATCGACAGCGGTTCCTACGACATCGAGGGCGTCAGCCGCGTGAGCGCGCGCTTGTCGGGTTTGCTGGCCGACATGGGCTTCGCCATTGAACAGTTGCCGGTACCCGAGCGGGCCGACCTGGTGGTGGCGACACATCGCATGGGCGGCCGCGGCCGGCTGGTGATCCTGGGGCATTGCGACACGGTCTGGCCGGCCGGCACCGTGGCCGACTGGCCTTATGCGCGTCTGGATGAAGCGCGCGCCACTGGGCCGGGCGTCGGCGACATGAAGGGCGGCCTGGTAATGGCGTTGTTCGCATTGCGCACGCTGATCGCCGGTGGTTTCGATGCGCTGGAATCAATTCGCTTCATCCTGGTCCCCGACGAAGAGTTGGGCAGCACCCACAGCCGTGCGCTGATCGAGCAACAAGCGCGCGACGCCGACGTGGTGCTGGTGCTGGAGCCCGGTCGCCCGGGCGGCGGCGTGATCAGTGCGCGCGGCGCGCTGGGTGCCTTCTTCATGAAGGCGCACGGTTGTAGCGCACATTGCGCCAGCAACTACGCCAAGGGGGCCAGCGCTCTGCGTGAACTCGCGGGCAAGGTGGTCGAACTCGACGGACTCTCCGATCCGGACAACGGCGCCATCGTCAACGTCGGCGTGCTGCAGGGCGGCACCGCGCGCCAGGTGGTGCCGGGCGAGGCGCGCATGGATATCGACCTGCGCGCCCGTACCGATGCCCAGGCCGCCGCGCTGCGGGCATCGATCGAGCGCATTGCCGCCGACCGGCGCGATGACCGCGTAGCGGTCGAACTCACCGGCCGCCTGACGCGGCCCGCCTTTACCAGTGAACGCAACCGCACGCTGGTGGCGCTGGCGAAATCGGTGGCCGACGAACTGTCGCTGGCGATCTTCGAGGCGCCGCCGGCCGGCGGCGGTTCGGACGGCAACTTCACCGCCGCCCAGGGCATTCCTACCCTGGATGGCCTCGGTCCGGTCTGCCACGACATCTGCAGCCGGCAGGAAATCATCGAACTCCAAAGCCTGGTCGACCGCGGCGCATTGTTCTGCGGCCTGATCCAGCAACTTCCTTCACTTCTTTCTCAAGGCAACTGACATGGCACTGCTCACCGGCAATCAATATCGCGAATCCCTGAAGGACGGCCGACAAGTCTTCATCAACGGCGAACGCGTCGAGGACGTCACCACCCATCCGGCGATCAAGCCCATGGTCGATGCGATGGCCGCGCTCTACGACCTGCAGCACGACGAGCGCTACAAGGACGTGTTCGGCTACATCAACGAGGACGGCGAAGTCGCCAGCCGCGTCTACAAGCTGCCCGAAACCATCGAGGACCTGCGCAACCGCCGCGAGATGACCGCCGCGATCCTCAACGAAGTGAGCCCTGTGATCGACCGCTTCGGCGACGAGACCGTCACGCCGCTGTTCGTCATGAAGGACCGCAAGGCGCTGCTCGACAAGTACGACACCCGCTACTACGAGAACGCGGTGCGCTGGCTCAAGAAGCTGCAGGTCAGCAACTGGTTCCTGACCTCCGGCAACACCGACCCCAAGGGCGACCGCAGCAAGCAGCCCTACCAGCAGGACGATCCTGACATGTACACCCGCGTGGTGGAAGAGCGCGAAGACGGCATCATCATCCGCGGCGCCAAGTTCGAGACCGGCGCCTGCTATGCGCACGCGGCCTTCGTCAAGCCGACCGTCGGCGCCTGGATCCCGGAAAATACCGACTATGCCGTGGCCTGCATCGTGCCGCTGAATTCGCCCAACCTGCGCCATATCTGCCGCGCGCCGCACTTCAGCGGCGCCAACGGTTTCGATAAGCCGCTGTCGTCGCAGTTCGACGAGCTGGACACCCTGATCGTGTTCGACGATGTTTTCGTGCCGTGGGAAAACGTGATCTTCTCGCGCAAGCCGGAACTGGCCGCGCTGATCCGCCAGGATTTGCACAACTGGGCCGCGCAGGGCTTCCTGAACCGCGCCTATGCCAAGGCCGACACCCTGGTGGGCGCCGCACTGCTGGTGACCGAGCATACCCGTCTTGGTGCGATTCCCGCCATCCGCGAAAAGATCGCCGCGCTGATGGGCTACCGCGAAACCATCCGTGCCTTCATCTTCGCCTCCGAGGCCGAGCACCAGGTCAGCGAGAGCGGCATGATCATGCCCAACCTGAGCATCCAGAATGCCGGCCGCGTCTATGCGTCATCCAACTTCTACGAGATGGTGCAGATCTTGCGTGACCTGGCAGGCGGCACTGCCGTGATGCAACCCGACGAGCGCTCGCTGCGCAGCCCGCTGACCGGTCCGGACGTACAGAAATATTTTCGCATCGGCGATGTGACTGCCGAGAATCGTCTCAAGGTGCTCAACCTGGTCGCCGAGCTGACCGCCAGCAGCTTCGCCGGCCGCATGTGCGCCTACGCCATGTTTGCCGAGAGCCCGCCGATGGTGCAGGCGATGTCGCTCTACAGCAGCTTCGACCGCAAGGGTTCCATGCAGCGCGCCGCACGCCTGGCCGGCGTGGCCGTTTGAACGGTGCCACCTAACTTATCGCTGATCCATTGAATCCACAGACGGGCATTTCCATGACAGAACCACTCCACGCGCCGACCGGCGTCGGCCTGGTCATCGACCAGGTGCGCAAGCACTACGGGGCTTTCACCGCGCTCGATGACATCTCCCTGTCCGTGCCGCCGGGCGCCTTGTTGACGCTGCTGGGACCCAGCGGTTGCGGCAAGTCGACGCTGCTGCGCATCATCGCCGGGTTTGCCAGCGCCACCAGCGGGCAGGTGCAGATCGGCGGCAGCAATGTCGCCAACGTGCCGCCGTTCCAGCGCGAGACCGCCATGGTGTTCCAGAGCTATGCACTGTTTCCGCACATGCGCATCGTCGAGAATGTGATGTTCGGCCTGAAGATGCGCAAGGTGAAACAGGCGGCCGCCCGCGAACGCGCCATGCAGGCGCTGGAGATGGTGCGCCTGGCGCACCTGGCCGACCGTTATCCGGCGCAGCTATCCGGCGGCCAGCAGCAGCGCGCCGCGCTGGCCCGCGCACTGGTCACCGATCCCAAGATCCTGCTGTTGGATGAGCCCTTCGGCGCGCTCGACAAGAGCCTGCGCGAGGAGATGCAGGTCGAGCTGCGCAAGCTGCAGAAGAGCGTCGGCGTCACCACGGTCTGCGTTACCCACGACCAGGCCGAGGCGATGACCATCTCCGACTACGTGGCGGTGATGAAGGACGGTAAGCTGGAGCAGTTCGGCCGCCCGCTGGACATCTACGACCGCCCGCGGTCCGAATTCGTTGCCACCTTCATCGGCAGCGCCAATGTATTCAAGGGTACGGTGCAGTCGGTCGCCGAGGGCCGCATCGACATCGGCCTGCCGGGCGCGGGCACGGTCAACCTGGCCGGTGCGCGTAGTGCCGGGCAGGCGGCCGCCGTGGCGGTGCGCCCGGGCGCGATGGCCATCGATGTCGCCGGCGGCGCGGCGAACGGCGCCGCCACCGGCGCCTTGCACATGCCCGGCCAGGTGGCGTTCTGCGTCAACCTGGGGCATGGCGTGAGCTACGAGGTCAGCGTGCCGGGCCTGGGAAAGGTCATGGTGGAGCGCCCGCGCCGCCAGGACGACGTGCTGTTCGAAGCCGGCCAGCAAGTGGAGCTCAGCGCCGCCGCCTGCGACTGCGTGCTGCTGGAGGCCTGACATGGGTAACGACAAGGACGCGCTCCAGCACCGCGCATCGCCCTGGAACTTCGCGCCCGCCTTCGTGGTGATGGCATTCTTTTTCAGCGCCTACGCGGCCTTCCTCTACACCAGCCTGCTGCACCAGGTGCCGGGGCAGGCCACCTACGGCGGTGAGCCCAGCCTGGCCAACTACGCACGCTATTTCAGTTCCGCTTCCGACCTGGCGGTGCTGGGCAAGACGCTGTGGCTGTCGGCGGAGCTGACGCTGGCCTCGCTGGTGCTGGGTTACCCGGTGGCCTACGTGATCGTGCGCGCCGAATCCGGTCTCCTGCGCGGCGTACTGCTGGGCGCGATGGCGGTGACCTTCCTGTCCGGTTCGGTCACGCGCGCCTATGCCTGGCTCATCATTCTCGGCAACAACGGCCTGATCAATGCGCTGCTCAAGCAGCTGGGCGTCATCGCCAAGCCGCTGCAGCTGGTCTACAACGAGACCGGCGTGTTCATCGCGCTGCTGCACTTCGTGCTGCCGTTCTTCGTGCTGACCATGATGGGGCCGCTGAAGAACGTGCCGCGCGCGCTGGAAGAGTCCGCCATCAACCTCGGCGCCACGCGCTGGCGCGCCTTCGTCCACGTGACGCTGCCGCTGGCGGTGCCCGGCATCATCGCGGCCAGTTCGCTGACCTTCGCGATGGCGCTGAGCTCCTTCCTGTTCCCGATGGTGCTGGGCGGCGGGCGGGTGCGCATGGTGGCCAACGCCATCTATGAGTACATCTTCGCCTCTTACGACTTTCCCTTCGCCGCAGCGACCGCGACGGTATTCCTGGCCGTCGCCCTGTTCTTCGTCTGGGCGTTCTCGGCGGCGCAGCGGGCCTTTACGCCCGGAATGAAAAGGAGCGACTGATGCACGGCAACTACAAGCTCTACTCGCCGGCGGTGCTGGCGCTGGCGCTGGCCACCGGCGTGTTCCTGCTGGCGCCGGTGATCTTCATCGTGATCTACGCCTTCAACGAAGGCAGCTACTTCAGCTGGCCGATGGCCGGGCTGTCGCTGCGCTGGTTCGGCAACTTCTTCGCCAACGAGCGCTTCATGTCGGCGGCCCGGGTCAGCACCGGCATGGGCGCCATCGTGACGCCGCTGAGCCTGGCGATTGCCGTGCCGACCGCCTATGCGCTGGTGCGCTGCAAGTTCCGTGGGCGCGAGCTGATCAATGCCTTGCTGATGTCGCCCCTGCTGATTCCCGGCGTGGTGACTGGCATCGCCTTCCTGATCTACCTGAGCAACATTGGCATCGGTCCCGGCTTCACCGGCCTGGTGATCGCGATGACCTGCTTCAGCCTGCCGTTCGCGGTGCGCACCCTGGTGGCCAACATGCACGGCCTGCGGCCGGAGCTGGAAGACGTGGCGCGCAACCTGGGCGCGGGCGACTGGTCGGTGTTCTGGCGCGTGGTGTTGCCGCAGCTGCGCCCGGGCCTGCTGGCCGGCGGCACCTTCGTGTTCGTGGAGGCGATCGACAATTTCTCGATATCGGTCTTCCTGACCACGGCCGACATGAGCACGCTGCCGGTCGAGGGCTACAGCTACATCCGCGACTTCGACGATCCTACCGTGGCCGCCATGGCAGTGGTGCTGATCGCGCTGTCGACCGCACTGGTGCTGCTGGCCGGACGGCTGGTGGGACTCAACCGCATGTTCCGCATCGAATGACCATGACAACCATCTCCCTGCCAACGGCCGATGCCGCCATCGATGCCCGGGCGCTGTTTCTCGACGCCATGCGCCACACCGCCGCCTCGGTGGCGGTGGTAACCACCGACGGCCCGGGTGGACGTGCGGGCGTCACCGTCAGCGCGGTGTGTTCGCTGTCGGCCGATCCACCCTCGGTACTGGTGTGCATCCACGAGAAGAGCCCGGTGCTGGACATCATCCGGCGCAATGCCTCGTTCTGCGTCAACCTGCTGGGCGCCGACCAGAGCCACGTGGCCGACAGCTTTGCCGGTCGCATCCCGAAATGGCGCGCGGATCGCTTCGCCTGCGCCGACTGGGAGACCGCCGCCAGCGGCGCGCCGGTGCTGCGGCAGGCGCTGGCGTCGCTGGACTGCAGCCTGGCGCGCGACGTCCATCACGCCACGCATGCGGTATTGATCGGCGAGGTCGGCGCCATCCATATGGCGCCACGCGACGGCCTGCTGTATGTCGACCGCGCCTATCGCTGCATCGGCGCGGCTGCGCCGGCGCATGCGGAGGTGCTGGCATGACCTTCTCCATCATCGCGCGCTGCGCCCGCACCGGCATGCTGGGCATGGCGGTCACCTCATCGAGCCTGTGCGTGGCCAGCCGCTGCGCCTGGACCCGCGCCGGTGCCGGCGTGGTGGCCACGCAGAACCTGACCGATCCGGGCCTGGGCGTGCTGGGCCTGGACTTGCTGGAGCACGGCCTGCCCGCGGCCGCAGTGCTGGACATGCTGGTGCGCGCCGACCCGCAGTCTGCCTATCGCCAGCTGCTGGTGCTGGACACCCAGGGCCGTACCGCCCATTTCACCGGCGCCCGGGCGCTGCCCACACATGCCTATGCGCTGGGCGTCGACTGCGCCGCCGCCGGCAACATGCTGGCCGACAGCGGCGTGCCGCAGGCGATGATCGCCGGCTTTGCCGCCAGCGCCGACCTGCCGCTGGCCGAGCGCCTGCTGCGCGCACTGGAGCAGGGGCTGGCGGCCGGCGGCGAGGAGCGGGAGCTGCGCTCGGCCGGGGTGCAGGTGGCGCATGCCCTGAAGTGGCCGGTGGTCGACCTGCGCGTGGATGGGCAAGACCGTCCGCTGCAGGCGCTGCGCGCGCTGTGGCAACTGTATGAACCGCTGCAGGACGGCTACGTCAGCCGCGCCTCTGCACCGCAAGACTACGTCCTGGCGCCTGCCGCGCCGGCATCGACAACGGAGGCTTCACGATGAAATTGCTGTATTCCACCTCTTCGCCGTTCGTGCGCAAGATCACCATCCTGATCCATGAACTTGGCCTGAACGACCGCGTCGAGCGCCTCCCCAGCGCGGCCAACCCGTTGCAGCGCGACGAGCGCATCACCCGCTACAACCCGCTGGGCAAGGTGCCGGTACTGGTCACCGATAACGCAACGGCGCTGTTCGATTCGCGCGTCATCGCCGACTACCTGTGCAGCCTGGTGCCGGGCAATGCCTTGCTGCCAGCGCAAGGCGATGCACGCTGGGTAATTCTGCGCAACCAGGCGCTGGCCGATGGCCTGCTCGATGCAGCCTTGCTGGTGCGCTACGAAATCGGACCGCGTCCCGAAGCCCATCGCTGGAGCGGCTGGGTAGAGGCGCAGAGCGCCAAGATCACCGCCGCGCTCGACATGCTCGAACACGAAGCGGCCGCCTGGGCCGGCCGTTTCGATCTCGCAATACTCGCCGCCGGCTGTGCGCTGGCCTATCTCGACCTGCGCTTGGCCGAACTGGAATGGCGTACGCGCTGCCCCGTCCTGGCACAGGTCATGGCGCCGGTGCTGGCGCGCGATGCATTCGCGCAAACCGTTCCGGTGCTGCCCGCCCCTGTTGCACCTGCTATTGCACGGCCCTGAACCCCACCAACGTCATCAAGGAAACTATCGTGAGCGATCTCTCCAACTCAATTACCGCAACGGCCGCCGCCGGCGATGCCGCCGCCTACATGGCATCGATCTCCCCGCAGGAGCGCAAGGTGCGGGAAGACCTGGCAGCCGCCTATCGCCTGGTTGCCCTGCTGGGCATGGAAGACAGCATCTGGACTCACATCTCGGCCAGGGTGCCGGGCACGCACGACCAGTTCCTGCTCAATCCGCACGGCGTGCTGTTCCGCGACGTCACCGCATCCTCGCTGGTGAAGATCGACACCGAGGGTCGCATCCTGCAGCCGACCAGGCATTCGGTCAATGCCGCCGGCTTCGTCGTGCACAGCGCGGTGCACATGGCACGTTCCGACGCGGGCTGCGTGGTTCACCTGCATACCGTGGCCGGCGTGGCGGTGTCGTCGCTGGCCTGCGGCGTGCTGCCGACCAACCAATGGTCGTTCCAGTTCCACAACCGCGTGGCCTACCACGACTATGAAGGCATCGCGCTGGATACCGACGAGCGCGAGCGCCTGATCGCCGACCTCGGCCCGACCGCGCGCGTGCTGGTGCTGCGCAACCACGGCATGCTCACCCTCGGCCAGACCATCGCGGACGCCTTCATCCTGATGCGCAACCTGGACATGTCCTGCCAGGCGCAGATGGCGATTTCGGCCACCGGCCTGCCGGTCACCGAAGTGTCGCAAGAAGTGGCCGAGCACACCGCGCGCCAGTACGAACGCAGCGTCGAGAAGCACCACGCCGATCCGTCGACATCGTCCATCAGCCTCGAATGGAATGCATTGGTGCGCCGTCTTTCGCCGCCGGAGCCGACCCACTTCAGCGACTGATCAAGACCACCGATACCAGGGCTGCCCGCGCCCGGCCAGGGCCGGTGCGGGTAGCGGACCTGATGCATGAGACAATTTCGCGCTTTCTACGGCCTTATCAACACTGTTATTGCATGCAGCAATGAATGCTGGCATGGATTCTGCTAAGCCGATTCTGTTTTCATCAGCCGCTACCACAACAACGCGAGACAACCCAATGAACCGTACGCCTCAAGTACCTGCCACCGCTTCCGCTGATTCCGCCAAGGACCTGGCCGCCATGGTCGACGCCAATACCCCCTGGTTCGTCCCCAGGGGCGTGCCGGTGGCCCGCATGGCGGACCAGATCTACCGCCGCCTGCGCACGGCCATCCTGAGTGGCGAGATTCCAGCGCGCACGCGGCTGGTGGAGCTGGAAGTGGCGGCGCGCCTGCAGGTCAGCCGCACCCCGGTGCGCGAAGCGATCTCGCGCCTGGTGAGCGACCTGCTGGTGACGCCGATGACCTATGGCGGCGTCGAGGTCGTCGATACCGCCGAAGAGCAGGGCGACATCTTTGTGATACGCGAGGCGCTGGAAGGCACGGCCGCGCGCCTGGCCGCCGAGCGCATCACCGATGCCGAGCTGCAGGCGCTCGACCAGGTGCTGGAAGACAGCAAGGCGCTGCCGCTGGATGCCCTGGCCGAGCGCGCCGAGCTCAACGACCGCTTCCACACGCTGATACTGAAGGCGGCCCGTTCGCAGCGCCTGATCCAGATGGTCGAAGGCTTCCGCGAGTTCTTCATCGATGAAGTCAAGCTGATGCGGTACACCCAGCGCGACACCCAGACCGCGCTCAAGCATCACCAGGAAATCGTCGAGGCGCTGCGCGCGCACGACGCCAAGCGGGCCGAACGCCTGGCTCGCAACCACCTTGAACACAGCAAGGCACGCCTGCAAAAGCCGGGCAAGCGTCGCCGTCCTTAGTCTGATTTACCGGCCCACCATCTGCCACCTCCACAGCCATGACAAATCCAACTTTTCGCTTGCTTCGCTCCGCCTTTGCGGCCGCCGCCCTCGGCCTCGTCATTTCCGCGCCCGCGCAGGCGCAGGAAAAGTCCATCAACGTGATGATGTGGGGCTCCACCTGGCAAACCGCGCTGCAGCAGTCCAGCGCCGATTTCACCAAGAAGACCGGCATCAAGGTCAACCTGGTGACCCAGGCCAGTTCGGGCGAGGGGCTGGTGAAGTTGCAGACCATGAAGGCCAAGCCCACCATCGACGTGTGGTTCACCACCGCTTCGGTGGCCGAACGCGCGGTGACCGACGATGCGCTGTTCGCGCCGCTGCCGGCGGCCAGGATGAGCAACCTGGGCGAGCTGGCCAAGGGTACCGCCACCGACAGGTACGTGGGCATCTATGGCTATCCGGTGTCGATCATCTATCGCACCGACCTCGTGCAGCAGCCGATCAAGACCTGGTCCGACCTGTGGCAGCCGCGCTTTGCCGGCAAGCTGGCGGTGCCGGCGATGGGCGTCTACCAGGGCCGTGCCCTGATGATCGCGGCGATGAGCGGCGGCGGCAGCGCCACCGATGCCGACAAGGGCTTCGAGATGCTGGGCAAGCTCAAGCCCAACGTGGTGATGTTCTACGGTACCGATACCCAGGCCCGCCAGGCGCTGGCGCAGGGTGAAGTCTCGGTGCTGGTCGGCCCGCCGTCGCAGGCCAAGCGCATGGCCGATGCCGGTCGTCCGGTCGCGGTGGTGAGCCCGAAGCCGGCCATCATGAACTTCGATGTGGCGACCATCGTGCGCTCCGGCAAGGAAGACCTGGCGGCGCAGTACATCAACTTCCTGCTGGAGCGCGAAGCCAACCAGGCGCTGGCCGGCAACCTCAACATGAGCCCGGTCAACAAGAACGCCAAGCCTTCCGACTATCTGGCGCCGATGCTGCCCAAGCCGGAAGACGCGTTCATTCCCAGTGAAGAATTCGTCAACCAGCACATCGCCGCCTGGACCGAGCGTTTCAACCGCGACATCGTCAAGTAATGGCATGACGCCATGAACCCGGGCCTGCCACCGTCAAGGGGCAGGCCCTTTTTCCTTCGACTCCATGAATGACTCTCTTTATGGTGCCAGCTCCGCGCTGGCGCTGGGACGCCTGTTCGCTCAAGGGCGGATGACCCCGACCGAAGCGGCGCAATGCGCGCTGGCGCGCGCCGCCAATGCGCCTTCCGTGTTCATTACCCTGACGGCGCAACGCGCCGTGGCAGAGGCTGCCGCCGCCACTGAGCGTTGGCGCGCCGGATCGCCGCGCGGACCACTCGACGGTGTGCCGATCGCCTGGAAGGACCTGTTCGACGCGCAGGGCACGCCGACCACCGCCGGCTCGGCCCTGTGGCGCAATGCGCCGCCGGCCTTCGCCGATGCGCAACTGGTGGCGCGCGCCGCGCGCGCTGGCCTGGTCTGCATTGGCAAGACCAATCTCAGCGAGTTCGCCTTCTCCGGACTTGGCATCAATGCCCATTACGGCACGCCGGTCAACACCCTCCATCCGGGAGCGGCACGCGTACCGGGTGGATCATCGTCCGGATCGGCCTTGGCCGTGGCCCTGGGCATCGTGCCGCTGGCCATGGGCACCGACACGGCCGGATCGATCCGGGTGCCGGCCGCGCTCAACGGCGTGGTCGGCTTCAAGAGCTCGTCGGCGCGCTACGCCTTCGGTGGCGTCACCGGCCTGTCGGAAACGTTGGATTGCCTGGGCCCGATCGCCCGGGACGTGGCGGACTGCCTGGCGCTGGACCCGGTGCTGCGCGGCATGTCGCCGGTAGATGTGCTGGCTGTTGCACCGGGTGATGGCGCATTGGAGGGCATCCGCATCCGTGCGCCGCGCGATGTGCTGGACGACGCACGGGTCACGCCCGGCGTGCGGCGTAATACCGAGCGTGCGCTCGATGCGTTGCAGCGCGCAGGCGCCATCGTCGATGCACGTCCGCTGCAAGCCGTCTCCAGCACCTTCGAATTGATCGCCACCCGCGGCTGGCTCGGCGCGCTTGAGGCGCTGGAGCGCTATCGCAACTTGTTGCAGACCTCCGATGCTGCGCGTATCGACGCGCGTGTGCGTACCCGACTGCAAGCTGCGAACGGTTTCCCGCCGGAGCGGCACGCCGAGCTGATGGCGCAGCGCTGGCAACTGATGGCGGCGCTCAAGGATGAGCTGGCCGGCGCCGCGCTGGTCATGCCCAGCGTCGCACATGAGGCGCCGCTGCTGGCGCAGGTCGAGTCGTCCCCGGAGGCGTTTGCCGACACCAACCTGGCCACCTTGCGTTTGACCATGCTCGGCAGCTTCCTCGATCTCACGGCCTTGTCGCTGCCGATCTCGAGTGATGGCGACACCTTGCCGACCGGCCTGCAGCTGGCCTTGCCGTGCGGCCAAGACCAGGCATTGCTGACACTCGGCTTGCGCGTGGCGGCCGCCATCGGGAGCAACTGATGGCACCTTGCGCACGCTTGCCGGCCAGGGCAGATGCCCTTGTGTGCCGTCGCGCGTACCCGGTTACCTGGCCAGTGGTAGAAGGGCGACATCGGCGCGATGTTTTTGCCGCTAGATACCCTGTCGCAAGAAAATTTTTTCACGAAACGCGTGCGCACCCAAGAAGTGCCGGCATGCACGCGATGCGTGCGCCGGTGTTTCTCGTGCACTCATAAGGCCCATTTTCTTCCGGAAAAATGCGGCAAGAGGCGCTTTATGGCTTCTTCGCCGTGCAGTCGGGAAACGATGGCGGCAAGACGGCGTTCTGCATAGCTATTTGTTATGCAATGCATGCATAAATTATTTTTTTGCTTTAATTCGGCGATGGTAAATTCAATCATCGATCGTCGTGCAAGGCCTGGCGATCAATACGTGGATCCGCAAGCTTCAATCGATCAAGGGGAGTGTCTGTCATGGCTAAGATAGCCTTTGCGATGGAGAACGAGGTGACGTCGGCCGCGACGTTTCGCCCGATCAAGATGTCTGCCGCAGGCCTGTCGAAACGTTATGGCGCCACGACCGCGCTGCATCCGATCGACCTCGAAGTACGTGCCGGCGAACTGTTGACCCTGCTGGGGCCGTCCGGCTCCGGCAAGACCACGCTGCTACAGATCATCAGCGGCCTGGCGCAGCCCAGTGCCGGCGAGCTGTTCATCGACGGCGTGAACAAGACGCATGCGCCGGCCCATCAACGCGATGTCGGCGTGGTGTTCCAGAACTATGCACTGTTCCCGCACTTGACGGTGTTCGAGAACATCGCCTTTCCGCTGCAGATGCGCCGCGTCGACGGCACCGCGATCCGCGCCAAGGCACTGCGCGCGCTGGAGATGGTTGGCCTCGGCAGCTTCGCCGAACGCTTTCCGTGCGAACTGTCCGGTGGCCAGCAGCAGCGCGTGGCGCTGGCGCGCTGCCTGGTCTACCAGCCCTCGCTGGTGCTGATGGACGAGTCGCTGTCGGCGCTGGACCGCAAGCTGCGCGAGAGCATGCAGGTCGAGATCAAGCGTATCCATCGCGAAACCGGATCCACCATCATCTTCGTGACGCACGACCAGGACGAAGCGCTGGCGCTGTCGGACCGCGTCTGCCTGATGAACGGCGGGCGCATCGAACAGATCGGCACGCCATCGGAAATCTATGAGCATCCGAAGAGCATCTTCGTGGCCGACTTCATCGGCGTGTCCAACAAGATCGAGGGCCGCGTGATGCCGCAAGGCTGGCTGGCGTCTGCCGACGGCAACATTCCGCTGTGGCCTGCCGACTGCATGCGCGCCGGCCAGCTGGAGGCCACCCTGAGCATCCGCCCGGAGTACATCGAGATCGTCGGCGACGGCGGTTATGTTCGCGGCGACGTGGTCGAACAGATCTACGCCGGTTCGGAAACCCGCCTGCTCATCAGGCTCGCCAGCGGGACCGTCATGACCGCGCGCCAGGCTGCCCGCAGCCGCAGCTATCAGGTCGGGGACAGCGTTTGCCTGCGCTGGAGCGTCGAAAACGCGCGTCTGCTCGAGAAGTAAATGCCGTTGCCGTACATCGAGGTAGTTCATTAATCCATCCTGCTCGTTCAAACCACTGGGACCTGAAATGATGAATAAGAATTTGGATAGCCGTCGCGAATTTATCAAGACCGTCGCCGCCACGGGCGCGGCGGCCGCCGCGCCGATGCTGTGGATCCCGCGCGCTTGCGCCGCCGAGGCGTTGACCGTCGCCGACAACGGCGGCTCGCTGGGCCCTGCCATGCGCAAGGCCTTCTACGATCCGTTCGAGAAGGAAACCGGCATCCGCGTCATCAACGTGGCCCATGAATCGGACCCGACCACGCAGTTCAAGCTGGTGGTCGATTCCGGCTCGGGTATCTGGGACGTGGCGATGGTGACGCCCGACAACGTGCTGCGCCTGACCAGCGGCAAGAACTACCTGGCGCCGCTGGACGTGGCGCCGGGCGACGACAGGAACATCCTGCCCGGCATGCTGACGCCGAACTGGTTCGGCTTTTCCGTCTATGGCGTGGTAATGGCCTACCGCACCGACCGCTTCCCCAAGGGCGGCCCCGCCAGCTGGCGCGATTTCTGGGACACCGGCCGCTTCCCGGGGCGCCGCGGCATGTACCGTGCGCCCATCGGTACCCTGGAAATGGCGCTGCTGGCCGACGGCGTGTCGGCCCAGGACATGTATCCGCTGGACATCGACCGCGCGCTGCGCTCGCTGGACAAGATCCGCAAGTCGGTCGCCGTGTGGTGGTCCAACGGCGCGCAGAATACCCAGCTGATCCAGAGCGGCGAAGTCGATCTCTGCGACACCTGGAACTCGCGCGCCATGGCCGCCATCGCCGCCGGCGCACCGGCCAGGATCGTCTGGCAGGGCACCTACAACGCCGACGGCTGGTCGATCGTGGCCGGCACCAAGAAGCTCAAGCAGGCCCAGCAGTTCGTGCGCTTCTGCATGCGCGCCGACCGCCTGGCCGAGTACGGCTCGCTGACCGGCAACGGTCCCACCAATACCGAGTCGCTCAAGCTGATCGAGAAGTCGCGCGCCGAGCTGCTGACGACCTATCCCAAGAACTTCGAAGGCCTGCGCCGGCGCGACAACGCCTGGTGGGGAAAGAACTATGACAAGGCCAACGAGCGCTTCCAGGAATGGCTGCTGCAGGCCTGATCGGGCCGACACGACAAGAAGGCCCGGCAAGGCCGGGCGGACAGGGTAAGACGGTTATCGGAGCATGTTCATGAGCAAGAAACAGATCCACCTCGGGTTGTTGGCCCATCCCACCGGCGCGCATCCGGCGTCGTGGCTGAAGTCGGACGCGCCGCGTGACGCGGCCACCAATATCGGCTATTGGCGCCAGATGGCGTCGACCGCCGAGCGCGGCCTGTTCGACTTGTTCTTCCTCGCCGATACGCCGGCGGCGCGCACCGAACAGCTGAACATCCATTGCCGCAATCCGGAGTACATGAACCGTTTCGAACCGTTGACCCTGTTGTCCGCCCTGGCCGGCTCGACGCAGCACATCGGCCTGGGGGCTACGGCTTCCACCAGCTTCTACGAGCCCTACAACATCGCGCGCCTGTTCGCCTCGCTGGACCATCTCTGCGCCGGTCGCGCCGGCTGGAACGTGGTTACCTCGGCCAACGACTATGCCGCGCGCAACTACGGCCTCGACAAGCTGCCACCGCACGACGACCGCTACGTGCGTGCGCGCGAGTTCTACAAGGTGGTGGAGAGCCTGTGGGATACCTGGGAAGACGATGCCTTCGTGCTCGACAAGGCGCGGTGCATCAACTTCGATCCGGAGAAATTCCACATCACCGACCATGACGGCAAGTATTTCAAGGTCTACGGCGGGCTCAATATCCGTCGCACGCCGCAGGGCCGGCCGGTGATCATCCAGGCTGGTTCGTCCGAGGTCGGCAAGCAGTTCGCGGCGGAGACCGCCGAAGTGGTCTTCGCTTCCGATCCCACCCTGGCGCAGGGCCAGAAGTTCTACAAGGACCTGAAGGGCCGCCTGTCGCAGTTCGGCCGCAGCGAGGATGCGCTCAAGATCCTCGCCGGGCTGTCCGTGGTGGTCGGCGAAAGCCAGGCCGAAGCCCAGGACAAGTACCAGGAACTGCAACGCATGATGCACCCCGACGTCGGCCGCATGCGGTTGGGAGCAGACCTCGAAGCCGACCTGACCGGGTTGCCGCTGGATGAGCCGGTGCCGGTGGAGATGATCCCGGCCAGGGCGAACTTCCACCAGGCCTACTTCAACCAGATCGCCGGCATGATCCGCGAGCAGAAGCTGACCTTGCGCCAGCTGTATTCCAGCTACGAACGCGGCAAGGTGACGGTGTGCGGCACGCCGGCCCAGATCACCGACCACATGATGGAGTGGATCGAAAGCGGTGCGGCGGACGGCTTCATGCTCAGCTGCCACCTGCTGCCCGACGACATCGATGACTTCGTCGACAAGGTAGTGCCGGAGCTGCAGCGTCGTGGCGTCTATCGCGACCGCTATACCGGCACCACCCTGCGCGAACACCTGGGCCTGGAGCGACCGCTCAACCGGCACGCCGTTGCCGCTACCGAATAAGGGGGCGCCGTGTCCATCGTCCAACCATTGGGGCAAGGCGTGAGCCTGTCCGCCGAAGCCGCCCGGCCGCCGGTCCGCGCGACCGGTTCCTGGCGTCCCGGTCCGTTGTGGCTGGCCTTGCCGGGAGGCTTGTTCCTGCTGGTGTTCCTGCTGTTCCCCTCGCTCAAGATCTTGTTGTTGAGCATCATGAACAGCCAGGGCGAATTCACCTTTGCAGCGTTTGCCCGATTCTTCGGCCCCAGCGTCTACCAGCGCGTGCTGCTCAATACCTTCGCCATCGCCATCCAGACCACCGCGATCTGCCTGGTGCTCGGCTACCCGGTCGCCTACTGGCTGTCCAGCCTGTCGAAGAAGGCGCAGCAGATCCTGTCGCTATTCGTACTGCTGTCGTTCTGGAGCAGCGCGCTGGTGAAGAACTTCTCGTGGCTCATCCTGCTCGGGCGTGACGGTATAGTGGAGCAAGCCTTGCGCGCCATCGGCATCGATGTCGCCAACCTGCTGTTCAACCGTGGTGTAGTGGTGTTCGCCATGTCGCACACCCTGCTGCCGCTGGCGGTAGTGACCATGCTGCCGGTGATGAACCAGATCGATCGCCGCCTGACCATGGCCGCGTCCACGTTGGGCGCCGACCGGGCCCACGTGTTCTGGCGCATTTTCTTCACGCAGTCGATGCGCGGCGTGGCCGCCGGCGGCCTGCTGGTATTCATCAGTGCGCTGGGTTTCTTCATCACGCCGTCGCTGCTGGGCAGCCCGCGCGAAATGATGCTGGGCCAACTGATCATCATGCAAATCAACGAATTGCAAAACTGGCAGCTGGGCAGCGCCTTGGCGGTGGTGCTCGTGGTGACCGCGCTGCTGAGCTGCGTGATCTATGACCTGATCTTCGGCCTGTCCTCGCTGGCCGGCAGCGAGGACAGGCAGTCCGGCTATCGCCATCGCCTGCTACGCAAGATCGGCCTGGGCATCGTCAACGCGGTGGCGACGCTGGCCGCCGCGCCGGTGAGCGCCTACGACCGCTCGCTGGCACGCATCCTGAAACCCGGACTGCTGCCCATCTACGCCTGCCTGGTGATCGCCGTGCTACTGGTGCCTATCCTGGCGATCGTGCCGATGTCCTTCACCAGCGGCCAGTTCCTGTCCTTTCCGCCGCAAGGCTTCAGCTTGAAGTGGTATGAGGCCTACCTGGAGTCGCCGCTGTGGATCAACGCCACGGTGCGCTCCTTCGGCATCGGTTTCGTGGTGGCCTGCGCGACCTGCTTCCTCGGTACGCTGGCCGCGCTCGGCATGGCGCGCTCACGCAGCCGCGCCGCCGGTGGCGTATTCCTGCTGTTCCTGCTGCCGATGATCGTGCCGTCCATCGTGATCGCCATGGCGCTGTTCTACCTGGCAGCGCAGGTGTCGCTGGTGGCGACCAACACCGGCATCGCGTTGGGTCATATCGTGATCTCTATGCCAATGGTATTCGTGATCCTGCTGACCACTTTCCGCGGCCACGACTGGGCGCTGGACAACGCGGCGGCCACGCTCGGCGCCAACCGCTTCCAGGTGCTGATGCGCATCACGCTGCCGTCGATCCGCAACGGCCTGGCGGCGGCGTTCGTGATCGGCTTCCTGACCTCGTTCGAAGAACTGACGATCGCGCTGTTCATGGGGGGCGGTATCAAATCCACCCTGCCCAAGCAGCTGTGGGACGACATCCTGCTGCAGGTCAGCCCGACGCTGGCGGCGGCATCGACCGTGGTGACGGCGGTGGTGATCGTGCTGTTCGCCGCGCTACAGCTGGTTCGGCCGCGCGCCAGGGCCGCCTGATCGAGTGCATGAATGTTCGCGCGCCGCAACGCCGGCGCCCCACAAGACATAAGGTGAGATGACAATGGATGAAGACCAACTACGTATCGACCTGGCTGCAAGCTTGCGCCTGTTTGCGCGGCTGGGCATGCACGAAGCCGTGGCCAATCATTTCAGCGCGGCGGTATCGGAGGATGGCCGGCGCTTCCTGATGAATCGCAAGTGGCAGCACTTCTCGCGCATTCGCGCCAGCGATCTGCTGCTGCTGGATGCCGACGACCCGGGCAGCTTGGCGGGCGGAGAGGTCGATCCGACTGCCTGGGCCATCCACGGACAGCTGCATCGCCGCGCGCCGCATATCCGGGTGGCGATGCACCTGCATCCGGTGTACGCCACGGCGATTTCGACCCTGGCCGATCCGACCATCAAGCCGATCGAGCAGAACACCGCACGCTACTTCAACCGCGTAGCGGTCGACAGCGATTTCAGCGGCATGGCCGACACCGAAGCCGAAGGCGCGCGCCTGGTCGCACTGCTGCAGGGCAAGTCGCGGCTGATGATGGGAAACCACGGTGTACTGGTGACGTCGGGCAGCATCGGCGAGGCGTTCGACGACATGTACACCCTGGAGCGCGCCTGCCAGATCCTGTGCGTGGCCTACGCTACGCACCAGCGGCTCAATGTGCTGTCGGACGAGGTCGCGGAAAAGACCGCACGGGACTGGGAAGGCATCCGCGACTTCTCCATCGCCCACTTTGAAGAGATGAAGCGGATTCTGGACAAGGAGGATCCTTCCTATGCTGACTAAGACCCACGTCACCACTCACCAGGCCCTGTCGGCGAGGACGAACGCGACACAACAGGACTTCCGGGATGCCATGGCGCAACTGGGCGCGGCGGTTCACGTAGTGACCACCGACGGTCCGCATGGCCGCGCCGGCTTCTCGGCCTCCGCCGTCTGCAGCGTGACCGATACGCCGCCGACGGTGCTGGTCTGCCTGAACCGCGCGTCGTCGGCCCATGCCGCCACCGTCGGCAACGGCGTGGTGTGCATCAATACCCTGAGCGCCAACCAGCAGCTCATGTCGTCGGTGTTCTCCGGCAAGTCGACCATGGCCGAGCGGTTCACGCACGGCCAGTGGATAGAGCGCGACGGTTGCGCACCGGCCCTGCAGGGCGCGGCGCTGTGGCTCGATTGCCGGATCACCGACCGGGTGACGGTGGGCACCCACGACATCCTGGTCTGCGAAGTCGCGCGGATCGAAGACAACGACATGGACAGCTGCCTGATCTACTACAACCGCCAGTACCACCCGCTGTAACAGCACGCGGCAGGGGGCGGGAATCCAGCCCCGTGGCGGCGTTGAGAACAGGAACCGGACAAGAGGAGGACAACATGAACGAGGCAAGCAGGATGGAATGGAAGTTCGACCAATCGATGCTGCAGCCCATTGCCGGCCCTTGCTGCTGGAACGGCAAGGAGATGCTGGCCGACGGCGCCTGGCGCCGCCAGCTGACCCGCACCGAGATCGATGCCCTGGTGCGCGCGGCGCGCCAACAGCGCAGCGCGGGCGGGGCGATCGAAGGTTTTCACGCGGAGCGATTCAATATCCACGAGTTGAAGCAAGTACTGGCCTGGATGGCGGCGCAGCTGGAAGACGGGCGCGGGATGGTGCGCCTCGGCGGCCTGCCGGTCGACGAGATCGACGAGGACGACCAGAAGCGCATCTTCTGGGGCCTGTGCGCCAATCTCGGCACGCCGGTCTACCAGACCGCGGCCGGCGAAATCGTCGGCTACGTGCAGGACACCACCGGTGGCAAGGACTTGACCTATGGTGGCCCCGGCCCGGTGAAGACCGCCCGCACCATCGCCCGCTCGCGCGGCGCATTGCGTTTTCACACCGACAAGGTCGATTTGCTGTGCCTGATGTGCAGCAGCAACGGCATCGACGGCGGCCATTCCAAGATCGCCTCCAGCGTGGCGATCCACAACGAGATCGGCCGTCGCCGTCCGGACCTGCTGCGCGAGCTGTATCAGCCGTACTGGCGCATGCGTCCCACCGACGAGGAAGGCGAGCGTTCGGATAATGTGTTTGCGATGCCGGTGTTTGCGCGCGGACCGGATGGCAAGTTCACCAGCCAGTATTCGCGCACCTACATCGAGCAGGCCCAGGAAGTGCCGACCGTGCCGCGTCTCACCGCCGCGCAGAACGAGGCCTTGGACCTGCTCAACGAAGTCGCGGAAGAACTGCACCTGCAGCTGCCGTTCGCCGCCGGCGAGATGCAGTTCATGAACCAGCATGTGACCTACCACGGACGCACCGCCTTCGTGGATGACGTCTCCAGCGGCGCGCGCCGCGTGCTGACCCGGATCTGGCTGGCCACCGCGTTCAGCCGCGCCCTGCCGCCGGGACATGCGACGCAATGGGGCGACAGCCGTGGCGGCACCTTGCGCGGCGGCGCGATGCCGGGCAAGGCCGCGTTCACCGAGGCGGCGATGTCCTGAGGACGCAACAGATCTTTTCTGGAAGACCGAACGACATATGACAACCATCGTATATACCGACAGAGCCGCAGTGAAATATGCACAGGCCATCAAGAGGATCGCTCCCGAGTTCGACATCTGTGCCCTTGGCGATCCCGCCGCGGCGTCGGCCGAAGTGGCCGTGAGCTGGGCGCCGGCGGTCGGCAGCTACGACGCCATGCCGGGCCTGCGGCTGATCCACAGTGTCGGCGCCGGGGCCGATCACATCATTGCCTCGGCGCAGCGGCACTGGGCGCGAATCTGCCGCATCGTCGACGTCGAGCAGGCGCAGAGCATGGCGCAGTACGTGGTCTGGGGTGTGCTCAATGCGTATCGCGAATTCGACGTCATGCGCGCCCAGCAGAAAGCAAAGGTCTGGGCACGCGTGCCGACAGGGAACGCCGCCAAGACCGTGGTCGGCATCATGGGCATGGGCCTGATGGGCAAGACCGTTGCCGGCTTGCTCGCGCCGATGGGCTTCACGGTGCGCGGGTGGTCGCGTCGCCGCAGCGAGATCGATGGCGTGACGGGCTACGGCGAGGATGAGCTGGCTGCCTTCCTGGATGGCACCAGTGTGCTGGTGTGCCTGCTGCCGCTGACGTCGACGACGCGGCATATCCTGTCGCGCGATCTGTACCGCAAGCTGGCGCCGGGCGCCTACCTGATCCATGTCGGGCGCGGCGAGCAGCTGCGTGCCGGCGATCTGGTCGACGCGCTGGACCAGGGGGTGTTGGGCGGGGCCTTGCTGGATGTGTTCCCGGTGGAGCCGCTGCCGGTGGATGACCCGCTGTGGTCGCACGACAAGATCATCGTGACGCCGCACGTCGCGGCGATCTCGGATGCCGACGTCGTCGCGGCGCAGATCATCGACAACGTGCGGCGGCTCAACGGCGGGCTGCCGTTGAACAACGAGGTGCGTTCCGAGCTGGGCTATTGACGGGCATGTGAGGCCGCAGCCGCTCGAGCCGCTCAGCCGATGCGCAGCTTGCGGATGTAGGTTTCGCAGAAGGCGGCGAAACGGTGTACCACCTGGCGCGGTTTCATCGCAGCCGATTGCGCGATGCCCAGGGTGGTCGCCTTGACGTCCTCCTTGAAGCGCTTGACGACGAATTCCTCGCCACCGACGGTGCGGGTGGACTTCAGCGGAAAATTGAGGATGCTGAAGCCCAGGCCGCTGGCGACCATACCGCGCACCACCTCGGGTTGCGAGGAGCGGAATGCGGTCACCGGGCGCTCGCCGACGGCGTCGAACAGGGAAGAGAAGTACTCACGGCTGTGCGGCAGGTCGAGCATCACGTAGGGTTCGCCGAGCAACTGCGCCAACGACACCCGGCGCGCACCGGCCAGGCGGTGGGTCTTGGGAAGAATGGCATAGGGCGGCAATGAGACCAGCGGCGTGAAGCTGATGTCGTCGTCGATATCGAGGTTGTATGTCAGGGCGATGTCCAGCGAGCCGTCGTGCAGGCCTTCCAGTAGGGTGTCCTGGTGGGCTTCGGTAGTCTGGAACGAGATCGCGGCGTGCTCGGCGACGAAGCGGCTGATGATGCCGGGCATGAGCGGCGGCGCCAGCGACACCATGCAACCCAGCGAGATCGAGCCGGACATGCCTTCGTCCAGTTCGGTGGCGGCCAGCTGCAGCTCCTCGGCGCTCTTGAGCAGGTTGCGCGCACTGCCCAGCAGGTCGCGCCCGGACTGGGTCAGCGACAGCCCGCTGGCGTGGTGGCGGATGAACAGCTGCACGCCGAACGCGGCTTCGAGGTCGGCCAGCGCGGTCGAGATCGACGGCTGCGAGATATGCAGGCGCTTGGCCGCGGCGGTGAAGGACAGTTCTTCCGCGGTCACCACGAAATAGCGCAGCTGGCGCAGCGAGTAGTGCAGTGGATTCATGTCGGTCCCGGCGGTGGCGGCGATGCGGCGGGCCTGCGATGCAGGCGCTGCGCATAGCCTGAATGAATTGAAATCGTATCTTACATAAGAAATTGCTTTGGTAGCGGCAGGGGCCTTTGCGCGCCTGCGATTTGGGAAGGACAGATTCCGGCGTATCCGATCGGTGATGCGTGCGGGATGTTTCGGGGATATTTTTTAAAGGAGGCAGCCATGTCTGCGCACATAGAGTCAATTGATACGCTGGTGATCGGCGCGGGCCAGGCAGGTGTCGCCGCGAGCGAGCATCTGAGCAGGCAGAACGTTCCGCACGTGGTGCTGGAACGCGACCGGATCGCCGAGCGGTGGCGCTCCTGCCGCTGGGATTCCCTGGTGGCCAACGGGCCGGCCTGGCATGACCGCTTCCCGGGCATGGAGTTCGACATCGATCCGGATGGCTTCCCCGGCAAGGAAGCGGTGGCCGATTACTTCGTCGCCTATGCCAAGCGCTTCAATGCGCCGATCCGCACCGGTGTCGACGTCAAGCGCGTGCAACGCCGCGAGGGCCAGCCCGGTTTTCTGGTGCGGACCTCGGCCGGCGACTTTCATGCACGGCGCGTGGTGGTGGCCACCGGCGCGTTCCAGCGGCCTGTGATCCCGTCGATCGCGCCCAAGGGCGACAGCCCGCTGCAACTGCATTCGGCCCATTACAAGAATCCGGCGCAATTGCCCGCGGGCGCCGTGCTGGTGGTCGGCGCGGGTTCCTCCGGCGTGCAGATCGCCGATGAGCTGCAGCGCGCCGGCCGTGGCGTCTATCTGTCCGTGGGCGCGCACGACCGTCCGCCGCGGGCTTATCGCGGCCGCGATTTCTGCTGGTGGCTGGGCGTGCTCGGCGAGTGGGAAAAGGAAATCGCGGTTCCCGGGCGCGAGCACGTAACGATCGCGGTGAGCGGCGCCCACGGCGGCCAGGCGATCGACTTCCGCAAGCTGGCCCATCGCGGCATGCAGCTGGTAGGGCTGACCAGGTCGTTCAAGGACGGCGTCGTCAGCTTCGCCGATGACCTGGCCGCCAACCTGGCGCGCGGCGATCAGAGCCTGATGGCGATGCTCGATGCCGCCGATGCCTATGCCGAGCGCAACGGCATCGACCTGCCGGACGATCCACAAGCGCGCCGCATCCTGCCCGACCCGGAATGCGTCACCAATCCGATCGCATCGCTGGACCTGGCTGCGGCCGATATCAAGACCATCATCTGGGCTACCGGCTACGCGGTCGATTACGGATGGCTGGAGGTGGATGCCTTCAACGACCAGGGCAAGCCGCAGCACCAGCGCGGCGTGGCCAAGGAGCCGGGGATCTACTTCCTGGGCCTGCCGTGGTTGTCGCGGCGCGGTTCCTCGTTCATCTGGGGCGTGTGGCACGACGCCAAGCATGTGGTGGACCACATCGTGAACCAGCGCAAGTACCTCGACTACGACGCATCGCTGCGCGCCCGCCAGGGCCGGCCGGTGGATGCGGGAAGGACCGACAGCAGCGCGCCGGCAGCGGCGTGTTCCAGCAACCAGCTCGCAGGAGTGAAATGATGCCGACCCATCAACGCATCCGCATGTTCAACACCAAGGACACCTATCCCAACCAGTCGCTCGACAATGACCTGTGCCAGGCGGTGCGCGCCGGCAATACGGTGTATGTGCGCGGCCAGATCGGTACCGACTTCGAGGGCAACCTGGTCGGCCTCGGCGATCCGCAGGCCCAGGCCGAGCAGGCCATGAAGAACGTGAAGCAGCTGCTGGAAGAAGCCGGCAGCGACCTGACCCACATCGTCAAGACCACCACCTACATCATCGATCCGCGCTATCGCGAGCCGGTCTACCAGGAAGTGGGCAAGTGGCTCAAGGGCGTGTATCCGATTTCCACCGGCTTGTGCATCAGCGCCCTCGGCCAGCCGCAATGGCTGATGGAGATCGACGTGATCGCCGTCATCCCCGACAACTGGACGCCGGCACCGGCCTGAGGAGCAGCACATGACCTTCTCCATCGTCGGACGCTGCCGTGACACCGGGCAGCTCGGCATCGCGATCAGTTCGTCCAGCATCTCGGTTGGCGCGCGATGTCCCTGGGTACGCGCTGGTGTCGGCGCGGTGGCCACGCAGAACGTCACCCTGCCGGCCCTGGGGCCGGAGATCCTGGATCTGCTGGAGTCGCGCAACCTGGCGCCGGAAGCGGCCTTGCAGCAGGCGCTGGCGCGCCGCGAATTCAGCGCGTACCGGCAGGTGACGGTGATCGACAGGCAGGGGCGGACAGCCCTGTTCACCGGCAAGGAGGCCCTTGGCCTGAACAATGCCATCGCCGGCGATCAGTGCGTGGGGGCTGGCAACCTGCTGGCCGACCGTAAGGTGATCGAGGCCATGGTGTGGGCCTTCGAGCAGTCGGGCGGCAGCCTCGCGCAACGCTTGCTGCATGCGATGCATATTGCGCTCAAGGCCGGCGGCGAGGCCGGGCCGGTTCATTCGGCCGCGCTCAAGATCGCCGGCACCGAGGTGTGGCCGTTGGTCGACTTGCGCGTCGACTGGACCGAAGGCGATCCCATCGCGGAACTGGAGGCGCTGTGGAAGCGCTATGAGCCGCAGATGCAGGATTACGTCACGCGCGCGCGCGATCCGCTGGCGGCACCCAATTATGGAGTGCCCGGTGATGAGTGAAACATCGAGCCGTGCATTGGCGGCCAAGCTGATCGGCTTCGCCACCGTCAGCGGCGACTCCAACCTGGCGCTGATCTCCTTCGTGGCCTCTTACCTCGAGGAGCTCGGCGTCGAGTGCGAGGTGTACTACAACGAGGCACGCACCAAGGCCAACCTGTTTGCCACTATCGGGCCGGCGGACCGGCCGGGCGTGATCCTGTCCGGACATACCGATGTGGTTCCGGTCGACGGCCAGGCCTGGAGCGTCGATCCGTTCCAGGCCAGCGAGGCGAACGGCCGCCTGTACGGGCGCGGTGCGGCCGACATGAAAGGCTTCCTGGCCTGCGTGCTGGCGGCGGTGCCGCTGTTGCGGGCACGCGACTTGCAACATCCCGTCCACCTGGCGTTTTCTTACGATGAGGAAGTGGGTTGCCTGGGCGTGCGGCCCATGCTGGCCGAGATCCGCAAGCGTGCGTTCCGCCCCCTGCTGTGCCTGATCGGCGAGCCGACCGGGATGAAGCCGGTGCTGGGCCACAAGGGAAAGCTGGCCATGCGCTGCCACGTCAAGGGCGCCGCCTGTCATTCGGCCTACGCCCCGTACGGGGTCAACGCCATCCATGCCGCGGCCAAGCTGGTCGGGCGGCTGGAAGAGATCGGCGAGGCGCTGGCCGATCCGGCACGCCGCGATGCGCGTTTCGATCCGCCGTTCTCCACGGTGCAGACCGGATTGATCAGGGGCGGACGCGCATTGAACATCGTCCCGGCCGAGTGCGAGTTCGATTTTGAAGTGCGCTCGATCCCAGGCGACGACGCAGGCGAGGTGGTCAGCCGCTTGCAGGATTACGCCACCGCTGAACTGCTGCCGCGCATGCGCGCGGTACAGGGAGATACCGACATCCGGCTGCAGGAGCTCAACGCCTACCCCGGGCTGGCGACGGCGCGCGACAGCGATGCCGCCCGTTTGCTGGCCGCGATTGCGGGATCGGACGATTTCGGCACGGTGGCCTTTGGCACCGAGGGCGGTCTGTATACCGAGGCGGGCATACCGACCGTGGTGTGCGGTCCGGGCAGCATGGACCAGGGCCACAAGCCGGACGAGTACGTCACGCTGGAACAGCTGGAGCGCTGCGATGCCATGCTGGTCAAATTGGCCGATGCCTTGTGCGGCGCACTGCCATGACACGGCACGCATGATCGCAAGAATGACGTTATGCAGGAGCGCCGGCATCAGGGGTATTTTTATTATTTATCGAAATGAAGACTGACATGAGTACATATAAGATTTCTCCGCAGGCAATGCACAGCTGGTTGTGCGATCTGTGGCGCGCCATCGGCTCCGACGAGCGCGAAGCAACATTGATCGCCGATCATTTGGTCGCCGCCAACCTGAGCGGGCACGACTCGCACGGCGTCGGCATGGTGCCGCTTTACGTCAAATCCTGGCAGCAAGGCGAAATCCGCCTGAACCAGCAGCCCGTGGTGTTGCAGGATTGCGGCACCATGCTCAGTCTTGATGGCAACGGCGGCATGGGGCAGGCGCTTGGTGCGGCCTCGATGGCACTGGCGATCGAGCGCGCAAGGACTCACGGCGTGTGCGTCATGGGCCTGCGCCACTCCCACCATCTTGGCCGCATCGGCCATTGGGCGGAGCAGGCTTGCCAGGCCGGCTTGATCGCGATCCACTTCGTCAACGTGGTGACCCGACCGATCGTGGCACCGCACGGCGGTACGCAGGCACGCTTTGGCACCAACCCCTTCACGATCGGCCTGCCGGTAGCAGGCGCACCACCCATCGTGCTCGACTTCGCCACCAGCAACATCGCGCTGGGCAAGGTACGCGTCGCCAAGAACAAGGGCGTGGAGGTGCCACCCGGATGCCTGCTTGATGCCGAGGGCCTGCCGACCAACGATCCCTCTGTGATGTATCCGGAAAGCGGACCGTCCGGCGCGCTGCGCTCGTTCGCCGAGCACAAGGGCTACGCGCTGGCGGTGATGTGCGAATTGCTGGCTGGAGCGATCACCGGCGGACACACCATCCGTCCGGAGACGATCAAGCATCGCTTCGCGATCTGGAACAACATGTTCGCCGTGGTGCTCGACCCCAAGGCACTGGCCGGCAGCAGTAGTGCCGGGACGGAAATCGGGGCTTTCGTGGACTGGGTACGCAGCTCCGGGCTGATGCGGGGACATGCAGAAGTCCAGCTGCCGGGCGACGCCGAACGCCGCCGCAGGCAAGAGCGTGCCGATGGCATCACGTTGGATCCGATGACCCTGACTGAGCTGGATCGGGCTGCCCAGGCCGTGCAAGAGGTTCGCGGCGCAGCGCCGGGGCCGTTGTCGGCAATTGCTTGCCTGGCATCGTAAGGTAGCCGCCTTTGTGCCCGATGTATCCCCTTGCAGGCGAATCTGGGCGTCCTGTGGGTGACATGATCGCAAAAATGAAAAAAGGGTTACATGCGAAAACATGTAACCCTTTCTTGTAGGTGCCTGGATTTCAACACCTTGTTTCTGGTAGGCCGTGCGGGACTCGAACCTGCGACCAACGGATTAAAAGTCCGCTGCTCTACCAACTGAGCTAACGACCCGAAAGACCGCTATTATAGTCAGACTCGATTACGCGTGTCAAATTGCAATGCATAACACTATGCAAAAAACCGCCGGAGCCGATTACTTCAGTGATGCGATGCGGTCCTTGGCGGTTTGCGCCGCTGGCGTGCCGGGGTACTTGGCAATCAATTGCTCCAGCGTCTTCCTGGCGGCGCCCTTGTCCTTCAGTTCGGCCTGCGAGCTGGCGATGTTCAACAGCGCGTCGGCGACCTTGGGATTGTCGGGGTAACTCTTTACTACGTTCTGCTGGGCCGCGATGGCGCCCTTGTAATCGCGCTGGGCATATAGCGAATTGCCCTGCCAATACTGGGCCGATGCGGCATAGCCCGATTGCGGGTAGCGCTTGATGAAGTCGCCGAAGGCATTGGCGGCGCCCTTGTAGTCGCCACCCTTGAACTGCGACAGTGCCGCATCATAGGCCTGCTGTTCGGGGATGCCCACGGCAACCGATTGGCCATCGACCGTGACCTGCTGCGGTTCGAGCTTGCGCAGGCGGGCATCGAGGTCGACGTAGAAATCCTTTTGACGCTGCTGGGCGTTGGTGATCTCGTTGGTCAGCACTTCGATCTGGCCACGCAGTGCCGAAATCTGCGACTGCAGGTTATCGTTGCGGTCCGAGAGTGTCAGTGCGCTGTTCTTGTCGGACTTGTTGGCCACGTCGCGCTGCAATGCCTCGATCTTGGAGCGAATGTCCAGGATCGCCTTGCGCGCTTCTTCGTCGTCAAACAGGCCCGCATGGGCGGTGAGCGGTAAATAGGCCGTGGCGGCCATGAAGGCCGCCACAGCTACCGTTTTCAATCTGAAAGCGGTACCCATGTCGATCACTGATAAGCGATGTCGGCGCGACGGTTTTCGCCGTACGACGCTTCATCCTGACCCAGTGCCTTCGGCTTTTCCTTGCCGAACGAAACTGCTTCGACCTGTGCGTCGGACACGCCCAGCAGGACCAGTGCCTTGCGCACGGCTTCGGCACGCTTCTGGCCCAGGGCCAGGTTGTATTCGGCGCCACCGCGATCATCGGTGTTGCCTTGCACGATGACCTTGCGGCCCTTGTTGGCGACCAGGTACTTGGCGTGGTTTTCGACCACGGTGCGGTACTCGTCCTTGATGCTGTAGCTGTCGTAGTCGAAGTACACGCTACGCTTGGCCAGGACGCCTTGCGGGTCGTTCAGTGGGTCGGTCGAACCGGCATTGACGGTGCCAACGGTACGGGTGTCGGCGCCATTGCCGGCGCCGGCGCGGCTTTCAACCGGTGCGTTCTTGTCATCCAGTTTGGTGGACGAGCAAGCGGCCAGCAGGACAGCGCTGGAGACGATGAGGGCGAAGGTGCTGATAGTGCGCATTTTGGATTACTCCTGTCGTGATGAATGTCGTAATGACTGTTAGAAAGTTTATTTCATGAACGGACCCCAGGTCGGCTCCCTGATATCACCGACCTGCGTCGTGAGACGCTGCTTGAAACGGCCATCTACAGAAACGATGGCCAGGGATCCGCGACGACCAGATTCCGTCGCGTACATGATGTATTTGCCGTTGGGGGCAAAACTGGGCGATTGGTCGCGATCGGTGTCGGACAGACGTTGCTCCTGGCCGTTGGTCAGGTCCAGCGCATAGAGCTGGAAGCGACCATCGCGACGTGCAATGAATGCCAGCGTCTTGCCATCGGGCGAGACGCGGGGGCTGATGTTGTAGGTGCCGTTGAAGGTCACGCGCTGGGCGTTGCCGCCGTCGACGCTGACCTTGTAGATCTGCGGGCCGCCGCTGCGGTCACTGGTGAAGAAGACGCTGCCGCCATCGGCCGAGAAACGCGGCTCGGTGTCGATGCCGGCCGTGTTGGTCAGGCGGCGCAGGCCGGTGCCGTCGGCGTTGATGATGTAGACCTGGGTATAGCCGTCACGGGTCAGTGCCACGGCCAGGCGCGAGCCGTCCGGCGACCACGACGGGGCCGAGTTGCTGCCCTTGAAGTTGGCCACGACCGAGCGCTGGCGGGTGACCAGGTTCTGGATGTAGACCACCGGCTTCTTCATCTCGAACGAGACATAGGCCACCTTGGTGCCGTCGGGCGACCAGGACGGCGAGATGATCGGTTCGTTCGAGCGCAACGCCACCTGGCTGCCTTCGCCATCGGCGTCCGCCACTTCCAGGCGATATTCGCTGCCGGACTTGGTGACATAGGCAATGCGGGTCGAGAAGATGCCCGGGATGCCGGTCAGCTTCTGGTAGATGTCATCGGCGATCTTGTGCGCGGTCAGGCGCATGAGCTGCGGCTGGCTGCCGAACGACAGCGCCGACAGCTGGCTCGACTGTACCGTGTCGAACAGGCGATAGCGCACATCGAAGCGGCCGTCGGCCAGGCTCTGGACGCTGCCCACGGCCAGCGCATTGGCGCCGCGCTTTTGCCAGTCGCCGTAGTTGATGGCCGAGGAGTCCGACAGGGCGTCGCTGTTGTCGATCAGCTTGAAGATGCCGCTGCGGGCCAGGTCGGCCTTGACGATGGCGGTGATCTTCTGCTGCGCCGATTCCTCGCCCGGGAAGGCGGCGATGGCGATCGGGATCTGGGTCGCGCCCACGCCGGTGATCTCGAAGCGCAACTGGGCTTGCGAAGCAGGTGCAAAGGCCAGCCCCACGGCGGCCATTGCAATGCTGGTCAGGTAACGGACATTTCTCATCGTTTACTGATCTTTCGGTTTATGAGTGAAGGAGAAGCTGGACGGTACCTTGCCATCCTTGTCGGCCGGGTAGGGCTGCGACTTCATGATGGCCTGGCGCACTGCATCGTCGAAGCCCGGCACGCCTGACTGCCTGGTGTTGCGCACGCTGCGTACGGTGCCGTCCGGGAACAGTTCGACAGTGTACTCCACGGCGGGGTTTCCGCTCAGGTCGCCCGGCACGTCAAATACCGTGTTGGAGCGGATCTTGGCGCGCAGCTTGTTGGCGTAATCGGGGTTGCCCTTGGGCCCCTGCGATTTCTCCGCCGTACCGGTGCCACCGCTGCTGCTGGTGGCCTGGCCCATCATGCGCTTCAAGTCTTCCTGGCGTCGTGCTTCCGCGGCCTTGGCGTCGGCTGCCTGCTTTTTCTTCTCGACCGCCTGCTTCTCGGCGTCGGCCTTCTTCTTTGCTTCGTCTTCCTTCTGTTTTTCTTCCTTGGCTTTCTTCAGCTTGTCTGCTTCGAGCTTTTCTTTCTTCTCGCGTTCCGCTTTTTCTTTCTCGGCCTTTTCCTTGGCGGCTTTTTCCTTCTCGGCCTGTTCCTTCTTCTCGCGTTCCTTTTCGGCCTTGCGTTCCTCGGCCTTTCTCTCGAGCTCTTCCTTGCGCTTCTTCTCTTTTTCGAGCGCGATGTCGGGCTTGTCGACCTTGGGCTCGTCCACTACCTTGGGCGGGGCCGGCTTGGGTTCGGGCTGCGGTTCGGGTTGCGGCCTGGGCGGCTCCACCACCGGCTGCGGTTCAGGCTGCGGCGGCACCGGCAACGGTGCGGCTTCCTTGGGCACCGGGTCCCAGATCTCGGCCTCGACCGTCAATGGCACTTCGTTCTGCCAGCGGATGCCGATCCAGAAGAACAGGAACAGGGCGACGTGCATCACCAGCGCCAGCATGATGGCGCGCCAGCGGCCCGGGGCCTTGGGAATATGGTACGGGGCGTTCTCGCTCATGGTTACTTGGTGGCCAGGCCGACCCGTACGATCCCTTGTTTCTTGGCTTCCGAAATGACCTGCACCACCTCGTCGTACTTGATTTCCTTGTCGGCCGAGATCATCACTGCCAGCTCGGGATTGTCGGCGTGCAATGCCTGCAGCCGCTCGGCCAGGTCGACCTTGCCGGTAACGGTCTCGGCCTTCTTGCCGCCGCTCTTGGGTCCGCTGACGCGGATCGTGGCCTGGGTATTGGGCTTGAGGGCGATCTCGATATAGTCGGCCGGCGGCTGGGTCGACTTGCCGGCCGTGGGCAGGTTGATCACGCTCGGGTTGGTGACCGGGGCGGCGACCATGAAGATGATCAGCAGCACCAGCATCACGTCGATATAGGGCACGACGTTGATCTCGGACTTGAACTTGCGGGGACGACCACCGCGCATCGATGAGCCGGCCATCGTTCAGCGCGCCTGACGTTGCAGGATGTTGGAGAATTCTTCGATGAAGCTCTCGAAGCGGATCGCCAGGCGGTCGATGTCGTGCGAATAGCGGTTATACGCCACCACCGCCGGAATCGCTGCGAACAGGCCGATGGCGGTGGCGATCAGCGCCTCGGCGATACCGGGCGCCACCGCCGACAGCGTGGCCTGCTGCACGTTGGCCAGTCCACGGAAGGCGTTCATGATGCCCCACACCGTGCCGAACAGGCCGACATAGGGCGAGACCGAACCGACCGATGCCAGGAAGGCCAGGTGCGATTCGAGCGCATCCATCTCGCGCTGGTAGGCCGCACGCATGGCGCGCCGGGCGCCGTCGAGCAGCAGCGTCGATTCGACCGCGCCGCCGCGCGCGGCGACCGAGGCCTTGGCCTTGTTGAATTCGCCCATGCCGGCCTGGAAGATGCGTTCCAGCGCGCCGCCCCCGGCACCGGCCTTGCGGCGGTTGGACAGGGCGTCCTGGTAGAGCGCCGCAAGGTTGCCGCCGGACCAGAAGACCCGTTCGAATTCCTCGGTCTGCACCCGTGCGCTGCGAATGGCGAACATCTTGCGGAAGATATAGGTCCAGCTGATGATCGAGGCTGACAACAGCAGCAGCATGACCAGTTGCACCAGGATGGACGCGTTGGCGACCAAGGAAATGAAGGACAAGTCTTGTGTGACGTTCATGTGGAGGGCTGCAGCCTGCAAGTCAAAGGAAAGGTGGTTTTAAAACAATTTAGTCGATCGCGCCATTGGCGCATGTCAAGAAAACCTTGGCAAGCAGCCACCGGCGCCTGAGCACGTAGGACATCATGACTGTGCCTTGATCGCTGCCAGCAACTGCCCGGGGATCGCCTGCGGGCGGAACGTGGCGGCGTCGATGCAGACCACGGTGATCTGGCTGCGGGCCAGCAGCAGCGGTTCGCCGTGCTCGCCGGCGCCATTGCCCGACGGCTGGCGCCAGGCCTCCTGAACGAACGCAATGGAGGCATTTCGGAATTTTTCGACCGCGACCGTGAGCTTGAGTTCATCATCCAGCCGTGCCGGGGCGAGGTAGTCGACGGCGGTGTTCTTGACCACGAACAGCGCGCCCAGGTCGGCCGCCAGCCGGTGTTGGCCGAACCCCAGCGAGCGCAGCCATTCGGTGCGGGCGCGCTCGAAGAACTTGAGGTAGTTGGCGTAGAACACGACGCCACCGGCGTCGGTATCTTCGTAATAGACTCGGACCTTCCAGTCGAAAAGACTGCGCACAGCACTCATATGCTTGTTGTTATTGGAGATCGGGAAGGGGCAGCTGCACGGAGGGTTGCTGTCATGAAATGTTGCACGATTGCCTGGACGCCGCCTGCGTGACGCCTTCGCCCTGGCCGTGCCAGTTGCGGCGAAAGCGCCATTCTACCTCAATCTCGAGCTGGGTTAATCACTGCTTGCGCTTGATGTTGAAGGGGCTGAAACCCTGGCAGGTCGGCATCAACTCCATATAGTTGATGTTGACATGGGCCGGCATGGTGGCCACCCAGAACGCGGCCTCGGCGATGTCATCGGCAGTCAGCGGGGTGGTGCCTTCGTAGACCTTGGAGGCGGCCGAATCGTCGCCCTTGAAGCGCACGTTGGAGAACTCGGTGCCGCCGCACAGGCCGGGCGCCAGGTTGGTGGCGCGCACGCCGGTGCCCACCAGGTCGGCGCGCAGGTTCAGGGTGAACTGGTCGACGAAGGCCTTGGTGGCGCCGTAGACGTTGCCGCCCGGATATGGATACGCGCCCGCCACCGAACCCAGGTTGATGATGGTGCCTGTGCCGCGCGCGACCATTGCCGGCAGCAGCGCGTGGGTCACCGTGACCAGGCCCTTTACGTTGGTGTCGATCATAGTTTCCCAGTCCGACAGGGCCACTTCGTGGGCCGGGCCCAGGCCCAGCGCGAGGCCGGCGTTGTTGATCAGCACGTCGACCTGCTGCCATTGGCCGGCCAGGCTGCCCAGGCCGGACTGGATCGATTGCTTGTCGGTCACGTCCAGCACCAGCGGCAACACGCGCTCGGCGCCCAGTTCGGCCACCAGGTCGTCGAGGCGCTCCTTGCGGCGGCCGGCGGCGATCACCAGGTGGCCGTTGGCGACAAACTTGCGAGCCATGGCGGCGCCGAATCCCGCGGTTGCTCCTGTAATCAAGACGACCATCTGCAATTCTCCTGTGTTCTATATCCGGTGCGCCTGCACCGGGTGGCGCGGGCGAAAGACGAAATTGTAGCCGAAAGCGCCTCCTGGCGCGGCCCTTCGCTTCGTTGCCGCTTGCAGCGAGAATCTTGCCCAAATCGCGCCGTTTTAATACAATGCGTTCACCATTTCGTCTCACGTGACTGGCGAAAGACCGGATCAGTCCGGTCAAGATGGGTATCCATCGGGAAGCGTGAGATTTTTCATCAGCCGTGCGCCTGGGTAGCCGAATGGATAGTACGACTGAGGCTGCCCGTCATTCCCCTAAGTTTTGGCCCTCATTCGATTTTGAAAATCGACCGTCCGACCGGCGCGTCCGGTGACTGCGCGATTTTCGGTCGCATCTCATCAATTGGAGAAACCATGTTTGACAAGAACCTGACCCTGGCCAAGGCCGATCCGGACCTGTGGGCCGCCATCCAGAAGGAAAACACCCGCCAGCAAGAGCATATCGAGCTGATCGCTTCCGAGAACTACACTTCGCCGGCCGTGATGGAAGCACAGGGTTCGCAGCTGACCAACAAGTATGCCGAGGGCTATCCGGGCAAGCGCTACTACGGCGGCTGTGAATTCGTCGATGTCGCCGAGCAACTGGCAATCGATCGTCTCAAGGCGCTGTTCGGTGCCGAAGCCGCCAACGTGCAGCCCAACTCGGGTTCGCAGGCCAACCAGGGCGTGTTCTTCGCCATGCTCAAGCCGGGCGACACCATCATGGGGATGTCGCTGGCCGAAGGTGGTCACCTGACCCATGGCATGGCGCTCAACATGTCGGGCAAGTGGTTCAACGTGGTGTCTTACGGCCTCAACGAGAAAGAAGAGATCGACTACGAAGCCATGGAAGCCCTGGCGCGCGAAAAGAAGCCCAAGCTGATCATCGCCGGCGCATCGGCCTATTCGCTGCGCATCGATTTCGAGCGTTTCGCACGGATCGCCAAGGAAGTGGGCGCTTATTTCATGGTCGACATGGCGCACTACGCCGGCCTGATCGCCGCAGGTGTCTATCCGAACCCGGTGCCGCACGCCGATTTCGTCACCTCGACCACCCACAAGTCGCTGCGTGGCCCACGCGGCGGCGTGATCCTCATGAAGGCCGAGCACGAGAAGGCCATCAATTCGGCGATCTTCCCCGGCATACAGGGTGGTCCGCTGATGCACGTCATCGCCGCCAAGGCCGTGGCATTCAAGGAAGCGGCGTCGCCTGAATTCAAGGCTTACCAGCAACAGGTGGTCAAGAACGCCGATGTGCTGGCCAAGACCCTGATCAAGCGCGGCCTGCGTATCGTCTCGGGTGGTACCGAGTCGCACGTGATGCTGGTCGACCTGCAGCCGAAGAACCTGACCGGCAAGGAAGCCGAGGCGATCCTGGGTACCGCCCACATCACCTGCAACAAGAACGGTATTCCCAACGATCCGCAGAAGCCGTTCGTGACATCGGGCATCCGCCTGGGCAGCCCGGCCATGACCACCCGCGGTTTCAAGGAAGCCGAAGCAGAGAAGGTCGGTAACCTGATCGCCGATGTGCTGGACAATCCGCATGACGCCGCGACCATCGAACGGGTCAAGGTAGAGGTCAAGAAGCTGACCGACGCTTTCCCGGTCTACGGCTGATCCTGGCCCGCGGCCCTGGCACAGGGTCGCATCAGACGGCAAGAGACGGCGTCCGCCCAGGACGCCGTCGTCTTATCCGGCTTTTCAGCAACATTCAACGATTGGTCTCATTGCCGCCATGAAGTGCCCATTCTGTAATCACGAAGATACCCCGGTACTCGACACCCGCGTGGCCGAGGATGGCAGCTCTATCCGGCGTCGTCGTCGCTGCGATGCGTGCGACAAGCGCTTCACGACCTACGAGCGGATCGAGCTGACCTTGCCGGTGATCGTCAAGAAGAACGGCAGTCGCACCGACTTCGATGCAGGCAAGCTGCGTGGCAGCCTGATGCTGGCGTTGCGCAAGCGACCGGTGTCGGCCGAGGCGTTGGACGCGGCACTGCAGAGCATCCAGGAAAAACTGTTGCAGAGCGGGGCGCGCGAGGTGATGTCGGGTCAGATCGGCGAACTGGTGATGCGGGAGTTGAAGCGCCTGGACAAGATCGCCTATATCCGCTTCGCATCGGTCTACAAGAGCTTCGAGGACGTGACCGAGTTCGAGGACGCGATTGCCGAGGTGGGCAGCGAGCGCAAGACGCGCAAGCGTGAGCAGTGAGCGCCACGATGGCCGCGCAGCAGAAGGTCGGTCGGGAATGCAAGGCAGGAAATAGAAACGGCTGCGTAAGCAGCCGTTTTCCATGGGGAATTAAGCCCCGCCTGTGCCGCTGTGCCGGCATCCTGAACCTTACAGGTTCAAGTTGGCTGCAGTAGTTCAATTTCGGGTTCATCGGTCTAGCGACGCTCACGCCCATCGAACGGTCCCACAACCTATGCTCGTAAATGGTTCAAGGAATATATGGCAATCGCGAACACGGCAGGAGTACAAAGTCTAACTCATTCGAGTCGCCATACCAAGGTTTAGTTATAAAAATAATCCCTGATTTGTAACCGGATGTCATTGCGCCCGAGCCAGGGCCAGGCACGGCGGCATCGTGTCCCGACGGCTGGGACGATTTGTCGTCTTGCCAACGTCGACCGTCAACGAAAACGGCCGTCCGAAGACGGCCGTCGGGCAAGGCAAGTGGCAGTTCAGAACAGCTTTTCCTGTGGCGCAAGAGCCTGGTCCAGCACTTCATTGATATTGCTGATCTGCTGCTTCCATTCGGCCAGCGTCAGGCCGGCAAACGGACCTTCGCCATGCTGGGTCGACAGCAACTCGGCGGCAATCCCGAGCGCGGCCATGACGGCGATGCGGTCGGTGCCCTTGATGCGGCCGGCGTCGCGGATGACGCGCATCTTCTGGTCGAGGTAGCTGACCGCATGATGCAGCGCCGCCTGTTCGCCTTCACGGCAGGCCAGGGTATACGACTGGCCCATGATGGTGGCCTGGATCTGGATGGTCATGCGGTCTCCTGTTCGGCGGAGGCGTCGTCGAGCTCATCGACTTCGGCCACGGGCAATGTGGACAGGATGGCCGAGACACGATCGTAGGCCTGGTCGACGCGCAGGTTCAATTCTGCGTTCTGCTCGGCAAGCGATTTGACGTTGCGCCGAAGTTCTGCGTTTTCGTCGCGCAGGCCTTGTGCCAGCCGGGCGAGCTGGCTGACTTTATCTGCCAATTGCTGGAATTCTGAACTCATGTCTATTGGTGGTCGCGGGTGGGATTGAGCGTGGATTGCGCGCCATGAAGGCAATCGTCAATTTTCAGGATCTCGCAATTATATGCCCATTGGCGCACCGCACACCAAAGCGGCACGCGCGCTCTGCCTGCCGGCCAACATCATGTGCGTCGCGCCGCCTGTGCATGGATACGCAGATAGCCCTGTTGCAGGATGAAGCCATCGAAGGCATTGAGCAGCGGATGATATTTCTCGCTGTTGCGTTCCAGCTGCATCAACGCGTAGCCGGCCGCCTCCAGGGTCGACAGCTGCTCGGGCTTGTGTGCCTTGCGAATGATGTACTGCGACAGTGGCGTATCGACCAGGGCCAGCCTGGGCAGCGCCTGCAACAGCGGGTTTTCGTAGAACATCTTGCGGCTCTTGCGCCAGGTGCCATCGAGAATCACCAGGCGCAGCCGTTCGACCGGATGGACCTCGTCGATCAGCATGGTGCGGGCATCGAAGCGGGAGCTGGCCGGGGTGCCGGCGTCTTCGGTATAGAGCAGGATCGGATGCATCTCGGGTTCGGCGCCGGCACTGTCGCCTTCGGTAAATTCGGACGGCAGCAGCGAGGGGCCGAACAACAGCGTCTTGAGCTCGGTCGGTTCGAAGATCTCGCCGACGGCCAGGCGGCTGTGTGGCAGGCTCAGGTGCAACAGGCGGGCGCTGTTCTTGGCGTTGTTGGATTCGCCCGGATGCTGCAGGATCAGCACGTCGAAGGCATGGTTGATGGGCGAGATCCAGTGGCAGATACACGCCGACTGGGCGCGCTGGCAGCGCGGACACAGTGGCCGGCGCGCCGGTTGGAATGGGTCGTGGCTCGACACTAGCATGGAAGGTTCCTCGTTATCTGAACTGCGATTCTTATGGCCATCGGCGCTGCGGTTATCCTCCGCCTCCCGCGTCGACGCTGCGTTGCTTTGCAACAATGGCGAGTTCCAGATCGATGTAAAGATGGGGAAAAATAAAAGGAATCTCGCCGATCACGTAGGTTGGCGTGCGAAAACAACGGAGTCAATCGACGTTCCGCGAACATTCCGTTGATTAACGCATGAGGTTACGTGCCAGTTTTTTCTTGATCATTGCGACAGAGGGCACGCAGCGCACGATCTGGCGTGCCAGTTGACATCCTGCGCACCGCGCGCCAGTCCGCAGCGGGCCTACACTTTCAGGTAATCCTCGCGTCCGCCGAGCCAGCGGGTCAGGTGGCGGTCGACGATATCGGGGGCGTTGTCGAGCAGGGCCTGGGCGGTATCCCGGGCTTTTTCCACCAGCCATTGGTCGGTGGCCAGGTCGGCGAAGCGCAGCATGGCCTCGCCCGACTGGCGCGCGCCCAGAAACTCACCGGGGCCGCGGATGTCGAGGTCGCGGCGGGCGATCTCGAAGCCGTCGGTGGTCTCGCGCATGGTCGCCAGCCGTTGCTTGGCGGTACCCCCCAGCGGCCCCTGGTAGAGCAGCAGGCAGACGCTGGCAGCCGATCCGCGCCCGACCCGGCCACGCAGTTGGTGCAACTGGGACAGCCCGAAGCGCTCGGCGTGCTCGATCACCATCAGCGATGCATTGGGTACGTCCACCCCGACCTCGATGACGGTGGTGGCCACCAGCACATGCACGGCGCCACGGCTGAAGCCTTCCATGACCACCTGCTTGTCGACCGGTTTCATGCGTCCATGCACCAGGCCGATGGTCAGGCCGGGCAGGGCCGCCGACAGCGTGGCATGGGTGTCGGTGGCAGTCTGCAGCTGCAGCGCCTCGGATTCTTCGATCAGCGGGCAGACCCAGTAGATCTGCTTGCCCTCGAGGGCGGCCGCATGGACCCGTTCGATGACTTCGTCGCGGCGGTTCTGGTCGATCACGCGCGTGACGATGGGCGAGCGCCCCGGCGGCAGCTCGTCGATCACCGACACTTCGAGGTCGGCGTAATAGGTCATGGCCAGCGTGCGCGGTATCGGGGTAGCCGACATCATCAGCTGGTGCGGCACCAGGGCATCGGACTGGGCACCGGGCACGATGCTCTTGTTGCGCAGTGCCAGGCGCTGCCCGACGCCGAAGCGATGCTGCTCGTCGACGATCACCAGGCCCAGGTTCTGGAACTGCACCGTGTCCTGGATCAGGGCATGGGTGCCCACCACCAGCCGCGCCGCGCCCGATTCGATATGCTGCAGGGCCTCGCTCTTTTCCTTCTTCTTCTGGCTGCCCGACAGCCATGCCACGCCGATGTCGAGCGGCTCCATCCAGGCTGCGATCTTGCGGAAATGCTGTTCGGCCAGGATTTCGGTGGGCGCCATCAAGACCGCCTGGCAACCGCTGTCGATGGCCTGGGCCGCAGCCAGCGCCGCCACCACGGTCTTGCCGCTGCCCACGTCGCCCTGCAGCAGGCGTTGCATCGGATAGGTCGCGCGCAGGTCGGCGCGGATCTCGTCGAGCACCCGTGCCTGGGCAGCGGTCAAGCGAAACGGCAGCACCCGCGTCAGTTCCTGGGTGACATGGCCGGTGACCGGCAGCGCCCGCGCGCTCTTGGCGCGGCGCGCCGCCTGTGCCCGCTTGAGCGACAGTTGCTGGGCCAGCAGTTCGTCGAACTTCATGCGCACCCAGGCCGGATGCGAGCGCTCCATCAGCGCATGTTCGTCGACCTCCGGCGGAGGATTGTGAAGCAGCCGCACCGAAGCCTCGAAGGGCGCCAGCTGCAAGGTGTCCAGCATCGACGCCGGCAGCGTGTCGCTCCAGTCGAGCCGGCCCAGCGCATTGGCGATGGCGCGGCGCAGGAACGCCTGCGACAGGCCCTCGCCGGCCGGATAGACCGGGGTCAGCACCTCGGGCAGGGGCGCATCGAGGTTGACCACCTTGTACGACGGATGGACCATCTCGGCGCCGAAGAAGCCATGCCGCAGTTCGCCGCGCACCCGCACCCGGGTGCCTTCGGCCAGCTGCTTGGTCTGGCTGCCGTAGAAGTTGAGAAAGCGCATCACCAGCTGGCCGCTGTCGTCGCCGATGGTGACCACCAGCTGGCGGCGCGGGCGAAACTGCACATCGCAGGCCGTCACCACGCCTTCGACCTGGACCGTCTGCAGGCCATGCAGCGAAGCCTCGGCGATGCTCATCAAGGTGGTTTCGTCTTCGTAGCGCAGCGGCAGATGCAGCGCCAGGTCCATGTCGTTGTGCAGGCCCAGCTTGACCAGCTTGTTCTCGGGCTGGGCTGCCGTCCCCTTGGCGCTTTTTTTCTTGGTCGGCGTCTTGCCGGGAGGCTGTTTTGCGGTGACGGGCATGTGAGGGCGGAAAGCAGGCGCGCCGCGGCGCCTGTGGGCAGGTCAACAGGATGTCGCTATTGTACTGTGATTAATTACAGTGTATCGCGACTTTCTGGGGCGGCGCCGCTCGCTTGCCGACGGCGCCCGGTGCAAGCGCAGCGTGCCGGCCGCCAGTCCGGCCTGGTGCGCCGCCGACGATGGCCACGGGCAAGGACGGCCAGCCATCGCAAAACCGCAGGCAGCGTGCAGGACAGCGTAAAATAGCGGGTTTGGTCGGCTGGCCATGCCCATGAGGCACCCCGATGCCGGCCGCTTACGTGTGGTTCTTGCAGGTTTTCTTCATGTATTCCCTTTCCGATTTCGACTTTGTCCTCCCCCCCGAGCTGATCGCGCAGACCCCGCTGCCCGAGCGCAGCGGCTCGCGCCTGCTGGAAGTCGCTGGCGCGCAACTGACCGACCGCCACTTCGGCGATATCGTCTCCCTGCTGGCGCCGGGCGACCTGCTGGTATTCAATGACACGCGCGTGCTCAAGGCGCGCTTCTTCGGCGTCAAGGAAACCGGCGGCAAGATCGAGGCGCTGGTCGAGCGGGTGCTCGACACGCGTACGGTGCATGCCCAGGTCCGCGCTTCCAAGTCGCCCCCGGCCGGCACCCGCATCCGCCTGGCCGATGCCTTCGATGTCACCGTCGGCGAGCGCTGCGGCGAATTCTTCACGCTGCACTTCCCGTCCGATGTATTCGCACTACTGGAACAGTACGGCAGCCTGCCGCTGCCGCCCTATATCGAACACGAAGCCGATTCGTTCGACGAGACGCGTTACCAGACCGTCTACGCCAAGACGCCCGGGGCGGTGGCCGCGCCTACCGCCGGCCTGCATTTCGACCAGGCGCTGCTGGCGGCGCTGGCCGCGCGTGGCGTGCGCCATGCCTTCGTCACCCTGCATGTCGGCGCCGGCACCTTCCAGCCGGTGCGCGTGGAAGACCTGTCGCAGCACAACATGCACAGCGAGTGGTACACCATCGGCCAAGCCACGGTGGACGCGGTGCGCGCCACCAAGGCCGCCGGCGCACGGGTGGTAGCGGTCGGCACCACCAGCATGCGGGCGCTGGAATCGGCTTCCCAGGGCGCCCAGCTCGAAGCCGGCAGCGCCGACACCCGCCTGTTCATCACGCCCGGCTACCGTTTCAGGACGGTCGACCGCCTGGTGACCAATTTCCATTTGCCTAAATCCACCCTGTTGATGCTGGTGTCGGCCTTCGCCGGCTACGACAACATTCGCGCCGCCTATGCGCACGCGATCGCCCAGCATTATCGTTTCTTCAGCTACGGCGACGCCATGCTGCTCACCTGCACCAATCATGCTTGAATTCACCCTGCTCAAGACCGACGGCCTGGCTCGTCGCGGTCGCGTCAAACTCAATCACGGCACCGTCGAGACGCCCATCTTCATGCCGGTCGGCACCTACGGTTCGGTCAAGGCCATGTCGCCGCTCGAGTTGAACGAGATCGAGGCCCAGATCATCCTCGGCAACACCTTCCACCTGTGGCTGCGGCCGGGCCTGGAAGTGGTCAGGAAATTCGGTGGCCTGCACAAGTTCATCGGCTGGGACAAGCCGATCCTGACCGACTCCGGCGGCTTCCAGGTGTTTTCGCTGGGCGAGATGCGCAAGATCACCGAGGAGGGCGTGAAGTTTGCGTCGCCCATCAACGGCGACCGCCTGTTCCTGTCGCCCGAGATCTCGATGCAGATACAGCGCGTGCTCGATTCGGACATCGTGATGCAGTTCGACGAATGCACCCCCTACGAGATCGATGGCCGTCCGGCCACCCGTGAAGAAGCCGGCAAGTCGATGCGCATGTCGCTGCGCTGGGCCAAGCGCTCCAAGGACGAATTCGACGGCGGCGAAAATCCGAATGCCCTGTTCGGCATCGTCCAGGGCGGCATGTTCGAGAGCTTGCGCGACGAATCGCTGGCCGGGCTGGAGCAACTGGGCTTCGACGGCATCGCCATCGGCGGCCTGTCGGTGGGCGAGCCCAAGGAAGACATGATGCGGGTGCTGGAACACGTCGGCCCGCGGCTGCCGGCCGACAAGCCGCATTACCTGATGGGCGTGGGCACGCCGGAAGACCTGGTCGCCGGCGTCGCCAACGGCGTCGACATGTTCGATTGCGTCATGCCCACCCGCAATGCGCGCAACGGCTGGATCTTCACCCGCTACGGCGACATCAAGATCAAGAACGCCCGCTACAAGGACGATGACAAGCCCTATGACGAGAGCTGTTCGTGCTACGCCTGCAAGAACTTCTCGCGGGCCTACCTGCATCACCTGCATCGCGCCGGCGAAATCCTCGGCGCGCGCATGAACACGGTGCACAACCTGCACTATTACCTCGAACTGATGCAGGAAATGCGCGACGCCATCGACGCCGGGCAGTTCCAGGCCTTCGTGGCCAGGTTCAAGCAGGACCGGGCACGCGGCGCCTGATCCTGCCTCGAAGCGGCGACCTCAGTTGCTGCCCGGGCCGGCGTCCTGGCGCCATTGCTGCACCATGGCGCGCAATTCGCGCCGGATCACCTTGCCGGTGGTGGTCATCGGCAGTTCCTCCACGAAATAGACCTCGCGCGGGTATTCATGCGCTGCCAGCCGCGTCCTGACGTGCTGCTGGATCTCGCGCTTGAGGTCGTCGCTGCCGACCCGGCCGGCGTTGAGCACCACGATGGCCACCACGATCTCGGTGCGTTCGGCATCCGGCGCGCCGATCACGGCGGCCATCTTCACCGCCGGATGCTGCAACAGGTTGTCCTCGATTTCACCGGGGCCGATGCGGTAGCCGGCCGAGGTGATCACATCGTCATCGCGACCGACGAAGCGGATGTAGCCGTCGGCGTCCTTGCTGCCGGTGTCGCCGGTCAGCAGCCAGTCGCCGGCAAACTTGCCGGCGGTGGCCTCGGGTTTGTTCCAGTACTGCAGGAACATTACCGGATCCGGGCGCAGCACGGCGATGTTGCCGTGCGCGCCGACCGGCAGCAACTGGCCGCCGTCGTCGACGATCTCGACCCGATGGCCGGGTGCTGCGCGCCCGATGCTGCCCGGTCGCACCGGCATGATCGCCCCATTGGACGACACCGTCATGTTGCACTCGGTCTGCCCGTAGAACTCGTTGATGGTCAGGCCGAAGGTCTGGCGGCCCCACTCCAGCAGCTCCGCACCCAGTGATTCGCCGCCGCTGGCCACCGATCGCAGCGCCAGCTGCCAGCGCTCCCGCGGCGCGGGGACGGTACGCATCATCTTCAATGCCGTGGGCGGCAAAAAGCAATTGCGTACCTGCTGGTCCTGCAGCAACTGGAAGGCGGCCTCGCCGCTGAACTTGGCAAAGCGATGCGCCACCACCGCCACGCCGTGATGCCATGCCGGCAGCAAGACGTCCAGCAAGCCGCCGATCCAGGCCCAGTCGGCCGGGGTCCAGATGCGGTCGCCGGCCATCGGAAACAGGTTGTGCGACATTTCCACGCCTGGCAGGTGACCCAGCAGTACCCGGTGCGCATGCAGCGCACCCTTGGGTTGGCCGGTGGTGCCGGAGGTATAGATGATCAGTGCCGGGTCGTCGGCGCGGGTGTCGACGGCAGTAAAGCGGTCGCTGTGGAGCGCCAGCTCGGCATGCAGGTCGAGCGCGCCGGGCGCTGCGCCATCGCTGCACAGCACCGCGCGCAATTGCGGCAGCGTATGGCGGATCTGCGCCAGCTTGGCCGCGCCATCCGCATTGGTGACCACCACTGTGGTGGCGCTGTCCTGCAGGCGGTACTGCAGCGCCTCGGTACCGAACAGCGAAAACAGCGGGATGGCAATGCATCCGGCCTTGTAGGCGGCCACATGCGAGAACGCCGCTTCGGGCGATTGCGGCAGCAACACCGCCACCCGCGCGCCCACGCCGGCGCCATGCGCGCGCAGCAGGTTGGCCATGCGGTCCGACAGGGTCTTGATCCGTCCAAAGCTGTAGTGCTGCGCGCAGCCGTGCTGGTCAACATGGACCAGGGCCAATCGCCCGGGCTGCTGCGCGGCCCACTTGTCGCAGACATCGACGCCGATGTTGTAGTGTGCGGGAATGTCCCAGCGAAATGCGGACACGATCTCTTCATAGCCCTGCGGCGTGGTCGGCAGCATGCATGGTCTCCTGTGCTTTTATAGGCGCGTCGTTGCGATACGCGCGCTTTGCACTGTGGCACATTTTGCCGCCATCCGCAGCACGGCAAACCGGTCAGCCCCGGGTCAGTCCATGCCCAGCATTTCTTCCAGGTCTTCTTCTTCGCCCGGCGGCGTGCTCATGTCGAGCACCTGCTCGATGTGATGCAGGTGGCCGATCATGGCTGCCACCGCCTCTTCGGTGCGGCCCTGCTCGATGGCGTCGATGATGGTGCCGTGGTCGTCATGGGTGCAGGCCGGCACCGTGGGCGAGTCGTACAGCACGATGATCAGGCACGTCAACGAAGCCAGCTCGCGCATCATCTTGCTCATCACGGGGTTCTCGACCAGGTCGGCGATGCGGATGTGGAATTCGCCCGACAGCCGGATGATGGCACGCCGCTCGCCCCGCTCGCGGGCCTCGGCTTCCTGTGCCACATGAGCGCGCAACTGCTCGATGTGCGCCGGGCTGGTGTGCTCGCACAGGTGGCGCAGCAGCGCCGGCTCCAGGATGCGGCGCGCCGCGAAGATGGCGCGCGCTTCGTCCGGGGTCGGGCTGGCGACAAAGGCGCCGCGATTGGGAATGGTGGTCAGCAGGCCTTCGTGCGACAAGCGCGCCAGCACTTCACGCACCCGCGTGCGGTTCACGCCGAAGATGCTGGCCAGCTTTTCTTCCACCAGCTTGGTGCCGGGCGTGAGCCGGTGCTCCATGATCGCGCTCAGGATGCGCTCGTAGATAGCGTCGCCGGCCATCGGGCGGGTATTGATCGCCTGGCCGGGCAAGGGGCTGTTGTCCGGCTTGACGCTGCGTTTCCTGCGGGCGGCGGCGTCGGGGGCGGTAGAGGTGGTCATGTCTTGGCGAGAATCACTGGTTATAGAGGGCGGCATGCAATCACTGCGCATCATAGCCGAAAATTGTGACGATTGATTGTCACAATATGTCAACGAAGTATTCGCAATTAGAAATAAAAATGTTGCACTCATGTGGGGCCATTTGGCGCGGTGCACCTCATATTCGTCTCATGCTGGTGCATCTTCCTCTTGTTCCCGCACGCAACCGGGCACCGTCCTCCATCCGCATGGCGCTGGAAAAGCCTGTCATTCAGGGAATCCGCCGTGACAGCCATCGGCATCCACAACCTGGCACAGCTATTGCATTAATCGTGGCAATAAAAATCTAAATTGTCACAATCCGTTTTTCGATTTGTTCATCTCGGGAGAAAAATGATGCAAAAGCAAGTGCGCAAGTCCCCCTTCGGTCTTTCCTTGACCCGCGTCGCGCTGGCCGCCGTGCTGTTCGGTAGCGTGCTGGCGGCCGGTCCTGCCGCAGCGCAGTCCAAGCCCCGCATCAAGCTGGCCTATGCCAAGTGTGCGCACTGCCTGTCGATGTCGCTGGTGCCGGCGCTGGCCCAGAACGTCGACATCGAGGGCATCAACTTCACCGCCGGCAGCGATGCGCTGACCGCGCTGGTATCGAAAAGCGTCGATATTGCCCAGGTGACCTACCTGGCCTACGTCAGCGGCCTGGACAAGGGCTTCGACCTGGTGGCCGTGTCGGGGCAGGTCAATGGTGGCTCGGAGATGCTGCTGGGGCGCGATATCAAGCTGGCCGCCGACGACTGGGCCGGCCTGAAGAACCTGGTTGCGCAATACAAGGCGCAGGGCAAGCCTTTCCGCATCGCGGCCTCGCGCGGCAACGCGCAGGACCTGCACATGCGGGGCGAGCTGGCCGGACACGGCATCGATCCATCCAGGGACGTGCAGTTCGTCAACATTCCCAACCCGTCCGACCACGCCGCAGCGCTGTCGCGTGGCGAGGTCGAGCTGATCTGCTCGGTCGAGCCGTTTGCCTCGCAGATCCGCATGAGCGGCGTGGGCCAGCACTTCGCCTACCCGTATGACCAGGCCGCCGGGCGCCTGACCAACCTGATCGTGACCCGCTCGGACGTGATCAAGGAGCATCCGGCCGAGGTCAAGGAGACCGTGGCCGCGGTGGTGCGCCTGGTCGACAACCTGCAGAAGGACAAGCAGGCCTGGGTGGGCAGCATCGTCAAGGCCACCGGGCTGGACCCGAAGGTCGCCAATGAAGCGCTCAAGAACGCCTATCCCGACTATCGCATGTACCGCACCCAGACCCGCGCCATCGCCGGCATGATGAAAGACCTCAAGTACGTCTCGGGCGATGTCGCACCGCAGGCGGAGAAGAACCTGGACTATAGCTTCCTGATCAGCGTCACCGGCAAGCCCAAGTCCGAACTGGGCTATTGAACCCGACCAAGGAGTTGCCATGAATGGATTGATGCGTTCCCTGTCGCAAGCGAAGTGGCGCTTTGCGGTGCCGGGTCTGCTGTTGCTGTGCTGGGAGGTCTTCTCCCGGTCCGGCGTGATTCCGGCGGCGCTGCTGCCGGCGCCGTCGCGGGTGCTGGTGACCTGGATGGACTGGATATTCGGCATCAACGAAGCAGCCCAGGACAGCAGCGGAAAATGGATCTTCGACGCCATGGCCAGCAGCATGCGGGTCACTGCCGGCTACCTGATCGCGGCCATCTCGGGCATTGCGCTGGGCGTGGCCATCGGCTGGTGGCGCTGGGTCGAACGGGCGATCGAACCCACGGTGCAGATGCTGCGACCGATCCCGCCGGTGTCGTGGATCCCGCTGGCCATCATCTGGTTCGGCATTGCCAACAAGCCGGCCATCTTCCTGGTGTTCCTGGGCGCCTTCTTCCCGATCCTGATGAACACCGTGCATGGCGTCAAGAATGCCGATCGCAACCTGCTGCGGGCAGCGGCCATGGCCGGCGCCAGGCAGGGCCAGCTGCTGCGCTTCGTGATCCTGCCGGCGGCCATGCCGAGCATCTTCGCCGGCTTGCGCATCGGTATCGGCAGCGCCTGGATGCTCACCGTCACGGCCGAGATGGTGGCGGTCAAGAGTGGTCTCGGGTATGCCTTATGGGATTCTTATTACTTCCTGCGCTATGACCTGGTCATCGCGGCCATGATCAGCATCGGCCTGCTGGGTTTCCTGGCGGACTGGATCTTGAAGCGCATCATGAATTCGATGCTGCGCTGGCAGCAGGTATCGACCGTGCAGGGCAGGGCTTGAAAAAGGAAACGACCATGGCATTCATCGAACTCGACAATATCGTCAAGGTGTTCAAGGACCGCAAGGGTGGCGCCGACATGCTGGCCATCGACCACGTCAGCCTGAAACTGGAGAAGAAGGAATTCCTGTGCCTGCTGGGCCCTTCGGGCTGCGGCAAGTCGACGCTGCTCAACATGATCGCCGGCTTCGAGTTTCCCACCAGCGGCCAGGTCAAGGTCGACGGCCGGCCTATCGCCGGCCCCGGCGCCGATCGCGGCATGGTGTTCCAGCAGGCCAACCTGATGCCCTGGCTGCCGGTATGGGACAACGTGGCTTTCTCGCTCAAGCTGCAGGGCAAGAGCGCGGCCGAGCGCCGGGCGGCGGCCCAGCCCTTCATCGAGACCGTCAAGCTCAAGGGCTTCGAGAACCATTTCCCCGGCGAGCTCTCGGGCGGCATGGCGCAACGGGTCGGGATCGCCCGGGCCTTGTTGCAGAATCCGTCGGTGATCCTGATGGATGAGCCCTTCGCGGCCCTGGACGCCCAGACCAAGATGGAAATGCAGGAAGAACTGGTGGCATTGTGGCAGCGCTACGAAGGCACCATCGTGTTCGTCACCCACAGCGTCGACGAGGCGCTGATCCTGGCCACCAAGGTAGCGGTGATGACGCATCGCCCGGGCCGCATGCGTGAGCTGATCGATATCGACTTGCCGCGCCCGCGCGACACCACCACCCACGAATTCAACCAGGCCAAGCGCCATGTGCTGGGCCTGATCCGCGAAGAATCGGCGCTGGCCCACGCCGACGCCGCCAAGCTGGCCGCCTGAAAGGAAAACCATGACACGACGTACCCTGCTGGGCATGCTCACGCCATCCTCCAATACCACGCTGGAGCCGGTAACGACGGCGATGATCGCCGATATCGCCGAGGCCAGCGCGCATTTCGGGCGCTTCCGGGTGACCGAGATCGCGCTGTCGAACCAGGCCCTGTCGCAGTTCGACGATAGCGAGATCCTGCGCGCGGCCGAATTGCTGTCGCACGCCAAGGTCGGCAGCATCGGCTGGAACGGCACCTCCTCGGGCTGGCTCGGCTTCGATGCCGACGAACGCCTGTGCCGCCGTATCACCGATGCCACCGGCATCGCCGCCTGCACCTCGGTGCTGGCCCTCAACGAAATCTTCGACATCACCGGCGTCAAGCGCTTCGGCCTGGTCACGCCCTACCTGGACGAGGTGCAGGCCGCCATCATCAAGAACTACGGCGGCGCCGGCTACGAATGCGTGTCCGAACGCCATCTGCGCCAGCAGGATAATTTCTCGTTTTCCGAAGTCGGGGCCGACCAGTTGCGGGCCATGGTGCGCGAGGTCGCGCGCGACAAGCCGCAGGCCATCACCATCTTCTGCACCAACCTGCGCGGCGCGCCGCTGGTCGAAGAGCTGGAGAGGGAAGTGGGCATCCCGATCTACGACACCATCTCGACCGTGGTCTGGAAGTCGCTCAGGCAAGCCGGCGCCGATCCATCGCGCATCCGCGGTTGGGGCTCGCTGTTTCGCGACGTCAACTGAGTGGCCATCATGGAACAATTCGACTTGGTCATCCGCAACGGCACCGTGGCCACCGCGGCCGACATCATGCAATGCGATGTCGGCATCCGGGACGGCAAGGTGGCCATGCTGGGGTGCGACCTGGGACCCGGGCGCACCGAGATCGACGCCGCCGGCAAGCTGGTGCTGCCGGGCGGGGTGGATGCGCATTGCCATCTCGACCAGCCGATGGAAGAGGGCCTGCGCATGGCCGACGACTTCCGCAGCGGCACCGTCTCGGCCGCCTGCGGCGGCACCACCACCGTGATTCCGTTCGCCGCGCAGGCCAAGGGGCAGTCGCTGCGCGCGGCGGTCGACGATTATCATCGCCGCGCGGCAGGCAAGGCGGTGATCGACTATGCCTTCCACATGATCGTCAGCGACCCCACCGAACAGGTCTTGAAGCATGAGCTGCCGCAACTGGTGCGCGAAGGCTATACCTCGTTCAAGATCTACATGACCTACGACGACCTCAAGCTCAACGACCGCCAGATACTGGAGCTGCTGGCCGTGGCGCGGCGCGAGGGGGCAATGGTGATGGTGCATGCCGAGAACGCCGACTGCATCGGCTGGCTGACCGAGCAGCTGGAGCAGGCCGGGCTGACCGCCCCCAAGTACCACGCCAGCTCGCGCCCGATGCTGGTCGAGCGCGAAGCCACGCACCGCGCCATCGCCTTGTCCGAGCTGGTGGACGTGCCGATCCTGATCGTGCATGTCTCGGGCAAGGAAGCCATCGAGCAGATTCGCTGGGCCCATGGACAGGGCCTGCGTATCTATGCCGAGACCTGCCCGCAATACCTGGTGCTGAGCGCCGATGACCTGGACCAGCCGGGCTACCACGGCGCCAAGTGCGTGTGCAGCCCGCCGCCGCGGGACAAGGCCAACCAGCAATATGTATGGGACGGGCTGGCCAGCGGCTTGTTTACCGTCTTCTCGTCGGACCATGCGCCGTTCCGCTACGACGACCCCGAGGGCAAGAAGCCGGGCGGCCAGGAAGTGCCGTTCCGTTATATCCCCAACGGCACGCCGGGGCTGGAGACGCGCCTGCCGCTGCTGTTCTCGGAAGGGGTGGGGCGCGGGCGGATCGACCTGAACCGTTTCGTGGCGCTCACCGCCACCGATCCGGCCAAGATGTACGGGCTGTATCCGCGCAAGGGCACCATTGCCATCGGCAGCGATGCCGACATCGCGATCTGGGACCCGCACAAGCAGGTCACCATCCGCAACGACATGCTGCACCACGACGTCGACTACACCCCCTACGAGGGCATGCAGGTCACCGGCTGGCCCGTGATCACGCTCTCGCGGGGCGAGATCGTCTGCAGCGATGGGCAGGCCTGCGGTGCCGTCGGTCGCGGGCAGTTCCTGGCCTGCGGCCTGCCGGACCCGGCACGCCCGCGCAAGGTCGTGGTCGACTGACCACCTGCCGTACGCCGGACCCCGGGGCGCAGGGGGACGGCGTGCCGGTCCGGCCGCCAGCCGGCCGGCGCCCGTCCTCACCGCGACCCGTTCGCCGGTCGCCCTCCCGATCGCCGGTGCCGCCCGGCAACAACCGGCCCCGGCCAGCGCTCCCAGCCCACCGCCGCCAACCCCCGGCTAATTCCCTGCAAGCTCGGCAAACCGGACTTGATCTTCGGCAAGACGTCCCGATTTGGGGGAGTGGTGCCTGCAGAGTGCTAGAATGCAGGGCTATTTTTTAATCAACCTTTGGAGCCTTACGTGTTTATTTCCGACGCATTCGCACAAACGGCAGCTGCAGCACCCGGCGGCATGCTGGGCAACCTGACCAGCTTCCTGCCGATCATCCTGATGTTCGTGGTGCTGTACTTCCTGATGATCCGCCCGCAAATGAAGCGTCAAAAAGAACAGAAGGCCATGATGGATGCACTGGCCAAGGGCGACGAAGTGGTCACCTCGGGTGGCGTGCTGGGCCGCATCACCAAGGTTGCCGATGGCTACATCACCATCGAAGTCTCCGAAGGCAACGAAATCATCGTGCAAAAGGGCGCCGTCACCACGCTGCTGCCAAAGGGCACCATCAAGGGCCTGTAAGTTCCGGCAACGGTCTCGATGGGCGCATCGCTGATGCGCCCATGTTGTTATGAATGTGATGGTTTGTGCGCCACCCGGGGGCACGCCGTCCGCAGCTAGAAGCACAACACCATGAATCGTTACTCTCTCTGGAAATACGTATTAATCGTCGTGGCCCTGTTGTTTGGCGCGATATATACGGTGCCGAACTTCTTCGGCGAATCGCCGGCCGTGCAGATCAGCAGCGCCAAGTCGACCATGAAGGTCGAGTCGGTGGTGGCAGGTCGTGTCGACCAGATCCTGACCCGGGGCAACCTGGCCGCAGAGAGCGTGGCATTCGACAACAGCGGCGCACAGCCGTCGGTGCGGGCGCGCTTTGCCACCACCGACATCCAGTTCAAGGCCAAGGCACTGCTCGAGAAGGAGCTCAACAGCGATCCTTCCGACCCCACCTACCTGGTCGCCTTCAACTTGCTGCCCAATACACCGCAATGGCTGCAAAGCCTGCATGCGTTCCCGATGTACCTGGGCCTGGACTTGCGCGGCGGGGTGCACTTTTTGATGCAGGTCGACATCAAGGCCGTGCTCAACAAGCGCATCCAGGGCTTGCAGTCCAGCGTGCGCAGCCTGTTGCGCGACAAGAACATCCGTCACAACGGCATCAACCGTGCCGGCGACGCCATCCAGATCTCGTTCCGTGACGCCGATACCCGCGACAAGGCGCGCTCGGCGCTGGGCGAGCTGCAAGAGCTGGCGCTGGCCGACGCCGGCAGCGGTGACGACCTCAAGCTGGTGGCGACCTTGCGTGCCGAAGCGCTCAAGCAGACCCAGGAAGAAGGCGTCAAGCAGAACATCAGCACCCTGTCCAAGCGGGTCAACGAGCTGGGCGTGGCCGAGCCGCTGATCCAGCGCCAGGGCGCCGACCGCATCGTGGTCGAGCTGCCGGGCGTGCAGGACGTCTCGCGTGCCAAGGACATCATCGGCCGCACCGCCACGCTGGAAGTGCGCATGGTCGACGAGAGCGTGGTGCGCGGCACCGAGGAAACCGCCGCCATCCCGTTTGGTTCCGAGCTGTTCAAGATCGGCAAGGGTGCGCCCGTGGTCCTGAACAAGGAACCGGTGCTGACCGGCGACTACATCTCGAACGCCTCGGCCAGCTTCGACGAGAACCACCAGCCGGCCGTGAGCATCGATCTCAACGGCGACGGTGGTCGCAAGATGCGCGAAGCCACCCGCGAGCGCGTGGGCAAGAACATGGCCATCGTGCTGTTCGAGAAGGGCAAGGGGGAAGTCCTGACGGTGGCCACCATCCGCTCCGAACTGGGTTCGCGCTTCCAGATCACCGGCATGGGTTCGCCCGAGGCCTCGGGTGACCTGGCACTGCTGCTGCGCGCCGGCTCGCTGGCGGCACCGATGGAAATCATCGAAGAGCGCACCATCGGACCGCAACTGGGCGCCGACAACATCAAGAAGGGTTTCGACTCGGTACTGTACGGTTTCCTGGCGATGACCGTATTCATGGTGATCTATTACCAGCTGTTCGGTTTCTTCAGCGCCCTGGCGCTGTCGGTCAACGTGCTGCTGCTGGTGGCGCTGCTGTCGACGCTGCAGATCACGCTGACCCTGCCGGGTATCGCCGCCATTGCGCTGGCGCTGGGCATGGCGATCGACTCCAACGTGCTGATCAACGAACGTATCCGTGAAGAGCTGCGCGCGGGCAACTCGCCGCAAGCGGCGATTGCCACCGGTTTCGACCGTGCCTGGGCCACCATCCTCGACTCCAACGTCACCACCCTGATCGCCGGCCTGGCGCTGTTGATCTTCGGTTCGGGCGCCATTCGCGGCTTCGCGGTGGTGCACTGCCTGGGTATCCTGACGTCGATGTTCTCGGCCGTGTTCTTCTCGCGCGGCGTGGTCAACCTCTGGTACGGTCGCAAGAAGAAGCTCTCCAGCCTGGCCATCGGCCAGATCTGGAAGCCCGAAGGCGAGGCCCTCGGCACCTCCGGCCGCGCCGCTGCCAAGCGCGACGCCAAGTGAGTCCAACCTTCAGCCAGTGATATAGCAGGCCGCCCGACCAGTCGCGGCGGCCTGCACCGAAAGGATAGTGATGGAATTTTTCCGCATCAAAAAAGACATTCCCTTCATGCGCCATGCGTTGATCTTCAACGTGGTCTCGGCGCTGACCTTCGTCGCTGCGGTGTTCTTCCTGCTGAGCAAGGGATTGCACTTCTCGATCGAATTCACCGGCGGCACGGTCATGGAAATGGCCTACAGCAAGCCGGCCGACCTGGAGAAGATCCGCAAGTCGATCGAAGGCCTGGGTTACCGCGACACGCTGGTGCAAAGCTTCGGTACCGCCCAGGACGTGATGATCCGCCTGCCGGCGCAACCGGGTGTGAACGCCAGCCAGCAAAGCGAGAAGGTGACTGCCGCATTGAAGGTCGACGACCCCGAGGTGCGCCTGCAGCGCGTCGAATTCGTCGGCCCCCAGGTCGGCGACGAGCTGGCGCATGACGGCCTGATGGCGCTGGCCATGGTGGTGCTGGGCATCATCGTCTACCTGGCGTTCCGCTTCGAGTGGAAGTTCGCGGTGGCGGCGGTGATCGCCAACCTGCACGACGTGGTGATCATTCTCGGTTTCTTCGCGTTCTTCCAGTGGGAATTCTCGCTCACGGTGCTGGCCGCGATCCTGGCCGTGCTGGGTTACTCGGTCAACGAATCGGTGGTGGTGTTCGACCGCGTGCGCGAAGCCTTCCGTGATCGCCGCTTCGGCAAGATGTCGCCGCCGGAAGTGCTGAACCACGCCATCACCAGCACCATGTCGCGCACCATCATCACCCACGCCAGCACCGAAATGATGGTGCTGGCGATGTTCTTCTTCGGCGGTCCCACGCTGCACTACTTCGCGCTGGCGCTGACCATCGGTATCCTGTTCGGTATCTATTCGTCGGTGTTCGTCGCCGCCGCGCTGGCCATGTGGCTGGGCGTGAAGCGCGAAGACCTGATCAAGCCGGTCAAGGCCAAGGACGAGAACGGCGGCGCCGTGGTCTGATCCGGGACGCCATCGTTCGTCGGCAACGGGCCGCAACGTCATTGTTGCGGCCCGTTGCGTTTGACATCGCGCATCATCGTTATCGCTTGCCATCATCATGACTAATTCATCCGCCAATCCCGCCAGCACCCACGACATCGACTACGAACGCCGCTTCGGCGGCGTTGCCCGCCTGTATGGCGCGGCGGCATTGCAGCGCTTTGCCAGCGCCCGGGTCTGCGTGGTCGGGGTCGGCGGCGTCGGTTCGTGGATCGTCGAGGCGCTGGTACGCAGCGCCATCGGCCATATCACCATGATCGACCTGGACAACCTGGCCGAGTCCAACGTCAACCGCCAGATCCATGCGCTCAGCGACACGCTGGGAAAAGCCAAGGTCACGGCGCTGCACGAACGCATCATGCAGATCAACCCGACCTGCCAGGTGAGCGAAGTGGAAGACTTCATCACACCCGACAATGTCGAGCAGATGATCGGCGGCGGTCGTTTCGACTACGTGGTCGACGCCATCGACAACGTGCCGGCCAAGGTCGCCTTGATTGCCTGGTGCCGCCAGCATGGCGTACCGTTGGTGACCATCGGCAGCGCCGGCGGCCAGGTCGATCCCACCATGATCGAAGTGCGCGACCTGTGCCGCACCGAACAGGAGCCGCTGCTGGCCAAGGTGCGCAAGCGACTGCGCGCGCAGCACGGTTTTCCGCGCGGAACCCGTAACAAGTTCCACATCGATGCGGTGTTCTCGACCGAGCCGGTCAGCGCGCCCGAGGCCGAGGCCTGCGACCTGCCTGCCGCCGACGACCTGGATATCGGCAACGACGTGACCGACGAGGCCGCGCCAGCCGGGGTCACCGGCCTCAATTGCGCCGGCTACGGTTCGGCCATGGTGGTGACGGCCTCGTTCGGCCTGGTGGCCGCCGCGCATGTGCTCAGGAAGCTCGCGCAGCGCGACTGACTCAATGCCCGCCGCCCTCATCGACCACCCGATGGGCCGACACGCACAGCAACACGCTGGCCGTCACCAGCACCATGGCGATGGTTTCCAGCCAGGTGGGCAGGCGTTGCTCCCACAGGAAGCCGTATAGCAGCGCGAACAGTGTCTCGAACAAAATCATCTGGCCGATCATGGTCAGCGGCAGCAGGCGGCTGGCGTTGTTCCAGCAGGCATTGCCGAACAGCGAGGCGATGAGCGCCACGCCGGCCGACACGGCGATGAACCGTGTCCATTGGCCGCCGTCGTGCGGCTGCAGCAGGATCGTGAAGGCAGGCACGGCGATGAACAGCGACAGCAGCCCCGTCACCAGCCCGGTCAACAGGCTCCAGTCGTGCGCCGAGATGGCGTGCAATCGCGCCAGCCAGCGGCTGTTGCCGACCGCATAGGTGGTCCACGACACCAGCGCGCCCAGTGCACAGGCAAAGCCGGTCAGCTGGTGGCTGCCGCCGGCGTGCGCACCCGACAGCGACTGCCAGGCCACGCAGCCGATGCCGCCCAGTCCCAGCAGCAGCGAAGGCAACAACGTCGACAACCGTACCGCACCGCTGCCGCGGCTGCCGATGATGGTCACCGCCACCGGCAGGAAGCCGATCACCAGCGAGGTCATCGCCATGCCCCCCAGTTGCACCGCGCTGGCCAGGAACACGTAATAGACCACATTGCCAAGCAGGCTCAGCCACACCAGGGCACGCCATTCGGGCCAGCGCAACTGGCGCACCAACGTGCCCAGGCGAGGCGCGACCAGCACTGCGGCAAACACCCCGTAGGCAAGGTAACGTCCGGCAGACAATTGCCAGGGGGAGAATTCACGGGTCAGTTCCGGGGCCAGGAAGACCAGGCCCCAGGCGGCGCCGGCGAGGGCCCCGAACAGCACGCCGCGAACCAGGGTGGTCGAACGCATGGTTGGCTTCAGGAATCAGTGAGACCCGAAGTATGCCGCAGTTGGGCGCAGCGATCTTGGGCCGGACTACGGTTGTTTTGGTCGTTCATCCTGCGCGTGCTGGCGGCGATAGGCGCCGGGAGTGGTCGCGCGCAGCCGACGCATGGCATGGGTCAACGCACTCTGGTCGGTGTAGCCGCAACGCATGGCCAGCTCGGCCAGCGGCAGCGTGCTCTGGCGCAGCAGGTCGCAGGCATGACGGACCCGCACTTCGGCCAGCCACGCCCGGGGCGAGGTGCTTGTCTCGGCCTGGAACCATTCGTGCAGGCGACTGGGGCTGATGGCGGCGGCCGCCGCCATGT
>NZ_AKJA01000104.1 GCF_000282575.1 Herbaspirillum sp. YR522 | reverse complement strand
GATGGCCGCCAATGGGGCCGCCATCCACTTGCCCCAACGCGAACTGACGCCGCAGGCATTGGCGGGTTTGCTGCAGAAAATGGACCGCGCTGCATGCCAGGCAATGGCGCAGGCGGCATACGAACAAGGCCGGCGCGATGCCAACGAGGCAATCGCGCGCGTGCTCGAAGGGCTGGTAGCACCATGAAGCATCGCGTCAAGAATATTCATTTCGTCGGTATCGGCGGCTCTGGAATGAGCGGCATCGCCGAGGTCATGCTGAACCTCGGCTATGGCGTCTCGGGCTCCGACCTGGGCAGCAACGCCGCCACCCAGCGCCTGGCGCAACTGGGCGCGGCCATTCGCTATGGCCATGCGGCCGAGAACATCGATGGCGCCGACGCCATCGTCACCTCGACCGCCGTCAAGGGCGACAATCCCGAGGTGCTGGCCGCGCGCAAGAAACATATTCCCATCGTGCCGCGGGCAGTGATGCTGGGCGAACTGATGCGCCTGAAGAAGGGCATCGCGATTGCCGGCACCCACGGCAAGACCACCACCACCAGCCTGGTGGCCAGCGTGCTGGCCCAGGGCGGACTGGACCCGACCTTCGTCATCGGCGGCCGGCTCACCAGCGCCGGTGCCAACGCCAAGCTGGGCACCGGCGAATTCATCGTGGCCGAGGCCGACGAGTCCGACGCCTCGTTCCTCAACCTGACGCCGGTCATCGAGGTCATCACCAACATCGACGCCGATCACATGGAGACCTACAACCATGATTTCGCGCGCCTGAAACAGGCCTTCGTCGAGTTCACCCAGCGCCTGCCGTTCTATGGCGTGGCCGTGCTGTGCCTGGACGATGCCCACGTGCGCGAGATCATGCCGATGATCTCCAAGCCGATCCTGACCTACGGTTTCCACGAAGACGCCGACGTGCGCGCCATCGATGCCCGTGCCGTCGACGGACATATGGAATTCACCGTGATCCAGGACGGCTATGCGCCGATGCAGATCAGCCTGAACCAGCCCGGGATGCACAATGTGCAGAACGCCTGCGCGGCCATCGCCATCGCCCGCGAGCTCGACGTCGACGATGCCGCCACGCAAAAGGCCCTGATCGAGTTCAACGGCGTGGGACGCCGCTTCACGCGCTATGGCGAGGTGCCGCTGGTGGACGCCGAAGGCCGTCCGGCCGGTCATTTCACGCTGATCGACGACTACGGTCACCATCCGGTCGAGACCGCCGCCACCATTGCCGCGGCGCGTGGCGCCTATCCCGGTCGACGCCTGGTGCTGGCGTTCCAGCCGCACCGCTATACCCGTACCCGCGACCTGTTCGAAGACTTCGTCAAGGTGCTGTCCACGCCCGACGTGCTGGTGCTGGCCGAGGTCTATTCGGCCGGCGAGGCGCCGATCGTGGCCGCCGACGGGCGTTCGCTGGCGCATGCGTTGCGCGCCGCCGCCAAGGTCGAGCCGGTGTTCGTGGACGATATCGCCGATATGCCCGAGACCATCTTCAACGTGGTGCGCGATGGCGACGTGGTCATGACCATGGGCGCCGGCTCGATCGCCGCCGTGCCTGCCCGGCTGACCACCATGGCAACCGACAAGACTGGAGGTGCGGCATGATCGATCAGGCCACCATCAAGGGCTTCGGCCGCGTCGGCGTGCTGTTCGGCGGTCGCTCGGCCGAGCGCGAAGTGTCGATGATGTCCGGCAACGGGGTGCTGCAAGCCCTGCGCAGCAAGGGCGTGGATGCCCACCCCTTCGATCCGGCCGAGCGCAGCCTGGGCCAGCTGGAAGCCGAGCGCTTCGACCGCGTCTTCATCGCGCTGCACGGGCGCTACGGCGAGGACGGCACCCTGCAGGGGGCGCTGGAACAGATGGGCCTGCCCTATACCGGACCCGGCGTGATGGCCTCCAGCATTGCCATGGACAAGGTCATGACCAAGCGCATCTGGCTGGCCCACGGCTTGCCGACGCCGCGCTTTGCCGTGCTCGATGCCCATGCCACCACGCGCGAGCAATTGCGCGTGGTGCCCGACCAACTGGGCCTGCCGCTGATGTTGAAGGCGCCGCATGAGGGGTCGACCATCGGCATCGCCAAGGTCAACGGCTATTCCGACATGCAGGAAGGCTTCGCGCTGTGCGCCCGATACGACGACGTGGTGCTGGCCGAGGAATTCATCCGTGGTCGCGAATTGACGGTGCCGGTGATCGGCACCGGGCGCGATGCGCGCGCCCTGCCGGTGATCGAGATCCGTGCCCCGGGCGGCAACTACGATTACCAGAACAAGTATTTCACCGACGACACGCAGTACCTGTGCCCGGCCCCGGTCGATGCCGCGCTGGCGCTGAGGCTGCAGGAGCTGGCAGTGCAGGCCTATCACGCGGTGGGTTGCCGCGGGTGGAGCCGGGTCGATTTCATGCTGCGGGATGGCGATGGCAAGAGCGAGCCGTACCTGCTCGAGATCAACACCTCGCCGGGCATGACCGGGCATTCGCTGGTGCCGATGGCGGCCAAGGCCGAGGGCCTGAGCTACGAAGACCTGTGCTGCGAGATCCTGCAACTGGCGGCGCTGGACATGAAGCCTGCGGCTGCCTGGTCGCCGCAGCCTGCAGCGCAGTAAACGGAAGAGGCTCAACGATGTGGCAGGACGCCAAGATGCTCAACGCCGCCAGCAGCGCCCTGCTGGCGTTGGTGGCATTGGCGCTGGTGGGCTCGGGATTGTGGTGGGTGGCGCAGCGGCCAATGTTTACGCTGCACACCATCCGCATCGAAAGCGCCAACGAGCTGCCGCTGGAGAAGATCAATGCCCTCACGGTGCGTTCGGCGGCAGTGCCACGCATCCGGGGCAACTTCTTCACCACCGACCTGACGGCGGTGCGCAGCGCCTTCGAGGCGGTGCCATGGGTGCGGCGGGCATTGGTGCGGCGCGAGTGGCCGGACCGGCTGGTGGTGAAGATAGAGGAGCACCGGGCGCTCGGCACCTGGGGCGAGGACGGCAAGCTGTTGTCGCAGAAGGGCGACGTATTCACCGCCAACCTGGCCGAGGCCGAGGATGACGGCGACCTGCTCGAATTCGACGGCCCGGAAGGCAGCGAGGCGCAGGTGGTGGCCAGGCTGGCGCAGTTCAGGCAGTGGTTTGCGCCGCTCAAGCTGGAGCCCGAGAGCCTGCAATTGTCCAATCGGTATGCGTGGACGCTGCGCATGGACAACGGCATGACGGTCGAACTGGGCCGCGACCAGGGTGATGCAGTACTGAAGGAGCGCGTCGATCGGTTGGTGGCGGTGTACCCGCAGTTGATGCAGCGCCTGCAGGGCAAGATAGAAAACGTGGACCTGCGCTACCCCAACGGGTTGGCGCTCAAGGCGGATGGCATGGTGCTGGCGGGATTGAACGGTAAAAAGAAATAAGCGACAACGACATGACAAAAGACGCAAAGAACCTGATCGTCGGACTCGACATCGGCACCTCCAAGGTGGTGGCGGTAGTGGCCGAGGTGTTGCCCGACGGCCGCCATGAAGTCATCGGCCTGGGCCAGTCAGAATCCAAGGGCCTCAAGAAGGGCGTGGTGGTCAATATCGAGGCCACCGTCGAATCCATCCAGCGCGCGCTCGAAGAAGCCGAACTAATGGCCGACTGCAAGATCAGAAACGTCTATACCGGAATTGCCGGCAGCCATATCCGCAGCTTCAATTCGAGCGGCATGGTCGCCATCAAGGACAAGGAAGTCACCGCCGCCGACGTCTCGCGCGTGATCGAGACCGCCAAGGCGGTCAACATCCCGACCGACCAGCAGTTGTTGCATACGGTGCCGCAGGAGTTCATCGTCGACAACCAGGAAGACGTGCGCGAGCCGATCGGCATGAGCGGCATCCGCCTGGAAGTCAAGGTGCACATCGTCACCGGCGCCGTGTCCGCGGTACAGAACATCGTCAAGTGCGTGCGTCGCTGCGGCCTCGAGGTGTCGGACCTGATCCTGCAGCCGATGGCGTCGGCCGATGCGGTGCTGACGGTGGACGAGCGCGAACTGGGCGTGGTGCTGATCGACATCGGTGGCGGCACCACCGACGTGGCGGTGTTTACCGAAGGCGCGATCCGCCATACGGCCGTGATCCCGATCGCCGGCGACCAGATCACCAACGACATTGCCATGGCATTGCGCACGCCGACGCTGGAGGCAGAAGAAATCAAGTTGCGCTACGGCGTGGCCAAGCAGATCCTGGCCGATCCGACCGAAACCCTGGAAGTGCCCGGGCTGGGCGATCGCAACCCCCGTACCTTGTCGCGCCAGGCGCTGGCGGCAGTCATCGAGCCGCGCGTCGAGGAGCTGTTTGCGCTGGTGCACCAGGTGGTGCGCGAGTCGGGCTACGAAGAAGTCCTGTCGTCGGGCATCGTGCTCACCGGTGGCTCGGCGATGATGCCGGGCATGACCGAGCTGGCCGAGGACATCTTCCTCAAGCCGGCGCGCCTGGGTACCCCCGAGTACAGCGGCCAGTTGGCCGACGTGGTGCGCAGCCCCCGATATTCGACGGTGCTGGGCCTGCTGCAAGAGGCCAAGAAGCAATACCTGCGCGGCTACATCGTCACGCGCCAGGAGGGTTCGGTCAAGGCGGTGTGGCAGCGCATGAAGGAGTGGTTCCTGGGTAACTTCTGAGCACGGTCGAGCTTGTTGTGCATCAGGATGTAAAAGTTTGTTGCCGCCGCCGGACCAGGCAGTAGTGTGTCGGCGGTGCGCAAGAGGTGATTTGGCGAGTCGGTTATTTGTTAAGGCGGTAATCAGTAAAACAGTCGGGCCCGGAGTTAGGTAGCATGCGGGCACGATGCAGTTCGGTGAATAGTAGAAAAAGCGGTTCAAACATACTTGGTCGTACAGGCATGCAGTTCTCAGTTGCTAGTCGTCACAGCGCGTGATGCCTATCAACTGCCTGCTGCAGACACACATAATTTAAAGGAGTCATCATGGAAATCGATATGGTCGACAATGCAACGTTGGGCACGATCATCAAGGTGGTCGGGGTCGGCGGTGCCGGCGGCAACGCCGTGCAGCATATGATCAACAAGGGTGTGTCGGGCGTCGAATTCATCTGCGCCAACACCGACGCGCAGGCGCTCAAGCAGTCCAAGGCGCATAACGTCATCCAGATCGGCGAGACCGGCCTGGGTGCGGGCATGCAACCGGAAGTCGGCCGTCGCCTGGCCGAAGACACCCGCTCGCGCATCGAGGATTCGCTGCGCGGCGCGCACATGGTGTTCATCGCCGCCGGCATGGGTGGCGGTACCGGTACCGGCGCCGCGCCGGTGGTGGCGCAGGTGGCCAAGCAGCAAGGCGCGTTGACGGTGGCGGTGGTGTCCAAGCCGTTCTCGTACGAAGGCCAGAAGTGCATGGACATCGCCGACGCCGGCCTGGAAGAACTGTCGCAGCACGTCGACTCGCTCATCATCATCCTCAACGAGAAGCTCGAGGAGATCTATGAAGACGACAGCATGATCGAATGGCTGTCGCATGCCGACGACGTGCTCAACAATGCCGTGGCCGGTATTGCCGAGATCATCAACGTGCCGGGTCACATCAACGTCGACTTCAACGACGTCAAGACCATCATGGGCGAGCAGGGCAAGGCCATGATGGGCACCTCCACCGCCTCCGGCGTGGATCGCGCGCGGGTTGCCGCCGAACAGGCCGTGGCCTCGCCACTGCTGGATGGCATCGACCTGTCGGGCGCGCGCGGCGTGCTGGTCAACGTCACCGCCAGCCGCAGCCTCAAGGGCAAGGAAATCAAGGAAGTGATGGCGACCGTACGTGCCTTCGCCGCTCCCGATGCATCGATCGCGCAGGGCATTGCCTACGACGACAGCATGGGCGACGAGATCCGCGTGACCGTGGTTGCCACCGGGCTGGGCCGTGCGCGCAAGGCGGTGCAACTGGTGCAGACCCCGGTCATGCGTACCGGTACGCACAACGAGCCGATCATGGCCACCGGCGCCATCAGCCAGGGCGCGGCGCAGCCTGCCGGCACCTTCGGCGGCTTCAAGCAGCCTGCCGTGTGGCGTCGCGAGTCGGCTTCCGACACCGTTCGTGCATTGGAAAAGAACGGCATGGAAACCTACGACATCCCGGCCTTCCTGCGCAAGCAGGCAGACTGAGTCCGTCCTGGAATGCGCCGCATCGCCGTCCTCGCGTGACGCGGCGCACGAAAAAGCAGACTGCGGCATACTAGCGCCGCGCCCCGAAGCATCGGGGCGCGGCGTTTTTATTTCCGCGCACCTCACTGACCAAAGACAAGGAACACACATGACCATCAAGATCGGCGACCGCCTGCCAGCGGGCAAACTGGCTGAATTCATCGAGACCGAAACCGAAGGCTGTTCGCTCGGCCCCAATACCTTTGAGGTGGCCGACCTGGTCAAGGGCAAGAAGATCGCGCTGTTCGCATTGCCCGGCGCCTTTACGCCCACCTGTTCGGCCAAGCACGTGCCGGGCTACATCGCCAGCGCCGAGCAGTTCAAGGCCAAGGGCGTCGACGAGATCTGGTGCCTGTCGGTCAATGACCCGTTCGTCATGGGCGCCTGGGGCCGCGAACAGAAGGCCACTGGCGTGGTGCGCATGCTGGGTGACGGCAGCGCCATCTTCACCAAGGCCCTGGGCATGGAATTCGACCTGACCGAGCGCGGCATGGGCGTGCGCTCGCAACGTTACTCGATGCTCATCGAAGACGGCGTGGTCAAGCAGCTCAACCTGGAGGCGCCCGGCAAGTTCGAGGTGTCCAACGCCGAGACGCTGCTGGGCCAGCTCTGAGGCCAGCGCGACACCGGTTGCCGGCGGGCCCGGCGCGACCATGACGACCCGGCGCCGGTCGCCCCGACCTGGTCCGGGGGCGACGGGTTGCCAACCCGGCAACGCGGTGGCTTGGCCGACTGCCCGTCAAGCCTGGTAAATGGTTTACTGCTGACCCCGTTTTGCAACAATGCGGCGGCTGGACCGGTCCGGCATGGCTATAATGACCGGATGTTGAAACAGCGCACAATCAAGAACCTGGTCCGTACCGTTGGCGTCGGACTGCACTCGGGCACCAAGGTCGAACTGACCTTGCGCCCGGCCGCGCCGGATGTCGGCATCATCTTCCGCAGGATCGATCTCGATCCGGTGGTCGAAATGCCGATGCTGGCCACCGGCGTGGGCGACACCCGCATGGCGTCGACCCTGACCAAGGACGGCGCCAAGGTTTCCACTGTCGAGCACCTGCTGTCGGCCTGCGCCGGCCTGGGCATCGACAATCTCTATATCGACCTGACCGCCGAAGAGATCCCCATCATGGATGGATCGGCATCGTCGTTCGTGTTCCTGTTGCAACAAGCCGGGCTGCAAGAACAGAACGCGGCCAAGAAATTCATTCGCGTGACCAAGCCGGTCGAAGTGCGCGAAGGCGCCGGCGACAAGGAAAAGTGGGCGCGCCTGGAACCGTACAACGGCTTCAGGCTGAAGTTCTTCATCGAATTCAACCACCCCGCCGTGGATGGCACCGGCCAGGTGGCCGAGGTCGATTTCGGCGTCGATTCGTACGTCAAGGAAATCGCCCGCGCCCGCACCTTCGGTTTCATGCAGGACGTCGAGACCCTGCGCGGCATGGGCCTGGCCCGCGGTGGCTCATTCGAGAACGCGATCGTCATGGACGAGTACCGCATCCTCAATGCCGATGGCTTGCGCTATGACAACGAGTTCGTACGCCACAAGATCCTCGATGCGATCGGCGATCTCTACATCATCGGTCATCCGCTGCTGGCCAGCTATGACGCCCACAAGTCCGGCCACGGCCTCAACAACCAGTTGCTGCGACAACTGCTGAGCCAGCCCGACGCTTATGAAATCGTCACCTTCGACTCGCTCGAGACCGCGCCCCAGACCTACGTGATGCAGGCCAAGCAGGAGTGGGCGCTCAACTGAGTCAGCCAGCTGGCCCGCAGCGGATGTTGCTATGTGGAAATAAGCCGTTTTGAGGTGCCTGTTCGGCCTATGTACGGGCGGTGCGACGGCGTACCATGGCATCGATGGCGTCCTTCAACGCCTGATTGCGCGGGGTGTCCTCGAGCGCCGTACTCAATTCGGCGAACGATGTGACGGCAGTCGAAGGCAGTTCCAAGACCCGCTTGGGAACGGGTGGCGGCGCGGCAATCTTGCCAACTTGCACTTTGATACGGATTGAATTAACCTGCCATCCGTCTTTTTGCAGCCGGTCTTGCAGCCGGGGGAGCAATTGCTTGAGTCGGGCCGCGAGTGCCGCGTTGGGCGCGCTCATTACCAGTTGCCCCGATTCGAATTGCAATATCTCGCAAGTCTCGAACATGCTCGGCAAGCTCGCCTTGCATGCCTTCTGCAGTGAGCTCAGGCGAGCCAGTGCCGGCATCAGGGCCGCCATCGCCGAGTTCGACTGCAGGTATACCGAGGCCTCCTTGGTGCTGCGCGCCATGCGTTGAGCGCTCGTGAGGCTGGGCCGATAAGGGGTGAATGTGGATGCGTACTTCATCTTGAAACCTTATCACATCCGGTTCATCACCGGCTGGTGTCTGAGAGCCCGTTGATGCGGCCTGGCCGCTACCGGCTCCATGGAGAAAAGATGCAGATCATCCTGTTGCACCCCCGCCTGACCAAGGCGCGCTCGATCACCCTGACCTCGCGCCACTTGCTGGTTGCACTGCTGCTGCTGGTCGCTAGCGTGTTCGGATCGGCGGCGCTGCTGTCCTATATGGCGTTGCGCCACGCGGCCGACGCCGACGCATCGCCCGTGTTCCACCGCCTGGCGGTATCGATGAGCCAGCAGGAAGACGACCGCAAGGAAAAATACCTGAAGGAAAACCTGGCCATGATGGCCGTCAAGCTGGGCGAGATGCAGGCCCAGATGATGCGCCTGGATGCCTTGGGCGAACGGGTGCAGGGCCTGGCCGGGGTACGTCCCGAGGAGTTCAACTTCAAGGAATTGCCCGGGCGCGGCGGGGTCGAGAATTCCAGCATCGGCGGTCCCGGGCGCGAAGTCGGCATGAGCGAGCTGCAGAAGATGCTCGACGCCCTGGCGGTCGACGCCGGCCATCGCACCGATTATCTCAATGCAGTCGAGTCGACCCTGATGAGCGACAGGATCAAGTCGCGCCTCTTGCCGACCAACCAACCGGTCAACGTGGCCTATAACTCATCGAGTTTCGGCTGGCGGCTCGACCCCTTCAGCGGCCACAACGCCTTTCACGAGGGGCTGGACTTCCCGGCGCCGGTCGGCACCCGCATCGTCGCTGCGGCCGCCGGGGTGGTGATCGCAGCCGAATACCATTATCAATTCGGCAACATGCTCGAGATCGACCACGGCAACAACATCATCACCCGCTATGCCCATGCCTCGCAGCTATCGGTCAAGGTGGGCGATATCGTCAAGCGCGGCCAGCACGTGGCCGATGTCGGCTCGACCGGGCGTTCGACCGGCGCCCACCTGCATTTCGAGGTGCGCATCCGCGGCGTGGCGCAGGACCCGCGCAAGTTCCTGGCGCTGGGCGCCACCGGCGGCAACCAGCCGCGGGCGGCACCGGTGTTCGTGGCCGGCCGCTAGGATTGCCAGGCCGACATCTTCCGGCACCATCGGCGCGTATTGAATCTTTGCGATCGGTCCCGATCTACAGCCGGGTGTAGTGCGGCGCCCAGTCGTGCGCGCGTGCTAAAATCGGCGGTTTATTATTGGCCTTTCCACGCCGGGCGTGCCAAAGCGCCTGCGGCCGGTATCCTTTTCGGCTCTTTTATAGAATCCAAGCATGTCATTTCTGACCAAGATCTTCGGTAGCCGTAACCAGCGGTTGCTAAAACAATATCAAAAAATCGTCCGCCAGATCAACGCGCTCGAGCCGTCGATCGAAAAGCTGACGGATACCGAACTTCAGGCCAAGACGCCGGAATTCAAACAGCGCATCGCCGGTGGCGAGAGCCTCGACGCGATCCTGCCGGAAGCCTTTGCCGTATGCCGCGAAGCCAGCCGCCGCGTGCTCAAGATGCGTCACTTCGATGTCCAGCTGATCGGTGGCATGGCGCTGCATTTCGGCAAGATCGCCGAAATGCGCACTGGCGAAGGCAAGACCCTGATGGCGACGTTGCCGGCCTACCTCAATGCGCTGGGCGGAAAAGGCGTGCACGTCATCACCGTCAACGACTACCTGGCGCAGCGCGACGCCGAGTCGATGGGCGCGCTCTATGGTTGGCTGGGCCTGAGCACCGGCGTGAACCTGTCGCAGATGGAGCACGACCTCAAGCAAGAGGCCTACGCATCCGACATCACCTACGGCACCAACAACGAATTCGGCTTCGACTACCTGCGTGACAACATGGTGTTCGACGCTGGCGACCGCGTCCAGCGCGGGCTGAACTTCTCCATCGTCGATGAAGTCGACTCGATCCTGATCGACGAGGCGCGTACGCCCCTGATCATCTCCGGCCAGGCCGAGAACCACACCGAGCTGTACCACAAGATGAACGGCGTGCCGCCGCTGCTGACGCTGCAGATCGGCGAGGAAACACCGGACGGCAAGGGCAAGATCGAGGTTCCCGGCGACTACACCAAGGACGAGAAGAGCCACCAGGTGCTGTTGACCGAGGCCGGTCACGACAAGGCCGAGCAGATCCTGACCCAGATGGGCCTGCTGCCGGAGGGCGCCTCGCTCTACGACACGGCCAACATCACGCTGATCCATCACCTGTACGCGGCGCTGCGCGCCCATACGCTGTATCACAAGGACCAGCACTACGTGGTGCAGAACGGCGAAGTGACCATCGTCGACGAATTCACCGGCCGCCTGATGACGGGTCGCCGCTGGTCCGACGGCCTGCACCAGGCAGTCGAGGCCAAGGAAGGCGTGAAGATCCAGAACGAGAACCAGACCCTGGCCTCGATCACCTTCCAGAACTACTTCCGCATGTACGGCAAGCTGTCCGGCATGACCGGTACGGCCGACACCGAAGCCTACGAATTCCAGGAAATCTACAAGCTGGAAACCGTGGTGATCCCGCCCAATCGCCCGAACGCCCGCAAGGACCGCCAGGACCAGGTGTACAAGACGGCGCAAGAGAAGTACATGGCGATGGTCAAGGACATCCAGGACTGCTACGAGCGCGGCCAGCCGGTGCTGGTGGGCACCACCTCGATCGAGAATTCCGAACTGCTGTCGGGCATCCTCAACAAGGCCAAGCTCCCGCACAACGTGCTCAATGCCAAGCAGCACGCGCGCGAAGCCGAGATCGTGGCGCAGGCGGGTCGTCCCAAGATGATCACCATCGCCACCAACATGGCCGGTCGCGGCACCGACATCGTGCTGGGCGGCAATGTCGACAAGCAGGTGCAACTGATCGACGCCGACGCCAGCCTGTCGGACGCCGACAAGGCCGCGCGCGGCGAGCAGCTGCGCGGCGAATGGCAGTCGCTGCACGACCACGTGGTCAATGCCGGCGGCCTGCACATCATCGGTACCGAGCGGCATGAATCGCGTCGCGTCGACAACCAGTTGCGTGGTCGTTCCGGCCGCCAGGGCGACCCCGGCTCGTCGCGTTTCTACCTGTCGCTGGACGATGCCCTGCTGCGCATCTTTGCCGGCGACCGCGTGCGTGCCATCATGGATCGCCTGAAGATGCCCGAGGGCGAACCGATCGAGGCGGGCATCGTCAGCCGCTCGATCGAGTCGGCCCAGCGCAAGGTCGAGGCGCGCAACTTCGACGTGCGCAAGCAGCTGCTCGAATACGACGACGTGGCCAACGACCAGCGCAAGGTGATCTACCAGCAACGCAACGAATTGCTGGAATCGGGCGACATGACCGAGATGATCACGTCGCTGCGCGAGGGCGTGTTCACCGACCTGTTCCGCCAGCACGTGCCGGCCGAGTCGATGGAAGAGCAGTGGGATATCCCCGGCCTGCAAGCCGTGCTCAAGAACGAATGGCAACTCGACGTTGCGCTCGACGCCATCCTCGAAGCCGAGCCCGACCTGGCCGACGACGACCTGCTCGAGCGCGTGCTGAACGCCTCCAGGGAGGTCTACGACGCCAAGGTGGCGGTGGTCGGCGTGGAAGCCTTTGCCGGCTTCGAGCGCAGCGTCATGCTGCAGAGCATCGACAATCACTGGCGCGAGCACCTGGCCGCACTGGACCACCTGCGCCAGGGTATCCACCTGCGCGGTTATGCCCAGAAGAACCCCAAGCAGGAATACAAGCGTGAAGCCTTCGAACTTTTTGCGCAGATGCTCGACCTGATCAAGAACGAAGTGATCAAGGTGGTGATGACGGTGCGTATCCAGAGCCGCGAAGAGATCGAGGCGGCCGAGGAAAGCCTGGCCGCCGGCGGCCCGGCCAACGTGCATTTCCAGCATGCCGACTTCGACCCCGAGGCCGCTCCCGAAGAGCTGCTGGCGCCGGCGGCGTCCGAGCAGGCCGCAGGCACCGAGTCCGAATACGCCAAGGTCGGTCGCAACGATCCTTGCCCGTGCGGCAGCGGCAAGAAGTACAAGCAGTGCCACGGCAAGCTGGCCTGATCCGACGCCAGGATCGGCCCGCGCCGGGATCACGCAAACCGTTCACCAGGACCTGGTGAACGGTTTTTTTTCGAGGACACCATGCACCCACACCGTTACCTGCCGCTGCTGGCCGCCGCAATGCTGCTGGCAGGCTGCGCATCCCAGCCGTTGCCGCAGTGGCAGCCGGGCGATCCCGGCTATGTCGTGCCCACGCCGGCGGCGCCCCCCGTGACCATGACGGCGGTGCCGCCAGTGGCCATCAGCACCGCCGCCCCGACCCGGGCGGCGCTGGTGGCCGCGGCGCGGGCCGAATGGGACTTCTTCGGCAACCAGCAGATCGACATGCGCCATGAGCCCTTCAGCTCGCCCCGCCTGGGCCTGCTGGAAGACGAAGGCGAGGCGGTGTCGCGGGTGGGCCAATACTGGCACGCCGTCGGCCGCAACCTGAGCGGCGCCGATTGCGACCAGCCCTGGTCGGCCGCGTTCATCTCGTGGCTGATGGTGTCGACCAACGTGGCGCCGCAGGACTTCGCCCCCAGCGAGACCCATTTCAACTATCTGAGCTTCCTGCGCGCTCGCCAGGCCCGCCCGGCACCGCAGTTCGTGTTGCGTCCCGCCGCCAGCGAGCCGCTCGGCGAGGGCGACCTGGTGTGCGCCCCGCGCGGCGACAATGCCGCCACCACGCTGGAAGACATACGGCCGGGGCTGGCCGGGCACTGCGACCTGGTGGTCGAAGTGCATGCCGACGAGGGCTGGGCCGGCGTCATCGGCGGCAATGTCTTCAATTCGGTGTCCGAGTCGCTGATCGCGGTCGACCCCCAGGGGCGTGCGCTACCGTTCGCGCAGCGGCCCTGGCTGGTGGTGGTCAAGAACCTGTTGCCGTGAAGCCGGTGGGCTTTGTCATCAGCATGAGATCGAAAGTGTTTAAAATAGGCGCTTCGATTTTTTGCTGAAAGCATGCCATGGCCGTCAATTCGCCGATCCCCGTTTCTTCCGACCTCAAAGCCGTCGCCGGCATCGAACTCGGCCATGCCGAGGCGGGCGTGCGCAAGGCCAATCGCAAGGACCTGCTGGTGCTCAAGCTGGCACCCACGGCCACGGTGGCCGGCGTATTTACCAAGAACCGTTTCTGTGCCGCGCCGGTACAGGTATGCAAGGCCCACCTCGAACAGCTGGCCGCCGACAAGCCCATCCGGGCGCTGGTGATCAATACCGGCAATGCCAACGCCGGCACCGGCGAAGAAGGCCTGGCCCGCGCCAATGCCACCTGCGACGCCCTGGCCGGCCTGCTGGGCGTGGATGCGGCCCAGATCCTGCCGTTCTCCACCGGGGTGATCCTCGAGCCGCTGCCGGTCGAGCGCATCGTCGCCGGGCTGCCCCAGGCCATCGCCAACCTCAAGGCCGACAACTGGTTCAATGCCGCCGAAGCCATCATGACCACCGACACCCAGCCCAAGGCGGCGTCGCGCACGCTGACCATCGGCGGCAAGCAGGTGGTGATGACCGGTATCAGCAAGGGGGCCGGCATGATCAAGCCCAACATGGCGACCATGCTGGGTTTCCTGGCGTTCGACGCCAAGCTGCCGCAGGCGCTGCTGAACCAGCTGGTCAAGGACGCCGCGGACCAATCGTTCAACTGCATCACCATCGACGGCGATACCTCCACCAACGATTCCTTCATCCTGGTGGCCACCGGCGCCGGCGAACTCGACATCAGCAGCGCCGATAGCGCCGAATACCGGCAACTGGCGGCCGCCGTCACGGCGCTGTCGCAACAGCTGGCGCACCAGATCGTGCGCGATGGCGAAGGCGCCACCAAGTTCATCGAAGTGGCCGTGGAAGGTGGCCGCAGCGTCGAGGAATGCCGCCAGATCGCCTACTCGATCGGCCACTCGCCGCTGGTCAAGACCGCCTTCTTCGCGTCCGACCCGAACCTGGGCCGGATCCTGGCCGCCATCGGCTATGCCGGCGTGGACGACCTCGACGTGTCGCGGCTCAACCTGTACCTGGACGATGTGTGGGTCGCCAAGGATGGCGGACGCAACCCCGACTACCGCGAGGAGGATGGCCAGCGCGTCATGCAGAAGTCGGAGATCGTGGTGCGGGTGAAGCTGGCGCGTGGCGAGGCGCGCGCTTCCATCTGGACCTGCGACCTGTCGCACGACTACGTCACCATCAACGCCGACTACAGGTCCTGAACGCCATGAACCAGTTAGATCAATTCCTGCTGCGTGCCGAAGCCTTGCTGGCGCGGGTCGAAGCCATCCTGCCCAATGCCGCCGGCCGCGAGCCGGACTGGAACGCCGGGGTCGCCTTCCGCTGGCGCGGTGCGTCCGGCCAGCGCGCCGGCTACCTGCAATCGGTGGGGCAGATCTCGAAGATCGGCTTGTCCGACCTGCATAACATCGGCCCGCAGAAGGAGCAGATCGACCAGAACACGCGCCAGTTCGTCGACGGGCGCCCGGCCAACAACGTGTTGCTGACCGGCGCCCGCGGCACCGGCAAGTCGTCGCTGATCAAGGCTTGCCTGAACCAGTATGCCGATCGCGGCCTGCGCCTGATCGAAGTCGACAAGGACGACCTGCATGACCTGCAGGATATCGTTGAACTGGTGTCGGCCCGGCCCGAGCGCTTCATCGTGTTCTGCGACGACCTGTCCTTCGAAGAAGGCGAAAGCGGCTACAAGGCATTGAAGGTGGCGCTCGATGGCAGCATCGCGGCGCAATCCGACAACGTGCTGATCTATGCCACGTCCAACCGCCGCCACCTGATGCCCGAGCGCCTGTCCGACAACAGCACCTATACCCATACCGAAGACGGCGACCTGCATCCTGGCGAGACCGTCGAGGAAAAGATCTCGCTGTCGGAGCGCTTCGGGCTGTGGGTCACTTTCTACCCGTTCAAGCAGGACGACTTCCTCGACATCGTGGCGCACTGGCTGCGTCATTTCGGTTGCACCGACGCCCAGGTCGAGGCCGCGCGTGGCGATGCCCTGCGCTGGGCCTTGCAGCGCAGCTCACGTTCGGGGCGCGTGGCGTGGCAGTTCGCGCGCGACTACGCCGGCCGGGCGCAGCCCTGATGGGCGAACTCAGGCAGGCGCCGATCGACGTCGCCGTCGGCATCCTGATGCAGCCCAATGGCGACGTGTTGCTGGGCCAGCGCCCGGCGGGCAAGCCCTATGCGGGCTATTGGGAGTTCCCGGGTGGCAAGGTCGAAGCCGGCGAGACGATCTTCGCGGCCTTGCAGCGCGAGCTGAAGGAAGAACTGGGGCTGGAGGTCATCGACGGCGAGCCCTGGTGCGGGGTCGAGCACGTCTATCCGCACGCCCATGTGCGATTGCATTTCTTCATCAGCCGCCAATGGCGCGGCCAACCGCAGGGCCTGGAAGGCCAGGCCTTTGCCTGGCAGGGCTCGGTCGGGGTCGAACCGCTGCTGCCGGCGACCATCCCGTTGATCGAATGGCTGGATCGCCTGCGCTACGGCGAGGATCGGATGTGATCGAGCCCGATTGAGTGCCATTCAAGCGAAAAAGCCGCGCGATGCGGCTTTTTTTCATGCGCGTCGATGATGCCATGCCGTTGCTATTGCAGCGGCTGATCCTCGTCGTCGGCCTGCGGCAGGTTCACTGCGGGAATGGCGTATTTTTCCTCGGCCCAGGCCCCCAGGTCGATCTGTTTGCAGCGTTCCGAGCAAAACGGGCGGAACTTGTTCTTTTCGATCCATTGCACCTTGGCGCCACAGGTAGGGCAGTCGACGACAGCAGTCATGATGGCCCCCTCAGAAACCGCACAGCGCCAGTTCGAACGGCACTTCGCCGTCGAACGAACGGGGCTTGGGTTCACCATCCTGCTGGGTGAAGCGCACCCACAGCATGTATTTGTTGGCCGAGATCTCGGGGATCGCGCCCAGCTCGATGTCGAGTGACAAACGCAGCATCTGGTACACCTTGCCTTGCAGCATCTGTTGATAACTACCGCCTTCGGCATTGATCTTGACCGCATGCCCCGATTCGCGCAGCAGGCGCAGAACGATCGAGATGGCATCGAACAAGGCCGCCAGCGGCGCGAACCAGGTCGAGATGTCGGTGAAGCGGCGTTCGAAGGAATGTTGTTGCCAGGCATAGTAGGCCGGCAAATCGAATTCGCAGGCCCCGCCGGGGATGATGGTGCGCCCGCGGATGCTCATGAGCCATTCGTTGTCGCGGATGTTCTGCCCGGTCTTGCCCTGGGCTGCGGCCAGGGCGGTGCTGGCCTGGTCGACCTCGGCCAGGATCGCATTGAGCATCTCGGGCTCGACATTGGGGTTGGTCTGGTAGGCCAGCAGGATCTGCTTTTGCCGTTCGAGTTCTTGCAGCAGGTCCGACTTGAGGTCGGCACGTCCGGCCACTTCCAGCATTTCGAAGATGGTCGAAAGGGCGATGTGATGCTGATGCGGGCTTTCCTGGTGCAAGAAGAAGACGAACTTCTCGTACAGGTCTTCCAGTCGCAACAGCGTGCGAATACGCTCATTGAAAGGGTATTCGTAGACGATCAAAGCATGATCCCTTTATTGGTTGAACCGGACACGGTGGCGGCATGTCGCGCACTACCGGCGACGTTGTGTGTGATTCTGACCCATGCAGAGGAAAATTACAATTGAATGGCGGCCTGCCGAGCCAATGCCAGATAGCTGGCATGCAATGCCTGTACGTGCGGTATCAATTGCGCGGCGCTGCCATTGTTCTCGACGACGTCGTCGGCCACCGCCAGGCGCGCCGCGCGACTGGCCTGGGCCGCCATGATCGCCTCGACCTCGTGGCGGGCCAGGCCGTTGCGCGCCATTACCCGGGCGACCTGGATTTCTTCGTCGCAGTCGACCACCAGGATGCGCGAGGTACGCCCGACCCAGTTGCCGGATTCGACCAGCAGCGGCACCACGAAGACCAGGTAGTGGCCGTCGGCGCGCTCGGCGGCGCTGATGGTCTCGCTACCGATGAGCGGATGCAGGATGGCTTCGAGCCGGTGACGTGCCAGCGGGTTGCCGAACACATGGTTGCGCATGCGGGCGCGGTCCATGGCGCCCCGGGCGTCGATGAACTCGGCACCGAACTGCTGTGCGATGGCCGCGATCGCTAGCCCGCCCGGTGCCGTCAGCTGGTGGGCGATGGCGTCGGTATCGACCAGCGCCGCGCCCAGTTCACCCAGCAGGTTGGCGACCGTGGTCTTGCCGCTGCCGATGCCGCCGGTCAATCCGACCGAGAAACGCTGCGTCGAGGAAGTCATGGAAGATACCGATAGTCGTAGAAACCGAATGAAAGCCAGTTGGCCCCGAACAGCAGGGCCATGATGCCCGCCACGGCCAGGTAGGGGCCGAACGGAATCGGTTGGTCGCGTTCCTGGCGGCGCAGCAATACCAGCGCGATACCGACGATGGCCCCCAGCGCCGAGGCCGACAGCAGCACAAAGGGCAGCGCCTGCCAGCCCAGCCATGCGCCCAGCGCTGCCATCAGCTTGAAGTCGCCATACCCCATGCCTTCCTTGCCGGTGGCCAGCTTGAAGCCCCAGTAGATGAGCCACAGCGCGACATAGCCGGCCGCCGCGCCCACCACGGCGTCGTGCAGCGGTGCCAGGTAATGGTTGAGGTTGAGCAGCAAGCCCAGCCACATCAGCGGCAGGGTCAAGTCGTCGGGCAGCAGCATGGTGTCTGCATCGATGAACGCCAGCGCCACCAGGAAGGCGCAGCACAGCATGATCGCCAGCCCCTGCTGGGCGGCGCCGAAGCGCCACGCCGCCACCGCGAACAGGGTAGCCGTGATCACTTCGACGGCCGGATAGCGCAGGCCGATGGCGGCGCCGCAGGCATGGCAACGGCCGCGCAACCAGAGCCATCCCAGCACCGGCACATTGTGCCGGGCGGCGATGGCGGTGCCGCAATGGGGGCAGGCCGAGCGCGGCAGCATCAGGTTGTAGCGATCGGCATGCGGGAGTGCCTCGCCACGCTCGGCGGCGAAGAAATTGGCGCTCTCGCGCAGCATCATGCGCGGCAAGCGGTGGATCACCACATTGAGGAAGCTGCCCACCGCCAGGCCCAGCAGCGCTGCCAGCAGCGTGATGACGGGGTTGCCGGCGGCGCCGGCCGCATCGAAGTAAGACATTGTTGTTAGACCCGCTCTAGAGCACCGACCCCATATTGAATATCGGCAGGTACATGGCCACGACCAGGCCGCCGATCAATATGCCCAAAACCGCCATGATAATCGGTTCCATCAGACTGGTGAGCGCATTGACGGCATCGTCGACCTCGCGCTCGGCCAGCTCGGCCACGCGTGCCAGCATGGCATCGAGCGCACCCGATTGCTCGCCCACGGCCACCATCTGAACCGTCATCTCCGGAAACACGCCACTGTCGCGCATGGCAGCATGCAGGGTGGTGCCGTGGCCGACGGCTCGGCGCATGGCGAGGCTGGCTTCGGCAAAGACGATGTTGCCGGCGCTGCCGGCGGCGCTCTCCAGCGCATCCACCACCACGATACCGGCGCCGAAGAGGGTGCCGAAGGTACGGCTCCAGCGGGCGATGGCGGCCCGCCGCAGCAGGCCGCCGGCCAGCGGCAGCGACAGGCTGGCGCGTTGCCAGGCCTGGCGCACGCCGGGGCGTCGCAACAGCAACCTGGCGCCGACGCCGGCCAGCACCAGCGCGCCCAGCAGCGGCAGCCAATGGCGTGCCAGGCCGCGCGAAAGGGTCACCACCACCCGGGTCGGCCACGGCAGCTCGGCGCCGAAATTGCGAAACATCTCTTCGAACGAGGGCACCACCCACAGCATGATCACCACCGTCACCACCATTGCCGCGGCCAGCACTGCGCACGGATAGGCCAGCGCGGCCCGGATCTTGCCGCGCAGCGCCAACGACTTCTCGCGATACAGGGCGATACGATCGAGCATGCTGTCGAGCATGCCGGCCAGTTCGGCTGCCCGCACCAGGTTGCATACCAGCGGTTCGAACTGGCGCGGGTGGCGCGCCAGGGCTGCATGCAGGCTTTCGCCGGCGGCGACGTCGGCGCGTATTGCCTGCAGCAACGGCGCCATCTCGCCCCTGCCGTCGTCGGTGGCGATGTCGAGCGCCTGCAGCAACGGCAAGCCCGCCTGCAACATGGTGGCCAGCTGGCGCAAGAAGGCCGCCACCTGCTTGTCGCTGATCCGGCCGCGAGCGCGCCCGGTGGCCCGGCGCGTCGTCGCCGCAGCGCCGCCGCGGGTGCCGGCGGCGCCGATACGCGCCACGCGCAAGCCTTGGCGGCGCAGTGCGGCGCGCGCCAGCGCCACGTCGTGCGCCAGGATGGTGCCGCGTTGCGGCAGCCCTTGGCGATCGAGTCCCTCCCACTCGAACGGCCGCTGGCGTGCGGCCGAGGAGGTCGACGGGGCAGGTGTGGGTTCAGGTGCAGGCAAGGACTTCCCTCAGGCTGGTCTGGCCTCGCAATACCTTGAGCAACCCGGCGCGGCGCAGGTCGATGATGCCTTCGCCGCGCGCCTGGCGGGCCAGGTCCTGGGCGCTGGCGTTGGCCAGGATCAGTTGCTCGATGCCGGGGCTGATCGGCATGACCTGGTACAGGCCGGTACGGCCCCGATAGCCGCTCTGGTTGCACTGGCTGCAACCGCGTGGCTTGAACAGGGTCGGCCCGGCCGCCGTGTCGGCCTCGCAGAAGCCGGCCCGGTGCAGCAACTCGGGCGCCAGCGTCAATGGCTGGCGACAGTCGCACAGCTTGCGCACCAGCCGTTGCGCCACGATCAGGGTGACCGACGAGGCGATGTTGAAGGCCGGGATCCCCATGTTGAGCAGGCGCGTGAGCGTGGCCGGCGCGTCGTTGGTATGCAGGGTCGACAGCACCAGGTGGCCGGTCTGCGATGCCTTCACCGCAATGTCGGCGGTGTCGAGGTCACGGATCTCGCCCACCATCAGGACGTCGGGGTCCTGGCGCAGGAAGGCACGCAGCGCGGCGGCAAAGTCGAGCCCGGCGCGCTCGTTGATGCTGACCTGGTTGACCCCTGGCAGGTTGATCTCGACCGGGTCCTCGGCGGTGGCGATATTGACCCCGGGCCGGTTCAGCAATTGCAGGCAGGCGTACAGCGAGACGGTCTTGCCGGAACCGGTGGGGCCGGTCATCAGCACCAGGCCATGCGGCTTGCGGATGGCCTGCAGCAGCGCTTTTTGTTGCGCCGGTTCATAGCCCAGCTGGTCGACGGCCAGCGCAGCGGGCGCGCCGTCGAGCACACGCAGCACCACCTTCTCGCCGAACTGGGTGGGCAGGGTCGACACGCGCAGGTCGACCCTCCGACCGTGGTCGAGGGTGACCCGCATCTTGCCGTCCTGCGGCAGACGCCGCTCGGCAATGTCGAGTTGCGCCAGGATCTTGATGCGGGCCGAAAGCTTGGTCTTGAGCGACAGCGGTGGCGGCGGCATTTCGTGCAGCACGCCATCGATGCGCAAGCGCACGCGGCAGACATGCTCGAACGGCTCGATATGCACGTCGGAGGCGCCCAGGGCGACGGCATCGGCCAGCAGCTTGTGCAGCAGGTGCACGACCGGGGCATCGTCGCGATGGTCGCCGCGGGGGGGCGGGGAGGGACTGTCCAAGGGATTGGCCTGTCGACAAGGAAGACGCCGGGCAGTCTCCCATATCGGCAGGGGGTACGGCGCGCGACGGCACGCCATCACGGCAATTGCGGACCCGACTCGAATTTATCCGATCAGCTTGACCATGCGGATCGACTGGTTCTGCACCTGCACGATCTCGATGACGCAGCCGGCGATCTTCATGGCCACGTTGGCCTCGGGGATGTCCTGCAGGTATTCCAGCAGCATGCCATTGAGGGTCTTGGGGCCGTCCAGCGGAAACTGCAGGCCCAGCCGCTTGTTGATATCGCGCAGCGTGGTGCTGCCTTCGAGCAGGCAGGTACGGTCGGCATCCCAGGCGAAACCTTCCGAGCTGCCGGGCGACGAAGTGGTGAATTCACCGATCATTTCCTCGATGATGTCCTCCAGCGTGACCAGCCCCTGCACCTCGCCGTATTCGTCGACCACGATGCCCAGGCGCTCGTGGTTTTCCTGGAAGTAGGCCAACTGGGTGAAGACATCGGTATCGACCGGCACATAGTAAGGCGCGGCCAGCAGCGCGCGGATGTCGTCGTGGGTGAGATCGTGCTCGTGGTTGAACAGCGAGATGGCCCGGCGCACATGCAGGATGCCGGCGACCTGGTTGATCTCGCCTTCGAACACCGGCAGCTTGTTGTGGTAGCAGGTGGCGAGCTGGTGCAGGATCTCGCTGATCGGCGTATCCAGGTTCAGGGCCTCGACCTGGGCGCGCGGCGTCATGACGTCTTCCACCGAGATATTCTTCAGGTCGAACAGGTTGAGCAGGATGCTCTTGTGCTTCTGCGGGATGAAACTGCCGCCCTCGAGCACGATGGAGCGCAGTTCCTCGGGTGAGATCCGTTGCTCGGCGGCGCGCGCGCCGACCTTCACGCGCAGCACCTTGAGCACGCCCGAGACGAAGATGTTGACGAACCAGATCAGCGGCTTGGCCAGGCGCATCAGGGGTTTGAGCACCAGTCCGGTAAACAGCGAGATGCGTTCCGGATAGGTGGCACCGATCACCTTGGGCACGATCTCGGCAAAGATGATCAGCAGCCCCGCCACGCAGGCGGTGGCGGCGGTGATGACGCGCTGGTGGTTGCCGAATGCGGCGATGGCGATGGCCGTCACCAGCGCCGTGGCCAAGGCATTGATGGCGGTGTTGGCGATCAGCACCAGCGACAGCAGGCGGTCAGTACGGTCCAGCAGCCACAGGATGGTGATGGCGCGTCGGCTGCCTTGCTTGGCGAGATGACGCAAGCGGTGGCGGTTGGCCGCCATCAGCGCTGTCTCGGTCATCGAAAAGAACGCCGAGAGCAGGATCAGGACGAAGAGTGCAGTCAGCAGCACCCATAAGGGTACGGATTCCAAGGGTCGCCGTCAGGTAAGTGGGCCTCGGGAGAGGCAACGGGCGAGTCGCTATATTGCTTTTTGACAACTATAGCGCCAGGCCAGGGAGCGCCAAAGTCTAGACGATGGCCCGCCTTCGTGCAAGTTGGCCGCCGCCGTCAATATCCGCGCACCCGGTCGTAGACGTGCGCCAGCGGCTGGCCGGCTTCGAACGCGGCGATCGTCAGCGCCGCCTGGCGCGCGCGCTCGCGGCGCGAAGGCGTGGCCGCCCCATGCGGGGTGACGATGATGCGCGGATGGCGCCAGAAGGGGGCTGCCGCCGGCAGCGGCTCGGTGTCGAACACGTCGAGCAGGGCTGCGCCGAGCTGGCCGCGATCGAGCGCGGCCAGCAGGTCGGCATGGTTGACGTGGCTGCCGCGGCCGACATTGATGAACCCGGCGCCGCTCGGCAATTGCGCCAGCAGGCGTGCGTCGACCAACTGCCGCGTGTCCTCGGTATCGGGCAGCAGGCAGATCAGGATGTCGGTGCGGGCCAGAAAGGCCGGCAGGTCGGCGGCGCCGGCGAAGCACTGCACCCCCGGCTCCTGGCGTGCCGAGCGCGCCCAGCCGGCGGTGATGAAGCCCATTTGCGCATGCAGGCGGGCGCAGGCCATGCCCAGCGCGCCCAGGCCCATGATGCCCACGCGCGTCTCGCGCGCGGTGCGCGGGGTCGAGAATTCGGTCCATTCGCAGCGTGCCTGCTGGCCGATCACGCGCGGCATGTCCTTCAACAGCATGAGGCTACTCATCAGCGTGAACTCGGCCATGCGCTGCTGGGTCTCGGGCGTGACCATGCGCACGATCGGCACTGACGCCGGCAACTGGGGATCGGCCAGGATATGGTCGACCCCGGCGGCGCTGCTGAGGATCGCCTTGAGGTTCGGGTAGCGGGCCAGGCGCGCGGGGTCGGGTTGCCATACCAGCGCGTAGTGCACCGCCTGCGGATCGACCTCGGGATCGTTCCACTCGCGTACCTCTACCGGCGCGGCGAACTCGGCCAGGTGGGCGCGCCATTGGCCGATGGCTTGCGGGCCGCCGGACTTGACCAGCAGGATCGGAGTGGTGCTGTTCATTGGCTTGGCTCCATGGCGGGCGACGAATGCATTGGCCGGCGCAGTGCCGGGTCGAAGGGATTGATGCGCGCCGACAAGGCCTCGGCCTCGCGCTTGAGCATCTGCACCACGGTCGGCAGGCGGTCTGCCGACAGGCGCGCGGTGAGCGTGCCCACGCTGAGGGCGGCGACGATGGCGCCGCTGCGATCGAACAGCGGCACCGCCAGTCCGGCCATGCCATCGAGCAGGCCGGCCTGGCGCGCGGCATAGCCGCTTTCGCGCACGCGCTCGATCTCGGTGCGTAGATAGACTTCGTCGTAGACGCCGAACTCGCGCAGGCGCGGTACGTTGTAGCGGATCACTTCCTCGCGCTCGGCCGGCGGCAGGAAGGCCAGGATCGCCAGCGCGCCCTGGCCCACGCCCAGCGCCACGCGCCCACCGATGTCGCCGGTGAAGGCACGGATCGGAAACGGCCCGTCGATACGATCGACGCACACCGCATCGAAGCGCGAGCGCACCAGCAGGAACACCGTGTCGCCCAGGCTGCCGCACAGGCGCAGCAGCGCCGGCCGGCACAGGCTGCGCAGGTCCCAGGCGTTGCCGGCGCGCGCGGCCAGCGAAAACAGGTCCATGCCGAGCCGGTACAGCTTGCTGTGGGCATCCTGCTCGACCATGCCCTCGGCCACCAATGCCTGCAGCAGCCGATGGGTGGTGCCCTGGGTCAGGCCGACGGCGCGGGCGGCCTGCGTCACGCGCATGCCCGTCGGCGGTGCGTCGGCCAGGGCGCGCAACACCGCAAAGGTGCGTTGCGTGCCACTCATGGCCGCCGCAGCGGGCGCGGCCGGGGTGTCGTGATCGGGTGATTCAGGGGCCATGTCTGGTGGTCGGAACGGTCAACGAAGGTGATGCCTAGTTATTTCAATGAGCGGAATAACTATTAAAAAAATACTGCTCTGCGAAATAAGATATCAGAAGTGGCAAGGAAATTGCATGGGATGTGCAGCAAGCTGGAAATTTCATTCATGCAAAACGGGGCCCTGCCATGTCTTTTCTCACACTGACCAATGTCAGCAAGTTCTACGGTGATACCCAGGCGGTGTCGTCCTTCAGCTTGACCGTCGAGCAGGGCGAATTCATTTCGCTGCTCGGTCCTTCGGGCTGCGGCAAGACCACCACGCTGCAAATGATCGCCGGCTTCGAAAGCGTCAGCGGCGGGCGCATCGAACTGGATGGGCGCGACATCACCGATGCCAGCCCCAGTTCGCGCGGCTTGGGCATCGTATTCCAGACCTATGCGCTGTTTCCGCACATGACGGTCGAGCAGAACGTGGCCTTCGGCCTGGAGATGCGCAAGTGCCCGGCGGCCGAACGCCGCGAGCGGGTGGCCCAGGCGCTGGCGCTGGTGCACCTGGAACAACACGGTCGGCGTTATCCGCGCGAGTTGTCGGGTGGCCAGCGGCAACGGGTGGCGCTGGCACGGGCGCTGGTCATCAAGCCGCCGGTGCTGCTGCTCGACGAGCCCTTGTCCAATCTCGATGCCAAGCTGCGCGAGGAGATGCAGTTCGAATTGCGCGATATCCAGCGCAAGGTCGGCACCACCACCATCATGGTCACGCACGACCAGAGCGAGGCGATGTCCATCAGCGACCGCGTGGTGGTGATGGAGACCGGCCGCGTGACCCAGGTCGGTCCGCCCTTGACGGTCTACGAGCATCCGGCCAACCGCTTCATCTCGACCTTCGTCGGGCGCGCCAACCTGCTCGACGGCAATGTGCTGGGCGTGGCCGGGGAGCGAGCCGACATCGCCGTGGGCGGCATGATGCTGACGCTGGAAGCGGCCGACGCCGGCCTGCGCGGCGGCGCCCGGGTAGTGCTGGGCTTGCGTCCCGAGAAGTTGCATTGTGTCGCGTCCGGCACCGGCCGTTGCGACGGCCACGTGATGCAGCGTTTCTTCCTGGGCAGCCAGTGGATGTATACCATTGCCACGCCGCTGGGCGAGCTGTCGGTGCTGGCCGCCAACGATGGCACCCAGGCGCTGCAGGAAGGGCAGCAGACCGGCCTGACCTGGAACGACCACAGCCTGCGGCTGGTATCGTCGGTGCGCGCCGGCGGCGAACGGGTGACAGCGTGAGCCGCGCCGCTGCCCGAGGCCTGCCCTGGCTGATGTCGGCGCCGGCGATCCTGCTGTGCGCGGTGCTGCTGCTGGTGCCGCTGCTGCTGACCCTGATCCTGTCGTTCAATGGGTACGACGCCGACACCGGTCCCCAGGCCGGCAGCTTCACGCTGGCGCATTACCAAGCGGTGGTGAGCGACCCCTATTACTACGAGATATTCTGGCGCACCTTCTGGATATCGGGCCTGGTGACGCTGATCTGTATCGTCGTCGGCACCCCCGAGGCCTTCATCCTCAATCGCATGCGTCGCCCCTGGCGCTCGATCATGCTGCTGGTGGTACTGGCGCCGCTGATGATCTCGGTGGTGGTGCGGGCCTTTGGCTGGAGCATGCTGCTGGGGCCGGAAGGCCTGGTCAACGGCGCCTTGGCCGTCTTCGGCGTGGGGCCGTTCAAGATGCTCTACACCGAGATCGCGGTGGTGGTGGCGCTGGTGCACGTAATGCTGCCGTTCATGGTGATCCCGGTCTGGACCTCGCTGCAGAAACTCGACCCCACGGTGGCCAATGCCGCCCTGTCGCTGGGCGCGTCGCCGAGCACGGCGTTGCGTCGCATCGTGCTGCCGCAGATCATGCCGGGCGTGCTCTCGGGCAGCCTGATCGTGTTTGGGCTGTCGGCCAGTTCCTTCGCCATTCCCGGCTTGCTGGGAGGACGGCGCCTGAAGATGATGGCGACCCTGATTTACGACGAATACCTGCATGAACTGAACTGGCCACTGGGCGCTGCCATCGCCTTGCTGCTGCTGGCGGCCAACCTGGTGGTGATGCTGGGCTGGAACCGCATGATCGAACGCCGTTACAAGAAAGCGCTGGGCTGACACCATGAACAAGAACGGACCCCTTGCCCTGCTGTTCAATGCGCTGGTGATCGGCTTCATGCTCGCGCCCATCGCCGTGGTATGCGTGATCGCCTTCACGCCCGAGAACACCCTGACCATCCATGGCCCGGACTTTTCGCTGCGCTGGTTCAAGGCGGTGTTCGATTATCCCGACTTCGTCGGCTCGTTCTGGAACAGCCTGTGGCTGGCGCTGGCGGCGGCCACCATCTCGACCGCCATCGCGGTGCCGGCGGCCATGGCGCTGGTGCGCAGCCCCAACCGCTGGTCCGGTGTGCTGCAGGGCCTGTTCCTGTCGCCGTTGATCATCCCGCACCTGGTGCTGGGCGTGGCGTTGCTGCGTCTGTTTACGCTGGTGGGCGGTGCCGGCAGCTTCGGCTGGCTGATCGCCGCCCATGCGCTGGTGGTGATGCCCTACACCATGCGCCTGGTGATGTCGGCGCTGGTCGGGTTCGACCGCAGTGCCGAGCATGCGGCGCAGTCGCTTGGCGCTTCGCGCACCACGGTGTTGTTGCGCATCACGCTGCCGATGATCCTGCCCGGCATTACCGGCGGCTGGCTGCTGGCCTTTATCAACAGCTTCGACGAAGTCACCATGTCGATCTTCGTCACCTCGCCCTCGACGGTGACCCTGCCGGTGCGCATGTACATGTATGCCACCGAATCGATCGATCCGATGATGGCGGCGGTGTCGGCCTTGATGGTGGCGGTGACGGCGGCGGCCATGATCGTGCTGGACCGGGTCTACGGCCTGGACCGAGTATTGGTGGGGCGCTCATGAACCGCGCCCAATTGATCCGGGTGGCCGAGACCGATCGTCCACCGGTCGTGTTCAGCCTGGACGGACAGGTCGTCACCGCGCTGCAAGGCGATACGGTGCTCACGGCGGTGCTGGCCTGCAGCGGCCAGTTGCGGCGCAATGAATTCAGCGGCCAGCCGCGCGCGGGCTTTTGCATGATGGGGGCCTGCCAGGATTGCTGGATCGCCACCGCCGACGGCCAACGCCTGCGTGCCTGTTCGACACCGATACAGGCCGGCATGCAATTGCTCAGTGGAGTGCCGCGATGAGCCTGCCGCCTCCCGTGATCGTCGGCGCCGGTCCAGCCGGCGTGCGCGCGGCGCAGACCTTGGTGGCATACGGGCTGCGTCCGGTGGTGGTGGATGAAGCGATGCGCGCCGGCGGCCAGGTCTACCGTCGCCCGCCGGTCGGCTTCCAGCGCTCGCCCGGCCAGCTGTACGGTTTCGAAGCCACTCGCGCAGCCTCGGTACACGCCGCCTTCGACGGCCTGGGTGACGCCATCGACTACCGGCCGCAGACGCTGGTCTGGAACGCCCAGCCGGGTTTGCTTGACCTGCTGGACAACGCCACCCGGATCGCCACCAGCCTGCCCTGGCACGACCTGGTCGTGGCCACCGGCGCTACCGACCGGATCCTGCCTGTTCCAGGCTGGACCTTGCCCGGCGTGTATTCGCTGGGCGGCAGCCAGGTGGCGCTGAAATCCCAGGGGTGTGCCATCGGGCGCCGGGTGGTGCTGGCCGGGACCGGGCCGTTGCTGTACCTGGTGGCCTACCAATACGTGCAGGCCGGCGCCTGCGTGGCCGCGGTGCTCGACAGCAGCAGCCTGGCCGACCGTGTGCGGGCGGTGCCGGCCATGCTCGGCCAGCCCGCGGTGCTGGCCAAGGGCCTGTACTACATGGCCTGGCTTGCCAGTCGCGGCGTGCCGTTGCACAGTCGGGCGCAGGTGGTGCGGATCGACGGCCAGGACCGGGTGCAGGCACTGGTCTGGCAACAGCAGGACATGCAAGGCGATGGGCCAGGTGCGCCGGGGCCGCAGCAGCACATCGAGTGCGACGCGGTCGGCTTCGGCCATGCCTTGCGTAGCGAAACGCAGCTGGCCGACCTGCTGGGTTGCCGGTTCGGCTTCGACGCGGTGCAGCGGGCGCACCTGCCGTTGCGTGACGGCGCCGGACGCACCAGCGTGGCGGGGGTGTACCTGGCCGGCGATGGCGCCGGCATCATGGGCGCGGACGCCGCCGAGCTGGCCGGTGAGCGGGCCGCGCTGGCGTTGGCGCAGCAGCGCGGGATAACGGTCGACCACGCGCGCGCGGCCGCCATCGAGGCGCAACTGGAGCGCATCGGAAGATTCCGCGCCGGACTGGAACGGGCTTTCCCGTTCCCGCTGCGCTGGGCCGCCAGCGCGCCGGATGCGCTGGTGGTGTGCCGCTGCGAAAACGTCACCGCTGGCGAGCTGCGCGGCGCCGTGCGCGATTGTGGCGCGGCCGAGATGAATCGCCTCAAGGCGCTCACCCGGGTCGGCATGGGCCGCTGCCAGGGCCGCATGTGCGGCGTGGCCGCCGCCGAGATCCTGGCCCAGGCCAGCGGCGTGCCGCTGGCCGAGGTCGGCCGCCTGCGCGGGCAGGCACCGCTCAAGCCGATCCCGTTGGGAATGCAGGTGGCGCCTGAGGCCGGGGAGCGGTCATGAACAGGCTCGACTGCGATGTGTTGATCGTCGGCGGCGGCATCGTCGGTGCCTCGGCGGCATTGACGCTGGCCAGCGCCGGCCGCGCGGTGGCGCTGGTCGAGCGCGACCTGTGCGGCTCGCGCTCCAGCGGCATCAACTACGGCGGTGTGCGCCGCCAGGGACGCGCGCCGGTACAGCTGCCGCTGGCGCAGCGCGCGCACCAGATCTGGCAGCGCCTGCCGCAACTCATCGGTATCGATGGCGAATATGTGCGCACCGGCCATTTCAAGCTGGCACGCAGCCAGGCCGAGATGCAGGCGCTGGAGGCCTACGCCGAACTGGCCAGGCCCTACGGGCTGGAGATCGAATTGATCAGCGGCCAGCGCTTGCGCCAGCAGTGCCCATGGCTGGGCGGCGCCGCGCTGGGTGGCTCGTTGTGTGTCGACGATGGCCAGGCCAATCCGCGCCTGGTGTCGCCGGCCTTTGCGCGCGCGGCCGCCCGTGCCGGGGCGCAAGTCGTCGAGCGTTGCGAAGTGCTGGAGGTGGGGCATGACGGCAGCGCCTTCGTGGCCCATGCCCGGCACCTGGACGCGACCCTGCAGCTGCGCGCACCGGTGCTGCTCAACTGCGCGGGGGCCTGGGCCGGACGCCTGGCCGAGGCCTTCGGCGAGTACGCGCCGATGACCAGCGGCCATCCCAGCATGGCCGTGACCGAACCGATCAAGCAGTTCCTGCCCTGGAGCCTGGGCGTGGAGGGCGGTGCCATCTACTGCCGCCAGGTGGCGCGCGGCAACCTGGTGCTCGGCGGCGGACGCGGCTATGTGATCGACGACGCGCGCGCCCGCGCCTCGCATGATTCGATCCTGGCGCTGCTGCCGCAGGCGGTGGCATTGCTGCCGGCGCTGCGCCACGTGCAGATCATCCGCACCTGGAGCGGGGTCGAGGGCTACCTGCCCGACCGCCAGCCGGTGCTTGGACCCAGTACCCGCCAAGATGGCCTGCTGCACGGCTTCGGCTTTTGTGGCGCCGGCTTCCAGATCGGACCGGCGGCCGGCGAGGCACTGGCCGAACTGGTGCTGCACGGTCGCAGCAGCGTCGACCTGCAGGCGTTCTCGATTTCACGTTTTTCCCCATCCGCGACCCCTCAAGCACCATCACGCTTCATTCCAGAAAGGAAAGTCTCATGATCTCCCGCACTCGCTTCACCTGTATCGCGCTGGCCGTGGCAGGCCTGGCTGCCGGCACACTCCAGGCCCAGGCCCAGACCAAGACCCTGTACATCGGCATGAACGGCGGCAACATGGAAAAGACCTACACCCAGTCGGTGTTCGGTCCCTTCGAGCAGAAGAACAACGTCAAGGTGGTGGTGGTGCCGGGCGGCTCGGCGGATATCCTGGCCAAGGCGCAGGCAGCCAAGGACCGGCCGCAGATGCATGTGATGTTCCTCGACGACGGCGTCATGTACCGCGCCATCGGCATGGGCCTGTGCGAGAAGCAGAAGCCCAATCCGAACCTGGCCAACCTGTTGCCGGTGGCGCACATCAAGGACGACATGGCCACCGGCGTGACCATCAGCGTCACCGGCCTGGCCTACAACACCAAGGTCTACGCCGAAAAGGGCTGGGCGCCGCCCACCTCGTGGCTGGACCTGGCCGATCCCAAGTTGAAGGGCAAGGTGGTGTTCCAGTCGCTGTCGTCGTCGACCTTCGGCTTGCACGCCTTCCTGGCGTTCAACAAGCTCAAGGGCGGCACCGATGCCAATGTCGACCCGGCCTTCAAGGCCTGGCCGAGCACCATCGGTCCCAACGTCGTGGAGTACATCTCCAACTCGGCCAAGATCTCGGAGATGGCGCAGACCGGCGAGGCCGCCTTGTTTCCCTATACCCCGACCCAGTCGACCATCCTCAAGAGCCGTGGCATCCCGGTCGAATACGTCCAGCCCAAGGAAGGTGCAGTGGTGTTGATGGTGGCCCAGTGCGTGATCGCCAACAACAGCGAACCGCAACTGGCACAGGAACTGGCGGCTTACCTGCTGAGCCCGCAGGCGCAGGCCAAGGCGCTCGAGGCCGGTACCTACAACCCCACCAACACCAAGGTGCAGGTCAGCGGCGCGGCGGCCGCCGAGCAGGCCCGCATGAACGAGATCGTCAAGAATTCGCGCACCGTCGACTGGGACGAGATCAACAAGAACCGTGCCGTCTGGAACACCCGCTGGAACCGTACCGTGGAGCGCTGATCGCCCGCAAGCCATCTCTGGTAGTGCTTGGGCGCCCTCTCGGAGGGCGCCCTTTTTTTTCAGCTTGGGGCGCGATTATCGAGGAAACCCATGACCAGCCCGGAGAAGGCCTGCGGCAACTGATCGGGCATGGGCACCATGCCGTGCTCGATGGTCGCCAGCGTGCTGCCGGCGATGGCGGCGGCGACCCGTTCGGCGTAAGGCGCCGAGTGCGGGTCGCTGCCTGCCTTGAGCACCAGCGTGGGCGCGGTGACCTTGCCGATGCGCTGCTCCATCACGTAGTTGCGCACCACCACGTGGCCGTGGGCGGCCATTTCGCCAGCCTTGATGGCATCGACCATGAAGCGCTGCATCAGGTCGATGTCGCCGTCCGGGTAGAACGGTTGGCGCCGGCTCCATAGCTCGCCCAGGTGGGTGCCGTCGGCGCGTGGCTCGACCTCGTCGATGGTGCGCTTGCCGGCATGGGCGGCGCGACGCTGGGCATCGTTCATGGGACAGGACGACAGCACCAGTGCCGTTACCCGCTGCGGCTGCGAGGCCGCCATCTCGAGCGCCGTGACGGCCCCGGTATGGTGGCCGCAGACGACTGCGCGCGGCAGGTCCAGGGCATCGAGCACCTCGAAGGCGATCTGCGACCAGCGCTCGATGCTGTGTTCGGCCAGCGGCAACTTGCATGAGTCGCCGAAGCCGGCGGTATCCATGGCGATGGCCTGGTATCGCTGGCCCAGCAGCGGCAGCACGTCGCGAAATTCGTCCCAGGAGCGCGGCGTCTGGTGCAACAGCAGGATCGGCAGGCCTGCGCCGGCGGTGGCGATATGGATGGGCCCGGCGCTGGTGTGGACGAAGCGGCGGCGGATGGCGGGCAGCGAATTGGTCATGGACAGCCTTGCAGAGAAAAGGGAAAAACCGTTTCAGGAGATCTCGAGCACGATGCGCCCGCGTGGCGCCCGGCCCGATTCGAGCAGGGCGTGGGCGTCGGCGGCGCGCGCCAGCCGATACACCTGGCCCACGGTCGGCGTCAGCACCCCCAGTTGCGCCAGCGACGCGACCTGCCGCAGCGCTTCGGGCGCGTCGGTGATCATGGCGCGCTGCACCCGCACATCGAATTCCTGGCCACGGTCCCGGATCGGCGCGGCAACCAGCCAGACCAGATGGCCGCCACGCTTGAGCAGGGCGTAGGACTTGTCGTGGGTAGCACCCCCCACCAGGTCGAATACCACGTCGAAACCGCGCAGCCCGGAAAAATCCTGCGTATCGTAGGCCAGCACATGCGCCGCGCCCAGCGCGGCGACATAGTCGGTGTTGGCCTGGCTGCAAGTGGCCCAGACCTCGGCGCCCAGGTGGGCCGCCAGTTGCACCATCAGGCTGCCCACGGCGCCGGAGCCGGCATGCACCAGCACCTTCATTCCTGCAGCGACGGCGGCAGTCTGCACCACCGGGATCCAGGCGCTGGCACCGGGCTGCAACAGAATTGCCGCCTCGTGTACCGACAGCCGTTGCGGCCGGGCCACGACCCGCTGGCGCGGCAGCACCATGCCCTGGGCATAGCTGCCCTGGTCCTGCATGCCGGCGATGACGCAGACGGCATCGCCGACGGCCAGGTCGTCGACCCCGGCGCCCAGGGCCTCGACCACGCCGGTGCCGTCGCGCCCCGGCACCTTGGGCAGTTCGAGCGCGATATGCTGTTGCAGCAGGCCGGCGCGCAGCTTGGTGTCGACCGGCGCCACGCCGGCGGCCTGCATGCGCACGCGCACATGGCCGGGCGGCAGGGGAACGGCCGCAAGGGGCTCCAGCGCCATCACCCCGGGCGCGCCATAGCGGTGAAAGCGGACCGCCTGCATGCTCTTCAGTCTTCTTTCATCAGCACCGAATAGGTCGGTACGTTGCTGACCCAGCCGGTGGTCAGCGGCGCCACGAACACGTTCTCGGTGCGGGTACGGGCGATCTTCCAGACCCCGTCGACCTTCTTGAACAGGTTGTTGAGGCGGCTCGAGCGCAGCAGCGACGAACCGTCGCCGAAGATCCATGGCTGGCAATGCACCCATTGGCCATCGGCATGGTCGCAGGCGGCATTGACGTGGATCTGCTCGGAGGTCAGGTAATGCACGTTGAGCAGCAGTTCCGGATCCTTCTTCTGGCCCCAGAAGGCCTGGAAGTGCTTGCGGATCGCCTGCTTGCCCACGGCCTGGCCGAACTGCCCTTCGTAGTACGATCCCACGCCTTCCCAGATCGCATCCTCGCTATAGAGCTCGAGGATCTTCTCGATGCGCTCGGCGTCATCGGCCACCGGTTCCGGGCAGGGGGTGTCGCACAGGAACATGTAGCGTGCCTGGATGCGGCGGATGTCGGCTTCGGCCTCCAGTACATCGAGGCGGCGCTTGAGTTGCAGTACTTCCTGGGTGAGGTCGGTCATGGGGATCCTTGGAGCGAGAGCGGTCGTCCCGGCAAGGCCTGGACCCAGTGGCGTACGGCCTCGACGATGCTCGCGGCCACGCCACCGGGTCCTGGCTGGCGCCAGGACGAGCGGGGAGGGATGGAACTCAGAGGTAGCGTGCCAGCAGCTTTTTGGTGGCCACGCGCAGGACGCGGTCGAACAGGTAGCCCAGCAGGCCCAGGGCGATGATGCCCACGAACACCCATTCGGTACGGCTGAAGTTGCGCGCGGTCCAGATCAGCGCACCCAGGCCTTCGCGGGCCGACACGATCTCGGCCGACACCACGGTGAGGAACGAGTTGCCCATCGCGATGCGCGCGCCGGTAACCATGAACGGTACCGTCGAGGGCAGGATCACGGTGGTCAGGATCTGCAACTGGCCCGCGCCCAGCGACGCGGCCGCGCGCAGGCGCAACGGGTTGACTGCCTGTACCCCGGCGATGGTGTTCAAGGTGACGATGAATACCGTGGTGTAGAAGATCAGTGCAATCTTCGACAGCTCGCCCGGGCCGAGCCAGATCACGGCCAGGGTGACGAAGGCGATCGGCGGGATGAAGCGGAAGAACTCGATGTACGGATCGAGCAACTGGCGCACCGTCTCGAAGCGACCCATGAAGATGCCCAGCGGCACCCCGATCACCACGCCCGCGCCCCAACCGGCCAGGATGCGCCCGGACGAGGCCAGGATCGATTGCTGCAGGGTGCCGTCGCTGATCAACTCCAGCGCCGCAGCCCATGTCATCGAGACCGACGGCAGGAACAGTGGCGAGGTGGTCATGGCCACCAGTTGCCACAGCACCAGGCCACCGACGATGGCCACCACCGAAATGAAGAACGGGCGCAGCGCCTTGGTACGACTGGGGCGAGCTGCCTTGACGGGGGCCGCTTGTGCCGGCGGCGTTGCGGTCTGGGTAAGCTGCGTCATTTCACCAACTCCTCTTCAATCAAACCTTGGGCGCGCAGTACGCGCGTGACTTCGGCACCGATATCGTCGCGAATGCGCGCATACAGCGCCATGCAGGCCGGATCGGCGGGGTCGCGCGGATGCGGCAACTCGATCTTCTCGATGGCCTTGATATGGGCACGCGGGCCGGCGGTCATGGTGACCACGCGGTCCGACAGCAGGATCGCTTCCCAGATGTCATGGGTCACGAAGACGATGGTGCAGCCGGTGCTCTTCCAGATGCGGTCGAGTTCGCTTTGCAGCACCTCGCGGGTCTGGGCGTCGAGCGCGCCGAAGGGTTCGTCCATCAGTACCACCGAGGGCTCGTTGACCAGCACCCGGGCGATCTGCGCGCGCTGGCGCATGCCACCCGAGAGTTCGCCCGGGAACTTGTCGATGGCGTGCTTGAGCCCGACCAGCGTGACGTAGCGCTCGGCGGCGGCGCGCCGTTCGGCGGCCGCCACGCGGCGCAGCTTGAGGCCGTACTCGACGTTCTCGCGCACCGTCAGCCAGGGGAACAAGGCCTCCGAGGATTGGAACACCACACCGCGGTCCAGTCCGGGACCCTTCACGGGCTTGCCGTCGATCAGGATCTCGCCGGCCACGTCCTGGAAACCCGCGATGGCGTTCAACAAGGTCGACTTGCCGCAGCCACTGGGGCCGAGCAGGCAGACAAACTCGCCGGCCCGGATATCGAGATCGATCCCGGCCATGATTTCGTTGGCGCCGATGGTCAGGCCAACCCGTTTGATGGAAACAGACGAACCGCGTGCCATGCCTTACCCCTTGTAGAAACCGCGCTGCAGCACCCGGCTCATGTCGACCGGGGCCTTGATGGCTTGCTTGGACAGCAGGAACTCACCGATCGCGTTGGCGGTCTTGAGGTCCTCGTCGGTGAAGTCGCGGATGACCGGCTCCATGTCCTTGAGCGAGTTCAGTGTCTGCGGTACCGGGATGCGGGTGATCGCCTGCACCGACTGCGCCGCGCGCGGTGGGTCCTTGCGGGTGATCTCGGCGGCTTCGGCCAGCGCCTTGAGGATGTTGCCGGCCACTTCCTTGTTGGCGCCCAGCCAGCCGGCGGTGGCCGACAGCCACAGGGTGCTGGTATAGCCGACGTCGCCACAGGTCATCAGGATGTGGCCGCCTTGTTGCACGCCCAGTGTCGGCCACGGCTCCCAGACGAAGTAACCGTCGATGTCGCCGCGCGCCAAGAGGGCGGGCAGTTCCGGCGGACCGGAGCGCACCATCTCGACCTTGCTTGCATCGATGTTGAGTTTCTTCAGGGTCAGGCCGGTGACGTATTCGGACACCGAACCGGCGACGATGCCAAACTTCTTGATCTGGTCAGCCTTGGTGATCGCCTTGCGGGCCACCAGCTTGAGGTAGGTCTTGGATTGGTAGGTGACGGCCAGCGGACGCAGTTCGGCGCGCGACAGGCGCACGATGTGGGTCGGCTCGCCGGCACAGGCCAGGTTGACCTGGTTGGCCACCAGCGCGTTGAGGGCTTCGCCGCCATCGGTATAGGACTGGACCTGGACATTGGCGCCGTGCTTGGCGAACAGCTTCTCGTTGGCCGCCACGAAGAAGGCGGTGAATACCGGGTCGGCGCCCACGCCGATGGTGACGGGTGCGCCTTGCGCCAGTGCTGGCAATGCCGGCAGGGCGCCTGCGGCGAGCATCGAGGCGCCGCCCAGCAAAAGGTGTCGACGACGGCGAGAGACGATGGAGTGGGTCACGTGCTTTATCCTCATAATCGAGTGAGATGGATGCCAGTGGAGATGGCGACGGCGGCCCCGGAGCCGTACAGCAGGTTCCCGCACGCCGATAACCGGCGGCGGGGAGCGGGCGCCTCCCGGTTGGCGCCCGCTGCATTCGATGTCATGCAGGCGCCAGCGATGGCATTTCTTTTGCAAATATCGCGCCTGCCGTCTCGTAGTTCATCTCCGACAGGGCGGCATGCTGGGTCACCACCATGGCGTCGCGCACGATGCGCTGCATGCGGTGGGTACGATGGATGGCGGCCATGCCGGCTGCCTGGTACGCTTCGTTGACCACTTCCATCGAGGTCCGGGCAGCGTGGGTAGCCGACAGCTTGAGCATGGTGTCGAGCCGCTCCGAGACGGGGTTGCCGGCCAGGACCTGGTCCCAGGCCTGGTGGCAGGCATCGTAGAAGAACAGGCGGGCGCTGCGCCACTTGGCCTCGCCCATGCCCAGCTTGATGCGGTAATAGGGACGGTCGATCAGGCGCGGTGCGCCCGGCATGATCTTGGCGCCGCCCGACATCTCGGTGACGATATCGAGCGCCGCGCGCGCCAGCCCGATATTGACGGCCGCATGCACCTGGGCCTGGTAGGCCAGCGACGGGTAGCGATAGAGCGGTTCGTCGATGACGCCGGCCGCGCCGCGCGGGCAGGTCCAGTCGCTGGCGACGAACTTGTCCTTGAGGCGGGTATCGTGGCTGCCGGTGCCTTGCATGCCGACGACGTTCCAGTTGTCGACGATCTCGACCTCGGCCGCTGGCATCACCGCCATCATGGCCGGCGGCGGTGGTGTGCCGGCGACCGCGGCGGCATCGTTCTTGATGCCCACGCCGATCCAGTCGGCACCCTTGCAGCCACTGGCAAAGTGCCAGTGGCCGGAGATCATCCAGCCGCCATCGACGGGCTGTGCGGTCTGCAGCGGATAGAGGCCGCCGGCAAATACCTGGTCGGGGCCATCGGCATAGATCTGCGCTTGCGTGGCCAGGGGCAGCGGCGCGAGATAGGTATTGGCCGAGCCGAAGGCGGCGACCCATCCGGCCGAGCCGTCGGCGCCGGAGATGCGCTCGACCATCTGCAGGAATTCGGCCGGTGGCAACGCATCGCCGCCGAAGCGCCGGGGGGTGCTGGCGCGGAAGATGCCGGCCTTCTTCATGACGGCCACGGCATCGCGTGGCACATAGGTGAGCCGATCGAATTCGTCGCGCCGCGCGGTGACTTCGCGGATCACCGCGTCCATCTCGGCGCTCCAGGCCGAGGCCGCAGCGGATGCACTGTCGGGGCTGGCGGCGGCGGGCGAAAGTGCGGGGTCGAGCAGGGCTTGATTCATGACGGTCTCGCGGTTGGCTGATGTCGATGAATCCAGTTTCGCGGCGGGCTAACTATTAGTCAAATGCATGATAGTCATACAATGAATGAATCTGATTAATGCGCTCGCGAACAGGGCAAGCTCGCGTAAAACCCAGGCCCGGCGCGCCTTTTTGGCGCTTTGCAGCACGCAATCGGTGCAGCTGGTGGCACTGTTTCGAGCTGGTCTGGCAGAAAATGGATGAGCTGTTTCTGCTGTGCTGCAGCGCCGGGAAAACGGCCGGAAATGCCCATCGCCGCGTTAACGCCGTTCAGTGAAAAAATGAATGGTATTTTCATGTGTGCGGCTGATGCTTAGATCCGTTCGCCCTGAGTAGCTGCGCAGCAGCGTATCGAAGGGCAGGCAAGAGCATGGACGGCCGAGCGCTGGTATCGATATGGTCCTGCGGACTACTTGGCTCGAATGGGGGAGAAGATAATTCAACGGTTCCTGGCTTGACTGAACAGCACGACACCCACCGCGTCGAATCATTGCCGGGACTGCAAGATGGAATTCGTCAGTGTGCGGTCCACGCCGTGCCAGAACTGGCTCTCGATGCTGGCCCGCTTGAAGAACAGGCTGTTTATTTCCTTGCCCAACGCGAGTTGCTCTTGCTCCTTGCGCTCTTTGTCGACACTGCTCGCTTCGCCTGGCTCAGCGCCTGCCGGTGCTGCGTGGTCGACCTCGGGAAACATCGACTTGGCCAGCAGTTCGCTTTTCTGCTCCATCTCTGCATCGATCCGGTCGCATTCGGCGTTCACCTGGGCCGACATCCTGGTGGGCAGGTACTCTTCCGGGTAATGCTTGCGTAACGAAGACTTCCACGCATCGGACATCAACAGATCGCCTTCGATACCGATTTCCCTTTCCCTTGCCAGGATGCTCTCGGCGATGGTCTGCGCCTCGGCTGGCGTGACCTGGAACCGGCCTGCGTGGATCGCGCCATAGTTGCGTGTCGGGATGATATTGCCGATCGCCTCGGTGCGCAGCGCGCTCAACATGTATTCCAGGCATTCATCCTGGTTGCGCTTGCTGGTTGCCAGGTTGAAGATCTCTTCATTGAGCTTGTTCTTGCGCGTGAGCGGAATCAGTTCGTGATACAGCTGTTGCGGCGCCAGCTCACGTTTTTTCAACGCCCAGTCGGCGATGATGTTTTCCTGTTCGTGCAATCCGGTGAGTTGATTGTCGATACAGTTGCCCATGCGCATTTCGGCTTCCTTGAAGCATTTGGCACGCAACCCGTCGTCGACTTCGATCGGGTCCAGCACATCGCGCAGCAGGTTGCGATAAAGCTCGGCTTTTTCGGCGCGGGCATCGACTGGTCCCGACTGGATGATCAGGTCGAGCTTGCCGGTCATGACATGCAGGTAGCGGGCATAGTCGGCCGCGCCTTCCTCGCCGGCAAATGCGGCCCATCGTTCCTGTTTCTCGGGAAACCAACGTTGCACCACCTCGTCGAGCGGTGGCGCGGGCGTCGCCGCCAGGCTCGGCAACCGGCGCGGAGCCAGCAGGTAGCCCAGCCGCAGCACCAATGCCAATTGGATCGATGTCAGTTGGCGTAGCACTTCGGCCTCCATCATCGAGGGGGCGGCCGGTATCAGCCTCTGGCTGCGCGCCAGGGCCAGCAGCAGGGCGGACACCAGCGGGATGTTCTGCAGCACCGCGCGCTGCAATAGCGAAGGGACGAAATCGGGCAGCAGATGGGCGGCCCGCGCCGTGGTGCCGGTGAGCAGTCGCTGGATCTGGGTCGCCGAATTCTGTCCGGTACGCCACAGATACTGCATGGCAGAGCCTCGCCGTTGCAGCGTGTGCCCGGACGGTTCATCGTCGTGGGCGCCGCCGGGCAGGCGCGGCACCTGCGCGCCCTGCGCATGCAAGTCGCCAAGGGATTCGCCGGGCATGGGTTCCGGTCGGGACAACGAGGAAGACCGAGAAAGTGACCCGGGCATGGGAGTGCTCCTTATAGTTTCTCTTGAGTGAGAAGGCTGGCGGGGGCGGTTCCATCGGGTGGGGCTGGCTGGCCGCTGGCAGCGGCGCGGGGAAATGAAAAAGCCCAGCATCTGCTGTAATGCCGTTCAGTTAAGACTGAACGGCATTTTTCTTTGGCAGTTGTAAACGTGGAGCCAGACTGTTAACCTGCGTCATCATGTTTGACGACGCACTCCACTTTTTGGTTGAAGCCCAATAGCATAAAGAACTCACTTCAAAAGTGGCTACAAGAAACGTCTCAGGTCACCTCGCAGCTACAAAATAAAGTGACTAGAGCGCTTTAATAGAAGTCAGCCAACTATAGAATCTGTCGGCATAGATCTAAACGACAAATTCAGAACGCATCAGGTCTGATGAATTCCGATCCTGTAATCTCTGAAGCCATTCCATAGATGAATTGGTTCGGTGCAGCCCGAACAAATTCGGTTAGCAACCAATTATGGTTAACATTGAAATGGCCGGCTAATGCAATTGGGTCATACCGGCTTAACTCACTAAGACGGTGCATTACTGCGTACATGAGAACGAGTTGAGAGTTTGCTAATGTATCGTGTCCTGCGACCGACTTCTTCAAGTACCAACGGTTTTCAGATGAGAAAATTGGCATGACTCGCCGCCGAATCGTTTTGTGGTATCGCTTAAATTCTCCGATGCTATTCTCGACATCTCTGCCAGACCATCGGAAGCGTCTTTTGCGCCGAATCAGATATTTCTCCTCCGTTTCAAATATTTCAAAACCTGGCTGTATAACCTTTTGTGTATGAGCATTTATGTATCGACGGTCAACTTCTGCTTGAAACCAAGCTTCCTTCGAGCCATCTCGACGCATAAAAGAATGAGATGTGAGCGGAATGAACAACTCTGTTGTTCCCTGGTAGGTCAAACAATAGGCTCGGTGAACGAAGGGCATTTGCCACAACAGATCTTTTAATGTGAAGTTCTTTCCAGCATTGTCTGGTTCAACAAGATACTTGCAAAGAGCAGGTAAGATCCCACCACCCTGAAAGTCTATGATTTCGTGAGAGAGAGATTTTGGGCCAGGATTTGAACGCCCTCCTACGCCGTGATTTTCGGTGAATGTTTGTCCTGTAGACGATAGCAATGCTTTGGTTGCGTTGAGGAAGCAATAGTAGGAAGTTAATGGGGCTGACAATGCGGGGAGTGTGACAGAGGCGTTATAAAAATGGCGCGACTGGTCCCAATAAAAAAGGGCGTCCTTTTTATGATGTCGCTTTAGCCAAAGCGCGACAAAATCCCAAGGATCAGAGCAAAGAACTCGTTGCGTCCGAAAATTTGAGGCTATAAGACATCCATGTAAATGAACTGCTTTCCCTGCAATGTGAAGCTTATGTGCGGTCATGAAATCCCCCAAATGTGCTTTTTATTTTTTCGACCGTTGGAAACTATGAAGCAAAGAAAATAGCAGCAATCTTTGCTTTGCATGTAAGTACTTGATTCTTCTGAGTCTCCGCACGATCATGTTATTTGTTGATCTTCTTAAGAAAAGAATACATCGTCTGACACATGTTTCTTTGATTACAGAAGATCTATGTCGCAAGCAAAAACGCTTACGGAAAAGGAGCTGAAGAAAGTCCTTCTCTACATTTCGCTGCACAAGCATGCTTCGCGTAATCGGGCAATGTTACTGCTTACACACTTATCTGGAATGCGCGTCGGAGAAGTTGCAGCATTGCGTATTGGAGATGTTGTCGCGGCGGACGGTTCTATCAAATCTGAGCTGCGGTTGCTTCCAGAGCAGACAAAGGGGCGGCATGCCCGAACAGTTTTTGTCGCGGAGCGGTTGCGCGGAGAACTCGCTGTCTACACTGCCACTTTAAAGAGTCCCCGTTTTGATAGGCCTTTGTTCTATACGCAAAAGCGTGCTGGCTTCACTGCGAACACACTTTGCCAATACTTCCATCATCTTTACAAGAAGGTAGGGATCGACGGCGCAACTGGTCATTCTGGAAGGCGTACCTTCATCACTACGTTAGCGAACAAAGGTGTACGAGTTTTGATGGCTTTAGCGGGGCATCGAAATATCGGGACCACGCAAGCTTATATCAATGTAAATGACGCCTTGCAAACAGTTGCAGTAGAACTGGTGTAAGGGGCGCTGCTGCTCTTCTGTCCGTTGTGGCGAACCCTACCGCTTCCTTGGGTAGCGGTAGGTTACGAAAGGGTTTAGAATGCTAAACCGTTACAACGGCTGGCTATGTCAATCGTTCCTTATTTTATGGGAACGATTAAGGGGAAAGCACGCTTTCCGACTTGCGACGCGTACAGCCGTTTGCCATTTTTGAGGGTAATCCAGGGCCGGAAAACCACCGTGAAACCCTCAGGGATCGGAAAGTTGAAGCTTTGTTGTTTCATCCATATCACCTCCTTCCTGCCGTCATTACGGCGGTAAGTGAGTTGAGGAGCCAGCCGTTAGGTTGGCTTGCCATGGCCCTTACAGTGTCCTTCCGCCAAGAATACGCACTGTAGGGGCCTTTCTTTTTTGTCCTCAACAGGGCAGCCGATGCTGTTGAGGACACATTATCTCATCACGTTAGGTCTCCTGCGATGACCGAAAGCGTAGTGCCTTCTAAAGTCACCTTGATGCCAAGATCATTTCCACCTTTATACATAAGGTCGAAGATATTCGCGGCAGTTGTCAGCCATTTGGCGCGAGAAATGAGATCCCATTCCGAATCCGCAGGCGGCAGCTTCTCGATCAAGCCTTGTATGAACGGATGCAAGTTGGAAGTCTGCGCTTTCGTGCCGTTCTCAGATGTTTGTGTGGCGGGCTGAGCAGACGTAGATGTGCCAGAAGGGGTGTTAGCCGAAGCAGAGGTTACGCTTGGTGGTAACGTCATGCGATCATTAGCAAGTTCGAACAACCCTGCTTGTTTCGCGGAACGCAGGAAGACTTGCCGAGCCTTGTCTTTTTGTTTCGGGGCAACACCCATCTGCTCCATTAAGCGGTCCAGAGCTGGTCCGGGAGGCAGTATCTGCCCTTTAAGCCGTTCGAATAGCGACTTATAAAGGGGAATGGACATAAAAGCATCCAAACGTCCACGCCGCTCGGTTTCCGGCGAGGCAACTGCTTGTCCAAGCTCCGTCAGTTCAATCGACCCTCCTGTTGCGCGTCCATAATTCAATAAGCCAAATGTTTTCGCCGCAATAAGGCGCATGCGAAAGCCGCCCCCATCGGGCGCCATATTCAGCTTGGTCGCGAGAGAGGCCGGATCGCAGGATGTAAATCCCAATTGGTACACGGCTTGTGCCACATCCGATGAACCGTCGAGATCGAAGTATGGAAACTCAACCGTAGAGCGACCACGCTCTTCGGGCGCGTTAGCTGGTGGAGTTTGCGGACTGGTTTCGTTTTCCATGTTGGGCCTCATCTGTAGACGATTGGCAGAATTGTGCCATATGATTTTAGCGGTTTCAACGGTTGTTTTTTGGAAATGTCTACGTTAGCGAATATGTAGACATTTTATTTTGTTGTCTTTTTGGGCCAATAAGAGTTGTTGTACTTGTGTGCGGATTTTTTGGACAAGGATCTACCACTGAGGCTACCGTGGGCGGCGTCTCGGGGAGAAGATCTGATTGTCTTGCCCCCGTCCGACTTGGCATTATGCTCAGCTTCGGAGGGAGGACTTGGTGTTGCGGGTATTACGTGTTGCTTTGAGGGGCAGAACGCGACGAGCCTCAGCTACGGTTTGCCTCTTGGGAGGCGTATACAGGGCACTCGGAATGCTGGCCCAATCCCAAGCAATCGCATCATTGTTGACATATCCGACTTCCATTGCCAGATAGAGCGATGCGCCATCGGTCTCATGCAGTGGGGTCAAGTCAACACGAGGCATGCTACCAGTCGTCGTATTCAAAATGCCCTGAATGGTTCTCCCCAAATGTTCGCTACGCTCGGTCGGGATATTTCCTAGAATCAGATGCACATGAATGCGTTTGTTTCCGTTTTGACCTTCGATGGAAGGGATTGCAATAATCCGACATTTGGACTTCGTCCGCGCTTGGCGCCCACGATGTCCGTGCATTTCCCAGTTCAGCTTTGTAATGAAGCGGTTTACCGCAGAGCGTACGGCTTGGACTGAGATGTTTTCCTTCATGGTCAGCGTCAGCATGTGTGACGCGAAGGTGGCGTAGCGATTAAGCAGATGCTAATGTCCGCGTTGAAGATTCTTGTTGTTCATTTTTTGTTGCTCTTATTTTGTGTTGCGGCACAGCTTGTTCTGTGTTGATGCAGCCATTGTGCATGGTATCGGGGCCGCCGTCTAATAAAAAGGGCGGGCTTTGGAAGGCCCGCCATACGTCGTTTTTTGTCGTTACGTGTTGTATGTTGCAGCTAGTGCGATATGCCCGTTTTGGAGCGTCAGGCGCTTTTTGGGATCAACATCTTGCGCAAGCCTGAATGTCTTTTTCGTGCGATTCGATTGCAGTGCGCCGATGTTCATTTCTCCCGACAACTGGCTGGCGTAGAAGCGTTCGATCATTTCGACAGAAGTGCGAGCGTTTCGCGCGAGAGTCAGTAGGTCAATGTTATCCCCGTCGAGTAATCGGAACATGATGCAGGTGTGGCGAAGGCTGTAAATCGTGCGGTCTTCTTCGAGTGTGCCTTTCTTGAATCTCAGATCTTGTAGCAGATAGTTGAACTGTTGTTGGAGCTTGCGAAGTGCTGTTTCCCGATTGGTATAAGTCGGCATGAACACGTAGTTGTCTGGTTCGGCAAGTTCGCTTTTTGCGTTCTCAGTCTGGATTCCTTCGTAAATGGCGACGGCCTTTTCGAGGGTAACGATTGGTTTGTCATGCTTTCAGGCAGCGTCAACCGCAAAAACGTGTGATCGCCACGGATGATCTCGATGTGTTTGTGGCACATGTTCTTTAAGTCGGTAGGGCGGATGAAGCCGTTAACCATGAATGCGATCATGTTGGGCAAGTCGCTGGTGATCGTTACGCGTCTAATCTCCTGTTTTTTCTCTTGCACTTCGTCGGCGGCGGGTTGCAATTCTACGACCTGACCAACGAGTTGCTTTGCCCGGGCTAAGAGTGCGTCGTATTCGGATGGTCGGAATCAGCCACGAGGTTGATCCTGTTTTTGCGCCTTGGGAAATAACGGCATTGTTTTCAACAAGTGCCGATTGTGCGCATATTCCAGGACCTTACGTACCAGACCCAGATGCCGCAGGATCGAGGATCCCGACAAAGTTTCGCCGAGTTTCGCCAAGAATTTTTCAAGTTCATCGAATGTCACATCTGCTACGTCCATGGTGCGGAAGCGGGGGAAGATAGTCGCATCGAGGAAATACTGGTCGTTTTGATGGGCTGCCGGAGTGATGTCTTTGCGAACCACGCGCGATTGTTGCAGTTCCATCATAGATTGGCGCAGATATCGAACCGGCTCTTGGATGAAGTGCTCGTCCCGTTCAGGTGCCCATAAACGACCTCTTCATATAGTTTCTTCGCGGCCTTAAAGGCTTCGGCTTTATGTTCAGACTTAGAGCTGCGCTTGATGGTCTTCTTTGCCTGTTCATCGTACAGGCGGATCTGCCAGAACTTACTCGCGGGCATCGGGTAAATTTTGAGTTTGTCGGGATAGCCAGGTACGCTGAGGGGTGAGTCGGGGATTGGTACGGTGCGCGCGCCTTGGCCGACGCTGGGATCGAATTGCTGGACGCAGCTTAGACTGCGATTGTAATACTGGTCATTTTTATTGTTTTTATAAGTTCAGCTTACAAGCAAGCACCAGACCCGTAGTCTACGTGCGCCAATGCGGCCACGTGAATTGTGTTTCGATTTTTTTTGGGGGGCGGTAAGTATGGTCGTGGAAATCAAAGGAAATCCACAAGCCTAACCTAACAGATGTACTACAGCGAACACTGTAGTACTGGGAAACAGACCATCTTATGGAAACCCGCATGGCTGCTGGGTTTAATGGTCGGGGTGAGAGGATTCGAACCTCCGGCCTCTACGTCCCGAACGTAGCGCTCTACCAGGCTAAGCTACACCCCGTCGAGTGAGATCTCGTTAGTGATTTCGATCTACCGCGAAAGCGCATAATTCTAACAAAGATTTTTTGAATTGGCTATCGGCAAGCCCGGCAATGGCGTCGGCCGCGCGACGTGCGGCGGTCTCTGCCTGCTGCCGGGTATAGGCCAGTGCGCCGGAGTGCGTGATGGCTTCCAGCACCTGGTCGAAATGCTGTTCATCGCCGTTTTCGATACAGGTGCGCACCAGTTCGCGCTCCTGGGGCGAGCCGTGCTGCATCAGCCAGATCAAGGGCAGCGTCGGCTTGCCTTCGCGCAGGTCGTCGCCCACGTTCTTGCCGATCTCGGCGCTGTTGCCCGAATAGTCGAGCACGTCGTCGATCAGCTGGAAGGCGGTGCCGATCGAACGGCCATATTCGCCCGCGGCCTCGATGCCGGCTTCGTCGGCGCCGGCGATCAGGGCGCCGATCTGGCTGGCGGCCTCGAACAGCTTGGCGGTCTTGGAGCGGATCACCTGCAGGTAGCCGGCCTCGTCGACATCGGGATTGTGCATGTTGAGCAACTGCAGCACTTCACCCTCGGCGATGACGTTGGTGGCATCGGCGACGATTTCCATGACACGCGGATTGCCCACCGCCACCATCATCTGGAACGCACGCGAATACAGGAAGTCGCCCACCAGCACCGAGGCGGCATTGCCGAACAGGGCGTTGGCGGTCTGCTTGCCACGGCGCAACGATGACTCGTCGACCACGTCGTCATGCAGCAAGGTCGCGGTGTGGATGAACTCGATTACCGCCGCCAGCGAATGATGCTGCTCGCCGCGATAGCCGAAGGCATTGGCCACCAGCAACACCAGCACCGGACGCAGGCGCTTGCCACCGGCGGCGATGATGTATTCGGCTACCTGGTTCACCAGGGGCACCTCGGAATGCAACTGCCGGCGGATGACGGCGTTGACGGCCTCCATGTCGGAGACGATCGGGTGCATGATGGTTTGTTGCGAAGAGGTTTGTACGACGGCTGACAAGGCGAAACCCATAAAAAATGGTTATTGCCCGGATTATACGATGACATCGGGTGCCGGCGTGGTGCATGGCGGTAGCGGATCGATGACAAACTGTCATTTGGCTTGCCCGACTGGCAATTTACCGGCCGGAAACTGTGTTGCGCGGCGGCGGCGCGCCCCATTGCCGGCTTTGACCGGGTCGCTAAGTCTATGTATAATTTGGGGTTTTCCTGTTTCCGGCTGATTGGTGCAGGGGGAAAATCGTTCTTTTTACATTATTCGATGAGGTTCACATGTACGCGGTCATAAAAACCGGCGGCAAACAATACAAAGTTGCTGCTGGCGAAAAACTCAAAGTAGAACAGATACCGGCAGACATTGGCTCCGAAATCACTTTGGATCAGGTGCTCGCAGTGGGCGCCGGCGAAACCGTGCAATTCGGTGCGCCACTGGTCGCAGGTGCAACGGTGCTGGCTACGGTGGTAGCTCAAGGTCGCCACGACAAGGTCCGGATCTTCAAGATGCGTCGTCGTAAGCATTACCAGAAGCGTCAAGGCCATCGTCAAAACTACACCGAACTGCAAATCGTCTCGATCAACGCCTAATCAGCGTTGCGACCGGTTCAATTCAAAGTTATCAAGGAGTCTTAAATGGCACACAAAAAAGGCGGCGGCACTACGCGCAACGGCCGTGATTCAGAGTCGAAGCGACTCGGCGTCAAGGTCTACGGTGGTCAAGTCATCAATGCTGGCGGCATCATCGTGCGTCAACGCGGCACCCGCGTTCACGCTGGCGAAAACGTCGGCCTGGGCAAGGACCACACCCTGTACGCCCTGAAGGACGGCAAGGTGAAGTTCGTTGTCAAGGGCCTGCAACAGCGCCAATACGCTACCGTCGTGACGGCTTAAGCGTATCGGCTCACCGGCTTGCCGGAGCAGGTATGAAAAAGGCTCTGCCTCTGGTAGAGCCTTTTTAGTTTTTTGAAGAAACGTTTTTGAAGAGCCGTTAACAAAGCGCCGATCGCGGCGTCGACCGAGGTACCGGCGATGGGAATGACTTCCCTTGTCGACGTTTTGTTCGCGGCTCCCAAGGGTTGCAGAGACCATGAAATTTATCGACGAAGCAAAAATCGAAGTCATCGCGGGCGATGGCGGCAATGGCGTGGCCAGCTTCTGCCGCGAGAAATTCCGTCCGTTCGGTGGCCCCGACGGGGGTGATGGCGGCAAGGGCGGCAGTATCTGGGCCATCGCCGACCGTAACGTCAATACGCTGATCGACTATCGCTATGCCAAGATGCATCGCGCCGGCCGTGGCGAAAACGGTCGCGGTTCGGACTGCTACGGCAAGGGCGCCGACGACATCTTCCTGCGCATGCCGGTGGGCACGCTGATCGTCGACATCAATACCGGCGAACATATCGCCGACCTGACCGATCATGACCAGGTGGTGTTGCTGGCCAAGGGCGGCGAGGGCGGCTGGGGCAATATCCACTTCAAGACCTCGACCAATCGCGCACCGCGCCAGAAGACCGAGGGCAAGGAAGGCGAACGCCGCGACCTGCGCCTGGAACTGAAGGTGCTGGCCGACGTGGGCCTGCTGGGCATGCCCAATGCCGGCAAGTCGACCTTCATCACGGCAGTGTCCAACGCCCGTCCGAAGATTGCCGACTACCCGTTCACCACCCTGCATCCCAACCTGGGCGTGGTGCGCGTGAGCCACGAGAAGAGCTTCGTGATCGCCGACATCCCGGGCCTCATCGAGGGTGCCGCCGACGGTGCCGGCCTGGGCGTGCAGTTCCTGCGGCACCTGCAGCGCACCGGCCTGCTGTTGCACATCGTCGACCTGGCGCCGTTCAACGACGAGGTCGATCCGGTCAAGGAAGCCAAGGCGATCGTCAAGGAACTCAAGAAGTACGACCAGTCGTTGTTCGACAAGCCACGCTGGCTGGTCCTCAACAAGCTCGACGTGGTGCCCGAGGCCGAACGCGCCAAGCGCGTCAAGGATTTCGTCAAGCGCTTCGGCTGGAAGGGCCCGGTGTTCGAGATCTCGGCGCTGAACCGCGACGGCTGCGAAGACCTGATCACCGAGATCTACAACTATCTGGCCGTCAAGCGCGCCGAGCAGCATCGTTCCGAAGAAACGCAGATGACCGAGGAAGCGCGCGGCATCTCGAGCATCGACCCGGACGATCCACGCTTCAAGATCATCGATTGAGCGTGGTCCACTGATACGGTCGGCGGGCGGCGCGACGGCGTTGCGGCTATCATCCTGCTTTTAGAATTTGCCTTTCGGAAGAATATGCAATCGGTCATCCAGAACGCCAAGCGGCTGATCATCAAGGTAGGGTCGTCGCTGGTCACCAACGACGGCCGTGGGCTCGATGCCAATGCCATCGCCCGCTGGGCCGAGCAGATCGCGCAGCTGCGCCAGCTTGGCAAGGAAGTGGTATTGGTCAGTTCGGGGGCGGTGGCCGAAGGCATGCAGCGGCTCGGCTTCGACAAGCGCCCGACCGGTATCCATCACCTGCAGGCCTGCGCCGCGGTGGGGCAGATGGGCTTGGCCCAGATCTACGAAACCAGCTTTCGCGCGCACGCCCTGCATACCGCCCAGGTGTTGCTGACGCACGCCGACCTGGCCGACCGCGAACGCTATCTCAATGCACGTTCCACCCTGTTCGCGCTGTTGCAGCTGGGCGTGGTGCCGGTCATCAACGAGAACGATACCGTGGTCACCGACGAGATCAAGTTCGGCGACAACGATACCCTGGGCGCCCTGGTGGCCAACCTGATCGAAGCCGATGCGTTGATCATCCTGACCGACCAGCCCGGCCTGTTTACCGCCGATCCGCGCAAGGACCCGCAGGCCACGCTGATTTCAGAGGCGCGCGCCGGCGACCCGGCGCTGGAGCTGATCGCCGGCGGTACCGGCACCGGTATCGGTCGCGGCGGCATGCTGACCAAGATCCTGGCGGCCAAGCGCGCCGCCACCTCGGGCGCCAACACGGTGATCGCCTGGGGCCGTGAAGAGCAGGTCCTGACGCGGCTGGCGGCGGGCGAGGCGATCGGCACCCAGCTCAATGCCGAGACCGCGCAACTGACCGCGCGCAAGCAATGGATGGCGGACCATCTCAAGACCGCCGGACGCGTGGTGCTCGACGCCGGCGCGGTGCAGAAGCTTACCGCCGAAGGCAAGTCGCTGTTGCCCATCGGCGTGGTGGCGGTCAGCGGCGAGTTCGGCCGGGGCGACGTCATCACCTGCGTCGACGAAGCCGGCCGTGCCATCGCGCGCGGCATGAGCAACTATGCCAGCCCCGATGCGCGCCGCATCATTCGTCATCCTTCTTCCGAGATCGCAGCCATCCTGGGCTTCGTCGAAGAGCCCGAGCTGGTGCACCGCGACAACCTGGTCCTGCTGTAATTCCCTTTCTCGTCCATGTCGCTGGCAGCCTGCCGGCGGCGTGGACGCAGCCGATCGATTCCGATCCTGCCTTCCCTCCGGGCATCGCATGGGTGTCGTCCACGCGGGCGCCGCGCATTTTTTTCGCCATTAATTTCCAGTTATTTCGTATTTGCTCCTGCAGCATTTGGTTTACCTTTTGGCAACACAAAGTGACGTCGGCCAGTTGACCATGTGGGACACGGGCGGACGCGGACGAGGACTCTTCAACGATGACGGATTTTCCGGCGCACCCGGGCGCTTGCCCTTCGACTTATCCCCAGGCACTGACGGTGGACGATTTCCGGCGCAACCTGGCGCGCGTGCGGCAGCGCATCGAGCAGGCCTGCGTGCGCAGCGGGCGTGACCCGGCCACGGTACGCCTGCTGCCGGTCAGCAAGACGGTCGACTGTGCGCGGGTGCGACTGTCCTGCCAGGCCGGCTGCCGCGAATTGGGCGAGAACAAGGTGCAGGAAGCCTATCGCAAGTGGCAGGCGCTGTCGGATCTGCCCGACCTGCGCTGGTCGGTCATCGGTCACCTGCAGACCAACAAGGCCCACCTGGTGGCGCGCCTGGCCCACGAGTTCCAGGCACTCGACAGCCTGCGCCTGGCCGAGGTGCTGGAGCGCCGCCTGCAGTTGCTGGGCCGTGGCCTCGATGTGTTCGTCCAGGTCAACACGTCCGGCGAAGCCAGCAAGTATGGCCTGCCGCCCGCCGAAGTGATTCGCTTCGTGCGCGAGCTGGCGGTCTATCCGGCGCTGCGTGTGCGTGGCTTGATGACCCTGGCGGTGTTCTCGCCCGACCGCGCACGGGTGCGGCAGTGCTTCGTGCTGCTGCGCCAGTTGCGTGAGCAGCTGTGCCAGGAACTGGCCGGCGGCGCCCAGATGACGCAGCTGTCGATGGGGATGTCCGGCGACATGGAACTGGCCATCGAAGAGGGTGCCACCGTGGTGCGGGTCGGACAGGCCATCTATGGCGCACGCGCGCTACCCGACAGCCACTTCTGGCCGGCCCCGGCCAGCCACGGATGACGATTTGCCGTAACCGTAACGCCCACCCACCGCAAGGAGAGTCGAGATGCAATATCCGGTCCCAGCCGGCGAGGACGATGTCGCCGTCATGCTCAAGAAGCTTTCGCAGCTCTGGCGCAGTCGCGCCGCAGTCAACCAGGAACTGGTCGATTACCACGGGCTGGCATTCGACCCGGCGCGTGACGATTTCAGTTCTTCCTTGCTGCCGTTCAGGCACCATCCGGCCTGGACCGAGGCGCCCGCCGCATTGCGCAGCCGCTGCCTGTCATACGCGTGGGCGATCTACAACCTGAAGACCATCCACATCGAATGCGATGTGGTCACGCCGGCCTGCGAAGACCTGATCAAGACCCCACCTCCCGGTTGCCACGGCGCGCTGCTGCAGGATGTGATGTCGCAGGCCTTGCTGGACGAGGCCTTGCACACCCGCATGTCGATCATGGCCTGCAACTACATCTACGACCGGCGCGGCATCGCCGCGCTCGACTTTGCCGATTTCAACCTGGTGCGCTGGCGTGCGCAATTGCTGGATGGCTGCAATGCGCAGTGGCAACGCCGCCTGACGCGTTTTGCCATCGCCTGCGCCAGCGAGACGCTGATCACGGACTACCTCAAGACCATGGCCGAGGATGATGCCATCCAGCCGATCTGCCACGCGGTTACCCGCACCCACGCCGCCGACGAGTGGAGCCATTCGAGTGTCTTCAGCGGTGCCGCGGCGGCGCTGGTCGAGGGCATGAGCCGGCAGGAGCGCGTGGTATTCAGCTCGGTCATCCTGAAGACGGTGGCCATGTTCGCCGACCACGAAGCGGGGGCATGGGCCAAGGTATTCTCGATGCTGCAGTTTCCGCACGGGCGCGAGATCCTCGAAGACCTCGGCACCGGCGACGAGGTGACCGTCTACACCGAGTCGGTACGGCACCTGATCGAACGCATCGGCCTGGCCGACCTTGGCAGCGAGGTGCCATCGGGTCGTGCCGCGGCGCCCGCCTGGCAGGTTCGGTCATGAGCGCGCCGGCCTTGGCGCGGTGCGAAGGGGTGCGGCAGGAGGCGGGCGATATCAAGGTATTCACGCTGCGCATGCGCGATGCGCCCGCAGCGCTCATGGCGTCGGTGCGGCCCGCGCGCCATGTGGCCATCCGTTGTCCCGACGCCGACGGGCTGCTGCAGTCGCGCCTGTACTCGGTGACCCGCAAGGATGGGCCGGACCTGTTCGAGATCGCGGTCAAGCGGTCCGGGCGGCACGGGGTGTCCGATACCCTGCACCGCCTGTTCAGGGAAGGCGCCAGCGTCGCGCTCCAGTATGCGGCGGGCGACCTTACGGTCGACGCGGTGGCCGGTTACCGGCGCCTGGCCATGGTCGCCGGCGGGGTCGGCATCACGGTACCCATTGCGCTGGTGCGGGAGCTGGCCACGCGGGCGCGGCAAGGCTTGCCGGTGCCCCGGGTGGTGTTGTTGCTGTGCGTGCCGCGGGTAGCCGATATTGCGTTCCTGCATGAGCTGCTGGCGCTGGACCTGACGTGCGACTGGTTCACGTTGCGCGCGTTCGTCACGCGCCAGGCGGTACGTGAGGGCGGGCATTTCCTGTCCGGGCGGCCGGACCAGGAGTCGCTCGCCGTGCTGGGGCAACCGCAGGCGGCGGTGATCTGCGGCAGCCACGCCTTCGCCCACGCAATGCGCGAGCAGCTCGCCCGGCGCTGGCCCGGCCTGGCGCTGCTGGTCGAAGCGTTCACGCCGCCTGCGGTGCCAGTGGCGCCCGTGTCACCGAGCGGCGACGACCGGTGCGCCGTACGCCTGCGCATCGCCGGGCGCGATACGGTGCTCGAGATGGCGCCTGGCCCCAGCCTCCTCGAGATGCTCGAATCGGCCGGCATACCGGTGCGCAACCAGTGCCGCTCGGGCGTGTGCGGCAGTTGTCGCATCCGGATCTCGGGTGGACAATGTCGCTTCGAGCCCGACTTCTGCCTGACCGGCAAGGACCGGCGCGACGGTCAGGTGTTGTCATGCTGCACGTTTCCGCTCGCCGGCGAGATCGAACTCCATTTGAACCCGCCACCTTGATTTTCCATCCCGCTTTCCAAGGACTCACGATGAAGACAGCGATCGCGTTGCGCCATATCCATTTCGAAGATGTCGGCAGCTTCGACACCGTCCTGGCCGAACACGGCTATGCGTTGCACTATGTCGATCCGGCCACGGACGACATCTCCGGCACCGCCCTGCAGCAGGCGGACCTGCTGATCGTGCTGGGCGGCCCCATCGGGGTGGCCGACCAGGAGACCTATCCCTTCCTGGCGCGCGAGATGGCCGTCATTGGCCAGCGCCTGGCGGCAGGGCGCCCGCTGCTGGGTATTTGCCTGGGGGCGCAACTGATCGCCAGTGCACTGGGTGCCCGGGTCTACCCGATGCAAGCCAAGGAGATCGGCTTTTCGCCGCTGGCGCTGACGCCGGCGGGGCGGGCATCGGTGCTGTCGGCACTGGGCGAGACGCCGGTGCTGCACTGGCATGGCGACCAGTTCGATATCGCGCCAGGGGCATCGCGACTGGCAGGCACGCCGGCGTGCCCCAACCAGGCTTTCGCGCTCGGGCCGAATGTGCTGGGACTGCAGTTTCACCTGGAGGCGGAGGTGGACAAGCTGGAGCGATGGCTGGTGGGTCACGCCAGCGAGCTGGCGCAGGCCGGGATCGACCCGCGCGTGCTGCGCCAGGATGCGGCAAGGTGGGGCGAGCGCCTGGGCAGTGCGGCGCGCAAGGTGCTGACGGCATGGTTGCGCCAGCTGGATGATGCCGCGGCGGCTTGAACCGCCGCGGTTCAGCGGCGTACCGGATCGATGTAGCGCTGGTTCTTGAGTCGTTCGATGATCGAGCGCACGTTGCCGTTGTCGGCCACCAGCTTGCCTTCGCACAGGTAGTCGCGCAACAGCGCCGCGTCGATGCGATTGGCGCCGACATCCCTGATCGGCTGCCATTGGTCGCGCCGCGATCGCGACCACTGGCCATCGGCACGGCCGAAGGCGTAGCTTTTCTTTTCCCAGGTCTCGCAGCGCATGCCTTCGTACACGACATTGGTGGCGCCGCCGTCGGTCTTGGTCACCACGGTATAGCGCACCACGTTGTCGGTGCCGACCGTGACCGACTTCAGGTCGACGAAAGCCTTCATGGTGGCGGTGGGGCTCAGGTAGAACTCGGCCAGGTTCTGCTCTTGCGGGGTAGGTGGCAGTTGCAGGGCGATTTCTTGCCAGGGCTTTTCCTGGTCGTCGAACTCTTCATCGAAGTCGGTCTGCGCCAGCGCGCCGGCGCACGCCAGCGTCAGCGAAAACAGCAGCGCGGCGCGACGCACGAGGCCGGCACGGGAAGGGTTCATCTGGAACGATGGCATGGATCTCACTTGCTTTCGGACGCGCCGACGACGGGCGGCAGCGCGGTTGGATTAGGCTTCGGGGATGGCTGGCCAGTGGCATCGGCGCGCCGCTGGCCGTGCGCCGGACGGGCCAGGAAGCGCGACAGCTCCTGCAGGGCCTGCTGGTAGACTTCGCGCTTGAATTCGATCACCACGTCGAGCGGCACCCAATAGTCGTGCCAGCGCCAGGCATCGAATTCGGGATGGGCCGTGCCACGCAGGTTGACGTCGCAATCGCGGCCGACCATGCGCAGCAGGAACCAGATCTGTTTCTGGCCGCGATAATGCCCCCGTACCTCGCGCTTGATGAAGTGATCGGGCACCTCATAGCGTAGCCAGTCGCGCGTGCGGCCGATGATCTTGACATGTTCGGCACGCAGGCCGATTTCTTCTTCGAGCTCGCGAAACATCGCCTGTTCGGGCGTCTCGCCATGCTTGATGCCGCCCTGCGGAAACTGCCAGGAATGCTCGCGCACGCGTTTGCCCCACCAGACTTCGTTCTGGCCGTTAAGCAGAATGATGCCGACGTTCGGGCGAAAGCCTTCTCGATCCAGCATGGTGTACCTCAAAACTTTCTGCGGCTGGACGACCCTCTCAGGCTGACTCGGACAGCACCTCGCGCACGCGAAAACGCCACGCAAACGCTACGTCAGGAGCAACTCCCCGGATATGCGTGAAGCGTGGAAACAAGGGGCGATTCTGCAAAGAGTGGGCGCATCAGCCAGCTAATCCTTTAAAATTACATCGATTATAACTCTCCTCTTTTTAAAAAGAACCGACCGTCATGCGCGCCTCACGTTTTTTTATTTCCACCCTGAAAGAAGCTCCTTCCGACGCTGAAATCGTCAGTCACAAACTGATGATGCGGGCTGGCATGATCAAGCGTCTGGGCGCCGGTATCTATACCTACATGCCGATGGGGTTGCGCGTGATCCGCAAGGTCGAGGCGATCGTGCGCGAAGAGATGAACCGCGCCGGCGCCGTCGAGCTGCTCATGCCGGTGGTGCAGCCGGCCGAGCTGTGGCAGGAAACCGGTCGCTGGAACAAGATGGGCGCCGAACTGATGCGCGTGAAGGACCGCCACGGCCGCGACTTCGCCATCCAGCCGACCTCCGAGGAAGTGGTCACCGAGGTGGCGCGCACCGAACTGCGCAGCTACAAGCAGTTGCCGGTCAATTTCTATCATATCCAGACCAAGTTCCGCGACGAGCGTCGCCCGCGCTTCGGGCTCATGCGCGGGCGCGAGTTCACGATGAAGGACGCCTATTCGTTCGACCGCGACGTCGACGGCCTGAAGAAGTCCTACCAGGCCATGTACGACGCCTATGTGCGTATCTTCACGCGCTTCGGCCTGCAGTTCCGGGCCGTGGCCGCCGACAACGGCGCCATCGGCGGTTCCGGCTCGCACGAGTTCCACGTGATCGCCGCCACCGGCGAGGACGCGCTGGTGTACTGCCCCACATCCGACTACGCGGCCAACATGGAAGCGGCCGAGGCATTGCCGGTCGACGCCGCCCGTGCCGGCGCGACCGAAGAGCTGAAGAAGACCGCCACGCCCGGCAAGTCCAAGTGCGAGGCGGTGGCCGAGTTGCTGGGTTTGCCACTGGCGCGCACGGTCAAGTCCATCGTGCTGGCAGTGGATCACGAAGAGCCGGCCAAGAAGGAAATCTGGCTGCTGCTGCTGCGCGGCGACCACGAACTCAACGAGGTCAAGGCCAGCAAGTTGCCCGGCCTGGCCGGCTACCGCTTTGCCAACGAAGCCGAGATCGTCGAATGGTTCGGCACGCCGCCGGGCTACCTGGGGCCGATCGGCACCCGGAAACCCGTCAAGCTGGTGGCCGACCGCACCGTGGCCAACATGGCCGACTTCGTGTGCGGCGCCAACGAGCGCGACTTCCACTACACCGGTGTGAACTGGGGCCGTGACCTGCCCGAGCCGCTGGTGGCCGACATCCGTAATGTGGTCGAGGGCGATGCCTCGCCCGACGGTCGCGGGGTGTTGTCGATCCAGCGCGGCATCGAGGTGGGCCATGTGTTCCAGCTGGGTACCACCTATTCCGAGGCGATGAAGGCCACCTACCTGGATGAAGCGGGCAAGCCGCAACCGCTGGTGATGGGTTGCTACGGCATCGGCGTCACCCGCATCCTGGGTGCGGCCATCGAGCAGAACTTCGACGAGCGCGGCATCATCTGGCCGACTTCCATCGCACCGTTCCAGGTGGTGCTGTGCCCGATGGGCTACGATCGCAGCGACGCGGTCAAGACCGAGATCGACAAGCTCTACGCGCAACTGTCCGACGCTGGCGTGGACGTGGTGCTGGATGACCGTGGCGAGCGCCCGGGCGCCATGTTCGCCGACTGGGAACTCATCGGCGTGCCGCATCGGGTGGTCATCGGCGACCGTGGGCTCAAGGATGGCAACATCGAATACCAGGGCCGGCGCGATGCCGCCGCCACCCAGGTGCCACTGGCCGAGGCGCTGGCGTTCATCCAGGGCAAGCTGGCAGCGTGATCGGCAGGGCGGTCGCCCGTGATCAACAAAAAAAGGCGGAGCCGCAACAGCGACTCCGCCTTTTTCATTGCACTGCGATCATCAGTTGGTGGTAATGGTGCGGGTCTCGCGATAGATACCGCCGTCGCGTGCCGTGCCTTCGGACACGCCGCTACCGTTCATGCGCGCCTCGCAGTCCGAGCGCTGCGCCTGAGGCAGGCCTTCGCAGCGGCGCTGGGCATTCTGCTTCAGTTGCGCTTCGCCGGGATCGGTCAACTGGCCGCGACCGGCTTCATAGCGGGCAGCACCGGCCTCGCGCAGGCAGGTGGCACGGTCCTGGTTGGAACTGCCGTCCATGCAGGCGGCGCGCTCCTTCTTGTAGGTGGCGTCGTCGCCACCGGTCTTGGGACCGGCAGCCATGACATGGGACGCCGCCGACAGGGCGGCCAGGCCGATGACGAGGGCACAGGTCGAGCGGGCCAGGCGATGATGAACGGGCAGCAGTGGGGATGGGTTGTGCATGGTCATTCCTTTCTCTTCTTGTTGGTGACAGGCATGGCGGATGATGAGCACAGATGCTAACCATGCAACATGGCCGACGCTATCGGCCAAGCGCCCGATGCCGGGTCGGACAACATGAGTGGGCGCTGCCGGAAAGCGCCTAGGCCTGGTGGAAACAAAAACGCCCGCATCGGTTGCGGGCGTTTTTGTTTGCAGGACACCCGCAAACGGATGTTGATGTTGCCAATCAGCTCAGGTGGGCCGAGATCAGCTTGGTCATCTCGAACATGGTGACCTGCTTCTTGCCACCGAAGATTGCCTTGAGCTTGTCGTCGGCGTCGATGTTGCGCTTGTTCTCGGGGTTCTGCAGGTTGTGCTTCTTGATGTATTCCCAGACCTTCTTGGTCACTTCAGTACGCGGCAGGGGCTTGGCGCCAACCACTTCGCCCAGTGCGGCCGACGGCGTCAGCGGCTTCATGAAGGCGGCGTTGGGAGTGCGGGTGGCAGCCTTCTTGGCAACCGGCTTCTTGGCGGCGGCCGGCTTCGCTGCCGGCTTTGCGGCGGGTTTGGCCGCGGCTTTCGGAGCTGCCTTGGCAGCCGGCTTGGCGGCTGGCTTTGCGGCGGCCTTTGGGGCTGCCTTGGCGGCGGGTTTCTTGGCGGCTGGTGCGGGTTTTGCTGCTGGCTTCTTTACTGCGGCTGCTGGTTTTTTTGCTGTGGCCATCTGAAAGACTCCTCGACAAAGGAATAAGGTTGGATGCGTCAGTTACGCATCGCTAATAGTGGTGCGGTTTGCGTGGCCACGCAAGTATTTTCTGGTGCTTTTCCGTGTAAAACTGCGGCGAAACAACGAGCCTGGTCGATTCGGCGTCAAGCCGCGCCGGTAAAGGGATCGAGCCGGATCGGAGGGGCTCTCCCGGCGCACAAAAAAGGGCTCCGGATGGAGCCCTTGGCGAGGGAATGACGATGGCCTTTTTCAGCGCATGCCGGGCAACATGCCCTTCATGTTGCGCATCATCTTCATCATGCCGCCGCCCTTGAGCTTCTTCATCATCGATTGCATCTGCTCGAACTGCGCCAGCATGCGGTTGACTTCCTGCACCTGCACACCGGCGCCGGTGGCGATGCGGCGCTTGCGGGCGGCCTTGATCAGTTCCGGCTTGGCGCGCTCGGCCGGGGTCATCGAGTTGATCATCCCTTCCATGCGGCGCACCTGCTTTTCGGCCTGATCCATGTTGGCATTGCCGGCCGCTGCCTGCATCTGCGCCGGCAGCTTGTCGAGCAGGCCGGTCAGGCCACCCATCTTCTTCATCTGCGACAGTTGCGCCTTGAAGTCATTGAGGTCGAACTTGCCGCCGCCCTTGATCTTGTGCGCCAGGTCCTGGGCCGCCGCCACGTCGACGCCCTTGCGCGCCTCTTCCACCAGCGCCAGGATGTCGCCCATGCCCAGGATGCGATTGGCCATGCGCGACGGGTCGAAGGCTTCCAGGCCGTCGAGCTTCTCGGCCACGCCAGCGAACTTGATCGGCTTGCCGGTGATATGGCGCACCGACAGTGCCGCACCACCCCGCGAGTCGCCGTCGAGCTTGGTCAGTACGATGCCGGTCAGGGGCAGGGCGTCGCTGAAGGCGCGGGCGGTGTTGATGGCGTCCTGGCCCAGCATGGCGTCGACCACGAACAGCGTTTCGATCGGCTTGATGGCGCTGTGCACGGCACGGATCTCGTCCATCATCGCCTGGTCGATGCCCAGGCGGCCGGCGGTATCGACGATCAGCACTCCGTGGTGGTGCTTCTTGGCGTAGTCCAGCGCGGCCAGGGCGATGTCGACCGGCTTGTCGGTGGGCTGGCTGGGGAAGAAGTCGGCGCCGGCCTGGGCCGTGACCGTCTGCAACTGGCCGATGGCGGCCGGACGGTAGACGTCGGCCGAGACGGTCAGCACCTTCTTCTTGGTGTTTTCGCGCAGGTACTTGGCCAGCTTGCCGACGGTGGTGGTCTTGCCGGCGCCCTGCAGGCCCGCCATCAGGATGATCGCCGGCGGCTGGGTGGCGAAATTGAGCTGCGAGGCCTCGGGACCGAGGTCGGCGCCCATCAGGCTGGCCAGTTCGCGTTGCACCACCCCGACCAGGGCCTGGCCGGGCGTGAGCGAGCCGATCACGTCCTCGCCCAGGGCCTTTTCCTTGACCTTGGCGATGAATTCGCGCACGGCCGGCAGGGCGACGTCGGCCTCCAGCAGCGCCAGGCGCACTTCGCGCAGCATCTCGGCGGTGTTGGCCTCGGTCAGGCGCGCCTCGCCGCGCATGGTTTTGACGACTTTGGCGAGGCGTTGGGTCAGATTGTCTAGCATGGCTGTGATCTTGGAAGTGGTGCCGACGGCGTGCGTTCGACGCGGTCGAGATTGTTCGGGCAATCCGGCATTTTACCCGATGAACCCTCTCTACAGCGGCCTGCCGGCAGTGGTCGCGGCGACTTACGGGTAACACACAGCTTGTCCTGCGCTGGCACATTGTGTATACAGAGGATGTTTTTTCCATGCGCAAGCCCCACCAGGGGCACCAGAAAAGTACCAGAGACAGCCGCAGCGCAGCGGTCCAGAACATAAACACACAGGAGAATGGAAATGCAAAAGAAACTGATCGCCCTGGCGCTGCTGGCAGGCGCCGGCTTGTCGGCCACCAGCTACGCTGCCGATGACGTGATCCGGCTGGGCAACCTGAAGTTCGCCCACTACGGCGCCGTGTCGTACATCAAGGAAATCGCCCCGAAGTGCGGCATCAAGGTCGACGAGAAGGTGTTCGCCAAGGGCCCCGACGTGATGCAGGGCATCCTGGCCGGCGAACTCGATGTCGGCACCACCGCCTCCGAGGCAGCCATCTCGGGCCGCGCCAACGGGGCGCCGATCTACGTGGTGGCCGGCTTTGCCAAGGGCGGCGCGCGGCTGGTGTCGGGCAAGGACTCGGGCATCAAGTCGGTCAAGGACCTCAAGGGCAAGAAGGTAGGCGTGACCCGCGGCGGCATCCACGAAGTGCTGCTCGACGCCGAACTGGGCCAGAATGGCCTCACGCCCAAGGATGTCACCATCGTCTACCTGGCCTTTGCCGACCTGAACCAGGCGCTGCTGGGCAAGAACATCGACGCCATGATGCAGAGCGAGCCGCAATCCTCGCAAGCCATCAACAAGGGCTTCGGGGTAGAGGTGATGAAGCCCTACGACACCCCGATCGGCGAGCCGGTGCGCACCATGGTGATGACCGAGAAATTCTACAAGGAGAAGCGCCCGCTGGCCGAGAAGTTCATGCGCTGCTTCCTCGAGGCCACCAAGACCTTCATCGACAACAAGGAAGTGGCCGAGAAATACGTGCGTGAAGTGATCTTCAAGAACCAGATCACCAAGGAAGACTTCTACGACGCCATCGGCAATTCGCCTTACGCCTATGACATCACCGCCGAGCACATCCAGGTGACCACCGACACCATGGCCAAGTACGGCACCGGCAAGATGGCCAAGCCGCCGCTGGCCAAGGACTGGGTCAAGACCGACCTGCTCGACGAAGCCAAGAAAAGCATGAAACTCAAATAAGGGCGATGTCATGGCAAAGCAGAACAATGGGGGAGTGCTGCAGGGTTTGCTGGTGCCGGTGATCGTGCTGGCCTTGTGGGAGGGGGCATCGCGGGCCGGCTGGATTAACCCGCTGGTGTTGCCTTCGCCCTGGGCGGTGCTGCACAAGTGGTTCGAATATGCCGCACCGGCCAAGCCGTACGATGCCGGCGGCGGCAGCTGGCTGGCCTGGCTGTTCTCGGGCGAGCTGGTGATGGACGCCATCGGCAGCCTGTACCGGGTGGTGGTGGGCTTTTTGATCGGCGCCGGCCTGGCCTTGCCGCTGGGTTTGCTGATGGGGTCCAGCCAGCGCATCTATGGCTTGATGAACCTGACGGTGCAGGTGGTGCGGCCGATCCCGCCGATCGCCTATATCCCGCTGGCGATCCTCTGGTTCGGGCTGGGCAATCCGCCGGCGCTGTTCCTGATCTCGCTGGGGGCGTTCTTCCCGGTGCTGATGAACACCATCGCCGGGGTGCGCCAGGTCGACAGCATCTACCTGCGGGCCGCGCGCAACCTGGGTGCCAACCAGCGCACCCTGTTCCTGCGGGTGATGTTGCCGGCATCGGTGCCGTACATCCTCTCGGGGGTACGCATCGGCATCGGTACCGCCTTCATCGTGGTGATCGTGGCCGAGATGATCGCCGTGAGCAATGGCCTGGGTTTCCGGATCATGGAGGCACGCGAGTATTTCTGGTCCGACAAGATCATCGCCGGCATGATCACCATCGGCCTGCTGGGCCTGGCGATCGATATCGGCATGAGCCGCCTGAACAATTACATGCTGCGCTGGCATCGCGGGCTGGAGAACTGAGATGAAACCCAATCAATCGTCGCCCCGCATCGTGGTCTCGGGCGTGCACAAGGTGTTCCAGACCGACGAGCGCGAGGTGGTGGCGCTCAAGGACATCAACCTGGAGATCCCCGACGGCCAGTTCGTCTGCCTGCTGGGGCCGTCCGGCTGCGGCAAGTCGACCTTGCTCAATGCCATCGCCGGTTTCGCCCCGCCGTCGGCCGGCAGCATCATGGCTGATGGCCGTGAGGTCAGCGACCCGGGCCCCGATCGCGGCATGGTGTTCCAGGAGTACGCCTTGTTTCCCTGGATGACGGTCGAGCAGAACGTGGCCTTCGGGCTCGAGATCAAGGGCCTTGCGCGCGACCAGGTCAACACCCGGGTCACGCAGCTGCTCGACAAGCTGGGGCTGATCGATTTTCGCCGTCGTTTCCCCAAGGACCTGTCCGGCGGCATGCGCCAGCGGGTGGCGATCGCCCGGGTACTGGCGCTGGACTCGCCGATCATGCTCATGGACGAGCCGTTCGGCGCCCTCGATGCGCTCACCCGCCGCAACCTGCAGGATGAGCTGCTGCGGATCTGGGACGAGTTCAGCAAGACCATCGTGTTCGTTACCCACAGTATCGAGGAAGCCATCTACCTGGCCGACCGTATCGTGGTCATGACCTACCGTCCCGGCACCATCAAGCGCGATATCGTGGTCGACCTGCCGCGCCTGCGCGATCCGGCCGCGCCCGAGTTCAATGCCTTGAAGCGCGAGCTGGGGCAACTGGTGATGGAAGAGCAGCAGCGCCACCACCATGCCGAGATGAAGGCCGCCGCCGTCGACTGAAGATGCATGGCCGCCGGCAACGGCCCCTCTATATATAGAAGGGCCGTTGCCTGGCAGCGGGCAGCGAGCCGACTTGGTGTAAACTTAGCCGATGCAAACCTATTTTTTCATCCTGGCCGCGCTGCTCTATATCGGTTGCACCTTCCTGCCTTCGGAACGGCGCAACACGGTGTCCCTGGGCATCGTGATTGGCTGGGTCCTGCATGGCGCCGCGCTGCTGACCGACATGTTCGCCGCCGAAGCGATGCGGGTCGGTTTTGCCGTCATGCTGTCGGCTACGCTGTGGATCTCGGTGGCGGCCTACTGGTTGGAAAACCGCAATTTCTCGCTCGACAGCATGCGGGTGCTGGTGTTGCCGGTGGCGGCGGTGTCGGTGCTGTTGCCCAGCATGTTCCCGGGCAACATGGTGCCACTGGCAGGCAAGTCCGAGTGGTTCCTGGCGCATATCGGCATCTCCATCCTGGCCTACAGCACGCTGACCATTGCCGCCTTCCACGCGGTGCTGATGGTGCTGCAGGAGTCGCGCCTGCATACGCGGCCCGGGCCGGCGGCCGGCGCCAGCTGGTTCGGCGCGGCGCTGGATCGCCTGCCGGCGCTGTTGACGATGGAAAAGCTGCTGTTTCGGCTGATCGGTTTCGGCTTCGTGCTGTTGACGCTGACGGTGCTGTCGGGCGTCGGCTTTTCGGAGCAGTTGTTCGGCATGCCTTTCCGCTGGGACCACAAGACCGTGTTTACCCTGCTGTCGTGGATGCTGTTCGGCCTGTTGCTGGCGGGCAGGCGATGGCAAGGTTGGCGTGGCCGCACCGCGTTGTCGTTTACGCTGGCAGGATTCGCAATTCTTTTATTGGCCTATGTGGGCAGCCGTTTCGTACTCGAAGTCGTGCTGCATCGGGTACTGACATGAAATATCTGATCTGGCTGGTAGTGTTGCTGGCCGTGGTAGTGTGGTTCCAACGCGCCAAGAAGTCGATGCTGCGCGGTGGCGAGCAAGGTGGTGGCGCCAGCGCCGAGCCGATGGGCGATGGCGCCGCGCCGCAGCCCAAGGCCAGGCGCTTTCGCCGTTCCGCCGACGGCGGCGCCGAGACCATGGTGCAATGCGCGCATTGCGGTATCCATTTCCCGGTGTCCGAGGCAGTCACGCACGCCTCCGGCGCGCTGTATTGCTCCGAGGAACACCGTCGCCTGGCGTCGTTCTGAGCATGACCGCACCTGCCGTCCCGGTGATCGACGACGAAGGCTGGTACAGCGCGGCGCGGCGCGAACCTTCGCCCAATTGCGATGACCGCCCCGATGGCGGCCTGCCCGAGCTGCTGGTGATCCACAATATCAGCCTGCCGCCGTGTGAATTCGGCGGGCCCTATATTGCCGACCTGTTCTGTAACCGGCTCGACTACGAGGCCCACCCTTATTTCGACCAGTTGCGTCCATTGCGGGTCTCGGCGCATTTCCTGATCCGGCGCGACGGCGAGGTGGTGCAATTCGTGCCCGCCCATCGACGTGCTTGGCATGCCGGCGTATCCGAGTTCGAAGGGCGCCAGCGCTGCAACGACTTTTCGATCGGCATCGAGCTCGAAGGCAGCGACTTCGAGCCGTTCGCGCCGGCCCAGTACCCGGTCCTGGCGCGCCTGACGGCAGCACTGCAGAGGCGCTACGCCTTGCGCTGCGTGACCGGCCACGAGCATATCGCGCCCGGTCGCAAGACCGACCCGGGCCCCTTTTTCGACTGGCGGCAATATCGTGCCGCCACTGGTGAAATGATTAACCCGGCGCAATTGCGCTTTGCTGCGGGGCTCGTCGAATGTCAAGCGGGCAGGCCAGAAAAATAGCAGAAATAGCAGTTGCATACGCCCGGGCACGATACTAGAATTAGTCCCAATAGTTCTTTTGGTACTAGATGTAGTGTTTTTCTGGAAGTTGAATTTGGTCCGGCCCTCATCCACGAAGGTCCACAAGGCAGTGCTTCAGAAGGTGAAAGGTTCGTGAGGCAGCAACCAAGTCCTACAACGTCTCGCTGTCCCCTTTCTTCCAGTGTTCTCATCGGTTTCAAGCAGGTTTGCGTCAACATGAATGTCCGCGCAAGGGGCAGTCATCGGTGACCGCATGATCATTCGCCAATCCCAGGCAAGTCGGGATTTAGATCTAGCAATCTCGGGACAGTCCGTTCGGCTGTCCGACTTTAAGTTCAAGGAGGCTAAGTGCGCTCAACTCAAGAAATTTCCGCCAAATCCCCTGCAGCATTTGGTGTTGCCCCATCCCAGGATGCGTCCGACGCATCCCAGGCCGGTTCGGTCAAGGCTGCCGGACTCGGTGAATACCGCATCATCCGCCGTAATGGCGCGGTGGTCGGTTTCGAGCCCTCCAAGATTTCCATCGCCGTGACCAAGGCCTTCCTGGCCGTCAATGGCGGTCAAGGCGCCGCTTCGGCGCGTGTGCGCGAGATGGTCGAGCAATTGACCTCCAGCGTGGTGTCGGCGCTGGTGCGTCGCCAGCCCACCGGTGGCACTTTCCATATCGAGGATATCCAGGACCAGGTCGAGCTGGCCCTGATGCGTTCGGGCGAGCATGATGTCGCACGCGCCTATGTGCTGTACCGTGCCAAGCGCATGGAAGAACGTGCCCAGCAGCAAGGTGCCGCCGCGGCCAAGTCCGATGCCGCCGCACCCCAGCTGAATGTGGTCGATGGCGGCCGCAGCCGTCCGCTCGACATCGCCGAAGTGCGCGCGCTGATCGCAGCGGCCTGCGTCGGCCTGGAAAAGCACGTCGACGCCGAGGCCATCCTGGCCGAGACGGTCAAGAACCTGTACGACGGCGTGCCCGTCGAAGAGCTGTACAAGTCCGCCATCCTGGCTGCCCGCGCGCTGATGGAAAAGGATCCTGCCTACAGCCAGGTGACCTCGCGCCTGTTGATGCACACCATCCGCAAGGAAGTGTTCGGCCACGAAGTGGCGCAAGCCGATGCGCCGGCCGAGTACCTCGAGTACTTCGGCAAGTACATCAAGAAGGGGATCGACGCCGAGCTGCTCGACACCAAGCTGGCCCAGTTCGACCTGGCCAAGCTGGCTGCCGCCATCAAGCCCGAGCGCGACCTGCAATTCGGCTACATCGGCCTGCAGACCCTGTATGACCGCTACTTCCTGCATATCCAGGGCACCCGCATCGAAATGCCGCAGGCGTTCTACATGCGCGTGGCAATGGGCCTGTCGCTCAATGAAGTCAACCGCGAAGAACGCGCCATCGAGTTCTACGACCTGCTGTCGTCGTTCGACTTCATGAGCTCGACCCCGACCCTGTTCAATTCCGGCACCCTGCGTTCGCAATTGTCGTCGTGCTACCTGACTACCGTCTCGGACGACCTCGAAGGCATCTACGACGCCATCAAGGAAAACGCCCTGCTGGCCAAGTTCGCCGGCGGCCTGGGCAACGACTGGACCCCGGTGCGCGCACTGGGCGCCCACATCAAGGGTACCAACGGCAAGTCGCAAGGCGTGGTGCCGTTCCTGAAGGTGGTCAACGATACCGCCGTGGCGGTCAACCAGGGCGGCAAGCGCAAGGGCGCGGTCTGCGCCTACCTGGAAACCTGGCACATGGACATCGAGGAATTCCTCGAGCTGCGCAAGAATACCGGTGACGACCGTCGTCGTACCCACGACATGAACACCGCCAACTGGATTCCCGACCTGTTCATGAAGCGCGTGATGGAAAAGGGCGAGTGGACCCTGTTCTCGCCGTCCGACACCCCCGACCTGCACGACAAGTTCGGTCGCGCCTTCGAAGAGGCCTACACCGGCTACGAGGCACGTGCTGCCCGTGGCGAGATCAAGGTCTTCAAGAAGGTCCAGGCCAACGACCTGTGGCGCAAGATGCTGTCGATGCTGTTCGAGACCGGCCACCCATGGATCACCTTCAAGGATCCATGCAACATCCGTTCGCCGCAGCAACACGTGGGCGTGGTCCACAGCTCCAACCTGTGCACCGAGATCACCCTCAACACCAACGAATCCGAGATCGCCGTGTGCAACCTGGGTTCGGTCAACCTGCCGGCGCACCTGGTCAATGGCGAGCTCGACCACGTCAAGCTGCAGAAGACCGTACGCACCGCCATGCGCATGCTCGACAATGTGATCGACATCAACTACTACGCCGTCAAGAAGGCGCGTGACTCGAACCTGCGTCACCGTCCGGTGGGCATGGGCATCATGGGCTTCCAGGACTGCCTGCACGTCAAGCGCGTGCCTTACGCGTCCAAGGATGCGGTCGAGTTTGCCGATCGTTCGATGGAAGCCGTCTGCTACTACGCCTACTGGGCTTCGACCGAACTGGCCGAAGAGCGCGGCCGCTACACCTCGTATCGCGGCTCGCTGTGGGACCGTGGCATCCTGCCTCAGGACTCGCTCAAGCTGCTGGCCCAGGAGCGCGGCGGTTACCTCGAGACCGACAGCTCCGAAACCATGGACTGGACCGCCCTGCGTGCGCGCATTGCAGAGCATGGCATGCGCAACTCGAATTGCGTGGCGATCGCCCCGACCGCGACCATCTCCAATATCATCGGCGTGTCGGCCTGCATCGAACCGACCTACCAGAACCTGTACGTGAAGTCGAACCTGTCGGGCGAGTTCACCGAGATCAACGAGTACCTGGTGCGCGACCTGAAGGCACGCGGCCTGTGGGACGAAGTGATGGTTGCCGACCTCAAGTATTTCGACGGCAGCCTGGCCAAGATCGATCGCGTGCCGCAAGACCTGCGCGACATCTACGCCACCGCCTTCGAAGTGGACCCGTCGTGGCTGGTGGAAGCCGCCTCGCGTCGCCAGAAATGGATCGACCAGGCGCAGTCGCTCAACATCTACATGGCCGGTGCATCGGGCAAGCGCCTGGATGAGACCTACAAGCTGGCATGGTTGCGTGGCCTCAAGACCACCTACTACCTGCGCACCATCGGCGCTACCCATACCGAGAAGTCCACTTCGCGGGCCGGTGCCCTCAATGCGGTGGGTGTGGACGGCGGCGTCGGCGGCGGCATGTCGGCGGCGGCTCCTGCGGTGCCGGCGGCGCCGATCGCCTCGGCCGCGGCTGCCGGCAGCGCCTATGTCATGCCCAATCCGGGCGCGACCATCGACGCCGACGGCCCGGTGTGCACCATGCGCCCCGGCGACGACGGTTTCGAAGAGTGCGAAGCCTGCCAGTAATATAGATAACGCCCGGGGAAAATCCCCGGGCAGTCATCACAGCCGGCGCATTGCGGTGAACTTCACCGGATGCGCCGTTGTCACCTTGAAGATGCCCGTGCGCGGCCTGGCCGCCAGACCGGCATCATTGAATACACAGTAAAGAGGAACAGACATGCTTTCTTGGGACGACGAAGCAGGCGCGAAGGTCGCAGCGCCGCGCCACCCGCAACCGAACCTGGCCGACGCAGCGCTGAACCCGGCACTGATGGCGCACGACGCAGCGGTCGACACCACCATGCGCGTCAACGCTGCCGACAAGCGCATCATCAACGGTCATACCGACGTCAACCAGCTGGTGCCGTTCAAGTACAAGTGGGCCTGGGACAAGTACCTGGCCGGCTGCGCCAACCACTGGATGCCGCAGGAAATCAACATGCAGCGCGACATCGAGTTATGGAAGAGCCCCAATGGCCTGACCGAGGACGAGCGTCGCCTGGTCAAGCGTAACCTGGGCTTCTTCGTCACCGCCGATTCGCTGGCCGCCAACAACATCGTGCTGGGCACCTATCGCCACATCACCGCGCCCGAATGCCGCCAGTACCTGCTGCGCCAGGCCTTCGAAGAAGCGATCCACACCCACGCCTACCAGTACATCGTCGAGTCGCTGGGCCTGGACGAGGGCGAGATCTTCAACGCCTATCACGAAGTCAAATCGATTCGCGACAAGGATGAGTTCCTGATCCCGTTCATCAACACGCTGACCGATCCTGCCTTCACGACCGGCACCACCGAGAACGACCAGAAGCTGTTGAAGTCGCTGATCGTTTTCGCCTGCATCATGGAAGGCCTGTTCTTCTATGTGGGCTTCACCCAGATCCTGGCGCTGGGTCGCCAGAACAAGATGATGGGCGCGGCCGAGCAGTACCAGTACATCCTGCGCGACGAGTCGATGCACTGCAACTTCGGCATCGATCTGATCAACACCGTGAAGATGGAAAATCCGCATCTGTGGACACCCGAGTTCCGCGACGAAATCAAATCGTTGTTTTTAAGCGCGGTAGAGTTGGAATATCGTTACGCAGAGGATACAATGCCGCGAGGCGTGCTCGGGTTGAATGCGCCGATGTTCAAGGGTTATCTCCGGTTCATTGCTAATCGTCGCGCACAGCAAATCGGATTGGACCCATTGTTCGCACAAGAAGAAAATCCGTTCCCGTGGATGAGCGAGATGATCGATCTGAAGAAGGAGCGCAACTTCTTCGAGACACGAGTCATCGAATACCAGACCGGGGGCGCGTTGAGTTGGGAATGAAGTGCAGTCTCCTCAGTGCCCTTTAGCGAGACACGTTGCACAACGGTAGTCGGGTAGCTTGCAAGATGCCCGACTAACGAAACTGAAAGGCGATCGCCAATTTAATGAACAGTCAGAGACCGAATCGTTCTTCTCTGTTATTGCCGCTCACCCCCATTGTGTCGGGTCGGGCGGCTTTTCCTTTGAAAAACCCAAAGGTTTTTCAGGAATGCTATTCCGACGCTGGCGTCTGAGAACGCTGGCGTTTTTTTTGGCCTAACGCCTCCCTTCGTGTCGACGGACCGCCCGATATGCGGATTCGCCCGGGGATGGCAAGCCAGATAGCTGAAGCGCAGCATAGGTAAGGGGATGCTGCAGTTCAGCTGGTGCCGAATTCATTAGCGCAAGCGAAAGGCAATGCTTGTGCCGATGAATAATCCGCCTGGGTCATCGCGATGGCGCGGGAGGGTTTCTTATATCAAGCTTGATTTTTTCCATCACGTGAAGAAGGAGAAACAAAATGGCAACAGCAGCAAAGAAGCCAGCAGCCAAGAAGCCGGCTGCCAAGAAGCCGGTAGCCGCCAAGGCCGCCGCTCCGAAGAAGGCGGTCGCCGCCAAGAAGCCGG
>NZ_AKJA01000103.1 GCF_000282575.1 Herbaspirillum sp. YR522 | reverse complement strand
CCAGGAGACTTGCCGACAGCTGATGAAAAGCCCGCCGGCCAGACGAAAAAAAACCGGCGCAAACGCCGGTTTCCTGTCGCAGCCCACGGGCCGCATCGCCCGTTCGGCGATCAGAACTTGTAAGCCACACGTGCCACGGCAAAATTCACGCCGCCGTTCGGTTGCTTGATGCCGCCGTTGGAGAAATGCTGCAAGCGGAAACCCAGGTCCAGGCCATTGTTGAACACATAGCCGGCACCGACGTGATCGCCGAACTGGAATGCGGTCGACAATACCTTGTCGTTGTTGCGGTAGAGCTTGGAGAACAGGTGCACACCGATACCGGCTTCGCCGTAGAAACCCTTGCCGTCGTCGCGCTGGAAGCGGAACACGGGCGTCAAGCCGATATCGACCAGGTTGCCGCTGCTATTGGTGTTGTTGTAATGATTCATGCGCCAGTTGGCCAGCGACAGATCCCAGTAACCGCCAATGTGGGTACCGTTGGATTGCCAGAAATTCCAGTTCGGACCCCAGTTCCATTGCGCGCCCAGGCGAACCAGCTGGGTGTTGTTGCCGGTGCCGTATTCAACCGACACGCCATCGACGGCGTAGCTGGACGCGGTAAAGGCAAACGTTGCAATGCCAGCGACAGCCAGCTTGGCTACCAGGCTCTTCAATTTGGTCATAAGTCCTCTTTCGACGCGAAATGTGTAATTAGTATTGAACAAAGCGGGCTACCCCGGAGTGACAGCGCGAAGGTGCGGGGCGTCCTCGACGACGCAGTATTCTCTCACAATCATTAGAATCGTATGCTGGCCCATTCGAAATCGATGTCGATGAAATTCGAGCTCGGCACCGCCCGCGCGCGCCGTCACCTGCCAGGCGCTTCCTCGTCCTTCATCCATCCGCGCGAACAGTCGACCGCACGACGCCAGCGGTGAAGCAATTGTTCACGCCGGACGTGATCCATCTGCGGTTCGAAGCGTCGATCCACCTGCCATAGCGAGGCGATCTCGTCGAGCGAGCGCCAGAAGCCGGTCGCCAGGCCGGCCAGGAACGCTGCGCCCAGTGCGGTCGTCTCGGTAACCTGCGGACGCACCACCGGCACCCCCAGCATGTCGGCCTGGAATTGCATCAACAGATCGTTGCGGGCGGCGCCGCCGTCGACCCGCAATTCGCTCAGCGTGATCGAGGCGTCCTTCTGCATCGCGTCGAGTACATCGGCTGTCTGATAGGCGATGCTTTCCAATGCTGCACGGGCGATATGGGCGGCGGTGGCGCCGCGCGTCAGGCCGCTGATGCTGCCTCGGGCATACGGGTCCCAGTGCGGCGTACCCAGCCCGGTGAAGGCGGGCATGAAATAGACGCCGCCGTTATCGTCGACCTGCGCTGCCAGGGTCTCGATATCGGCGGACTTGCCGATGATGCCCAGGCCGTCGCGTAACCACTGCACCACGGCACCGGCGACGAAGATGCTGCCTTCCAGCATATAGGACACATCGCGCGGCTGGTCCGGCCCGGCAAAGCTCCAGCCTATCGTGGTCAATAACTTGTTATGCGACACGGCCGGCCTGGCACCGGTCTGCATCAGCATGAAACAGCCGGTGCCATAGGTGTTCTTGACCATGCCCTCACGCAGGCAGGTCTGGCCGAAGGTTGCCGCCTGCTGGTCGCCTGCGATACCGGCGATGGGCAGCGCCCGGCCCAGCCAGCGCGCGTCGGTATGCGCGGCCACGCCACTGCTGGCCACCACGCGCGGCAACAGCGATTCGGGTATCTGCAACAGGGTCAGCAGTTCGCTATCCCAGCATCCACGATGAATGTCGAACAGCAGGCTGCGCGATGCATTGCTGCCGTCGGTCACATGCGCGCCGCTCAGCTTGTAGATCAACCATGAATCGACCGTGCCGAAAGCCAGCTCCCCGCGCTCGGCGCGCGCCCGCGCACTGTCGACATGTTCCAGGATCCAGTGCAGCTTGGTGCCGGAGAAATAAGCATCCAGTACCAGTCCGGTACGGCGCAGGAACAGCGCTTCATGGCCTGCCTCACGCAACCGGTCGCACAATTGGGCGGTGCGCCGGTCCTGCCAGACGATGGCCGGGCAGATCGGCTCGCCCGTGGCGCGATCCCATACCACGGTGGTTTCGCGCTGGTTGGTGATGCCGACCGCGCTGATATCGGCGGCATCGATGCCATGGGTCTTCAACACCGCCTGTGCCACCTCCAGCTGCGAACGCCAGATGTCGTTGGCGTCATGCTCGACCCAGCCCGATTGCGGATAGTGCTGGGGAAATTCCTTCTGCTGCGTGGCGGCGATACGTCCCTGGCGATCGAACAGGATCGCGCGCGAACTGGTAGTGCCCTGGTCGAGGGCAAGGATGTAGCGGCTCATGGCCTGTCTCCCGGAGGGTTCTTGTCGTGGCGACGGATGACTTCAAGGCCGATAGCTGTATTCCAGGCGTCCGGCCACGTCCACGCGCAGCTTGAGCAGGTGACCGGAAAGCGGATATTGGCGCAGCTCTTGTTCGCTGCGCCCGTGCCGCCCGGTGGTGATATAGAGCGTGCGCAGGTCGGCGTCGCCGAAGGCCACCATGGTCGGGCAGCGGGCCGGCAGTCTGATCTCCTGCAGGATCTCGCCTTGCGTCGACAGGCGCAGTACCTGGCCGCCCTCGAACATCGCGCACCAATAGGCGCCTTCGCTATCGACGGCGGCGCCGTCGGGACGCCCGCCGTAGTCGGCGGCGGACTTGTCGCTGTCGAACTGGCGCAGCAGGCGGCAATTGCTGGTGTTGCCGGTGGCCAGGTCGAAGTCGTAGACGTTGATGCGGTGGCCCGGCGTATTGCTGTGGTACATCAGCCGCTGGTCCGGGCTGAAGGCGACGCCGTTGGAAGTGGTCACCGCATGGTGCGCGTCCCGCAGCACGTTGCGCTCGAAGCTGTACAAGGTGCCCGCCTCGCGGTCGCGCGGCTCGTAGATGGTGCCGCACCAGAAGCGCCCCGCCGCATCGCAGCGGCCATCGTTGAAACGGATGTGATCGGTATCGTAGGGGGCCTCGAGCAGTGGCACCAGCGCGCCGGTATCGGTATCGAGGTGCGCCATGCCCGAGCGCAATGCCACCACCAGCCCGCCCTGCGCATGCTTGGCGATGGCGCCGGGTTGCTGCGCCATGGGCCAGCTCTGGTGCTGGCCGAGGGCTACCTGCAGGCGATGCACGGCCTGGCCCGGGATGTCGATCCAGTACAGTGCGCCTTGCTCGGCATGCCACAGGGGCGATTCGCCCAGCAGCATGGGCTGGTCGATGACGGTCTCGAGCTGGTCGGCGGAAATGATGGGATGGGTCATGACACGGGTCCAGGATAACAGAAACATCCATTATGCGCCGACGCCAGCGATTCATAAACCATGCGCCGTCGAGCTTGGCGCCCCCGCCGGCCAAGGGCCGGGCGACAAAAAACGGCATGCGCGTTGTCGCGCATGCCGTCCGGTGCCGCCAGTGCCGAGCGACGAATCAGTTAGACCAGCCGCCGTCGATCATGTGAATCGAACCGGTGGTGAAGTTCGATTCGTCCGAGGCCAGGTACAACGCCAGCGCGGCGACTTCCTCGGCTTTGCCGATACGGCCCATGGGTTGGCGACCGACGAAGGCAGCGCGCACTTCGGCTTCGCTCTTGCCGCTTTCCTTGGCCTGGGTGCTGATGCGCTGGTTCAGCGAAGGCGACTCGATGGTGCCCGGGCAGATCGCGTTGCAGCGCACGCCCTGCGCCACGAAGTCGGCCGCGACCGACTTGGTCAGGCCGACCACGGCCGCCTTGCTGGCGCCGTAGGCGAAGCGGTTGGCCACGCCCTTGACGCTGGAAGCGGCCGAGGCGATGTTGACGATCGAACCGGCCTTCTTGGCCAGCATGCCCGGCAGCACCGCACGGATGGTGTGGAACATGGCCTTGGCGTTGAGGTTGAACGAGAAGTCCCAGGCCTTGTCGTCGCATTCCAGGATATTGCCGGCGGCAACATAGCCGGCGCAATTGAACAGCACGTCGATGGTGCCGATGTCGGCCACCAGCTTCTTGATGGCGGCATCGTCGGTCACATCCAGGATGTGGGTCTCGACCCCGGCGATACCGCCCAGCTGGTCCAGGTGCTGCTGGCTGATGTCGGTGGCGATCACGCGTGCGCCTTCGCGGGCAAACAGCTCGGTCGAGGCGCGGCCGATACCTTGCGCGGCGGCGGTGATGAGGACGGTCTTGCCGGCGAGGCGTCCGGTGGATGCAGACATGGAAATTCCTTTGTTAAATGAGTTTTCGTTGTGCCAGGTTCTTGAACAATGCAGACAGACCAAAGGTCCACGGCGCGGTCTTGTCGCTGAAGTTTACCGTATTGACCAGGGCCCCGAGTCGCGGCGTGGCGATCGTCACGATATCGGCCACCTGGTGGGTAAAGCCCTGGCCCGGGCCGAACCGGTCCTGGGTCGGCGCGAACATGGTGCCCAGGAACAATACCAGGCCGTCGGGGTACTGGTGGTTGGGACCGATGGCGTGCTCCACCAGTTGCAGCGGATCACGGCTGATCATCGACATCGAACTGCTGCCCTTGAGCGTAAAGCCCTCGGTGCCATCGACCCGCATTGTAAGTTCGGCGCGACGCACGTCGTCAATTGAAAACTTTGCATCGAACAGGCGAATAAAAGGCCCCACCGAACACGATGCGTTGTTGTCCTTGGCCTTGCCCAGCAACAGCGCGCTGCGGCCTTCGAAGTCGCGCAGGTTGACGTCGTTGCCCAGCGCCGCGCCCACCACCTTGCCGCGGCTGTTGATGGCCAGCACGATCTCGGGTTCCGGGTTGTTCCAGACCGACTTGGGATGGATTCCGACCTCGTCGCCCAGGCCCACCGACGACAGCGGCTGGGCCTTGGTGAAGATCTCGGCGTCGGGGCCGATGCCCACTTCCAGGTATTGCGACCACACCCCCTGTTGCAGCAGCACTTCCTTGAGCCTGGCCGCCTCCGGCGAACCCGGCACCACGCTCGAGAGGTTGTCGCCGATGACGGCGGTGATCGCCTGGCGTACCGCTTCGGCACGGCCGGCATCGCCGCGTGCCTGTTCTTCGATCACCCGTTCCAGCATGCTGGCCACGAAGGTCACGCCGCTGGCCTTGATCGCCTGCAGGTCGATCGGCGCCAGCAGCCACGGGCGTGACGTGTCGCGCCGTGCGGCGTCGGCGTTGTCCAGCAGGTCCTGCAGATCGGCCAGGCGCGGGGCGTGGGCTGCGTTCACCACTGCCGCAGGGTCGTCCAGTTCCAGCAACTGGCTGGACGTGGCGGCGATACTGCTGAGGTCGTAGACGCCCTCGGCATCTACCTTGACCAGCACCGGGCCCACGCCCGGTTGCCAGATACGGCCGACCAGGGTGGCCTGGGCGTGGTCCTCGGGCAGGTGCGCCTCGATCGTGAATGTGTGTGCCATTTTCTGATGAATCCTTGGATGTTGGAGGGAGCCGGCGGCTCAGGCGAGCCCGGCGAGGTCGATCCATATAAGCAAAAATGCCGCTGGTCCTGGCGACCAGCGGCAGCGGCGACATGCCATGCTCAGGTATAGACCCCGATGTGCCAGGGCACGAATTCGTCCTGCCCGTAGCCGTGCAGTTCGCTCTTGGTCTTCTTGCCGGACGCGGTGTCGAGGATCATCTGGAAGAAGCGCTCGCCGATCTGCTGCGGTGTCGCCAGGCCATCGGCGATCTCGCCGCAGTTGATGTCCATGTCTTCTTCCTGGCGCTGCCACAGGGCAGTATTGGTCGCCAGCTTGAGCGATGGCGAGGGGGCGCAGCCATAGGCCGAACCGCGGCCGGTGGTAAAGCAGATCACGTTGGCGCCGCCGGCCACCTGGCCGGTGGCCGAGATCGGGTCGTAGCCCGGCGTGTCCATGAACACGAAGCCGTGCGCGGTCACGGTCTCGGCATACTTGTAGACGTCCACCAGGTTGGTGGTGCCGCCCTTGGCGACCGCCCCCAGCGATTTCTCGAGGATGGTCGTCAGCCCGCCCGCCTTGTTGCCGGCCGACGGATTGTTGTTCATCTCGGCGTCATTCTTGGCGCAATATTGTTCCCACCAGTCGATGCGCGCCAGCAGCTTCTGGCCCACCTCGGACGACACCGCGCGGCGTGTCAGCAGGTGTTCGGCGCCGTAGATCTCCGGTGTCTCCGACAGGATCGCGGTGCCGCCGTGCCGGACCAGCAGGTCCACTGCCGCGCCCAGGGCCGGGTTGGCGGTAATGCCCGAATAGCCATCGGAGCCGCCGCATTGCAGGCCCAGCGTCAGGTGCTTGGCCGGTACCGGCTCGCGCACGACGGCATTGGCAGCCGGCAGCATCTTCTTGATCTTCTCGATGCCCAGCGCCACCGTCTTGGCGGTGCCGCCGGTGCTCTGGATGGTGAAGGTATGGAAGAACTCGCCTTCCTTGAGGTCGTGGCTTTCCATCAGGCCCGAGATCTGGTTGGTCTCGCACCCCAGTCCCACCACCAGCACCGCAGCGAAGTTGGGGTGCTTGGCGTAGCCGGCCAGCGTGCGGCGCAGCATCTGCAGCGGCTCGCCCAGCGAATCCACTGCGCAACCCAGGCCATGGGTCAGCGCCACGACGCCATCGACGTTGGGAAACCCGGCCAGCGCCTCGGGGTGGATGTCGCGACGGAAATAATCGGCGATGGCGCGCGCGGCCGTGGCCGAGCAATTGACCGAGGTCAGCACGCCGATATAGTTGCGGGTGGCGACCCGGCCGTCCGGGCGCACGATGCCCATGAAGGTAGCCGGCTGGTCGACGAAGTCGACCGGTTTGACATCCGCCCCGAAGTGATGCTCACGCGAAAATTCCGCCATTGCCAGATTGTGCGTATGCACGTGCTGACCTGGCTCGATGGCTTGGCTGGCGGTGCCGATGATCTGGCCATAGCGCTTGACCGGTTCGCCGGCGGCGATGGCGCGGGTGGCCATCTTGTGCCCGGCGGGAATCAGGCCCTGGACCTTGAGTCCGGCCTCTTCTTCCAGCACCGTGCCGGAAATCAACTGCCGGCGCGCAATGACGACATCATCGACCGGACTCAATCGAATGATGGGAGAAATAGGTTTCATGATGATCTCGATGAGAGCGTAACGAACTTGGCTAACGAAAACCCTGGCCGACCTCGGATCGGCCAGGTCAATGGCGATCGTCTTACTTGGCAGCGAACTGCGTCAGGTCAGGCATGGGGCTGCCCACCCATTGCTGGTAGATGCCGGCCAGCTTGCCGCTCTTGAGGTTGACGGCGATCCAGTCGTTGAGCCACTTCTCGAGTGCCGGCTCGTTCTTGCGGATCCCGATGGCATACGGAATATCCTTGATCGCGAACTTGGTCTCGAGGTTCTTGGACGGGTTCTGCTTGGCTACCGCGCTGGCCAGCGAGTTGGGCGTGCAGAACGCATCGACCTGGCCCGAGACGATGGCGGCGGTCACGGTGGCGTCGTCATCGAAGCGCACGATGGTGGTGCCCTTGGGCGCCAACGGGGTCAGCAGCGAATCCTGCATGTTGCCGCGCACCACGGCCACGCGCTTGCCGGCCAGGTCATTGAGGCTCTTGATGTTTTCACCCTTGGCCGCGGCCACCACGAACTGCGAAGCGCCGTACGGTTGCGAGAACGCCACCACCTTCTGGCGTTCCGGCGTGATCGAGAAGGAGGCGATCACCATGTCGGCCTTGCCTGTCATCAGGAAGGGAATGCGGTTGGGGCCGGTGACCTGCACGATCTCCAGTTCCACCCCCAGGTCCTTGGCCAGGGCACGCGCGGTTTCCACATCCGAACCCTGCGGCTCGAGCTTGGCGCTGGTCATGCCGAACGGGGGCGCGCCCAGGTCGATGGCGACCAGCACCTTCTTGCGGGCCTTGATATCGGCCAGTGCATCGGCATGCGCCACCTGCGCGAAGCAGGCGATGCCCAGCACCACGGCGGCGGCTTTCTTGGTGAAGTTGAGTAAGGTATTCATTGATGTCTCCTGAGGTGAAAAGGTACTTTGGGTACTTCTAGGGTCTTCTGGTTTCTGGGGGCAGGCAGCCGGTCCGGGATCAGAGATCGCTGGAGACGAACTTCTGCAGCTCGGCCGTCTTGGGGTTGGAAAAGAGCTCGTCGGGCGGGCCCACTTCCCACACCTGGCCCTGGTGCATGAACACCAGCACATCGGCCAGTTTGCGCGCAAATGCCATTTCGTGCGTCACCAGCACCATGGTCATGCCCTGCTTGGCCAGGTCTTCCATGACCTTGAGCACTTCCGAGGTCAGCTCCGGGTCGAGTGCCGAGGTCACTTCGTCGAACAGCATCAGTTCCGGCGCCATGGCCAGCGAGCGGGCGATCGCCACGCGTTGTTGCTGGCCGCCCGAGAGCTGCTCGGGATAGGCCTCTTTCTTCTCTTCCAGGCCGACCAGTTGCAGCACGTTGCGGGAGATCTTCTTGGCTTCGTCGGCCGACATCTTCTTGATCGTGGTCAGCGCCAGCGTGATGTTGCGCTCCACCGTGAGATGCGGGAACAGGTTGTAGCTCTGGAACACGATGCCCACCTGCTTGCGCAGTTCGCGCAGGTTGAGACGATCCGGATGATGGATGTCGTGGCCGCAGACGTTGATGTTGCCGGCGTCGACCTTCTCCAGCCCGTTCAGGCAGCGCAACAGGGTGCTCTTGCCGGAGCCGCTGCGGCCGATGATGGCGACCATCTGGCCTTTTTCGACGTCCAGCGAGACACCGTTCAACACCTTGTTCGTGCCGAAGCTCTTGTGCAGATCCTTGATCTTAACGATTGCTGACATTCAATTTCCTTTCGAAGTGCTTGGACAGCGCCGACAGCGGGTAGCAGAGGCAAAAATAGATCAGCGCCACACAACCGAATACGGTGAAGGGCTGGAAGGTCGAGTTATTGATGATCTGGCCGGCACGGGCCAGGTCGACGAAGCCGATCACCGAGGCCAGCGAGGTGTTCTTGACGATCTGCACCATGAAGCCGACGGTGGGCGGGGTGGCGATCTTGACCGCTTGCGGCAGGATCACCTTGGTCAGTTGCTCGAAGCGGTTGAAGCCCAGGCATTCGGAGGCTTCCCACTGGGTCTTGGGCACCGCCTGGATGCACCCGCGCCAGATCTCGCCCAGGAAGGCGGCGCAATAGATCGCAAACGAGATGCCGGCGGCCACCAGTGGCGTCAGCTTGAAGCCGGCAATGGCCAGGCCGAAGTACGACACGAACAGGATCACCAGCAACGGGATGCCCTGGACGATCTGGATGTACCAGCTGGCGATGGCACGCAGCGTCGCATTGGGGGACACCCGCCACAGGGCGATGACGATGCCGGCCAGTCCGCCGAAGACGAACGCCACCAGCGACAGCACCACGGTCCAGACGGCGGCTTGCAACAGGTACTCGACGTGCAGGAAGGTAAATGAATTCATGTCGAGTCCTTACAGGTTGGTGCCGAGCTTGCGCTTGCGCACGAAGGCGATCTGGCTGATCAGCCAGAAGGCCGCACGGAACAGGAACGACAAGCCCAGGTAGGCCACGGCGATGACGGCATACACCTCGAAGCTACGGAAGGTCTCGGACTGCACCAGGTTGGCGGTGGCGGTCAGTTCCTCGGCCGAGATCTGCGAGGTGATGCTCGAGGCCAGCATCAGCAGGATGAACTGGCTGGTCAGCGACGGGTAGACCCGTTCCACCGCCGGCAACAGCACCACATGCCAGTACACATGGAACTTCGACATGCCCAGGCATTCGGCCGCCTCGATCTGGCCCGGATGGATGGAGTTGAACCCGGCCCGCATGATCTCGGCGGTGTAGGCGCCGACGTTGACGGTAAGCGCAATCACGGCGGCGGTCTCGGCGGTCAGCTTCCAGCCGATGCTGGCCAGGCCGAAGAACACCAGGAACACCTGCACCAGCAGCGGCGTATTGCGGATGACTTCGACGTATATCTTCACCAGCCCATGCAGCAGCCAGTTCTTGCTTTTATAGGCAATCGCACACAAGGTGCCGACCACGAAGCCCAGTACGATCGACAGGGCGGAGAGCTGGATCGTCAGCCAGGCGCCGACCAGCAGGCGATCCCAGTTGGCGAACACACTCATGAAATCAAATGTGTAATTCATTGATGCTCCGGTTGGACGGACGAGGTGCGGCCTTAAGGTCGCACGATGCGGCGCTGCATGGGCGCAAGGCCCGATCTATCGAGGTGGGGATGGTGCATGGGCGGTCTCCTGTTACCGGTGGTTTCATGGCTGGCGGCGGGCGGCAGGAGGTCGATCCGGCTGCCCTGCGCGACCTCTTGCGGGTCTGGCGCCAGGTGGCTTGGTACTGCGATCCTGCAAGAGCCCGTCTCACGCCTGTTGGTGAAACGGGCCCGCAACGTCTACATCTGCCTGACGCCATCGATGGCGAAGCGGGTGGCGACCTGGACGATGCCGTTGACCAGCGGTTCTCCCAGTTCGGCGATGCCGATCTCGAAGCTGTCGCCGGGCTGGGTGCGCACGCTGTAGGCGAACGACAGCGTGGCCGCACCCAGGAAGTAGGCATGCACATCGCCCGGGCGCAGCACCTGGTTGTACTTGAAATGGTGGTACTCCAGGTTCTCGATCTGGTGGCACATGTTGTCCTGGCCGCAGAAGAATTCCTGTTCCCAGATCACCCTTCCATTGCGGCGGATGCGCGTCATGCCCACCAGGTGCGGGGGCAGCGCGCCGACCCGCAGCTCGGGGCCGAACGAGCAGTAGCGCAGCTTGGAGTGCGCCTGGTAGAGGTAATTGCGGCGCTCCATGACATGGTCCGAGAACTCGTTGCCGATGGCAAAGCCCAGGCGCCGCGGACAGCCTTCGTCGTCGATCACATATAGGCCCACCAGCTCCGGTTCTTCGCCGGCGTCGAGCGCAAAGTCGGGGCAGGGCAGCGCCTGGCCGGGAGCCACCACGATGTCGCCATCGCCCTTGTAGAACCATTCCGACTGAACGCCGACCCGTCCCGGGCCGGGGCGACCGCCTTGCATGCCCCATTCGTACATGCGCATGGTGTCGGTCTTGGACATCTCCTCGCCGTCGATCTGGCGATGCATCTTGTCGCGGGTCGAGGTGCTGCTGAGATGGGTGGCGCCGGCGCCGGCGATGCGGCAATGGGCCGGGTCCTCATGATCCAGCGGCGCCAGGATGCGCTGCTCCTTCAGGATCGCGGCATAGTCCTCGACCTGGTTGCTGTTGAGCAGTTGCGCCTGGCGCTCCAGGCCATTGCCCTGGCGGATCGCCAGCAATGCCAGTTCGCGCATGCGGCTCACCTGCGAGATCACCTGGATCTTCGATCCGTCGACGATGCCGACCTTGCGCGCACCTTCGCGGTCCATGAATTGAATCAGCCTCACCTTGTCTCCGATCGGTAACTTGATTCCGTGTGACGAATCCAATGGGATGGCCATGGCGAAACCGGCGTGCGGCCCGGACGAGAATTCGCTCGTCGATCGGCGCATTCGCAGCTGGCAGGAATTTGTTGCACCGCCAGGTCGATTTCGCAAAAGTCTCCTGCTTTTTTAACGTATCGGTTCGGCTGGCCGATAGATACGCTAGCATGTTGGTTTTTCGCAGGACCGAATATAAGAGGCTTACAAAACGATGTCCAATGAGCTTAATTCATCGGGTGATAACCAACTCGCCGGCGGGGCCCCCGAGCTGCCCTCGGTGGGGTCGATTGTCAGCCGCTTGCGCTTTCGTCAAGTCGCCCTGCTGACGGCGCTCGATGAGCAGGGCTCGTTGCACAAGGCCGCCGAGGTCATGCACATGACGCAGCCGGCGGCCACCAAGGCGCTGCACGAGATGGAGGACGCGCTGGGCGTGATCCTGTTCGACCGCTCCCCGCGCGGCATCGAGGCCACCGAGCTCGGTCGCTGCGTGATTCGCTACGCGCGACTGATCCAGAGCGATGTGTCCAACCTGCGCGACGAACTGCAGAACATGATCAGCGGGCGCGGAGGTCGACTCTCCATCGGCACCATCATGGGCGCCGCGCCGGTGGTGACCAGGGCGCTGACGCGCTTGCGCGAGATCCAGCCCGAGGTGTCCATCGAGATCGCCGAAGATACCAGCGCGCGCCAGCTGCTGCTGCTCGACCAGGGGCGCATCGACCTGATGATCGGGCGTTCGTCGGTCAGCTCCCAGCCCAACCTGTACAACTACGAAATGCTGCGCGGCGAACCGATGTGCATCGTCAGCGGCATCGACCATCCGCTGGCCACCGCGCAGAAGGTGCGCCTGCCGGAGCTCTCCGATGCATCCTGGATCCTGTATTCGAGCAACATGCCCATGCGCATCTGGATCGAGCACGAGTTCAAGCTCGAGGGCATGAAGGTGCCGGGCCATGTGATCGAGACGGCGTCGCCGTTCGTGACCGTGACGCTGCTGGCGCAGTCGAACATGGTGGCCGTGATGCCACTGGACATTGCGCATTTCTTCGCCGCCAAGCAGATGTTGTGTATCCTGCCTGTCGCGCTCAAGACCCGCATCGAGCACTACGGCATCGTCACCCGCAAGAACACCACGCTGTCATCTCTGGCCAAGATGTTCATCCAGATATTGCAGCAGCAGAACTGAGTCGCGCGGGGGCGCGGCCAGGTTCAGGATTTCCCCGATGGTGCCGGGCGGGTCGGACGGTTAGTCTTTTTTATCGCGACCGGGGTGGTCGCTTCTTCGGTTGACTTCCATGAAATTGCGTCCTTCGCGTCTTGCGACTGCCTTCGGTCATTGCCTTTTGGTGGCCACCGTCCTGGCGCTTGCCGGTTGCGCGGCGTCCCGTTCGAGCGTGCCGGCCGATGCCGCCGCCAAGCAGGCGCGGCTGGACCAGGCGCTGGCCCTGTTCTCGGCCAACCCGGCTGGCGCGCTGCCGGCGGACTGGGCGCCATTGACGCTGACCCGCAAGAAGAAGCCGACCGAATACACGCTGGTCGAGGAGGGTGGCCGCACCGTGTTGCACGCCAAGGCCGACCAGGCCTCGTCGGGCCTGCGCCACGCGGTCGATATCGACGTCAACCGGAAACCCTGGCTGGCGTGGAGCTGGAAGACCTCGGCCCTGGTCCCGGGCGCCGATGTCAGCGCGCGGGAAACCGACGACGCGCCTGTGCGCATCGTGCTGGCCTTCGACGGCGACCACGACAAGCTGTCGCTGATGGATACCATCCTGTTCGACACGGCCAAGCTGCTCACGGGCCACGAGTTGCCCTATGCCACCCTGATGTACGTGTGGGACGGCAAGGCGCCGGTCGGCAGCGTGATCGCCAACAGCCGCACCGGTCGCATCCAGATGCTGGTGGTCCAGAGCGGGCCGGCGCACGTGGGGCAATGGCAGCAATACCAGCGCAACGTGGCCGAGGATTATGAAAGGATATTCGGTGAAAAGCCCGGTCGCCTCATCGGTGTGGGCGTGCTCACCGATGCCGACAACACGCTGCAGCAGGCCGAGTCCTGGTACGGCGACATCCGCCTGCTGCGCGAGCCGGCCGGCGCAGCGCGCTGAGCGCTTGCGCCGGACCCGCTAGGCGGCCGCGGCCACCGTGGACGCAGCGTCGGCCTGGTTGCTCTCGCTGTCCCGGATGGCCCGGGTCAACACATCGACGCCGGCCATGAAGTCGTCCATGTCCATGCGTTCATGCACATTGTGCGAGCCGTTGGCATTGCGGATGAACACCATCGCCGCCGGGATGCCGGCATTGGCAAACACCGCCGCATCGTGGCCGGCGCCGCTGGGGATGGTCTCGGCTGGCAGGCCGGCCGCTGCCGCCGCCTGCGACAGCCGGGCGATCCATTGGCTGTCCATGGTGGCCGGCGCCGACGTCAACTGCTCGTCCAGTTCGAAGCGCACGCCCCGTTCGGCAGCCAGTGCATTGCATTCCTGCTGCATCAGTGCATAGAAGCGTTCCAGCGTATCGCGGTCCTGGCTACGCACCTCGAAGCTGAACTGCACTTCGCCCGGGATCACCGACACCGCGTGCGAATCGGGCAGGGTCGAGCAGATGCCGCAGGTCATCACCAGGTCCATGCCCATCTGCAGCAACACCCGCCAATGTTCGTCCATGCGGGCCAGCAGTTGCGCCACCGCCAGCATGGCGTCGCGCCGCAGCCAGCGCGGCACCGCACCCGAATGGCCGGCTTCGCCGATGCAGCGGATACGGTTATGGCGGATGTTGCCGCGAATGCCCGTGACCACTGCCGTGGGCCATTCGCGCGCCACCATCACCGGTCCCTGCTCGATATGCAGCTCCAGCCATGCGGCCATGTCGCCGGCGCCCACCAGCGCCTCGCCGCGGGCGATGGCGTCGACATCGATGCCGCTATCGGCCATTGCCTGGCCCAGCGTGCCGTGGCCGCTGCGATGTGCCAGCGCCAGCGCACTGCGCGGCAACTTGCCCAGCAGCGCCAGCGAACCGGCATAGGCGCGGCCGTACCAGGCGCTCTCTTCGCCACGCAGTGCCAGCACCTGGATCGGCGGCGCCGATTGCCAGTGCTCGCGCATGCGCAGCAGCACCAGGATGCCCGCCACCACGCCGGCGAGGCCATCGAAATTGCCGCCCAGCGGCACCGAGTCGACGTGCGAGCCGATCACCACCGGCGGCGCCGCTCGCGCGTCCTGCGGCAGGCGCAGCCACAGGTTCTGGTAGCGGTCGCGTTCGGCGTGCAGGCCCAGCGCATGGGCGTGTCGTTCCAGCACCTGCAGCGCCCGTTCTTCGCCGGCGCCGAAACTCTCGCGGGTGATGCCCTCGCCATCGCGCGATGCGGCGGCGACGTCGTCGAGGATGCGCTGGCCCAATTGCTTCAGTTCGACTGGTGTCATGCGCCGGCCCCTCCATGGGCCAGCGACCACGCCGCCGGATCGCGGCTGAACGCGGCCAGCATGTCGCGCGTCTGTGCGGTCAGCTCGGGACGCTGTTGCAGCACCGACAGCAAGGCCGGCCAGCTGGTCAGCCCGTGCAACGCAAGGTCGTGGGCCGCCAGGCGCTCGGGCGCTTGCGGATAGATGCCGTAGTCGAGTACCACCATGCAATCCTGGACGGTGGCGCCGCCGGCGCGCAAGGCCGTCACCGCAGCGATCTTGCTGCGGGCGTCGGTGGTGGCGTCATCGATGAAGACCACTTGCGGGCTGGCCGGCAAGCGGCCCTCGAGGCGCGCGTCGTTGCCCCAGCCCAGCGCGCGCTTGCGCAGGTACAGCAGGGGCAATTCCAGGCGGTCGGCAATCCACGCCGCCAGTGCGATGCCGGAGCTCTCGGCGCCGACGATGGCGTTGATGCCGCGTGCGGCCACCACCGGCGCCAGCCGGCGGGCGGCCAGTTCGACGATGGTGCGGCGGCGGGCGACGTCCGACATCAGCAGGCGGGTGTCGACGTAGACCGGGCTGGCCCAGCCGGATGTATAGAAAAAGGCTTGGTCCTTCATGATGCGCACGGCTTCGAGGTCGATCAGCGCGGCGGCGACTTCAAGCGCATCCGGGGACAGTAGGGTGGGTTGAGGCATCGTATGGTGGAATGGCTGGCAAAAGAAAATCATCGTAACTGCCAGTCTTTCTCGCTAGAAGCGCCATAAATTCGTGGCAGCCATGCCATTTGGCGATGGCTGGCTGTTTTTTGTTAAGATCTGCGCTTGACCTTCACACCAGGCACCGTCGATGGCGAGTTCGCTTTCCCCCCGTAACTTCCTGCGCCAGCTCGACCTTGGCACGCTGGACCTGTTCATCCTGATCTGCGAGTGCGGCAGCATCGCCGGTGCCGCCGCACGCGGGCAGCTGGCCGCTTCGGCGCTGAGCAAGCGGGTAGCCGAGCTGGAGCTGCTGGCCGGCGCACCGTTGCTGCAACGTCACGCCCGTGGCGTGCGGCCGACATTCCTGGGCGAGCAGGTGCAGGTCCATGCGCAGGCGATCCTGGCCCAGGCCGAACGCCTGCGGCTGGACCTGGCGGACCTGGCCGAAAGTGCGCGCGGCGTGCGCGGCCGGGTACGGCTGGCCGCCAGCGCCTCGGCGGTCGAGCAGTTCCTGCCGGCCGACCTGGCCGGGTTTGCCCAGAGCCATCCCGAAATCCGCATCGACCTGCAACAGTGCAGCAGCAGCCAGGTGGCCTCGATGGTGCTGGCGCGCGAGGCCGATCTCGGACTGTGCAGCCTGGACGGCCAGGTGCCGGCCTTGCAGTGGCGTCCGTATCGAACCGAGCGCCTGGTGCTGGCGGTGCCGCGCGCCCATCCGCTGGCCAGCGCCGAATGCATCGCCTACGCCGAGGCGCTCGATTACGAGCAGATCGGCGTACGCGGCAGCAGCGCGGTCCAACAGTCGCTGGCGCGCGCGGCCAGCCAGGCGCGCAAGGTATTGCGCCAGCGCATGGAGGTCGACAGCCTGTCGGTGATGTGCAGCATGATCGAATGCGGCATGGGCATCGGGGTGATGCCGCAGGGCGTGTTTCGCAATGTCGGGGCGCGCCGCTTGCAGGCGGTGCAATTGAGCGACAGCTGGGCAACCCGCCAGCTATGCCTGTACGCCAACGATTTCGATGCCCTGCCGGAACCGGCGCGCCGCTTTGCCGAGCATGCGGCGCGCGCGGCCAGCGTCAAGGCAGTGCGAGCAGCAGGGCCAGCGTGACGGCCGCCGGCAGCGCCTGCACATACAGGATCGACTTCTTGGCGCTGAGGCCGCCGTAGACGCCGGCGACCAATACGCAGCCGACGAAGAACAGCTGGATCGCATGGTCGCCGCGCCACGCCCCCCAGAACAGCCCGGCCGCCAGGAAACCGTTGTACAGCCCCTGGTTGGCGGCCAGCACGCGCGATGCCTGGGCCGCCTCGCGCGACTGGCGAAACGCCTTGAGCCCGATCGGATGGGTCCACAGGAACATCTCCAGCACCAGGATCCAGACGTGTTCGACGGCGATGGCCAGTACCAGGATGGTGGCGAGATATTGCATAAAAGTCTCCTTGTTTTAATTATGATGGCGCGGCAATCGTTTCAGCGCGACGGCAGGAACCGCTCGGCCAGGCGTACCCAATAGGTGGCGCCGATGGGCAGCAGGTCATCGTTGAAGTCGTAGCTGGGGTTGTGCAGGTTGCAGGGGCCCAGGCCGTGGCCATGGTCGCGATGGCCGCCGTCGCCGTTGCCCAGGAACACGTAGCAACCGGGGCGGTGCTGCAGCATGAAGGCAAAGTCCTCGGCGCCCATGGTGGGTTCGGCGCGGGCGTCGACATGCTCGACCCCGAACTGCTCGGTGAGCACCTCGACGGCGAAGGCGGTCTCTTTCTCGTGGTTGATCAGGGGCGGATAGTTGCGCGTGAAGCGAAAGTCCACCGTGGCGTCGAAGGCGGCCGCCGTGTGCCGGGCGATTTCCTGCATGCGGCGTTCGATCATATCCAGCACTGCCGTGCTGAAGGTGCGCACGGTCCCGGCCAGGGTGGCACTGTCGGGGATCACATTGGTGGCGCTGCCGGCGTTGATCTGGGTGATCGACACCACGGCAGGGTCGTTGGGATTGGCGTTGCGCGAGACGATGGTCTGCCAGGCCTGGGCGATCTGCACCGCCGTCATGACCGGATCGATCGCCTTGTGCGGTTGCGCCGCATGCGAACCCTTGCCCCGTACGGTGACCTCGAACTCGTTGCTGGAGGCCATCATCGGGCCGGGCGTGACGGCAAAATGACCGGCCGCGATGCCGGGCCAGTTGTGCATGCCGAACACGGCGTCCATCGGATATTTGTCGAACAGGCCATCCTGGATCATGCGCTCGGCGCCGCGGCCGCCTTCTTCGGCCGGCTGGAAGATCACATAGACGGTGCCATCGAAATTGCGATGTTCGGCCAGGTAGTGCGCCGCACCCAGCAGCATGGCGGTGTGGCCGTCATGACCGCAGGCGTGCATCTTGCCTGCATGGCGCGAAGCGTGCGGGAAGGTATTGAGTTCGGGCATGGGCAGGGCGTCCATGTCGGCGCGCAAGCCGATGGCGCGTGGGCTGTCGCCGTTCTTGATGATGCCCACCACCCCGGTCACGCCCAGGCCGCGCACCACCGGGATGCCCCATTGGCCCAGCTTGCCTGCCACCACGTCGGAGGTGCGCTGTTCTTCATAGCTCAGTTCGGGATGGGCGTGGATGTCGCGGCGGATCTCTTGCAATTCGGCGTGCAAGCGTACGATGGGGTCGATGAGTTTCATGGCGTTACCTGTGTATTGTCGGTGTGCGGCTATCTTACCCGCATGGGCGCGATTGCATGCAAGCCGCAGCGCCCGGTTACCCGGGATGCCCCTCGGACCGACAAGGTCGGGGAGAGGCAAGGCATTTTAAGATAAAGTAACTGTTTTGCCGCCAGCGGCGCCTTTGCGGTCATGCCGGGGCGCCGCAGGTTCACGCCAGTCACCAATTTGCTGCCCATTTTCATGTCCACCACGATAGTACGCGCCGCCTGCCCCCACGATTGCCCCGACACCTGCGCCTTGCTGGTCACGGTCAAGGACGGAGTGGCCACCGAGGTCAAGGGCGACCCCGACCATCCCACCACAGCCGGCGTGCTATGTACCAAGGTCTCGCGCTATACCGAGCGCACCTATCACAAGGACCGCCTGCTGTACCCGATGCGCCGGGTCGGTGCCAAGGGCGAGGGCAAGTTCGAACGCATCAGCTGGGAGCAGGCCATCGCCACCATCGCCGACCGCCTGGGCGCCATCGCCCTGCGTGACCCGCAGGCGATCCTGCCCTACAGCTTTGCCGGCACCATGGGCCTGGTGCAGACCGAATCGATGGCGGGTCGCTTCTTCAATCGGCTGGGGGCCTCGCAACTGGAACGCACCATCTGCTCCTCGGCCGGTGGCGTGGGCTATCGCTATACCGTGGGCGCGCGCATCGGCACCGACCTCGAACACGTGCAGCACGCCAAGCTGATCGTCATCTGGGGCGGCAACCCGATCGCCTCCAACCTGCATTTCTGGACCCGGGTGCAAGCGGCCAAGCGCAATGGCGCGCGCATCATCGCCATCGACCCCTATCGCTCGCTGACGGCCGAGAAGTGTCATCGCCATATCGCCCTGCTGCCCGGCACCGACGCCGCCCTGGCGCTGGGCATGATGCATGTGCTGATCGGCGAGGACCTGCTGGACCACGACTACATCGCCCGCCACACGCTGGGCTTCGAGCAGTTGAAGCAGCGCGTCCAACAGTGGACGCCACAGCATACGGCCGAGGTCTGCGGCATCACCTCGGCCGAGGTCACGGCGCTGGCGCGCGAATACGCCGCCGCGGCGCTGGCCGGCGAAGGCGCCATGATCCGCGCCAACTACGGCCTGCAGCGGGTACGCGGTGGCGGCATGGCGGCGCGCAATATCGCCTGCCTGCCGGCGCTGGTGGGCGCATGGCGCCACGCGGCCGGTGGCATGCAACTGTCGACCTCGGATTCGTTCGTGCGCGATAACGCCGCGCTGTCGCGACCCGACCTGGCCGCGCGCCATGGTCGCGCGGCGCGCACCATCAACATGAGCACCATAGGCGACGAGCTGCTCAAGCCGGCCAGCGCCGAATTCGGTCCCCGGATCGAAGCGTTGATCGTCTACAACTCCAACCCGGTGGCGGTGGCGCCCGAATCGGCCAAGGTGGCCCGGGGCTTTGCCCGTGAAGACCTGTTTACCGTGGTGCTGGAGCATTTCCAGACCGATACCGCGGACTATGCCGACATCGTATTGCCGGCTACCACCCAGCTCGAACACGTGGATGTGCATAGTGCCTACGGCCATGTCTACATGATGGCCAACAACGCCGCCATCGCGCCGCTGGGTGAAGCCAAGCCCAATACCGAGTTCTTCCGCCTGCTGGCCGCGGCCATGGGTTTCGATGAAGAATGCTTCGGCCACAGCGATGAGCAGATCGCCGCCGTCGCCTTCGACCGCGACCACCCGCGCAGCGCAGGCTATGACTGGGAACTGCTCAAGCAGAAGGGATGGCAGCGCCTGGCCATGCCCGACGCGCCCTTTGCCGAGGGTGGCTTTGCCACGCCCTCGGGCAAGTGCGAGTTCTACTCGGCGCAGATGCTGGCGGCCGGACTCGACCCGTTGCCCGCCTATATCGCTCCCTATGAATCGGCACTGAGCAACCCGGACCTGGCGCTCAAGTACCCGCTGGCGATGATCTCGCCGCCGGCACGCAACTTCCTCAATTCGTCATTCGTCAATGTGCAAAGCCTGCGCGACACCGAAGGTGAACCGCGCCTGGACATGCATCCGGTCGACGCCGGCGCGCGCGCCATCGCCGAGGGCGACATGGTGCGCATCTTCAATGATCGTGGCAGCATGCAGGCGCGCGTGCGCGTGACCGACAAGGCGCGCATCGGACTGGTGGTGGGGTTGTCGATCTGGTGGAAGAAGTTCGCCGCCGATGGCAAGAACGTCAATGAAGTCACCAGCCAGCGCCTGACCGACATGGGCAATGCGCCCACCTTCTATGACGTGCTGGTGCAGGTGGAGAAACTGGAGCGCGCATGAGACTGCCCTGCCTGCTGCGCATGATGGCCGTGGCGGCGACGGCGCTGCTGCTGGGCGGCTGCAGTGCGGTGGCCTACTATGCGCAGGCCGCGCACGGGCAGTTTTCATTGCTGGCGCAGGCGCGGCCGCTGGACGACTGGATCGACGACCCGGCCGCCGCCGACACGCTCAAGGCCAAGCTCAGGACGGTGCGCCAGGTGCGCCGGTTCGCGGTGACCGAGCTGGGTTTGCCTGACAACGGCAGTTACAGGACCTATGCCCAGCTCGATCGCCCGTTCGTGCTGTGGAACGTGGTGGCGGCCCCCGAGTTGTCGCTCAAGGCGCACCAGTGGTGTTTTCCCATCGCCGGCTGCGTCGATTATCGGGGTTACTACAGCCAGCAGGCGGCGCAGCAATACGCAGCGCAACTGAAGCAGCGGGGCTATGACGTGCAGGTGGCCGGCGTGCCTGCCTACTCGACCCTGGGCTGGTTCAACGATCCCGTCATCTCGACCTTCATCCAGTATCCCGATGGCGAACTGGCGCGGCTGATCTTCCATGAGCTGGCGCATCAGGTGGTCTATGCGCGCGACGACACCCCGTTCAACGAAGGCTTTGCGGTGGCGGTCGAGGAGCTCGGCGTGGAGCGCTGGCTGGCGGCCCGTTCGGACCAGAAGATGATCGACGCCTATCGACGCTTTGCCGAGCGCAAGCGCGACTTCCTGGCCTTGCTCGACAAGTACCGCGATCGTCTCAAAGACAACTACGACAGCGACGCCAGCGACGCCCTCAAGCGCCAGCGCAAGCAGCAGGTCTTCGATGATCTGCGCGCAGAATACGCGCAGCTCAAGCAGACCCGGTGGGACGGCTATGCCGGCTACGATCGCTGGTTCGCCATGCCACTGTCGAATGCGCACCTGGCGCTGGTGGGCGCGTATCACGACCTGGTGCCGGCCTTCAAGACGCTGTTTGCGCAGAGCCGCGACTTCGGCGATTTCTATGCGCGGGTCAGGCAGTTGGCCGACATGGACAAGGCCGCGCGCCACCAGGCGCTGGGCGACCCCCTGCCGCCAGCCGGCACCGGCAAGAACAAACGCAAGCGCGAACCGGCACCGCTGTGAATGTTGCCGTGCGACATGGCGTGACGCCGCATCGGCCCAGGCCCAAGGTATGATCTCACTGTATCGAGGAGCGGCCTGGCGCAAAATTGCTGCAAAAGGACTTGCCCCGGCGACCAATGCTGGATAGCATCTGCTCTAAATAATAAAACACTCGTGCTTTTTTGCTGTGCGCGCCAACCTGATACACGCCCAGCCAGCGCAAGTTCTGATCGGAGACAGACAATCATCATGGAAAAATTCTGGCTTGAATCCTATCCTGCGGGCGTGCCCGCCGAGATCGATCCCAACCGGTACCAGTCGCTGGTGCAGATGATCGACGAAGCCTTCAGCCGTCATGCCGATCGCAACGCCTATGTCTGCATGGGCAAGTACCTGCGCTATGACGAGCTGGACCGTCTTTCGCGGTCCCTGGGCGCGTGGCTCCAGGGACTGGGCCTGAGTCGTGGCGCGCGGGTGGCGATCATGATGCCCAACGTGCTGCAGTATCCGGTGGCGATCGCCGCCATCCTGCGCGCCGGCTATACGGTGGTCAATGTCAATCCGCTGTACACCGCGCGCGAGCTGGAACATCAATTGACCGATTCGGGCGCCGAGGCCATCTTCGTGCTGGAGAATTTTGCCTGCACCTTGCAGAAGGTGGTGGCGCGCACGCGGATCAAGCATATCGTGGTGGCCAGCATGGGCGAGATGCTCGGGCTGCTCAAGGGCGCCATCGTCAACCTGGTGGTGCGCCACGTGAAGAAACTGGTGCCGGCCTGGTCGCTGCCCGGGGCCGTCGGCTTCAATCGCGCGCTGCACGATGGCGCGGGCAAGCAGCTGCAGGCGGTGGCGGCCGGACCGGACGACGTCGCCTTCCTGCAGTACACCGGTGGCACCACCGGCGTGGCCAAGGGAGCGGTACTGACGCACCGTAACCTGGTGGCCAACGTGCTGCAGGCCGAAGAGTGGCTCGATCCGGCGCTGAAGTCGGGCACGCCCCCGGAGCAGCTGGTGTTCGTCTGCGCGTTGCCGCTGTATCACATCTTTGCGTTGACGGTATGCAACATGCTGGGCACCCGCAAGGGCGCGCTCAACCTGCTCATTCCCAATCCGCGCGACATCCCCGGCTTCGTCAAGGAACTGGCCCGCTACAAGGTCAATACCTTCCCCGCGGTCAATACGCTCTATAACGCCCTGCTTAACAATGCCGAATTCGCCAAGCTCGATTTCTCGGGCTATCGCTGCTGCGTCGGCGGCGGCATGGCGGTCCAGAAGTCGGTCGCCGACCGCTGGAAGAAACTGACCGGTTGTCCCATCATCGAAGGCTATGGCCTGTCCGAGACCTCGCCCATCGCCAGCGCCAATCCCTGCACCATCAGCGACTACACCGGCACCATCGGCCTGCCGCTGCCCTCGACCGAGATCGCCATCCTGGACGACGATGGGCGAACGGTGGCATTGGGCCAGCCGGGCGAGATCGCCATTCGCGGCCCGCAGGTGATGCAGGGCTACTGGCAACGTCCCGACGAGACCGCCAAGGTCATGACCGCCGACGGCTTCTTCAAGACCGGCGACATCGGCATCATGGACGAGCGTGGCTATACCCGCATCGTCGACCGCAAGAAGGACATGATCCTGGTGTCGGGATTCAACGTCTATCCCAACGAGATCGAAGGCGTGGTGGCACAACATCCGGGTGTGCTGGAATGCGCCTGCGTGGGGGTACCGGACGAACATACGGGCGAAGCCGTCAAGCTGTTCGTGGTGCGCAAGGACAAGTCGCTGACCGCCGAACAATTGATGGCCTACTGTAAGGAGCAGTTCACCGGCTACAAGAAGCCCAGGACCATCGAGTTTCGTGATGAGCTGCCCAAGACCAATGTGGGCAAGATCCTGCGCCGCGAGTTGCGCGACGAGAAAAAAACGCAGGCAGAAAAGGCTGCCGCCTGACGTGTCACGGCACGCTTGTTGCCACGGCCCCCAGGCTGGCAATGCCGTCCGGTTAATCACACTGGACGGCATTTTTTTTCAGTATGGACTGCGGTGAGCGCCGCTTTATTTGATCGCTCGATAAAGACCGTTCGGACTGAGTAGGTCCGAAGGACCGTATCGAAGGCGCACCGGCATGAGCGCCTTCGATACGCTGCCAAGGCAGCACCTCAATCCGAACGGGGATGGGTCACGATGACGGATCGCCTACCGACGTTACACAGTGCAGCGTCAGATACCGCTAGTCGAGCGCCAGACGTCACCTCATTTGTACGTTCGATAAAGACCGTTCGGACTGAGTAGGTCCGAAGGACCGTATCGAAGACGCACCGGCATGAGCGCCTTCGATACGCTGCCAAGGCAGCTACTCATTCCGAACGGGAGATAAGATTGGACGGCCTGCAATTGACTCAACGGCATCATGGCATCATGGCATCACGGCATCACACCCACACCCACGCCGGCTGTTTTCACCTATCCGGGCGCAAAAAAAAAGGCGACCCGCGAGGGTCGCCAAAGGTCTCACTGCTGATCGTTATGCCGCTGGTTGAAATAACGTTCGGGAAAACTGCCGAATAATGCATCGACGTCGTATCTGGGGGCGCGTCGTTGAACTACCTTGTCTTGCTGCTCGTGTGTTGCTCCCGGTCCGCCAGGAACGTCCTCCTGCGTCCCATGCGTTCGGGATGAGGCGAAATGATCCATACGAAGCTCCTCACGCGGGTCTTGCTTGATGTCTGGTCCGGCCGTCGATTTCCCTCGAGCCTTGATATGCAAGGGGCCGGTTCCTCGGTAATGCGGCTACGCCGGGGAAGGTGGCCGCGACGGCAAACCGCCGCGGCCGTTGCGCTATTTGGGTCAGACGCCTGACCAGGTTTGGCGAGCCACCGGCCGCACCCGCACGGAGCGCCGTGTGAACGTGGCTGTTCGGTGGGAAGCGCGGTCGCCGGCGAGGGCGAAGCGGGGGAATTCCGCCCTCGCCGGTGCCGTGCAGTGCGACCCGTGTGGCTCGCGCAAACCATGTCCATGAATGTTGCCGCAGCGGCTATGGTTCCATCCATGCATCATCTTCATGCGGTTCTTGCTCGTGTGCCGTCGTGGCCGCTTCATCCATCAGCAACAACGACAGCAACAGGCTGGCATGTTGCGGATCGGGCGCGCGGCCGGCGTCGGCCAATGGGTCCCACTGCGGGTCATGCATGTGCGCCAGCGCCTGCAGGATCATGTCCTCGGCCAGCGCCTGGCAGGTCTGGGTGCGGCGTTCGCGTTGCTTGCCAGCCGCCATGCTGCGTCGTTTGCCGGCCGGGCGTGGCGGTGCGGTACTGATCGCCAGGTGCCGTGCCAGCTGGCGTGCCAGGTCGCGCAAGTCCTGCGCAGCTTCTTGCCGCACGCGGTGCAGCTCCCGGGCGCGATATGGGTCGGCTTGCATTGCGCCTAGTTGCGCCAGAATCGGTTCGTTGTTCATCGTGTCATCCATCAGTCGTTTCAGAAGGTGGTAGCTGGCGATCAGAAGCGGCTCAGCCGTTGCTGCAAGCGCGAGACATGGAGCCGGCCCTCCGTGAGGGTCAACTGGCTGGAAAAGACCTCCTTGTATTTTTCGTACAGGAAGGTCTCGACAAAGGCGCCGCCCTCATCGCTCCAGGTCTTGGCATAGAACTCCTGCCGCTTGGTGGTCATCTGCTCGTTGCTCAATGCGGTGTAGTCACCGGGTTTTTCCTTTTTTTCTTTTTCGAACTGCCTGTCTACATACGTCCGAAACGCCGCTTCGACGGTGGGGGTCTTGGCGAGCGCGTTGTCCTGCGCCAGCAGGTACAGTTGCAGTTCTTGCCCCAGCTCCTTGAGCTGGGTATCCGTGAGCCGTTGCTGCAGCCCTGAGAGCAAAGTATTGGTGTCGCGCACGGTCGGTTTGGGTGCGGGTGCGATATCGCCCTCCTGCCGGTTCGCCCCAGACGTTTTCCTTCGCGTCTCCAGCTCGTTGTTCTTGTCTTCCCATCCCTGATCCAGGAAATACAGCTTGGCCCACGGTTGGCCCTGGGCTGGCTTGAGCACGACCGGTTTTACCTCCTTGTTGTCGGTCGGCTGGACTACTGGCATGGCTGGTGGAAACGGCTGTGTGAACGGTGGCACCCCGAACGGCGGCACCCCGACCGGTGGCACCCCGAACGGCGGGGGAGCAAAATCCGGCATCGATGGATAGGGATTGGGCACGCCGCCGAAACCGGAGCCGAAATCGGGGCCGAATGGTGGCGGTGGCGGCGCATAGTCGCTGCCAAATGGCGGGAACCCGGTTGAAGTGCCGGCATAAGGCATGCCGCCCACCCCGTAGTCGTACATCGGTGGCGGCGGTGGCGGCATCGCGGTGCTCGCCGTATGCAGGTCAGCGTACAGGCGATCGAAGCGCGGCGAATTCGGATCGAATCTCGGGTCGTAGCGCGGCGAGTTCGGGTTGGACTTTGCTCCGTAATCGGGCAGGTCGGGGTAACGCGGCTGTGTTGTCCGGGGCACATGCGGTCTTGGCGCTGTCGAATGCTGCCCGGACGGCGTACTGGCATAGGCGGGGCGTCGATGCGAGGGGCCACGACGGGCACGCGAGGATTGGGCAAATTCATCATCCGACGAGTTCAGGCCGTAATAGCGTTTGGAGTCGGGCAGGGCGCTCTCTTCGTCATCGCTTTCGACCGTCGCTGTGGCCTGGGCACGGACGGCTTCGGCCTTGCGCGCTTCCACCCTTTTCTGTATCTCATCGGGTGGCGTGTCGAGCACCACGTGATACTCCTCGCTGCCAGGTGCGATGACGATCTCCCCATAGCCTTGCGGGGCCAGGCGAATCGGCTTGCTTTGTCCGGGCGCGATCACGATGTAGTCCAGTTTTACGCCGGTATTGCCGGAAAGATCGAGGTGCTGCGTATTGACATGTGCATTGTTGCGGATATCCCGCCGGAATTTTTCCGGCAACTTGTTGAAAGAATAGCGATGTATCACCGGATAGACCGGATTCTTCGGTGCGGCTGACCGGCCGGCATTTTCCTTGGCGCCGGTAGATACCTTGGCGTAACCGGTGCCGGTGGTGTCGTCGGTTGCAGGCGTACTCATCGACGGATAGGTCGAGGCGCGCGCTATCCCGGGTTCCGGCGCCTTTGGCGTCTTGACACTGGATGCCTGCGTAGCGCCCGGGCGCAGGTCTTCCGTCATCTTCACCGATGGATAGGCGGGCGCCTTCGGGGCCGTCGGCGGCGCGACCGGCTCAGCCGTGGGCGCCACCGACGGTGCGTCGCGCACCGTGCTGGCCGACGCCGCGAGCGCGGCACGGCCAGCGTCTTCCTTGCCGGACGGGCGTGCCGGGGTGGCGTCGCTGGTCCAGGCGCGTCGCGGCGATGTGAATTCGGTCGGGCCTGTCGTGCCCTGCGGGCGGGGCCGGTCCGCAGTTTCATCGACATCGCCTTCACTGTCGCTATCGCTGCTCTCATCGGCAGCGGCCACCCTCACCGGTGGCGCACTGCGCCAGTCAGGCTGTGCAGCAATGGGCGCGGCCGACGCCTCCCTCCTTGTCGAACCGTCCTGATCCTGGCTGCCATGCTCCGGTGGCGCACTTTCGGCCACCCGGACCGGCAGCGCGTTGCGCCAATCCACTTCGGGCGGCGCGGAGGGCTCTCCGGGCTGCGATGCGGGCGACGCCTGTGTTGCCGACGATGCGGCCGCCGATGGTGTCTTGTCGCTGTTGGCCACCGGTTGCGGCGGTACCTGGCGTACCGGCGCCGGTGTTGCGGATGTGCCGGGCTGGGCAGCCACGGCTGCGGCCGTTGCCACCGCTGGTGCACTGTTGCCGGATTGGCCAGCGCCGTCCGTCGGCCGAGGCGCTGTGACCTGGGGGCTGGCCTTGGCTGCGGGCGCACTCTGCTGTGGCGCAGGTACCTGGCGCACTGCCGGCGTTACCGGATCGGCCGGGACGTTCGGCGTCGGCTTGGTCGTGGCGGGTGCGGGTCGCGTGGTGCTGCCGGTAGCAGTGGTCGGAGCGGTTGCGGCAGTTGGCGCGGTCGGCTTGGGTTGTTCGCGCTCGACCACCGTGGGCCTGGGCTGGGCCTTGGCCGGTGTGCTTGTGGCAAGCGGGGCGGCCTGCGTGACCACCGGCGACGTTGTCGCCGCTGCCGGCGCGGCCTTGTCGGACTGCGCGGTACTGGCGGTGCTGGCTTGAGGTTTGGCTTTGGCGGCCGACGTACTTTGTTGTGGCACCGGCACCGCACGCGCCACCGGTGCTACCGGCTCGGACACGACCGCGGGGGCAGGCTTGGTACTGGCAGGGGCCGGCTGCCTGGCGGTGGTAGTGGCTGCGGCAACCGGCGTGGTCGACACGGGTTGCGCGGTCTTGGCCACGGCCGGCTTGGGCTGTGCCTTGGCCGTGGCGCCGGTGGCGGACGTGTCTGCCTGGGTGACGACAGGCGCGGTGCTCGCCGCTACCGGTGCGGCGTTACCCGACTGGTCGGTGCTGGCCGCCGGCCGTGGCGTGGTGACCTGAGGTTTGGTCTTGGCTGCAGGTGCGCTCTGTTGTGGTGCCTGGCGCACCACCGGCGTCACCGGCTCGGCGGTGGCGGCAGGCTTGGTGCTGGCAGGTGTGCCTTGCCTGGCGCCGGCAGCGGTGGCTGTCGCTGCGGCAACCGGCGCGCTCGACCCCGGTTGCTCGGTCTTGGCCACGACCGGTTTGGGCTGTGCCTTGGCCGGCGCGCTCGCCCCCGATGTATCGGCCTGGGTGACCACAGGTGCGGTGGTCGCGGTGGTCGCCGCTGCCGGCGCTGCATTAGCCGACTGGCTGGTACTGGCCGCCGGCCCAGGCGTGGTGACCTGCGGTTTGGCCTTGGCCACCGGCACGCTCTGTCGTGGCGCCGGGGCCGGGCGCACCACGGGTGCTACCGGTTCGGGCGCCACTGCCGGCGCAGGCTTGCTCAAGGCAGGTGCAGGCTGCCTGGTGCTGGTGGCGGCCGGCGTAGTAGCCGTCGTGGCAATGGGTGCGGTCGACACGGGTTGCTCGGTTTTCGCTGCGGCCGGCTTGGGCTGGCGCTGGTCCGACGCCGTCGCTGTTGCTGTTGCTGTTGCTGTCGAGGTGGCGCCCTGTGCGACCACGGGGGCCGAGTTCGCCACTGCCGGCGCGGTATTGCCGGACTGGCTGTCTGCGACCGTCGGCCGGGACGGTGTCACCTGGGGCCTGGCCTTGGCCGAGGAGGCGGACGGTGTCGTGCCTGCGGTCGGGGCGCTCACCGTGGGCGCTGTCGTGACTGCCGGCGCGGCCCTGGAAACGGTTGCATCGGGTTGTGCCTTTATCGGCGCCGCGGCGCGCCGCGCGGTTGACGTGGCAGTCGGTTTGCTCGGCGTCGCTACGGCAGGTGTCGATGATGCCGAGGCGGGTGTTGCACCACCGGCCTTGCCGGTCGCATCGGTCGTCGGTGTGGCCGTTGCTGTGCTGGTCGCCGCCTCGTCGGGGGACACGGCCGCTGCCTTCACCGGGACGGTGGTTTTCTTGGCGGTGCCGGCGCCGACCGGCGGCGGTACCACGACATCGTCGTCCGGTTCCGGATCCACCCTGGCGTGCGCGCTCGCGGTGCCGACCGGCGCCGCCCGGGGGCGTTCGACGATGGACGGTGCAGGCGCAGCGGTGGCCACGGGCGGCACCTCTTGCGCGAGCTCCGTTGGCGCTGCCGACGGCGCTTCACTGGTACCCTCGACGACCGGTTTCCTGGCTTTCGCGGCGGCCTGCTTGACGCGCGCCGGGGGAATGCCGGCGCTGGCCGCCATCCATCCGGCCAAGCCACCGGGGGCTGCCCTGCGCTTGCCCTCATCGCGCTTGCCGCCGGCTTTGTCTTGGTTCCTGTTCGGCTGGCCCGCGGGCTTACTGGCAGACTTCGATGCGCGGGTGTCGTCCTTGGCGGTAGCCGAGCGCGCGGACTTTGCCGGCGTGGATGCCTCGTCACCCGAGTTGTCGCGATCTGCGGCGGCCTTCAGCTTGTCCTGTACCTGTTGTTCGATGTTGGACAGTTCGGCCTGTACCGCACCGAGCAGCTCGCGTAGCTTTTCGGCGCTCTGCGCATACTGCCGATCTGGCAGGCTGCCATCCTCGGCCAGCGGCACAGGCGTGTCGTCGATGGTCTTGAGCTGGCCCTTGAGCGTATTGTTGTTCAGTTGTTCGGCATCGATCTGGCCGATCAGGTCGCGGATCGCGCGCTCGGTGTCCCGGCTGACACCGGCGTCGGCCAGTTTCTTGTCGAGCGCATCGAACCTGGCGTCATAGGGAAGCAGTTGTTCATCCAGGGCTGCCCGTCTTTGCTTCAGCGGGCCCAGCGCTTCGTCGATCTCGGCGATGTCGGCGTCGAATCCATCGATCTTGGCCTTGAGCGGATCGCTGCGCTTCCTGTAGTCGTCTTTCCTGATCTCGTGGTTCTTGTGTCGCTGCCTCAGCGTTGACAACCGTTCCTTGCATTCGTGACGCTCTTTCTTGAGGTCATCGCGTTCATCGTAATACGAATCGATTTGCGCCTGCACATCGTCGAAGCCGATACGTTTCTTGGTGTCCTTTTCTTCCTGCACCAACGCATGTTTTTCGCGCACCAGCGCATGCTGCGCTTCGGTCATCTTGCCGAAACCGGCCATGGCATCCCGATGGCCCTGCAGGCGAAGCTCCGACTGCGCCAGCTTTTCCTGCAGGTCCTGGTAGACCAGGGCGTCGCTGTCGATGCGCGCCGGCAGCGTGTTCTGTGCCGTGACGCTCAGGTTGACGAAGCGGTTATATAGCGAATTCTCGGCCGAACCCGCTGCGGCATGCTTGCCGTAGCGGCGCATGAAAGAGGGGATGTCGACGGTGACCTTGTCATCCCGTCTTGCGGATTTTTCGTGCTTGCGATGATGTCCGGCTGCCCGGGACGACCTTTCCCCTTGGGACGCCCGGTCCGAGTGAGAGTGGCCCTGAAATAACTTCAGCATGACTGTATGCTCCAGATGTTGGTGAAATGGGCCTTTCAGTCGATGCTTGCCGCAAGAGGCCAATGTGCCTGGCGGATCCTTTCTGGTAGAAAACAGGGAGGGATGACAACGGAACTCGGAAAAGCCCTTGCTTGTAAGTCGGATGCCGGGGCAAACCGGTTCCGTGCGGTCAATCCACCAGGTCGGCCGCCAGAGGCGGCAGGTTTTCCAGTATGCCGGGCTGGCGCAGCACCACCTTCAATTTATCGAGGTACCATTCCTGCTCCATCGAGGCCAGCGCTGTCATGGCCTCGCGCACCGTGGCTTGCGTGCCATCCGCCGCATTGGGGTCGAACATGGCTTCATCGACCTGCTCCTGCGCGTTCTCGCGATCTTCCTTCATGGCGCGGAAATCGTCCTGGAAGCGCCGGCGCAATATCATCTCGACGGCGCCGTTGCCCACGAACTCCTGGAGATACTCGTCGCTCAGATCACGCACGTGCCGGTTGATCTGGTTCTCGGCATAGGTGATCTCGACCGGCTGTATGTCGCCGTACATGCCGCCGTACGTGCTGGTGCTTGCCGCTTCGACCAGCGATATCCCCCGCTGCCGGAGGATCGGCGCCAGCGCGGCGTACATCTCCAGGCTTTCGCTGGCCGAGTTGTCGACGTCTGCATCGTCGCCGTTGACCACGCTCGCTGAGCTGCCGAAGGGGTTGCCGATGGTGCGTGCCAGCCAGCCGGTGAATCCGCCACCACCGGCGTTGCCGCCATCGCCTCCATTGCTGCCCTGGCGGCGGTAGGTGGCGCTGATGGCTTCTTCTATATGTTCGGCGAACTGCTCGTCGTTCATGCGCCTGATGGAGATGCGTTGTTCTTCCCTTATCTTGCGCGCATTGGCCAGGCACGCAGCGATATGCTCCACCCGTGGCTGCACGAACAGGCTCTGCTTGCTCTCGAACATCTGCCGGGGCGTCATCAGCCCCGCTTCTACCTTGTGCGCGATGACCACCTGCTCCACCCGGGTCAATCCGTAGGCCACGCGGTCACCGCAATGCGTGACTCCCTCCGCGGCGGCGCGATCGCACTTGTAGAGCAGGTCGGCATCGTCGGCATTGACCAGGTAATCCGTCATCTCCTTTACGCGGGCCTTGTGCGCCGATGCGGTCCGCCGATGCTGGTTGTCCTGCGCGTAGGCCAAGCCGCCGAGCAGCAGGCTGAGATCGGCGCGATTGTCCTGTGCAATCTTGCGCGTCAGCGTCGCCGGTGCGATGTCCCGATAGAAGGATTCGCCTTGTTCCACGGACATCCGGTCCGCCCAGCGTCGATGCGCGTGCCGCAACATCTGGCGTTCGTCATTGCTCAAGCGCTCTTCGTTGCGGGGATGCGAGGCTGCCGCCGGTTCCAGATGGACCGGCGAACTGGTGCGCTCCGGAATGTCCTGCAAGTGGGCAAACGAGCCATCTGCCACGATGTCTTCGGCGGTGAGATACGACACGTCGTCGGGCCCGGTAGTGGCGCGCGCAAGTGGCCGGCGTGCCGGTGGTACGTCGCTGGCGCGCCAGGGGTCGGGTACCTGCGACTGTCTGCGGTGCCGATTGGCGCGGCGATCCTCGACCGGCGCTGCTTGCCCGCCCGATATATCCTCGGCCATGTGCATGATCTCGTCGAACGCCACGCCTGAAGCCAGCAGGTTCTCTCCGTACTCGAGCATGTACGTGCGTGCGGTGCCCGAACTCAGGCTGAGCCGATCCAGCGCCTCCTGCGCCAGGCCCATCAGTTCGAAGCGCTCTTGCTCGGCTGGGCCGATGGGCTCGATGACAGGCGCGTCGGAGTGCGCGCTATCGCGACGGCGCGAGCTGGCCGCCGGCCGCTGCCGATGGCGCTCGCGCACGGGCCGCGATGCCTGTGGCGCATCCGTGATCGCGGGCGCCGGTTCGATCTCGGTCGTGCGCACGCGGCGGGACGTGCGCACCAATGCCGTCGGTGGAAAGTCATCATCGATCCGGGCCGGTGCGGTGCGCCGGCGTGGCGGCGCATCCGGTCCTCGTCGCGACCGGGCGTCACTCGATTGTCTTCTTGCGATTTCGAACGACTGCCGCGCCAAGGGGTCGCGCGCCTGCAACCTGATCTCTGCCGCGCACAGGCCTTCGCGGTGCAATTGCATGCCGTGGGCTGCCACGAAGCGGCGCTCCACGGCAGGGCGCATGGCAATGAACATCATCTCCAACGCACTGAATCCCATTGCCTGCAGATTGGCACCGTGGATGCACACGAATTCGCGGTAGCTGTCGCGCATGAGCGCCAGGTCATTCATCTCGCCAGGCGTGAAGTGCAGTGCCGCCAGGAAAAAGCACTCGCGCGCGACGAAGTCACGCTGCCCGGGCGCCAGCCTGGCCGTGGCAAGCACGTCGTCCGGGCTGAACTGGCTCGATTGCAGCCAGGGGGCATTGGTCAGCACGAAGCGTACCTCGTTGTCCGGGCGCGAGGCCAGCAGTTCCCTATGGGACCGCCTGAAGCCGGCACTCCTGAGCAGCTCAATCTCGTCGTGACCAAAATGCTCGTACGATACCAACGGCGTCCTCGGCCGGAAATGGAAGGGATTGAAGACCTGCGTGGCCGGCAGGCCATACTGGTCATCGCTCATGGCGGCAAGCGAGGGCGATGGCCTGAAGCGATCGCGCGTGCCATTGCTTGTGCGGTTGAAGCGCTCGAGCAGCCTGTCACGCTGGCTCGTCGGAGCCAGCATCGAAGGGGGGCGATTGACGTGCCGATATAGCAGTCGCGCCTCGGGATCGGAATATCCTGGGTCGGCCAGGGGCGGCGGTCCGGGGTGAAAGGGTATCGATTGTTGAAATGTGCCGGATGGTCGGGACTGGCCCGCATATCCGGGGTGGTCGAGGTCGTAGTCCGGGAGGCGATCATAGCGATTTCCTCCCGTGAAGTTATTTCCATACATGGTAGGCAATCAAGATTTGATGTGATTCGCGCCTTGCGCGAAAAGGCGTGACGAATTGCTTCACGCACGGGGTGGGCTGGTCGTGGTTGCCGGATCCGCTGCGCGATGGACTGGCATGGTGCGATGCCCGGGACGGCGATGGCGCCGCAGGGGATCGGCCGCCGATGAGGAATGAATTCAGCATGACTGTCTGCTCCAGATATTGGTGAACTGGGCTTTCTGTCGATGCGTGCCGCCAGCTGGCGGATCCTTTCTCGTGGAAAAACAGGAGGGATGACAACGGAACTCGGAAAAGCCCTTGCTTGTGAGTCGGGCCTCGAAGCGAGCCGGTTCCGTACGCTCGGTGCGCGGCGTCCAGGCCGCGCACCGGTCAATGCAGGGCGCGCTGGCGCGGCCCTTGCAAGGTCGAGAAACACCAGGCACCACTGCCCGGCGAAAACACCGCACACTCGTCACCCGCGCCGCTGTGACTCCACAGCGTATGGTATTGGCGCATGTTCATGATGGCCGCCTTGGACAGGGCGTCACCGGCGCAGCGTGCCAGTTCGTGGTCGGACCAGCTCGAGGTCATGCGCACCTGCTCGCTGTAATGGTCGCCACCGACGCGATCCCACCATTGCTCGATGAAGTCACACACCTCATGGTTGATGTGCAGCTGCGACAGGCCGTGCAAGCTATGCGTCATGCGATAGGGAATCGGCAGCAGCGGCGTAAGCAGCGTCTGGTCTTCGTCGGCCAGCAGGTCATTGGTGTCGGAGGCATGGAAACCCAGCGCCAGCATGATCTTGCGTTCGCCGGGACTGGCCAGCGACATCACCCGCGACAGGTCGATTCTTTCCAGCGGCGCACGGCGCCAGCCAGGCATGCCGGTGGCGGCAAGCTGGCTGCAATAGATTTCCGCATCCAGCGCCGAGGCAAAGGTCAGCACGCCGCTGTGGCCCTGGTTGCGGATGAAAAAGGTCTTGTGGCTGGGTTCGTCGGGCAGATCCGCTGCGAACACCAGTCCCCACAGTTCGATCGGGCTGTCTACAACGTTGGTCTGGCAGGTCATGGCCTCTCCTTTGTGGTCGTCAACGATGGCGCTACTCTCATTGCATGAGTGCAATGCCCGCACGGTGCGGTTCCCGCTTGCCAGCACCGTTATCGAAAAGGCCCGACCCGGATCATGCCTGCGCCGGCGCGCACGGCGACGCCCGCTACATCAGGCCGACCAGGCGTGCCGTGTCGTCCACCGCCTGCGCCAGCTTGTCGATCAATTCATCGATGTGGGAACGGTTGGCGATCAAGGCCGGCGCCATGATGATCCGCCCTCCCGAGGAGCGCACCACCAGGCCCAGTTCCATGGCACGCGCCGAGCAGTACTGGCCGACCAGCGCTTCCTTTTCCAGGCGTCCCTTTTCATAGGGATTGGACGACAGTTGCAGCGCCGCGATCATGCCGCTGCCCTGGATCTCGCCGACGATGGGATGGCCGTTGAAACGATCGCGCAGGCAATATTGGAAATACAGGCCGACGTCGTGTTCGGCCTGTGCCACCAGTCCACCTTCGTCGAGCAGGCGCAGGTTGGCCAGGGCCACTGCCGAGGCGACCGGGTGCCCCTGGTAGGTGAAGCCGTGGGAGAACGGACCGCCGTGATGCGCCAGGGTGTCGGCAATACGCTCGGACAACACCAGCGCCCCCATCGGGATATAGCCCGAGGTCAGGCCCTTAGCCAGGGTCATGGTATCGGCGTGGATGCCGAAGTGCTCGCTGGCGAACCATTTTCCGGTGCGTCCGAAGCCGCTGACCACTTCATCCAGGCACAGCAATATGTCGTACTGGCGGCAGATGCGCTGGATCTCGGGCCAGTAGCTGTAAGGCGGATAGATCATGCCGCCGGCGCCCTGGAACGGCTCGGCCACAAAGCCGGCGACCCGTTCGGGGCCGACTTCGAGCAACTTGATCTCGAGTTCGCGGGCGGCCGCCTGGCCGAATTCGTATTCGGTCAGGTAGCCGTCATAGCCGAACCAGTACGGCTGCGGGATATGGCGCACTTCTTCCAGGTCCAGCGTGCCGAAGGCGTGCATCGCCTCCATACCGCCCATCGCCGCGCTGGTAGCGGTCGAGCCGTGATAGCCGTTGCGCCGTCCGATCATGATGCGCTTTTCGGGTTTGCCGGCCAGTTGCCAGAAGCGTCGCACCGAGCGCGCCATGAGGTCGTTGGCTTCCGAACCGGAGTTGGTGTAGAGCACCCGCGAATAGCCTGGCGGCAGCAATTCGAACAGCTTCGCAGTCAGCTCCGCCACCGGGGCATGGGTGTTGAGAAAGTACTGGCTGCAATAGCTCAGTTGCGTGATCTGCTGGGCCGCGGCCTGCGCCAGTGCCGGCTCGCCGTAGCCGACGGCGGTGCACCACAGGCCGGACATGCCGTCGAGGAACCGAGTTCCATGGTCGTCCCACACATACATGCCCTCGCCCTTGACCATCACACGTGCGTGTTCGGGTTTCACGAAGGCATGGTCTTCGAACGGCAGTAGATGCCGTGTCACATGAATTTCCCGATAGTCTTTCTGGGCCAGGGCAGATCCGACGAAGTGGTTCATGACTGTGATCCTGCGCGTTTGCGCGTAACAAGCTTCGGTTGCAAAAAAGCGGCAGGCAGCCGCATCGCAAGATGTGTGTAGCGCGTTGCCAAATGGGTTCCAAAGCAAGTACAGCGAGGAGTTAAACAATTGAAAGCAATTATTACGGGACATAGTCGCGGCCTGGGCGCAGCGCTGGCAACGGAGTTGCTGGCCTGCGGCATCGGCGTGCTGGGTATCGCACGATCCGGCAATACGGCGTTGCAGCGGCGTTATCCGCAACTGGTCCAGCAGGCGGTGGACCTGTCGGACCTGGCGGCGCTGCAGGCGTGGCTGGCCAGTGGTGCCATCGAGCAATTCGTCGGTCAAGATACCGTGCTGCTGGTCAACAATGCCGCCAGTGCCGGTCCGCTGGGCCCCGGCGGTTCGGTCGGCAGCCGGGCAGTGGGTGCGGCGCTGGCACTGAATGCGGGCGCGCCGATGATGCTGTGCGAGCACGTGCTCGGCCTGCCCCATGTGGCCGGCCGCCAGTGCCGCATCATGCATGTCTCCAGCGGCGCATCGGTCAGCGCGCTACCCGGCTGGAGCAGCTATTGCGCCTCCAAGGCCGCGCTGGACCAGCAAGCCCGCTGCATCGCCGCCGAAGCCCGGCCCGACGTGCGTATTGCCAGTGTCATGCCGGGCGTGATCGATACCGATATGCAGTCGGAGCTGCGCCAGCAGCGCGACGACTTTGCGCTGCGCGACATGTTCGTGCGCATGCATGCCAGCGGTGCGTTGCAGTCGCCCCAGCGTTGTGCCCGGCGGCTGGCCGCATGGCTGCTCGATGAACGTTTTGGCGAGTCGCCGGTACTGTCGCTGGACGCGGCCGGTGCGCGCGCAGTCGATGTCGTAGCTTGATCACAATAACAAGGGAGTTTCATGTCCATAGAACGCTATCGCGCGCTGGTCGACCAGCTCTGCGCGCGCTTGCACGCGTCCCGGCCCAGCGTGGCCGGGCAGTCCGCCGTGTTTTTCGTCGACGGCAGCGAATTCACACTCTTTCATGGCGGCATGCTGGTGCCCGACAGCGTGGTGCTGTATTGCGATTTCGGCGAGCTGCCGGAGCAATCGCGCGAGCCCATCCTGCTGCGCCTGCTCGAGACCAACATGTATCTGTTCGCCCAGCATACGCCGGCCTTTACCTACAGCCCGGCGCGCAACCGGGTGGTGCTGATGTGTCGCTTCGGCCTGGCCCAGGCCGATCTCGAATCGACGCTGGAACTGATGACGTTCTTCGCCGGCATGGCGCGCCGCTGGGCGCAGGACCACTTCCTGTTCGACAACGGGGTGACCGGCCGAGGCATCGCCTGACGTAAAAAAGCCGATACCGGGTTGCCCCGGTATCGGCCTTGTCAGCCTATCCTGCGGCGATCAACCGCCTTGGATGTCCTGGCTCTGGCCGGTGCCTTCGCCAGTGCTGCCGCCCTTGCCCTTTTGCGCTTCCAGTTCCTTCGGATCCACCTTCAGCATGCCGGCCAGTTTCTGCAATTCGTCTTGCGAGATGGTGCCATCGGCCAGTTTCTTGAGCAGCTTGGCGATTTCGTCCTTGTCTTCCTGAGTGCCTTCGCTGCCACCAGCGCCGCTGGCGCCGCCAGCTTGATTGGCCGCGCCACGCTGGGACAATTCCTTATCGATGGCGTCCTTCTGCCATTGCTCGGTGTTGGGATCGTTCTTGGCCTTGATGAGATCCATCGTATCGGCCTTCTTGATGTCGTTCGAGAAATCCTTCATTTCCCCCGCAGTAGGGATGTTGCTGCCGCCCTGTACGCCGCCCGATACATTGATATTGATGGCCATGGTATTTCCTCAGAAAAGTAATGAATGGATGAATTGATAAAGGTGAAAAAGGTGGAAAAGGGCAGCGACGGGTAAGCCGCAAGACGCATTCCACGCGAGTGGGTGTTACTGCGAAGGCTTGTAGTTCCGTCAATCGCCGAGGGCGGCGGCGGGATAAAAAATTTGCAGGCCGGACTGGAACTGCGCGCAGGCTGGCAGCTACCTATGTGGGACCGGACGCTTGATCGGTGTTCGGCGCCCTTATCAACTATACGTATGGAGGTTTTCATGGCATCAACTACACCAGGCGGCGCAGTAGGCTCGGCAGACGCAATCGGCAACATCTACGGTACCGATGCTTTTGCTACTGCCATTTCCAACGCCACCGTCCAGACCAACTTCCAAAAGAAGGGTCGTACGCAAGCAGAAACCATCAGTGGCGGTTAACTGATTCGGGCCGGCGGGGGCGTCTACGTCGCCCTCGCCACCTGGAGGAGGACTCATGTCTACGTTCCAAGACCAACTCAGTAGTTCCATGCGCGACGCACGCAATCCGTACCAGCGTGACGGCAAGCTGAATTCGACCACGCTCGCCGCGCAGGCCGGGGTCGAACATGCGGCGGAATTCCAGATGTGGGTTTCGCAGCAGGCGACATCCCTGGCCAAGCTGAAGATATTCAGCACCATGGCCAAGGGCATCAACGATCAACAATGACCTGGAGCGCCTGTCTGGCGGCGCGTTTTTGACTGGAAAGGGAGCAGTGATGGCGACAGTGGGAACAGGATCTCGTGCCGCGATGCAGCGTGGTCGTGATGATGCGATCGAAACGATCAACGCGACCGATGACGCTTCGGCCAACTTGTCGAACGTAAGCATCTTTACCAATCTGATCAAGAAGGCAGAGGACGGCGCACAGTCCGCCCTGTAATAACAAAAACTCACTCACTCGCTGCTGCCGCTGGCGGCGCCATCTGGCGGCCGCCATTTTTCCACCCGGCGCGCCAGGCCATGAGGGCCTGTGCCGTCATGACCAGAGGAGCTTCCATGTCTGTTACCTTGACTACCAACGGCCCGACCAATATCACCATCGATGGTGGAGAGAACGGGCAGCCACTTATCCTGCGCCTGCGCGGGTCCGACGGTTCCGATATGAACGATATCGGTGCCAACAAACCTAAGAATGGCAACAACAGCACCGACGTCGAAGCGCTGCTCGACAAGATGAACGTGCCGGATTCGATGCGCGATTTCTTCCGCAAGATATTCAGCCAGTCCAACTCGGGCAGTAACCTGCCGTCCGAGGCCTCGGCAGTCAACACCATGCAGCAGTTCCAGAAGAAGAACGATATCGGCCTCATCTCGTACGACCAGATGAAGGGCATCGCCAATGGCGATATCACCGAACTCAACGGCAAGCAGATCCCGCCTGAAGTGAAGAAGGCGGCCGAAGCCTATGTCGCCAACAATGGCGCGCTGTTCGACAAGGTCGAATCGGCCACCGACGGCAAGCATGACAGCCAGCTCGGCGCCGGCGACCCGGATCATTTCGACCGCTCACAGCTGTCCACCCAGCCCACCCAGAGCGGCCTGAATCCGGACACCTTCATGCACGCGTGCGCCAATAACCATGTCTCGCCCAACAATCCGGAAGAGTACGACGCGGTCAAGGACATGGCCAAGTTCCAGAAGGACAACAAGATCGGCCTGATCTCGTACGACGACATGAAGGGCATCGCCAACGGCGACATCAAGGAACTCAACGGCAAGCCGATTCCCGACAATATCAAGGATGCTGCCGAGGTCTATACCCGCAACAATGGCGCCCTGTTCGACAAGATCGAGTCGAGTGTCACCGGCAAGCACGATAGCCAGCTGAGCGCAGCCGATGGCGACAAGTCGATCAAGGATGGCACGGTGAGCGTGCCGCCGATGTCCGAGAAGGGCGCGGTCGACGCGATGGAGAAGTTCCAGAAGGATAACGATATCGGCCTGATCTCATACGACCAGTTGAAGGGCATTGCCTCGGGCGATATCACCAAGATCAACGGCAAGGACGTCACGCCTGAAGCCAAGCGCGCCGCCGAAGCCTATGTCGCCAACAACGGCGCCCTGTTCGACAAGATCGAGAACGCCACCGACGGCAAGCATGACAGCCAGCTCGGTGCCGGCGATCCTGAAGAGGCGCGCAAGAAGGGCGTGCCGCTGTCCGACCAAGTGCCGACCTCGCAACAGGGCAACAACGACATCACCATCCGCATCGACCCGCCTACCGGACAGAACGGGCAGAACGGACAGAATGGTGACTACACCTTCAATCCACCTGCCAATGGCAATGGAAACGGCAATGGGAACGGCCAGAAGACCGGCATGGATGACACCAAGGCAGTAGAGACGGTCGAGAAGTTCCAGAAGGACAACAAGATCGGCCTGATCTCGTACGACGAGATGAAGGGCATTGCCAATGGCGACATCACCGAACTGCACGGCAAGACCATTACGCCGGAGATGAAGCAGGCCGCGCAAGCCTATGTGGCCGATAACGGCAAGCTGTTCGACAAGATGGAATCGTCCACCGACGGCAAGCATGACAGCCAGCTGGGCGCCGGTGATCCGAAGGCCGCTCGTGCCAAGAACGAACTGGGCATGACCGACGAGAAGGCCGTGTCCACCATCGAGGACTTCCAGCAACGTACCGGCATCAAGCACCTGTCGCAGGATGACCTGATCGAGATGTCCAAGGGCACCCTGCATGGCTTCAAGGTATCGCCGGAACTGGAACGCGCCGCTGAGCAATACATGAAGAACAACGGCGAGTTGTTCGACAAGGTCGAGTCCGCCACCGACGGCAAGCATGACAGCCGCCTGGGCGCGGGCGACCCCGAGAAGGCACGCGAGAAGGACCTGATCGAAAGCTGATCGGCCCGTAGTGCACGGGGCCCCGTCGATGCCGGCGACGGGGCCGTCCGGTCTGATCCCGGTGGCGCATCGATGGCCACCTCCGGCAATCAAGGAGTGATCTCATGAGCATTCAACGAATCCTGGCTGGCTCGTCCAGCTACGACCTTCGGGGGATGATCGAGGCCCACGTCGGCTTGCATGACCAGCGCGACGTCAACAAGGCGCAAAGCCAGGCCAGTGCCAGCCCTCGGTTCGATCCGTCGGTGCCGCTCTCGGCCGCCTTGCCGCATCCGACCCGCCGTCCGTCCTTTCTCAAGGCGTTGGGCGGAGCCGGTAGCGGAAAAAGCGCGCAGCGTGGCGGCTCCAGGATGCACCTGGCACGCCACGACCATGGCGACGAAGCCGAATTGCCGGACTGGCAGCAGATGCAGACCGGCAATCGGACCGAAGGCCCGGTACCCAGCGAGGCGGAAGTCTCGCTGGCCGCCGATGCCGCTCGGCGTCAGTACCTGGTGCAACAGGACAGTGCAACGGTATCGGCCAAGGCCGACGCCCGTGCCGGTTTTCCTGAGGCACTGGAACAACTGGCCTCGGCGGCGCGGCGTGCCGTGCTGGATCGCCAGCGCGCCTGCCACTGGCTGTTCGGCAGTGGGGCAGGATCGTTTCCCGCAGTAGCTTGAAGTACCGCCGCGACCCGTGGTCTTCCACGGGCCGCGGCATTTTTGTCAACGCAACGCCAAGGTGAATAGCATGAACTTCGATCTGGATGTCTTTGCACCGAGTCTCCCATCGCCGTCCACGGCAGCCGCTCTTCGACAAGAGGCAGCGGCCAGCCTGGACGAGAATTTCCCCTGGCACCGTGTCAGGCGAATGCCACGTAAATAGGTCTGCGTTATCCAAGAGGGCGGGCGCGACTGCGGTCGCGCCTTTTTGCCGCCCGCGCAAAGGGCGCGGTCCGGTAGCATCCCGACGAGGTTGGAATGAATATCGTTAGTGCTGGAAGTGGCCTGTTGGCCGTCGTACAATTGTGCCAAAGCGGCTTATCCGGGCCGATGCCGAAAAGGGGAACGAAGTTGGAACAGGACAGACCGGACGATCTGACCGGCGCCCAGGTCAAGGAACTGCTGGCGGAGTTGACCACGCTCACCGGCGACACGGCCCATGCACGGCCGGTGCTCGAATTATTGATCGGCGAGATTCTCACCCGCACCTCGGTCGAGCCTGCCGGCCAGGACCTGTACCTGTCGGTGACCGGCCTGCTGCCGCCGTGTGATGCCTTGCTGCCGCCCCATGCGGTGATGCCGGCAGAACTGGACGAACAGGAGCGGCGCGGTTTCGAGCTGCTGTGGCACGCCGATGAAGGCCGCTATATCGTGGTGCGAAAGATTGCCTTGCGCAATCTCTCCGACGAACGCAGCGTGATGGACGAGATCCTCAACACGGCCGACCTGGCGCAGCGTTGCCAGGCGCGTATCGCCAGCGAATAAGCGACTTGTCTTCTTGAAGTCCGGAAACAGGGCGGCCCGCCAGACCGCCCTCGTTGCATTGCATCCCCGGTATTACATCCCCGATCCCCCGCATGGCTCAGCGGCGTGCTGCCTGTTGCGCACCGCGCGCTGGGACATTGCCATATTCGTTACGTACCGCCGCCCGCACCCGCGAGACGCGCGAGCGCACGGTGCCGATCGGGATCTGCAGCGATTCGGCCGCTTCTTCGTAGGTCGAATCGCCATCGAGTACCGCCTCGAAGGTCGAGCGGATCTTCGGTGGCAGCTCGCCCAGCAGGTCATCGACCTTCTGCGCGATCTGGCGCAGTTCATACAGCATGGCCGGGTCGGCGTGGCTATCGACCAGTTGCTCCATGAAGTTCTCGTCGACCGTATCGTAGCGATCGGCCATGTTGCGCCGTACCTGGTTGCGTGCCAGGTTCAATGCGATGCCGAACAGCCAGGTCGAGGGCTTGGAGAGGCCCGAAAAACGATGCGCCGACTTGACCGCCTCGATGAAGGTGTTCTGCACCACATCCTCGGCGTCTTCGTGGCTACCCACATAGCGCTGCACGAAACGCAGCAGGTGGCTGCGATGTTCGGTGTAGAGCGCGACGATATCGATGGTCACTGCCGGCGCTGCGTCGGCAGCGGCTTCATCCTGGTTCAATTCGATGCCTGCTTGCATATCCATGGTGTTCTCCTAGTGTGAAACACGCTTGTTGGTTGGTTTGAGCCAGTGTTGCCGGGGTGGCGATCTCTGGCTCGTCAAGGTATGGGCCGGACAATAGCAGCGCGTTTGCTGCCGCGAAGCATTCCTTGAACATTCGTGAGACTTTGAAGATTGTTGAGGATTGACGCGGTCCGGGATGGAACCGTCCAGCCCGGTTCGCTCGCCCTGCGAGCGATGGAACCGGCCCGCTGGGCGACGCCACCTACGGCCATGGATATGCTCAAGACCAACCCCTATGCCGGGGCCCAGCTGGAACAGATGCACCTGCCCCGCCCACTGCCGCAGAACAAGACGGTGGGCCGGCAGGGGCAGATCGTGACCGGAAACGAACAGACCGAAGTGGTGCCCAAGGACTCCGTGCGCGGCCAGGCCGGCGTGCGCGAAGACCTCCATGCGCGATTTCGCAGCCTGTTGCAGCGACTGGTTGTGCCGGTGCGTGCAGAGCGCCAGGCTTACGTTCCCTTGCGCCGTTCGAAGGGCAAGAAAAGCGAGAAGCCCGAATTGCACGAAGAGGATTCGGCCTTCCTGGCGCCGATCGAGGATGCGCTCTCCATTCTCACCGACGACAGTACCCGGCACGGGCAGGAACTGCTGGAAGGCCAGCACAAACGCTTCAACTTCCAGCCTATCCAGCGCTATCAGGTGCTGTTCGAGGCGCTGCAGGAACTGGAGGAAAAGGATATGCCTTCGCGCAAGAAGAATGGCATACGGCGCGCGCTCAACACGATGATGAGCCGGCTGGCGGACCAGCATCCGGTGGAACTGCGCCGCGCGCTGCAGGAAAGCGACGAAATAGTGGCCACCTTGGAGGCCATGTCAGACGATATGCCGACGTCGGTGCGCGACCTGCGCTTCCTGATCGGCGCCAAGGCCAAGGGAAATATCGACACTCCGTTGTCACCGCTGACGGTGCTCAAGGCACTGATCAAGAACTTCGGTGCGGCCAAATGCGTGCAGGCGATGATGTCGCTGCGTTCGCGGATGATGGCGGGTTTTTGAAAGAACAGGATGTCAAAAAAAACCATCAATACGAGCGGCCTCGGCCGCTTTTCCATTCTGCGCCGACGCTGGCGCGCCGACTTTGACGCGCGTACCGCACGTCGCCCCATGGTGTTCGGCTTCGCAGTGGCGCAGGCCATGCGCCAGGAGCTGGTCGAGGGTCGCCTGGGCGGTGAACGCTCCGGGCTGTTCGCAGGGTAACCAGAGCGCGCATCGTCGCGCGGAGGACAGGCGATGAAGTCGGATCTACGCAAGAACCCCCTACGCAGTATCGGCCGTTACTGGCTGACCATGGCAGACAGCAGTGCCTTCACCCTGGTGCGTTCGGCCATCGGCACGGCCGAGGAATTGCGCCAGGAACTGGCGGCCCAGGTCAACCTGCCGACCCGCCAGAACAGTGCCGAGTTGGCCGTGGTGCTGCTGACGGCGACCGAGTCCGGCTGGGGCAAGGGCAAGGCCGCCCAGCTGGTGGCGCAGATCGTCGACCTCAGCGGCCCGGCGCAAGCGGTGCGCGGCAAGGTCTACCTGATCGTGCGCGACGCCATGGCCAAGTTGCCGTTGACGTTGTGGCCCCAGGAAAAGCAGGCCGCCCGGCGCGAATTGCTGGAAGAACTCACGCGCCAGCTGAACCAGTTCCAGGCCGAGATGAGCACCCACCCTTCGCGCGAGGAGTTGCGCGAACAGGCATGGCGCGATGCCGTGAGTCAACTGCGCAAGAGCGAGAGTCGCCAGCGTCCCTGACGTCGGTGTCAGGTTGTTTTCCGTATTGCAAGCGAAAGGATGGACACGATGGATGAGCTCATGCAGCGACTGATCGACGAATGCCGGATGCAGGATGCGGTGGCGATGGCCACGCTGGACAATGGCATGCATGTCTTCGCCTACCCCTTGCCGGACCAGCGCACCCTGCTGGCGCTGGGCGTGGGGCCCGACGCGGCATTGACCGCGGTCGAATTGCTGGAACGCCGCGCGGCCGACCTGCGCGATGCGGCCGATTGGCTGCCGTCGATGTTCAACGACGGCAGCCTGTACCTGCTGCGCCGCCTCAAGGCCGAAGAAGAAGAGGGCGGTGAAGCCCTGGCGATGCAACTGGAACTGGCCATGGAGCTGCTCAATTGAGAACCGGTCCTGTCAGCGATATCAATGTGCGTCTCCCGGAGCTGGGCGAAGCCGGCGAGATCCATAGCCTGGCCGATGCGCTGCCGGTCGCCAAGTCCCGCCCCAGCCTGCTGCCGGCCGAAGAAGAAGCTTCGCTGCCGGCGCCCGACTATGCCCCCGATCCCACGCTGCAGACGCTCAAGCAGATGCTGGGTGCGCGCTTGTCCACCGACAACCTGGCATGGCGCGGCGATCCGGTTCCGGTGATGCGCTCCCTGCAGAAATTGCTGGTGGGGCACTCGCTGAACCTGGCCGAAGGCCAGCGCGATGGCGCCATGCGTGCCATCCGGGTGGTCGAGCTGGCGGTGCGCTGGCGCCTGCGCTGGATGCAGATGCGCCGCAGCGAGGCCCAAAGTCATTTCCTCCCCTCCGAACAGGAAGAACATGCGACGCAGACGAACAACTGAGGCCTTGCCACCCGAACTGGAACTGGCCACCGGGCTGGTCTGGGGTCATCTCAATGCCTATCAATACGAGAACGCCTACGACCTGGCGGCCGGCTGCCTGGCGCTGTGGCCCGGCAACGTGCATCTGCAGCTGATGCACGACTACGCTGCCGCCGAATTGCTCGAGCCGGTGGACCAGGCCCGCCTGCGCTCGCTGCGCACCGCCGACAACGCCGCCTGGGTCGACCTGATCCTGCTGCGCCTGCAGGCAGGGCAGCGTACTGCGGCGGCGGCGTGAGCCGCCTCTTTTCTTATATGACGGTCGATACCAGGCCGTCTCACGTATCGTCTCTGGGGGATGAGTCATGAAAGCAATGGGCCTGGTCCTTCTGCTCAATAAAATCGCGGCCAAGATGGCGCAACGCGCCGAACTTCTGGCCGCGGCGCTGGTGATCGGCATCGTCTTCATGCTGGTGCTGCCGATGCCGTTGTGGCTGCTCGACATCCTGATCGCGTTCAGCCTGTGCGCAGCCGGCCTGATCGTGGTGGTGGCCATGTACATGCCCGGCCCCACCGCCTTTTCCACCTTCCCGGCGGTGCTGCTGCTAACCACGCTGTTCCGGCTGGCCATCTCGGTCTCGACCACGCGACTGATCCTGCTCGAAGCCGAGGCCGGACACATCGTCGAAACCTTCGGTAACTTCGTCGTGGGCGGTAACCTGGTGGTGGGCCTGGTGATCTTCCTGATCCTGACCGTGGTGCAGTTCATCGTCATCACCAAGGGTTCGGAGCGGGTCTCGGAAGTGTCGGCCCGCTTCTCGCTGGACGCCATGCCGGGCAAGCAGATGTCGATCGACAGCGACTTGCGCGCCGGCATCCTGACACCGGAGGAAGCCAAGGCCAAGCGCGCCCACCTGGGCCAGGAAAGCCAGCTGCACGGCGCCATGGACGGCGCCATGAAGTTCGTCAAGGGCGACGCCATCGCCGGCATCTGCATCGTGGCCATCAACCTCATCGGCGGCATCTCGATCGGCATCGTCCAGCGCGGCATGGATGCCGGCGAGGCCATGCACGTCTATTCGATCCTGTCCATCGGCGACGCGCTCATCGCGCAGATCCCGGCGCTGCTCATCTCGCTGGGGGCCGGCATCATCACCACCCGGGTCAGCAATGACGACAAGGAAGAGGGCGAGCAGAGCAACATCGGCCGCGAAATCGTCGGCGAACTGTTTTCGGAACCCAAGGCATTGCTCACCGCCGGCGGCATCATGCTGCTGTTCGGCTTGATTCCCGGCATGCCTACCATGGTGTTCGTGGGCCTGGCGTTCGGCCTGGCGGTGGCTGGCGTGACCGGATTGCTCAAGCCACTGGCCGACGCCGAGCTGGCGCGCGAAGCCCAGGAACAGGAAAAGAAGAACGCCGGCATCGTCGACCTCACCAATTTCTCGGCCACCACGCCGTTCATCCTGCGCCTGCCGGAAGCGCTGCGCAGCACGCCCGAGGCCGAAGTCATCCGTTCGGCGGTACGGGTCATGCGTAACGGCATGCTGGAGCGGCGCGGCATTCCCGACCTGAAACCCGTCGAATTCGAATTCAGTGCCGCCATGCCGGCCGGACGGGCCTATTTCATGATGGCCGAAGTGCCGCTGGTGGACGATGAGATCATGATCGGCTGGGCGGCCACGCGCGAATCGCTGGAGCGGGTCCAGGAGCTGGGTTTCCAGGCCTTCGAGCGCAACATCTCCGGTTCGCGCCGACGCCGCGTGTGGGTCAAGCTGGAAGACGAGGCCCGGCTGGCCGAGGCCGGCGTGCTGTGCCAGCGCTGGGAGAATGTCTTCGCCGCCGACATCGAGGTGGAAATGCTGCGCAACTGCCAGATGTTCGTCGGCGTCAACGAGGTGATCCGCTTCACCCGCTGGGCCGAGCGCCGCTACCCGGAACTGGGCAAGGAAGTGATCAAGTCGGTGACCTTGCCGCGCTTGACCGAAGTGGTGCAGCGCCTCACGCGGGAAGGCGTGTCGCTGCGCAATGCCCGATTGCTGCTGGAAACCACCCTCGACTGGGCGCCCAAGGAGCGCGATCCGGACGTCATTGCCGACTACGTGCGGCTGGCCTTCAAGCGCCAGCTGTGTTTCGAGGCATCGCGCGAGGGTTTGATCGAAGTCATCCTGCTCTCGCCCGAGCTCGAGGACCAATTGCGTAACGCCATGCGCCAGACCAGCCAGGGCAGCTACCTCGATATCGATTCCGAGATCGAGCAGCTGATCCTGGACCGGCTCAACGAATTGTCGACCAACGTCAGCACGCCCATCACGCCGCCGGTGCTGGTGACCGCAGCCGATATCCGGCGCTCGGTGCGCAAGCTGATCGAAGAAGAGTTCTTCCCGGTGCCGGTGTTCGCCTTCTCGGAGTTGACCCAGCACGCCAAGGTCAAGCCGGTCGGCATGATCGAGATCTGAGCGGCAACACTGCAGGAACCAAAGCGTGCCGCCAGACATTCATGGATACAGGCAGAGCCGGCCGAGGCCGTGCTATTTGCACCAGTAGCGCGGTCGCTCCCGACCGCGCCGGCAGTTCGATAAGAGGACATCATCATGGCTGATTTCGGTCGCATTCCAACACATAACAACTATCAATATGACGCCGGGGTGGGCTCGTCCCGGAATCCCCAGGGCCGATACGACGCTCCACAAAGGCCGGTCAACAGGCTCACCGACCGCCTGATGAAAACACTCATGGGCGGGGTCGAAAAATACAGCAACCACCAGCTGGACAAGATGCAATATGCCCAGCACCTCTATGATCGCCAGCAAGCGGGGGAGGACATCTCGTGGCGCAACCGGCGCGATGACGGCGCCGGCTATCAGGGCGGCTACGGTGGTCATCAGGGTGGCTACGGCGGTCATCAGGGCGGCTACGGCGGTCATCAGGGCGGCTACGGCGGTCATCGATATGAGCCGGCCGGCCATTTCCCGTCGCCACCGCCACCACCGCGGCCGCAGCCCTACCAGCGCGACGCCGACATGCACAGCCAGTTCGGTGACGTCCATTCGGAGCGGGATGTCGAGGAGCAGGAACCACGCCGTCCGCAGGACCCCCGGCAGATGATGGAACAGCACCTGGCGGGCCTGCCGGACATGATCCAGAACATGCTGGGCGGCTTCATGGACGAAATGACCGCCCGCATGGATGAACTGACGCAGCGCGTAGCGCAGCTGGAGCGTGGCGGCCCCGCCCCGCAGGCGCAGCACCAGGAGCCGTCGTTGCCGCACGAAGAGCAGGAATTGCCGTTCCGGGACCCGTCCACGTTTCCGCCGCCACCGCGCCATCACTCGAGGCGCCCTAGCGCTTTCGGTGACTCACTGCGGCAGCAAGTGCAAGCACAGGACGCGCCGCCGGCGTTGCCGCTGCGATCCAAGCCCAAGGCGCAAGACCCGACAGCCAAGCCGCAGGTGACCTTGCCGCCAGGACCGCCGCCCACGCTGCCGCCGCGAGGCGGACCCGGTGGTCCGGGTGCGACACCGGTCCGGCGCAAGGCGGTTCCGGATCAAACCGCGACGACCCAGCAGCGCGAGCCCGTGCGCCGCGACTCGATGAGCACCACATCCGAAGTGGAAGAAGAGCAACGGCAGGAGTTCGAACAGCAGCAGGAGGTCGACCAGAACTCCAGCACCGACGGCACGCATGACCGCCACGACCGGTTCCGGACTCGTCCCGTCGCCGCAGACCTGGGCACCACGGGAGGCGGGGCAGCGGGCACCAGCGCCGCCATCGATAACCATCTTGGCGCGATGACGCTGGAGCAGCAGTTGACCAACGTCAAGGTGCAAAGCAATTTCGCGCACCAAGGGCTGGACGCTGCCGAGCGCCTGAGCCGCGGATAGTCAGGCGTCATCGCGAGGTACGGCTGCCGTAACGGGCAGCCGCCTTCACCAACTCGATAAGGGGAGCATCACCATGAATCTTCCGGAAAAACGGCTGCACCAACGCCAGCTTGATCCGATGACGCACGAAGAAGCGCTTGACATCATCAATCGCGCCAGCAAGGACAAGCACCTGGCGCGCGAGGTCGATTTCCTGCGCGAGCGGTGCTGCCTGTTCATCAACGACGTGATGAACGACATCAACCTGGCGCTGGCCGAACGCGAGAAGAAGCTGCCGGCGCTGCTGCGCGGCAAGGCCGACAGTGCCGTCTCGCTGCGCGTGGCTGCGCAAGAGCGCGAGCAGATGGCGCGCCAGCGGCGCGAGCTGGCCGAGGCGATGGTCATCGGCGCGCTGGCCAATATGGACAACCCGGGCTGGAACCCGATCGACGGCACGGGCGGCGGCAAGGGCAAGGGCGGCTTGCTGATGGCCCTGATCAAGACATCGAGCGCCTGGAAGGATCGAGGCTGACCAGCCTTTTGGAGAAGTCATCATGCTGGAACTGAGAATACTGAGCGGCTACCATCGTGGCGCCACCCTGCCGCTGGGTGAGGAAGTGCTGAGCATCGGCGCCGATGAAGATGCCGACGTAGTGCTGGCCGACCCGGGTGTGGCGGCCCATCATGCGCAACTGTCGCGTGGCGACGCAGGCTGGGTGCTCACGCCCGGACAAGGCGAGGTGCGCGACCAGCACACCAATGCGGTGGCAGCGCAGGTCACGCTGGACGGAACCGGTTTCGCCCGCGTGGGCGCGGTCTGGATAGCACTGCGCGAAGCAGGTTCGCCCTGGCAGGATCCACCGCCGGAACCCAAGGACGATCCGCTGGCCGTCGATACCGAGGATCAGGCGTCGGACCAGCAGGCCGAGTCCGACGCCGAGGGCGCCACGCAAGAGCCGGCCGCCGACGGTCAGGCTGGCCAGGCCGACCCCGAGCCGGTCTATGCCCAAAACACCACGCCCACGGCGGCCGCCCCGCGTCGCAAGCGCGGCTTGCGGGTGGTCATGGTACCGGTGGCCGCCGTGGCGATCTTGTCGGCCGCTGCCGCCTATGCGTTGAACGCACCGCCGCAACATCGCACCGACGAGATCGCGGCGCGCGAGGCGGCCCAGGTACGCCGCCTGGCGGGCCTGCCGCAAACGCTCGGGCAGGAAGAGCTGCAGGCGGCGTTGCGCAAGCGACTGGCCCAGATCGACCTGCTGGGACGGGTCAACCTCGAACTGGATGCACGCCAATGGACCATCCGCGGCGCCCTCAATGACGACGACGGCGAGCGACTGCAACGCATGCTGCGTAGTTTCGCGCAGTCCTACGTGATCGACTTTCCGGTCAACGTGAAGATCGGCTCGGCCGAATCGATGCTGCCGTTTCGCATCAGCCAGGTGATCTCGGGCAACGACCCCAGCATCGTCACCGACGACGGAAGGCGACTGTATGTCGGCGACGAATATCGGGGCGTGCGGCTGGCAGCAGTGGCCGGCAACCAGCTCAAGTTTACCGGCAAGCACAACCTCAACATCGTATGGTGAGCGCATCGCAACAGTTCGACGCGGCGCTGGGCGAACGCCTGCAGGCGGTGCGCCTGCGCCTGCCGGAATTGACCCAGGCCCTGCCACGACGGCCGGGTTTCTCCAGCCAGGGCAAGGTGGCGCAGGTGCTGGGCACGCTGATCGAGGCGCACATGCCGCCAGTGCAGATCGGCGAACTGTGCACCTTGCGCAATCCCGATAACCCCGGGCGCGACATGCTGGCCGAGGTGGTCGGCTTTACCGACCGCGCCGCCATCCTGTCGGCATTGAGTCCACTGGAAGGCGTGTCCACCCGTACCGTGATCGAACCGCTGCGGCGCGCCCACACCATCGAGGTCGGCGACCACCTGTTCGGTTGCGTGCTGGACGGCTTCGGACGCTGGATGTTTCGTGCCCCGGCGGCCAGCGACAACGTCTCCACCTGGCGCCATACGGTGCCGGTCATGCGCGACGCGCCGGTGGCCACCGACCGCCCGCGCATTGCCACCCCCCTGGCCACGGGCGTACGCGCCATCGATGGCCTGCTGACCATGGGCGAAGGGCAGCGCATCGGCGTGTTTGCCGGGCCCGGTTGCGGCAAGACCACCCTGATGGCGGCCATCGCGCGCGGCTGCCAGGCCGACGCCATCGTGTTCGGCCTGATCGGCGAGCGCGGGCGCGAACTTAACGAATTCCTCGAGCACGAGCTCGATGCCGAACTGATCCGCAAGACCGTGGTGGTGTGCGCCACGTCCGACCGCACTTCGATGGAACGTTCGCGCGCGGCCTTTACCGCCACCGCCATTGCCGAGGCGTTTCGCGAGCGTGGCAAGAAGGTGCTGCTGCTGGTCGACTCGCTCACCCGCTTTGCCCGCGCCCAGCGCGAGATCGGCCTGGCCGCCGGCGAACCGCCGGCACGGGGCGGCTTCACGCCCTCGGTCTACACCATGCTGCCGCGCCTGATCGAACGTGCCGGCGGCACCCAGCAAGGCTCCATCACGGCCATGTACACCGTGCTGGTGGATGGCGAATCGAGTTCCGACCCGATCGGTGATGAAGCCAAGTCGCTGCTCGATGGCCACATCCTGTTGACCCGCAAGTTGGCCGAGCAGGGGCATTACCCGGCCATCGATGTGCTGGCCAGCATCAGCCGCGTGATGAGCAACGTGACTTCGCGCGAACACCGCAAGGCGGCTTCGCATTTCCGCGAACTGATGGCGCGCTATCAAGAGATGGAGTTGCTGATCCGGCTGGGCGAATACAAGTCGGGCGCCGACCCGGTGGCTGACCGCGCGATGCAGCTGCGGCCGCAGCAGCTGTCGTTCCTGCGACAGGACACCAGTGGCAGTTCGGATTACCAGCAGACCCTCGACAGCCTGCAGGACATGGCGGCATGAGCGCGCCGGGGCAGGCATCGCTGGGCGCGCGCCGGGGCAAGCGCGAAGTCATCGACGTGGCCGAGCGGCGTGTCCCGGATCGCCGGCTGGACCAGTTGCTGCACGTACGCAAGCAGCGCCTGAGCCGGCTCGAGCGTGAACGCAACGAAGCGCTCCAGTCCTGGCGCCTGATGCGCAAGAAGCTGCACGGCAGCAAGTTGCGCTGGCGGCGCGCGCAGGAAGAAGCGCGCGAGCAGTGGGAGGCGGCGCGCCAGTCGTTTACCGACATGGTCATCACCAGCGGCGAATTCCGCAAGGCCAAGGCCGTCTATGAGCGCATGAAGAAGGAAGCCATCAAGTTGCGCCTGGATTGCAAGGAGATCGCGCGCGCCAGCCGTGCCGCCGGCCAGTTCTTCTTCGATGCGCGACAGATGGTGCAGGACGCCAACAAACAGCAGGAAAAGCTGGGCGTGCTGCGCGACGAACTGCGGGCGGCCGAGGCCGCGCTCGAGGCGCAAGGATAAGCATATGGCACTGGCACCTATCGTTTCGCTGTTGCAGGAACCCGAACACCGGCCGGAGCCGCCGCGGCCCAAGCCGCGCAGCCAGGCATTCCAGCGTGCGCTCCAGGCGCGCGCCGAACAGAGGAACGACGAGGTCGCACGCTCGGCAGCGAACGCGCCCAGGCCGGCGCGCACGCCGCCATCGCAGCAACCGGCGCGTACTGCCGCGCGGCCCGGCGGTGAACGCGAGGCCCGCATGGCGCCGCCGGGGCCGGGCGCCAATGAGTCCGGCGCGGGGGTGGCGGTATGGGTACCAGGCTACCACCCTGGCGGCCAGGGCGGCGGCGGCCAGCAGGAGGGCATGGCGGGCGGCCTGGCCGGGCAGTTCGGCCTGGCCGGCGAGGGCGAACTCGACCTGGACATGCTGCTGGACCTGCTGCCCAACGAGGGCGAGAGCGGTATCTTCGAATTGATCATGCCCGATGGCGATCGGCTCGGCGTGGTCGCCGACCTCGATGCGCGCCAGGCCACTTTCCTGCTTACCCCCTCCAGCGAGCGGCTGCGCGGCCTGCTCAATAAAAGAAAAATGGAACTGGAAAAGGGGCTCGCGCAACGTATGGACAGATACGTCGGAGTTACGGTGCTGTAGTAGCGGGGGCTACCGGCGCAATGCATGGCATTGCGCGGGCGCACTTGCGGTCACCGCCGGCGCCAACCAGCATCCAGGCTCACATCCATGTCCGACACCTTCATCGACATTTCGGCACGACCGGCCACGACGCGCAACCTGTTGCTCGAGGCCACACCAGTGACGGCCGCTGCTGCTGCCTGCAGCCGCTTGCTGGGCCGCGGCATGCAACTGCAAGGGCCGTCGCCCGACCTGGCCTGGCGCCTGTTGCCAGGCGGCCGGGCCCAGGGCGGCTTGCCGTGGCTGGGATTGAACACCATCCACGGCGAACTGTTCATCGAGGACGGTCACCGGCTGCTGCGCGGCCTGACCGGTCTAGACGGCCCCGACCGTGGCGCCTGGCCCAGCTGGCTGGCCGGTGCGCTGGCCGGGCGCCTGCAAGACACGCTGCTGGCCTCCGTCGTGGCCGTACGCGCGCTCGATGCGCCACCGCCCGGGCTGACCAGCCTGCAATTCGAATTGAATGCACAAGCGCACCAGGTCGGCAGCGCTGCCTGCGCCAGCGCTGCCACCTGGCTGGCGCTGCTGCGGCAACAGCCGGGCCAGGCGCTGCGCATGCCCTGGCTGCAATGGCAGGGGCTGGAATTGTCCTTCGCCGTGCCGCTGGCCAGTCATCGCTTGCCACTGGCCGATGTCCAGGCACTGGCGGCGGGCGATGTGATCCTGCCTGCGGCGTGTCGTTTTGATGTGGCTGGGACCGGGCGCATTGCCCTGGGGGAGCGTTGCTGGCGGGTGCGCTACCTGCCGCAGCGCGGATTGGAATTAATTGATGAGGAGAATCAGATGGATGCCGAAATGATGGACGATGCCGCCCTGGACGACACGCACGCTCAGGCAGGGCAAGAACAGGACCGGATGGACGAAGACCAATACGGTGACGAGCAGGAATACGGACAGGACCCGCAAGCGCAACGATCGGAACCGGCCGAAGTGGGCAGCACCGCCGGCTTCGGCAAGGTAGCGGTGAGCCTGCGCTTCGAGCTCGGGCGGGTGCGCCTGAGCCTGGACCAGTTGCGTGCGCTGGGTCCGCAATGCGTGATCGAGCTGCTCGATGGGGCGCCGCAATCGCTGGCCATCCATTGCGGTGGCGCCGAGGTCGGACGCGGTGAAGTGGTGGATGTGGAAGGGCGCCTCGGCGTACGCATCACCCACTGGGGCGGAGCATGCTAGGCGGCCAGTTCGACGTCGTCTCTTTCTCGGTCCTGCTGGCGCTCATGGCGCTGGTGCCCTTGATGGTCGTGACCACGACGTCGTTCCTGAAGATCTCGCTGGTGCTGCTGGTGCTGCGCAACGCCATCGGGGTGCAGCAGGTGCCGCCCACGCTGGCCATCTACGGCATCTCGCTGGCGTTGTCGATCTTCATCATGTCGCCCACCATCCAGGAAGCAGGCAAGCGGGCGCTGTCGATCGATACTACCCATCCCGCCGCCTCGCGCACCACGCCGGTGCTCCAGCGCGCGCAGGATGCGTTCGAGCCGATCCGCCAGTTCATGCTCAAGGTGAGCAAGCCCGAGCAGCGCGAGCTGTTCCTGGCCTCGGCCAAGAAATTGTGGCCCAAGGAAGCGTCCAAGGACGCCCAGTCCAGCGATGCCCTGATCCTGATCCCGGCCTTCGTGGTCTCGGAACTGCAGACCGGCTATGAGATCGGGTTCCTGATCTACATTCCCTTCGTGGTGATCGATCTGTTGATATCCAACCTGCTCATGGCACTGGGGATGCAACAGGTGAGTCCGCAAACCATCACCATTCCGCTCAAGCTGCTGCTCTTCACGCTGGTGGGCGGCTGGGGCAAGTTGCTCAACGCGCTGGCAATGTCCTACGTCTAAGGAGACAGTCGTGGTCGATACCATACATTTTTTCCAGCAGGGGCTGTGGATGGCCATCATGATGTCGGCGCCGCCGCTGATCATCGCTACCGCCTGCGGGCTGGTGGTGTCGCTGATCCAGGCCGTGACCCAGATCCAGGACCAGACCTTGCCCTACGTGGTCAAGCTGGTGGCGGTGGCGGTGACGCTGGCGGCGATGGGCCGCTGGATCGGGGTCGAGATGATCCGCCTGGCCGAGCTGGCCTTCACCATGGTGCCGGACGTGGGCCGGTGATGCCGGCCTCGCTCCTGCTCGATATCCAGGCGGTGCTGGTCACCATGGCCCTGATCACGCCGCGCATCCTGGTGTGCCTGATCATCCTGCCCGGGTTCGGTCTCAACGTACTCACCGGCATGGCGCGCAACGCGGCGGCCATGGCGATCGCCCTGCCGGCGGCGCTGCCGGCGTTCCATTTCGTACAGACCAGCGCGCCCGACTTCCTGACCACCGGCGTGCTGGTGTTCAAGGAAGCCATGATCGGCCTGGTATTCGGGGTGATGATGGCGATCCCGCTGTGGGTGGTGCAATCGATAGGCTCGATCTTCGACACCCAGCGCTCGCCGATCCAGATCCAGGCCAACAACGCCTCGATCGACCGCGACGCCAGTGCCACCGGCGCCATCCTGCTGCAGGCGGTGGTGCTGGTGATGGTGCAGGCGGGACTGTTTTCGGCGCTGGCCCGCATCCTGCTGGAAAGCTTCACCGTGTGGCCGGCCTGGACCTTGACGCCGCCCTTCGAGGCTGGCCACTTCGATATCGTCATCAAGCGCTTCGGCGAGATGCTGTGGTACATCGTGGTCTACGGGGCGCCGGTGCTGATCCCGCTGATCCTCATCGAGTTCGGCTTTGCCGTGGTGGGCGTATTCGCGTCCAACCTGCAGGTGTCGTTCGCCTCGGCGCCGGTCAAGAGCCTGGTGGGCCTGTTGATCATGCTGTTGTACTGGTCGACCTTTTCGCATTACATGGCGAGCGACTTCGCGCACCTGCTGGAGCTGGCCGCCAGTCTCATGGAGATCCGCTAGGCCATGAGCGACGACAAGAACGAAGAACCCACCGACAAGAAGATAGAGGATGCCAAGGAGAAGGGCCAGATCGCGGTCAGTCGCGACCTGGCCCGCCTGGCGACGCTGACGGTGGTGGCCGAGGCGGCCTTTGCCTGCGAGCCCTTGTGGCGGGGCGCGGTGTTCGAGCTGATGGAAGGCGGCATCGCCGGGGTCGGCGCCGACTTCACGCTGTCCATGCAGAACCAGCTGATGTCGGCGCTGACGATACTGGCGATCCTGTTTGCGGCCTGTTTCGTCATCCTGCCCATCGTGGCGGTGGCCGCGCACTGGGGCCAGTTCGGCATGCTGGTGGCGACCGAGGCATTGCAGCCCAAGTTCGACAAGCTCAATCCGGTCAATGGCTTGAAGCAGATGGTATCCAAGAAGAAGCTGGTCGAATTGCTCATCACGGTGGGCAAGGCGGGGATGATCGGCTTCATGGTCTACAGCATGGTGCGCGCGCAGTTGCCGCACATCATTGCGCTGGCCGGTGGTGAGCCCAAGGATTCCTACCAGGCCTTCATGACGCTGTTGCGCTCGATCTTCCACATGATCCTCGTGATGTGCCTGATCCTGGGCGTGATCGACTTTGCCGTCCAGAAGTACTTCCACAAGAAGGAACTGATGATGGACAAGGAAGAAATCAAGCGCGAGCACAAGGAGTCCGAAGGCGACCCGATGATCAAGGGGCAGCGCAAGCGACTGGCACGCCAATGGGCCAACGAAGCGCCGGCGGCCAAGACCGAGGACGCCAACGCGGTGGTGGTCAATCCGACCCACTTCGCGGTGGCCATGTTCTACGACCCCGACGAGGCGATGGTGCCGGTGGTGCTGGCCAAGGGCCGCGACGAGGTGGCCCAGGCCATGATCAAGCGCGCCCACGAACGGGGTATTCCCGTGATCCGTCATGTCTGGCTGGCGCGCACGCTCTACGCTACCTGCCGCGAAGACATGGCGGTGCCGCGTACCAGCTACCAGGCCGTGGCCCAGGTCTATGCCGTGGTGCATGAACTGGTGGCCCGCGGCGACGTGCAGCGCGAAGTGGAGCTGGAAGCCCACGGCGAGCCACCCGAAGAACTGACGCAATGAACAAGCGAGGCCGCCGACATGAAGAATGCCGACCCGATCGACCTGAACTGCCAGCCGGAACACCCGCCCACGGCCCACCCTGAGCCCCGCAGCACGCGCCGGCTGCGCCAGGAACTGGAGTCACGCATCCTGCTGTGGCGGCGCGGCCAGGCCGAGCCGGTCGACCAGGCCGAGGACAGCACCGGGCCTGCGGCACCGGAACCGCTCATCGGCGCCAGCGCGGCGCCGGTGCCGGTGCCCATCGGTGTCTCGGGGTCGGCTGCCGGTGGCGTGCTCGCGGGCCAGGACCTGGTCATCGAGCAGGACGAGCCCGCCAGCGAGCGCATCGTCGGCAGTGGCGACCGCATGCACCACCTGGCGCTGGTGGCTGGCCATGCCGTGGCGCAGGCCCGGCGCCGCCCCCTGCCGCGCGATTCGTTGGTGCTGCCGGCCGGACCCAAGTCGCGCGCCGAATGCCGGCGTCGCTGCGGCAAGGCCGGTTTCTGCGACCCATCGTCGGACCTCGGCTGCGGTGGCCAGTACTGCGATAACGCCACGGCGGCGGCGCGCCAGGCGTTATAGCCGGCCATCGAGCGAATCATTGTGCATTGCCGCGACAAGCACTGGAACCGGCGCGCGCGCCGGGCCACTTATACAACACGTCGAGTCAGACTTCATTGGAGCTCCGAACCATGCAAGCACCCGTACAGACAGGCGTCGCCAGCGGCGACCTGTCCGCAAGCAGTCCGCGCAGCGCCGGATTGCACCTCGAGATCGCACCCAACAATGCCGAGGGTGAACATTTCAAGGCCATGTTCGAGCAGTACCTGAACCGCGATGCCATGCGCATGAAGCCCAATACCAACTCGCTGGGCAGCGCATTGGCACAACGCACCACGCACCTGGCATCCGAGGTCAAGCAGGACCAGCTGTATGTGTCCAAGTTGCTGGAAACGGCCACCCGCAGCGGCGACTCGATGCAGCTGATGAAGGCCATGATGGCCTTGAACGACTATCAGCTGCGGGTGCAGACCATTTCCAAGACGGTGTCGAAGGCCTCGCAGGCCGTCGATTCGCTGACCAAGTTGCAATAAGCCGGAGTCGGCATATGGCTATTATCCTCAAGAGGCCCCTGGCGGGGCCGCAGCGTTCCATGCGTATGCGCCAGCTGTTGCGCAGCGGATGCATCTTCCTGTTGCTGGTGCTGCTGGCGGCGTGCACCAAGATGGTCACCCTGCAGGCGGCGCTCAACGATGCCGACGCCAACGAAATCGTGCTGGTGCTCAATCGCAAGGGTATCGAGGTCGACAAGCAGAAGGGCAAGGAAGGCGTGACCCTGCTGGTCAAGGACAGCGATCTCTCGCGCGCCACCGAGACCATGAACGCGGCCGGGTTGCCGCGGCGCAACCTGTCCAACCTGGGCGAGGTGTTCAAGAAGCAGGGCATGATCTCGTCGCCGATGGAAGAGCGGGTGCGCTACATCCACGGCCTGTCGGAAGAACTCGAATCGACCATGATGCAATTCGATAACGTGGTCGCGGCCCGGGTGCATGTGGTGCTGCCCGAGCGCATCGCCCCGGGCGAGCCGATCCAGCCGTCCTCGGCGGCGGTATTCATCAAGTATCGCCCGCCGATGGACGAAGATGCGGTCCTGCCGCGCGTGCGGCGGCTGGTGGCGTCGAGCATCCCTGGCCTGGCCGGTGAGGAGGGGCGCAACAAGGTATCGGTGGTGATGATGCCGGGCGAGCCGCCCACGCCGGGTATCGAATGGACCATGCTGGGCCCGTTCACGGTCGCCGCCAGTTCAGCCAATGGCTTGCTGATCGTGATCTTCCTGCCGATCCTGGTGGCCCTGGGCGCGCTCGGCTACATCCTGTTCCAGATGGCCCTGCGCAACCCGCGAGTGGCCCAGATCGCACTCAACTTCGCCATGCGCCGGGCGCGCAAGGCCGAAGCCAAGCAGGGCACGTGATGCTCGACGCACCCACCGACGCCTTCCTCGACTGGTGGTTCGTGCCGTGGGCCGACCTGCCCGCGTCCGCCCCCACCGACGGCATGCTGGCCGCCCGCGACCGCTATCGCCACTGGTGCGACCAGGCCGGCCTGGCGCCGCACATCGCCGAGCAGGCCGACTGGCGCTGGCAGCCGGCGGCGGTGCGCGATGCCGACGAATTAATGCAGGCCGCGGAGTTGTTCGGCGGCTTGCTCGCCGCACGTGCCCGGCGACAAGCCGAGTTGGCCGCGCTGTCGCCGGCGCGCCGGCGCTGGTGCCTGTCGGTGGCGCTGACCCAGCCATTGGCCAGCTGGATGGGCGAGTTGCCCGAACCGATGAGCCTGGGCCGGCGCGGGCTGCTGGAACTGGGCGCGCGCCTGGAGCTGGCTTTTCCCGGCATGTGGCCCCGCCTGCGCCTGTTGCTGCCCGCCGCCGAGCAGCAGGCGCTGTCCCGATTTACCAAGGCCCCGGCCGCGCCGCCGCGCTTGCACGACCGTGACCGGCGCTGCTGGCTGATGTGCCTGGCGCAGGTGCGCGCCGAGCGCGTGCTGGCGGCCATGACGACTACGGAGTCAAGATGAATTCCTTCTGTGTGGATAGCCTGTCCCTGGCGCCCGCCCTGCGCCCGCTGCGCGGTGTATTGCGCGCGCCCGGCATGGCGCTGGCGGCAGAGGGCGAACGCGCCGCCGCCGTGGTGCTGCAACAGGCACGGGCCCAGGCCGACGCGATCCTGGCCAAGGCCGGCGACGAGGCTGCCGCCGCCACCCGCAGCGAGCGCCAGCGAGTGGCGCTGGAGGCCACCCGCCTGCTCGAGGGCCTGCGCCTGCTGCAGGCGCAGATGCTCGACGGGGTGGGCGAGCTGGCGCTGGAACTGGCGCACCAGGCCTTCGAGCGGCTGGTGGCCGACACGGTGCCGGCCGAACGCATCGCCGGCGCGGTGCGTCGGGTGCGCGAGGAAGCGCCCGCCAAGCTGCTGTCGGCGGTGTTGTGCGTGCATCCGGACGACCTGCCCGGGCTGGGCGAGACCAGCTGGGAGCTGCGTGCCGATGCCCGCCTGGCGCCGGGCGCCTGCCGGCTGGAAGCGGCCAGCGGCGAATGGAGCGCCAGCTTTTCACTGGGCGCGCAGGAGCTGGGCGCAGCGCTGCGCCAGCAGCAGGCCTGGTTCGAGCCGGCGCCGGCCGGCGACGTAGAGGAAAGTTGAGAATTCGACGGGCGAACTGCCCGTGCCTTGCGGTCACTCACATGGACACCTGCGTTTGTTGATGATCCATGTCCGGCAAGTCCGGCCATTCCATAGGAGAGTGCACCATGTCGAGCAATCCCAATCCCGTGCTGCAGAACCTGCGCCACCTGACCCAGCGCTTCGATAACCTGGGCGAGCGCATGAGCGAATTCAACCGCGCCCAGGCCGAGGGCCAGGAGCCGGATCCCGCCGAGTTCGTCGACCTGCTCAAGAAGCAGTCGGTCACCCACACCGCGCTCAACGCCCAATTCGGCTTGCTGCAGAAGCCGCTCAAGACCGTCCTCAACGAAACACGCTGACCATGCAGTCCGAAGAGCTGGAGCAGTGGCTGCTGGGCTTGCCCCTGGATGAACCATGCGATATCGACGGCGAGGCGGTCTATCTGCGGGTACGTGACGGCGGCGCCGAACTGGGGCTGATCCTGATCGAGGAGCCCACCGACAACCAGATTGCCGACACCATGCGCAGCGCCTTCCAGTGCGCGCTCGATTTCGATGCGGGCCTGGCGATCGACCCCGAGGGTGGTGAGCTCATCCTCAACCGGTGGTTGCCGGGCGCCGAAGCATGGAGCGACGTGGCCGAAGCGCTGGAAGGCATTCTCAACCAGGCGGCGCTGTGGCGCGCCGCGATGACCACCGGCACCGGCCGCGTCAGTACCGTTTCGCGCGCGGAGGAACGTGCGCGGCAAGCATTGAATGGGGGATTACGATGAAACTGCACGAGACGATCAAATCATGGTGCCTGAGCCTGGCGTTGGTGGGCCTGCTGCTATGGGGCACCACGCTGCACGCGGCCGTGCCGCCGTCCTGGAAGGACGGCGGTTTCTCGATCAACGCCAACGGCATGACCGTGCGCGGCGTACTCGAGGATTTCAGCCGTACCTATGGCGTGCGGTTGCAGATGACCTCCGATGGCGGGCTGGTCAAGTCGCGCCTGAAAGGCGACAACGGCGTCGATTTCCTCAATCGCCTGTCGGGACAGTACAAGTTCCGCTGGTTCGTCTATAGCGACACCCTGTATGTGGTGCCCACCAGCGACAATACCTCGGCCCGCCTGCAGGTGGGCGAAAACGCGGTGCAGGACGCCAAGAACGCGCTGGTCGGCCTGGGCCTGTTCGACGAACGCTTCGGCTGGGGCGAACTGCCCGACGAAGGCGTGGTCATCGTCAGCGGCCCGCGCGCCTATGTCGACCTGGCGCGCGAGGTCCTGATGCCGGACGGCAAGAAGGAACGGCTGCGCGGACGTCAGGTGATGCTGTTTCGCCTCAAGTATGCCTCGGCGATGGACCGCGTGATCAATTCGCGCGGCAAGTCCGAGACCATCCCCGGCATCAAGAGCATCCTGTCGAACCTGATGCTGGGCGGCGGTCATAGCAGTGAAAAGCTGACCGGCCCGGGCAAGTTCGATGCCGCCAGCACCAAGCGTTCGCGTACCGGCAAGAACGGCCGGGGCGAAGCGCGCGAGGTGGCCCAGGAAGGCAGCAACAATCGTTTCGTCCCGTTGTTCTCGGCGCCGGGCGCCGACGGACGCAACAACCTCACCAGCCAGGTCGAGGTGGAAGACCAGGGCGGCGGCGGTCATGGCAGCGAAGGTGAAACCAAGCAGCCGCCGCGCATCGAGGCCGATCCTACCCTCAACGCCATCATGATCTACGACGATATCGCCAAGAAGGACATCTACCAGTCGCTGATCAACCAGCTTGACGTAAAGCCGCAGCAGATCGAGATCGAAGCGCTGATCGTCGATATCGACCGCAGCAAGCTGGCCGAGATGGGGGTGGAGTGGGGCGCCCGCGCCGGCGTGGTCAACACCACCGTCAATGGCACCACTACCCAGTCCAGCGGCACCGACCTGCCGTTGCCAGGCGCGACCTTGCTCATCAGCGATGCGGCCCGTTTCTATGCCCGCCTCAAGGCCATGGAATCCAATGGCGAAGCGCGCGTGCTGGCCACCCCGACCGTGCTCACGCTGGACAACGTGGCGGCCGTGCTGGACCTGAGCCAGAGCGCCTATGTATCGCTGGTCGGCGAACGCGTGGCCGACATGTCCGACATCACCGCCGGCACCATGCTGCGGGTGATCCCGCGCATCATCAACGACGCCGGCGACACCCGTGTGCGGCTGGAAGTGGATATCGAGGATGGGTCGCTCAACAACGACTCCAATTCTTCCGGCTCATCGAACTCGAACAACAATAACGGCAGCGGCACCATCGCCGCCAGCGTGACCCGCTCGACCATCAATACCCAGGCCATCATCGATGCGCAGCAGACCCTGATGATCGGCGGTTATCGTGCCGAATCGCTCATCCGCAACAAGCAGAAGGTACCGGTGCTGGGTGACCTGCCGGTATTGGGTGGCCTGTTCCGCAGCGAGTCGCGCTCCAACAGCACCCGCGAGCGGCTGTTCTTGATTACACCGCGCATCACCGGTTTCGATGGCACGCGCATGGCCATGAACAACCCGCGCGGCAAGGCGGCCGCGACCCCCGCGCCCGCTCCGGTACCGGCTGCACCCACCGGCATGCCCGCCGTGCCGGTGCCAGGGCCGACCACCGGACCGACCCCCGGCGCCCAGGCTTTGCCGCCGCCGGCGGGCGCATCGACGACGCCACCTGCGCTGCTGCCGCTGCCGGCCAGCGCCCCGGGCGGCGCCAGCAAGCCGCAGGCCAGCGAAGCGGCGCCCACCGCAGAGCCCCAACTGGCCAGCAGTGCGCCACAGGATGGGTCATTGATGGGAGTCCACCTACCGCTGCGCAGGACCAAGAACCGCTGCGCGCGACCGGGTAGCGTAGGCATGATGTAGCGGCACCGGCTTGTACCACACGGCAAGGGAGCACTGCGGTGCTCCCTTTTTCCTTGGCCATTTTTTTTATGTGGTGCATGGAACCGCAAGCGCGGCCTTTTTCACTCATGGACAGCAGGACGGAATCGAAGAACCGGCAAGTCGGGGCGATTCGATTGCGGGGGATGTCATTCGTGCAACAGTGGTCGAATTGTTGTTTCGTCCAGTTCCGTAACGGTCATATTTGTTGAGAATTACCTCTCCAGCTTTTCGTTAATATCTGCTCCAGTCCTGAACGGAAAACGCCGCAAACGGCGCGCCGTAGAAGGTTTGGCACTCATCGCTAGGCGCATTGCGCCGGGGCCGCCGCACACTGCAATGGTGAGCGAGGCGATGAGGAAGATGCAAATGTGTCAAGCAGCATCAGAAAGTCGGGTAACAGTTTAGTCAGGTGATTCCAGGTGAGCCCGGGTGCCCATGCACGCGTGATTCACGCCGATGCGCGGCTCGTCTTGACGAGCGTGCAAGGGGACGCTGTTCGCCTTTTTTTAATGACGATGTTCATGGATGGGAAGCACTTATGTATCGCTCACACCTTGAGGTCCAACGCCCTTCGCGGCAGATCCGGATACTCACCGGCCTGGTTGTACTGTGCCTGGGCCAAGGCTGCCTGCAGACAGCCGGCGCGGCCGAGTCGACCGCGGTGATGAAGTATGCGGCAGCCTCGGGCTTTGCCGCTGCCGCCGAGGACCAACGGTTCCAGTTGATCGCCGGTGAAATCGAGCTGGGCGACGATTGCAATCCCCTGCCGCTGGCGGCGTCGTCACTGGGCACCGAGCCCATCGTGCTGGCCAAGGCCGACGACGACAAGAAGAACCGTCGCAAGAAGCACGTCAAGGAAGAAGAACCCAAGACCATGATCGACGCCGTGCCGATGGCCTCGGCGCCGCTGGCCACGCCCGCTTCGATGGGCCTGTCGGCGGCCGGTACCCGCGACTGGGAAATCATCGTCTCCGACAAGACCCTCAACGCCACCCTGGCGCGCTGGGCCGCATCGGCCGGCTGGCAACTGCTGTGGGAGCTGCCGGTGGACTACGCGGTGGAAGCGCGCACCCGGGTCAGCGGCACCTTCGAAGAAGCGGTGTCGATCGTCGCCAGCAGCATGGAATCGGCTGAGATTCCAATGAAGGCAGTCTTTTATCAAGGCAACAAAGTGTTGCGCATCATGGCCAAGGGGAGCGAGTGATGAAGGCATATTCCATCAAACTGCCAATGCTGTTGCCGCTGGCGGTCCTGATCGCCGGCTGCAGCGGACTGGCCAACAAGCTCGAAGGCCAGGTCGACCAGGAAGGCGAACGCGCCACCCGCCTCAGTCGTGACGTCGGCCGCACCGCGCCCGGCACGGTCATGCCGTCCTCGCCACTGGTCAAGCACGAGCCGGGCATCTGGCTGGGCAAGACCGCCATCAAGCTGGGCCAGCCTTCGCTGCCGCCGATCTTCTATGAGCCGACCACCTTCGACCGCACCATCAATTCGTTGACCGAACTGGCCGAACGCATCACGCTGCGCTCCGGCATTCCCAGCAAGGTCAGCGCGGATGCGCTGGAAGTGTCGGGCGGCGCGTTCCGTCCCCGCAACCTGGCGGGTTTGCCGACCTCGGCCAATCCGGCGCTGCGCGCGGCTCCCGGCATGATCGCGCAATCGAACGGTCCGATGTTGCCGCTGCCTGCAGGCCTGCCCGGAGAAGGGCAGAGCAGCCCGGTGCAGCCCGGTCGCGGCCCGGCAGCCAATACCGGCCAGACACAGCCGACCTTCACCGACTTGCCAAACGGGGTGCGCATCGCCTATAACAGCGGTTCGCTCAAGGGCCTGCTCGATACCGCGGCCGCCCGCTTCGGCGTGTCGTGGAAGTTCAGCGACGGCGTGATCCAGTTCTTCCACACCGAATCGCGCAATTTCCAGATCAGCGCCATCCCGGGTGACTCGACCTTCTCGGCCACCGTCACCAGCGGCGCCAGCTCGACCGGCGGCGCCGGCGGCAGCAGCGGTGGTGGCGGCGGCGGTGGTGGTGGCGGCAGCGGCGGCGGCAGTTCATCCACGGGCGTCAACGCCAACAATACCCAGAATACCCAGGTCGCGTCCAAGCTGTCGGTCTATACCGGCCTGGAGTCGGCCATCAAGGTGATGCTCTCGCCCTATGGCCGGGTGCTGGCGTCGCCCGCGACCGGCTCGATCACGGTGGTCGATACGCCGGATTCGCTGGAACGCATCGCTTCCTATATCGACGGCGAGAACAAGTCGCTGTCGCGCCAGATCGCCATCAACGTGACCGTGCTGTCGGTCACCCTGAGCGATTCGGACCAATACGGCATCAACTGGAGCGCGGTCTACAAGAGCCTCAACAGCAACTTCGGCATCTCCAACGCCTATGCAGGCGCTGCCGCCACCGGCCTGGTGTCGTTGACGGCGGGTATCCCGGCCGGTGGTACCTCCAAGTTCGCAGGTAGCCAGGCCGTGATGCAGGCGCTGTCCGAGCAGGGTCGGGTACGACGCCAGACCACCGCTTCGGTGGTGACGCTGAACAACCAGCCGGTGCCAGTGCAGGTGGCGCGCCAGACGACCTACCTGCAGTCGCTGCAGACTTCGCTGGTGGCGCAGGTGGGTTCGACCACCTCGCTCACCCCGGGCGTGGTGACGGCCGGCTTCAACATGAGCATCCTGCCGCACATGCTCACCAATGGCACTGTGATGCTCCAGTTCTCGACCGACATCTCGACGCTGCGCCGCATCCGCACCATCGTCGGCACCAGCGACGCCAGCGGCCGGGTCACCTCGCAGATCGAGTCGCCCGAGCTGGATACCCGCAACTTCCTGCAACGGGTGGCGATGAAGTCCAACGAGACGCTGATCATCAGCGGCTTCGAGCAGACCGATGACGACCTGGGCCGCTCCGGCGTGGGCGTGGCCAAGAACATGGCCCTGGGCGGCGGCTACTCGGCGTCCTCCAACAAGGAGGTGATCGTGGTGCTGATCACGCCCGTGGCCATGGGTTCGGCCTCCTGAGGAAGATGACATGGCCGGCTATATCACCACCATAGAGAAGCACAAGTTCGTCTGCGGCCTGTTCTGGCAGTCGCTGTCGAAGCCGCGCGAACTCAATCGCGAGGCGGCCGAACTGGGACGCCGCATCGATTCGGACCTGATGGTGGTCCGGATGGACCATACCACCGCCCAGGCCGGGTTTGCCCAGACCAGGGATGGCATCAAGCGAGGCACGTTTTCGCTGGCCGCGGTGGTGTCCAAGACGCTGGCCATCGAAGGTGCGTTCTACGATGGCGAGCAGCAACCGGTGCACAACTGGCTGGGCGCCTTCAAGCTGCCCGATGGCAACTGGGTCTACTTTGCCGTGCGCGACGCCAACTTCCTGCCCAACGGCGACTTTGCCGGCACCAAGGAAGAAGTGCTCGACCGCCTGCACAACGACTATGCGCTCGGTGGCTGGAACGTGGTGCTGGGCGAAGACGAATTACGCTCGTTCGGCTTCCACAACTTCCAGCCGCGCGACATCAAGAGCTTCATCCCGCAGCGTGCGGACGGCAGCATCCGCGTCCACAAGTGGTGGGGCATGCGCCAGATCGGCGGGCGCCCCAGCTGGATGCCCATGGCGGCAGCGGCCAGCGTGATCGGCGCGGTGGTGCTGGTCGGCGGGTACGGCTGGAAGATCTACCAGGAAAAAAAGCTGGAGCGCGAACGCGAGATCGCCATGCAGCAGGTGCGCGAGAGACTGATGCGCGAAGCCTCGGTGGCGGCACGCCCGTGGGCCAAGAAGGCTTCCCCCGTGAGCCTGATGCGGACCTGCCAGCAGCAGTTCACCCATCCCACCGCGGGTGGCTGGCTGCTGGAGTCCTACACCTGCACCCAGGAGTCGCAGACCTATGCCTGGGGGCGTGGCGCATCCACCGTTGCCATGCTGCGCGAGCAACTGCCGGACGTCACCATGGAGCCGGCCGGGGAACGCGCCAGCTACGTGCGACCACTGAAGCTGCAGGCGCCGCATAACGAAGACCTGCAGGACAGCCGCAAGACGCTCGAACCGTTGCTGTCGCGACTGCAGATGATGGGAGTGCCGATCAAGGTCAGTGTGGCGCCAGTGCCGCAGATGAATGCGGGCGACCAGCAATGGCAGCCCAACTGGCGCAGTTATCTATTCAAGCTGGGCGCCGGCGGCGTGGAGCCGCTGGAGATCGCCGAGATTCTCAACCGGCCAGGTGTGCGGCTCGACAAGGTGGTTTATCAAGGATCCCAGTGGATCATGGAGGGTACGATCTATGCAAAATAAATCCGTCATCGCGTTGCTGGTGGCAGCCGCCTGGAGCGTGTCCGCGGCCCATGCCGAAAGCACCTCGGAAAGCCTGACCCGCATCGAAGCCGAGACCATGGTGCTCAAGGCACGCGAAAAGCAGCTCGAGGTGCAGTCCAGCATCGTCACCAGGCAGAACGAGATCGCCGCCCGTCAAAGCATGACCGCGGCCCTGGCGCAGAGCCAGAACCAGGTCGAGGCAGTGGGCGAGCCGGTGGTGCGCGCCATCGAAGGCATCGGCAGCCGCATGTATGCCACGCTGCAGTTGGGCGATGGCAGCCTGGTCGATGTGCAGCAGGGTGACACACTGCCAGGGGGCATGAAGATCGTCGCCGTGCATCCACGCGAGGTATTGGCCAGCAACAAGGGCCGCCAGTTCCGGCTGGGCATGTATGCGCCCTCGCTCAACGGTTTCAATCCCAATTTCCCGGCGCCGGCCGTTGGTGTGGCCAGCAACCCGGGACGGGGAGTGGCAAGATGAAACTGCGCCTGCCACGACGCCGCGAACAGCCGCAAGGCACGCTCGCCGGCAACCAGGACGACGTACCACGCTTCGACGGCGAGCAGGTGTTGAGCCACGCCGGTCTGTTCGAAGCCAGCCAGGAAGAGCGGAAGTTGCTGTGCCTGTTGGGTGACGGCCGTCTGCTGGTGGTGGCCGGCCAGGAGCTCAATCCCCATGTCATGTCCTATCAGGGGCGGCTGGAACGCCTGGGGCAGGCCTACAAGGTGGAGCCGAGCGGTATCGAGGTGATCTACCGCATCAACCGTATCGGTGGCGTGCTGCCCGAGGAGCGCCATCAGGAACACACGATGATGCAGGTCACCGCCAAGGACCTGCTCAACAAGGCTTGCCGTTCACGCGCCTCGGATATCCACCTGCGGGTGCGCAAGAACTGCACCGAGATCTACTTTCGCATCCACAACGACCTGGTGCCGGTGGGTGGCCAGACCCGCGAATACGGCGAGCGCCTGCTGGCCACGCTGTATGGCGCCATGACCTCGGTCTCGGACAGCTCCTACAAGCCTACCGAACGCCAGGATGCGGCCATCGCCGACCGCGACAAGCTGCCGCCCGCACTATACGGCGTGCGCATCGCCACCGTGCCCACCAGCGAAGGCTCGGTGATGGTGATGCGCCTGCTCTACAACGATGCCGGCGACAACATCGACCTGCGTCCGCTGGGTTTTTCCGAGGCCCATGCGATCGCGCTGCAAAAGCTCAAGGAACAACCGGTTGGCTTGAACATCATCAGCGGCCCTACCGGTTCGGGCAAGTCGACCACGCTGCAACGAGTGCTGACCGGCGAGATCATCGAGGCCGAAGGCAAGCTGCACGTGCTGACCATCGAGGACCCGGTCGAATACCCGATCGAGGGCGCGGTGCAGACCGCGGTGACCAACGCCGGCAGCGAGGAAGAACGCTCGCGCGCCTTTGCCGCGGCCATCTCCAACGCCATGCGACTGGACCCCGACACCATCATGATCGGCGAGGTGCGCGATCGCGCCACGGCACAGAACGCGCTGCGCGCCTCGATGACCGGCCACCAGGTGTGGACCACGGTACACGCCAACAGCGCCCTGGCCATCGTCGACCGGCTGCTGGACCTGGGCCTGCCGGCCAGCCTGGTGGCCGACCATAACGTGGTGACCGGCCTGATCAGCCAGCGCCTGGTCAAGAAGCTGTGCCCCTGCTGCCGGCAGTCGCTGGCCGAGCACCCGGAGGCGCTGCCGCCGGCCATGCTGGCGCGGGTGCGGCAAGCGGTGTCGGCCAACCTCGAGGGCGTCTGCGTGACCGGTCCCGGCTGCGACGAATGCAAGGGGCAGGGCACCGTGGGGCGCTCGGTGGTGGCCGAGATCATCATCCCGGACGACCACTTCTTCCGCCTGGTGCGCCAGGGCGAGAAAACCGAGGCGTTGAAATACTGGATCAACGAACTGGGCGGCAAGACCATGCTCGAGCATGCCATCGAGAAGGTCGCCTGCGGCGAACTCGACCCGCGCATGGCCGAGCGGGTGGTGGGCCACCTGGTCTATGACCATACCCCGGTGTTGCCCTTTCTGACCGTCGTGGAGAACCGCAGTGCTACCTGACATCAACCGCCTGTGGGCCAAGACGCAGTTCACCGATACGGCGCGGCTGCGCCTGTATCGCAAGATGTCCAAGATGCTCAGTAATGGCTTGCCGCTGTTGAAGGTACTGGAAGAATTGCGCGACCGCGAGTCGTACAACGGCAAGAAGCCCAAGGAACCGCTGGCGATCATCCTCGACGATTGCCGCCGCAGCGTGCAGAACGGACGCCTGCTGTCGGAAGCGCTGGACGGTTGGGTGCCCAAGTCGGAGCAGATGATCCTGATGGCCGGCGAGCAGTCCGGCAAGCTGGAGTCGACCCTGATCTCGGTGGTCAACGTGGTGCAGGCGCGCAAGAAGATCAACAGCGTCATCGTGGGCGGGATGGCCTATCCGCTGGCGATCCTGGGCCTGGTGCTGTCGTACATCTACCTGTTCGGCGCCAAGGTCATTCCGCAGTTCACCACCATGATGGACCCCAACAAGTGGCAGGGGGCGGCGCGTTCGCTGTACCTGATGTCGCTATGGGTGCAGAACTGGATGGGATGGACCTTGCTGGGCATCGGTGCGGCGCTGGTGATCCTGTTCGTGTCGATGCCGCGCTGGCGCGGCACTGTTCGCATCTGGGCCGATCGCGCACCGCCTTATTCGATCTATCGCCTGATGGTCGGCAGCGGCTTCCTGCTGGCGTTCTCGGCGCTGCAAGGCGCCGGCGTGACGGTCGAGAAGGCCTTGATGCGGCTGTCCAACGGTGCCCAGCCCTGGCTGCGCGAACGGCTCGATGGTGCGCTGCTGGGGGTGCGTTCGGGCCTGAACTGCGGCGAGGCGCTACGCAATACGGGCTATCAGTTTCCATCCAAGGAAGTGATCGACGACCTGTGCGTCTATGCCGAGTACAAGGGCTTTGCCGACGCCTTGCAACTGATGGCCGACGAATGGATGGAGCAGGGGGTGGAAGTCATTTCCCTGCGCATGAAGCTGGTCAACGGCCTGGCCGTCGTCACCATGGCGGTCGTGATCGGTTGGCTGGTGATCGGGTTTTTTGGAATACAGCAGGAAATCGCGGCATTGGCCCGCGCTCATTGATTTGTTCAACGCAGTTCTTTTTTGAAAAACAGGGGTTAATCATGGTCGTCGAGAAAATGAATGGTTTAAAGGGAAAATCGATTCGCTCCAACAGCAAGGTGGCGCGCCAGCACGGGGCTTCGCTGCTCGAAGGCATCGCCTACCTGGGCATCGCCGCGATCGTGGTGATGGGGGCGATCTCGCTGTTGACGGGGGCTTTCGGTAGCGCCAAGTCGAACCAGGCCAACGAAGAGGTGATCGGACTTCGCACCGCGGTGCGCAAGCTCTACATGGGGCAGACTTATCCGACCACCGGTATTCCCGCGCTGCTGCAGACAGCCAAGGCCGCGCCCGGCACGCTGGCTGCCGACGGCACCACGCTCAAGAACAGCTGGGGCGGCACGGTCGATATCGTCGGGGCAGGTACCGGTTTCACGATCACCTATCCCTCGGTGCCGAAGGATGTGTGCGTGAGCATGCTCTCGGGCGCCAATGGCTGGACTTCCATCAAGGGCAATGCCAACGCTGCCGTTACCACCTTCCCGGTCACCGCTGCCAATGCCACTACCCAATGTTCGGCAGACGACAACTCCATCGTCTACACATCGAGCTGAATACCGACGCTGTAAAGAATGCGCTGGCGAGCGCAGCTGCGCCCGCCAGCCCGACCTGACGGAGGGCTCCCCATGTGGAACGCCGCAGTAATGGCCATCCTGATCGCGGTGGCCGGGGTCTATGCGACCAGGAACACCGAGACGCTTGACAACGTCCAGGCCGCGCAGGCGGCCAGCATGGCTGCCGAGATGGGCATCTATCGCAACGCTGTCATCAATTATTTCAGCGAACACGCATCGAGCTATAACACCGTGAGCACGGCGGTCCTCAAGAGCGGCGGCTACCTGCCGTCGTGGAGCCGCCTTTACCAGCAGGCCGCGCCGCTGGCATGGAACAATTTCCGGGACGCCACCGGCGTCATCTACATCTACGCCACCGCGCTGCCAGAGCGCAACCTCAATGCCGAACTGGCCAGCCTGGCGCAGAACTCGGTGCTATTCGGCATCTACGACAGCACCACCAACAGGTTGCAGTCGCCGGTCGCCGGCGACACCCTGATCCCGACCACCGCCATTTCCGCCATGTCGATTCCCAACGGTGCGCCGGTGTGGATCGCAATGATCAAATGAATATGATGCCGATCCGTCCTCCTTCCTCCCTGCGCCGCCAGAGCGGCATCGCGTTGCTCGAAATCCTCGGTGCGCTTGCCATTGGCGCCATCCTCGTGATGAGCCTGTCGACCATGATGGACACCTCGCTGGAGGACACCAAGGGCCAGCAGGCATCGTATTACCAGTCGCAGGTCGTGGCGGCGGGACAGAAATACATCGCAGCCAACGCCGCCACGCTGACGACTTCGCTGCCGGGTGCAGGGTCGCTGCTGGCAGTAGGCGTGGCCCAACTGAAGACGGGAAAATTCCTGCCGGATGGGATGGGTGCCAAGAATGTCTACGGGCAGACGCCGTGCGTGCTGATTCGCCAGCCTGATCCCACGGGCAACCCTGGCAAGTTCGATGCCTTGGTGGTCACCACCGGAGGCGATCCGATCCCCGAGAAGGTGCTGCCGGTGATTGCCGCCAATGCGGGGCCCAATGGCGGCTATATCAGTGCGTCGGATTTCGGCAATGCCAAGGGGAGCAGCTGGAGCAGCAGCACCTCTTCCTATCGCTCCACGACCTGCACCGGTGCCACCAACCTGACCGGTAATGCCGCCGATGGTGGTCACCTGGCGTCCAACCTGTTCTTCGGCGGCCCCGGGCAATCGTCGGCCGATTTCCTCTACCGCAACGCCGTGCCGGGACGGCCCGAGCTCAATCGGATGAATACACCGATTCGCATGGCCGACGTGGCCCTGGTGAGCTCCGGTGCCAGTTGCCTCGATGCCGATGGCGTCAACCGGGCCGCCGTTGCCATCGACTCGGTCACGCGCGGCCTGCTGGTATGCGGCACCAATAACGTCTGGAGTTCGCCCTCGCAGTGGAAGGACCCGGTACAGAACTATGCCAACCTGCCCGGCGCCGGCAATACGGTGGGTGACGTGCGCATGGTCAAGGGACTGTCGCGCGCCTTCACCTTCAACGGCTCGAACTGGGTAGCACTGGCGGTGGACCAGAGCGGCAACATGAGCGTGCCGGGCACCTTGACCGCGGGCGACGTCAATACCGGCAACCTCAATGCCTCGCAAAATATCGTCGCCGCCGGAACTATCCATGCCACTGGAGACATTAGTAGTAGCAACGACATTACTGCAGACCGCGATGTCAATGCAGCGCGTGCGGTCAATGCAAAAGATGTCTATGTGGCCCACAACGTCGTCACTGAAGGCTTGCAGGTCAATCGCTGGACGTCGTCGCCGGCAGTGTCGGTCGGGATCAACTACTTCACTCCCGGCGCGCCTTGCCACTACTCGGAATACGATCCCTGGGAAAACACCACCCATATCACCTTCCCGGTGGGCACGATCGTCATGGACAGTAACTACGTGCCGCTTATCTGCGGCGCCGACAAGACAATGAGATACGCAAATGGAACCTATTCACCATGAACGACCCCGCTGGCTGGTGCGCCTGCTGCTGCAGACCGCCGCGCTGATCCTGGCCTGCCTGGCCTGCGCACCGGCGGTAGCCTGCTGGAACGAGGTGGCTTCCTGGTACGGCGTGAACGTGCACCTGCTGTATGCGATCGCCAAGACCGAGTCCAACCTCAATCCCGAGGCCATGAACCGCAACAAGAACGGCAGCTACGATATCGGCATGATGCAGATCAACAGCAGCTGGCTACCGACCTTGCGCAAGTACGGCGTGACCGAGGAACAACTGAAGGATCCGTGCGTGAACCTGCAGGTGGGCGCCTGGATCCTGGCGCAGAACATGCAACGCATGGGACTTACGTGGGAAGCCGTGGGCGCTTACAATGCGCGTAATCCCCAACTGCGGATCAAGTATGCGCAAAAGGTATACAAAAACATACCCAAAGAGATAATTGCCCAGGCGTCGCGATAAATGTTAGTAAAGCTGCGCCGTGCCGGTTGACATCGGGGGAGCCCTCGGGCATGGCGCAAATCCCTGATTTTTCGCTCGTCAATCAGGTATTTGCTCATTTTTTTATAGGTTTCCCATCGGGTGGAGACCTGCAGAAAATCTAAATCGTTGAGCATTCTTGAACATTTGCGACCGCGTGAGCAGGTATAGTAGACTCCCTTGGTACGATGTCTTAGTTGAACCGATGGGTAGATCTGCTCCCACTACCCGGGCCGCGTGGTACATCGGTATGCATGAGATGCAGGGTGTCAACAACATGTCGGAAAGAACAGGCGAGCCGTGCAACGCCCTCTCCATCAAGACCGCTTACAAATCAGGTGGCTGAATGTCAAATGATCATTTCCTTGCCCGAGACCTCCAACGGGAGTTGCTGGCCTTGGTCAACTCCCCGCAAACTTTTTCGGATATCCACATCGAGCAGGACCAGCCGCTCATGCTCAAGACCCCGCGAGGCTGGCAGCCGTCCAACGACATGCCGGTCTCCATCGAGTCGCTGGGCCCGCTGCTGGCGGCCATCGACGAGGATTGGGAGGACAAGATCATCGATGGCGCCATCGATTGCCCCTTCGTGCTCGGGGAATGGCGCCTGCGTTGCAATATCTTCCGCATCTCGCGCGGCACCAAGGTAGCGGTCTCGATCCGGCGCTTCCCGCTGGAGCCGCTGGTGCTGGAAGGCACCGGCCTGCCCAGCTATATCAAGACCGTGCTGGAGGCGACCAAGGGCATCATCCTGGTGACCGGCCCCACCGGCGCCGGCAAGACCACCACCATCGCCTCGATGCTGGACCATATCAATTCGACCCGGCACGGTCACATCATCACCATTGAAGAGCCGATCGAGTACGAACTGCAGCGCAAGCAATCGATGATCTCACAGCGTGAGGTACCGACCGACACCGAAAGCTTCTCGTCCGGCCTGCGCGAAGCCCTGCGGCAGAAGCCCGATGTGCTGATGGTGGGCGAGATCCGCGACTTCGATACCGCCGACACGGTGCTGCATGCCGGCGAGTCCGGTCACCTGGTGCTCGCCACGCTGCACACCAGTAGTGCGGTGCGGGCCATCAGCAAGTTGCTGGGTTTCTTCCCCCAGGACCAGCGCAACCAGCGCGCCGCCACCCTGGCCGAGACCCTGGTGGGCGTGGTGTTCCAGAGCCTGCTGCCGTCCGAGGACGGCCAGCATCATGTCATGGCCAGTGAAATGGTGTTCAACAACAACCAGCAGATCGCGCCGTTCATCACCGATCCGTCCAAGTTGCACCTGATTGGTGATTTCATGAAGCGCAAGGAAGACAACATGTCGCGCAGCCTCAACGAAGTGCTGCTGCAACTGGTGCTCAAGAAAAGCGTCAGTGCGCGCGATGCGCTGCGCGTGGCCTACAACCGCCTCGAGCTGCACGACATGCTCAACAGCGCCAAGCGCTGACGCCACGTTCCCAGCGCCGTCGTCGGTCCGACGCCGAAGCCCTGCCAGTGCAGGCTTCGGCGTTTTTGTCTGGACGGCGCCGGCGCAACCTTTCCCAAACGGCAATTTTCCTCAAGGATGCTCACGAAGCGGAACCCTATTCCCGTCGTGCATCACCCATGGTGACTTCAACATTAAGAGGAAACCATGTCCCGACAGCGCTTTATCAATCTTGCCAAGGACTTTTGTACGCTGGCCCGGCTGGAGCAGCACGAACTGCTGCTGCAGGGCTATGCGGTCGAGGTCGAAGGCATCGATTTCCATCTCGAATACGACGAGGACACGGCGCCCGACCACCTAATGGTGTATTGCGATTTCGGCGAAGCACCCGCCGAGCGGCTGGCCGAGGCCTATGCTGCGTTGCTGGAAGCGAACATGGTCATCTACAGCCAGCTGGCACCCACCTTCATGCTGGCGCCCGACCGGCGCGTGGCGCTGGGCTATCGCTACGAACTGGCTGCGATGGCCCCGCCTTTGCTGCTGGGGCTGATGGTGAACCTGGCCCAGCAGGCGCAGCAGTGGCGTATCGACCATTTCCTGGCGCCCGAAACCGCAACACCTTGAACCCATCCACGGGAATCATCATGACCCAACCCATCAATGGCACCAGCGGCGTCTATTACAGCCATGTTTCCGACCCGACCCAGATCCGCAGCGCAGAGCGATCGAATTTTCGCCCCAGCCTCGGCAATCGTTATTCGAACTGGCTGGCCAAGAGCGCCAACCCCAAGGTGCAAGCCTTTGCCGGCGCCGTCAACAAGCTCGGCGATATGGCGCTCGGCGCGCGCAGCATGGCGGCCAGCGGACGCGCCAGCGCGGCCCGGGCGCGCATCGGCGTGGCCAAGCGTTTCGATGCCATGCGCCCGGAAGTGCGCGCCGACGAAGACCTCGCCTCTGACCTGGCGCAAAAGCGCAGCGACCAGAGCGACCAGGTCGATCGGCACTACGACCTGAAACAGCAGCGCTATCGATACAAGCGCGAGATTGGACAACAGGCCCGCAAGGGCAACCTGGACGAAGCTGTCGAGGACGCCACGGCGGGCTTTCGCCGTGATCTCGACGCGTCCGGATTCACGCCACTGGATATGTCGGACGCGGTGGTCAGGTCCTATCGCCCGAATTACCTGACCAGCGCCGACGGGTATTCCCTCAAGATGAGCTACGGCAGGCCTTCGCCCTTTGCGGTCAAGACCTCGGCACAGGTCACCGCGCAATACCAGGACGGTGACGTGAGCCGCGTGCGCAGCGTCTATCAACACATCAAGCTGGGGGTACACAATGCAGCGCTGTTGGCCCAGGAGCAGGCCAATGCAATCCGCGCGCGCCAGACCGACCTGTCGCCAGCACGGCGCGATCATTTCATGATGGCCCGGCAGGATAACGCCGCCCAGCGCAAGGTCAACCGCGCCGCCCTCGGCGGCAATCTTGAGCTGGGGGCGACAATTGAACAGATGGACAACGAGCGTGAACAGTTGATCGGCTACCTGCGGGCGCGTCGTCCGCAGGCCCGTTATGTGGAACGCAGCGCAAGCAGCGACGTGGCGCCGGCGAGGCCCAGCCGAGTGGCCGAGCGGGCGCAGGCCTATTCGGATGCCCACTTCTTCCAGCCGGTGGACAACCGCCGCCTCAAGTGGATGACCGGCATCGCCAATTCCTGGTCGGATGCCAAGGCCAAGTTCCACGAGGGCCGCATCGAGACTTACCAGCTGCGCCTGGCGAATGAGCAAGATCCCCGGCAACAAGCCATCCTGGCGCAGAAGATCAGCGCTCGCCAGGACAGTGCAGGCAATGCACGTGACAAGATCACGATGCGCCAATCGGCGCTGCAGGGCAATTTGCGCCAGGCCTTGCAGGACGGGACTACCGTGGACCAGCGCTATCCGCGCGTCGAGCCGGATCGCACCTGGTCACAGCACAGAGCGGACTGGCCGCTTGGCGGGACCGAGCCCGAGATGCGCGAAATCCCGCGGGAATTCATTCCCCCAGCGGACGAGAACGACTCCACGCGGCGCAGTACCGTCGTATCGAGAGGGGACGAGCACGAGCCGACGCGACTGAGCACGATCGCATCGAGCGGGTACGAGCCCGAGCGCTTCGAAAGCATGCATTCGGACCAGCCGCCACGGGAATGGGACAGTTTTTCCGGCGTGCATGCTGACCCCGACATCGCGCCCGAGGATAGGGGCGCCACCGACGACCGGTTGCGCACAATGGACTCGAGCATCTCGGCCGATAGCCAGTTGTACGATGCAACCACGCGCGCGCCGGGAGAAAAACGATGACGCTCGATATCGCCCGCGAGGCGCCGCCCGACTGGATGAACTTCTCGCGTACCGTCGACGTGGCCTGGTCGGATGTCGAGGCCATGGTGTTGACGCACCGTGCCGAGATCGTGCGCGACTACGATCTGCTGGTGGCCATCCTGCGTGCCGGCAGTCCGGTGGCGGCGCTGATCGCCCGCCACACCGGGCTGCCCATCGACTACCTGGTCTGCAACCGGCGCAACCCCCGGCCGCACTTCCTGGATGGCGAGCAGCGCGCCCCGCGCGCCCGGCGCATCCTGCTGGTCGACGATGTCTGCGGCAGCGGCTGGACCTTTGCGCGCTCCCGGCAATACTGCGAGGCATTGGGCAACCGCACCGGCACCTTCAGCATCTATCGATGCGAAGGGCCGGACATGTACGTGCCGGACTTCTCGATGCCGGCCGACCGTGACACCTACCTGCGCTGGCCTTGGGAATACCAGCAGGAAACGGAAATGCCGGGCCACTCGGCCGCGACCATGCTGGCCGCCTGAAGACCGCCATCCATCTGGTGGGTGCGCAAGCGCCGCCGCGCGGGCCCCTCTTGGGCGGGCCTGCGCGGTGGCGCTTGCGCCGTTGTTTCTTCAAATAAAACAATGTATCATTTTAGCGCCGAGTCAATCGCGCGCCCGTCTGTCGGCCAATGCAGCCGAGCCGCACCTCTTGTTGAAATGGTATGCCCGGCCACCGTTTGCGGTGACTGCGGCGATGCGTCCTGCCAACGATGGCGTGTGATGATGCTGGATGACTGTCCACCGATGCAGGGCTGACAGTTGTAAAGCCTTCTGCGAGAATGACCAGTTATGGTAGCGGGGATATGGCGCGCGCGATGATGCCGAGCGGCAAGTCGACCTTTGCACCGTAAAGAATAAAGGGCACCCAGCGATGAAGGCGTGCAACAAAAGGAACATCTATGACATATACCGTCGACGCGGTAAGCAAGGCAATTGAACTCCTGTTTCTGGTGGCAGAGGAAAGCGGCAAGGGCGTCACCGAATTGGCGCGCCTGTCGGGCAATACCAAGGCCCGCGCCTTTCGTTTGCTGACCACCCTCGAAGAATGCGGACTGGTGCGCCGCCAGCTGCCGGCAGCCTCCTACAGCCTGGGCTACCGGGCCCTGATCATCGGCAGTGCGGCGCAGGCGCAGCTGAGCCTGATCACGGTGGCCAACGACATGCTCGAGACCATCGGCCGCGAGTGCAACGAAAGCGTGCTGGTACGTATTCGCGACGGCGCCGAGACGGTTTGCGTGGCCTGGTGGGATGCCCCGCATGCGCTGCGCGTACACAGCCAGCTGGGCGACCGACGCCCGCTGTTCGTCGGCGCTTCCGGCAAGCTGCTGCTGGCGCATGCGCCGGAACAGATCCAGGAAGACATCCTCAGCGGCAAGCTCGAACGCTACACGCCCAATACCATCGTCAAGCGCACCGAGCTCAAGCGCGAGATCAAGAAGATCCTGGTCGACGGCTACAGCACCTCGTTTTCGGAAAAGACCACCGACATGGTGGCGGTGGCCGCGCCCATTCGCGACGCCACCGGCGCGGTGATCGCATCGCTGTCGATGACGGCCCCGGTCACCCGCGTGCCAAAGGATAAATTGGGCAAGTATGTGGATATCCTGAAGTTCGCCGCCAGCCGCTTTTCTGCATCGCTCGGTTATTCAGGCGCCTGAAGCCGCAATTGGCTCCGGTCGTCATCGCATCGCCTCCACGCAGCCTTTCCCGGCTGCGTTTTTTTTTGTCCGTCCGCGCAGCCAGGCCTTTGCTGTTGTCCGTATGTCACACATTGGACGGGCGATAGGCCATTGGAAAGACCGCAATGAGCGTTTTCAGGGGATTGCGTTTGTTGCATCGCACACAACGCAATGATGAGCTCATGGCGGGACAGCGAAAAAAAACCTGATTTTTTTTTGCGCTGCGGCGGGTTTGCGAGGGCACTGTTGCATCCGCGCGAAAATGTTTTAGTGCATTTTGCGAGAAACCGCTCCCCGTCTGCATTTGCGCGGTGCAATGCTGCGCGAAAAAGATGCAGGAAGGCGGTTTTTCGCCCCACAATGATTCATTGATGTATCGCTATTCGATACGCTATATTTATTAGTGAAACACTGTTGACGTTGACGAATAGCCTTATTACCATGTCGTCTATCGTTACGTCGGATTGGTTAGCGAAACGATGGTGATTGACTGGAGTCGTCGACTCGATGTCGACAGGCCTAAACAAAAGGGAGAGGTAAATGAAGAAGTCAGCAATGATGTTGCTGTGCATGGGGGCCGTGGGTGTGGCGCACGCGCAAAGCAACGTGACGATCTATGGTGTCGTGACCGCCGGCCTGGGTTACGTGGACAAGGTCACCACGCCTGCATCGGGCGCTCGCGCCACCGCCAGCCGTATCGGCCTGGATTCGGGCCAGTACACCCAGTCTCGCCTGGGCTTTCGCGGCACGGAAGATCTCGGCGGTGGTCTCAAGGCAAACTTCGTCATCGAGGGTGGCTTTACCATCGATAACGGCGCATCGGGCCAAGGTGGCCTGACATTCGGTCGTCGCACCACCATCGGTTTGTCGGGTTCGGCCGGTAGCATCGAGGTCGGTCGCCGCAAGGACTATACCGACTTCATCGCCAACCAATATTCGACCGCATCGCGCATGCTGCCCTACACCGGCAAGGTGCATGGCAACAACCTCGACCGTTCCACCGGCGAGCGCGCCAACAACATGATCTATTACCTGACCCCGAAGTTCGGCGGCTTCCAGGGTAACCTGACCTATGCCTTCGGCGAGCAGGCCGGCGACAACAAGGCAGGCCAGTCGGTCGGTTTCGGCGGTAACTATACCGGCGGTCCGTTCGGCATCGGCTTCGCCTACTGGCAATCGCGCAAGGCGGCCACCATCGGCACCGGCAACACCAGCAGCGACCAGGGCGCATCGAGCAATGCCGGTTGTAACAGTGCGGCAGGCGCGACCGGTTCCATTTGTACCAAGGTCTTCATGCTGGGTTCGAGCTACCAGCTGGGCGCGTTGAAGTTGCGCGGCGAGTGGTCGAACGTGAAGCAGCCTTTGCTCAACGCCTCGTCGGGCGCGGCGCCGAACTTCGCCTCGACCTTCGCTGCCACCGCTGGTACCGCAGCCTTCACGGCCGGCGGCATCAACAACGACAAGGCCAATATCTATGATGTGGGCGCCGACTACACCCTGGGCAACTGGCTGCTCAAGGGAAGCGTGATCCATTCGCGCTTCAACTTCATCGGCGCCAACAACAACGGCAAGTTGACTGCACTGGTGCTGGGTGCGGACTACAACCTGTCCAAGCGCACCCTGGTCTACGGCATGCTGGCAAACCTGCGCGCCAAGGACATGTATAACCCAGGCTTGACCAGCAATGGCGCGCCTGGTGTGGACAACAACCAGAACGCGCTGGCCTTGGGCATCCTGCATCGTTTCTGATTGCTGTTGTAGTAGTGTGACCTTCTGTCTCTTGAGGAGCCCTCTTTGCCAATCCCGGATTCGGGATTGGCTTTTTTGCCGCAAGAGCGCCGGCGCTGCAATCGCTGGCAGAAAAAAGTATTGTTTGTCGATATATTGTATTCTCTAGTGAAACAAATCACGAAAGGTGAAACCATGTTGAGAGCAGCAAGAAGAGGGCTGGCAATGTTATGCCTGGCCGCATCCATCTGCGTTAGCGGCGCCACTGTCGCCGCCGACCTGAAGATCGGTTTCAAGGCAGAAGTCACTTCTGCTGATCCACATGTGCTCAACGGTGCCAATCGCAACATCTGGGCACACGTCTACGATTCTCTGGTGGCGCAAGACCACCAGTTACGCCCCAAGCCATCGTTGGCCCTGTCCTGGCGCATGGTCAACCCGACCACCTGGGAATTCAAGCTGCGCCCCAACGTCAAGTTCACCAACGGTGCCGCGCTTACCGCCGACGATGTGAAATATTCGATCGACCGCGCCATGGGCCTGTCCGGTCCGCGCACGTTCCGCTCCTACCTCAAGGATGTCGAGTCGGTGTCGGTGACCGGCCCGCTGCTGCTGCAGGTCAAGACCAAGCGGGTCAGCCCGACGCTGCCCGAGAACGTGGGCCTGATCGCGATCCTGCCCAAGTCGCTGGGCGACACCGTCAATGAAGAGAGTTTTGCCAATGGCAAGTCGGCCATCGGCAGCGGTCCCTACAAGTTCGCCACCTGGGCGCACGGCCAGAGCCTGACGCTGGCCAAGAACCCCGACTATTGGGGCGACAAGGAGCCATGGGACAAGGTGACCTTCCAGTTCATCCCGCGTGAACCTGCACGGGCGGCGGCACTGCTGTCGAACTCGGTCGACATCATCAACGACATCACCTCCAACATGGAAGCGTCGTTCAGGAACTACCAGCTGGCGTCGATCACCTCGTACATGCTCAACTACCTGGCGCTGGACCAGTCGCGCGATGTCTCGCCCTATATCAAGGGCGACGACGACAAGCCGCTGGCCAAGAATCCGCTGAAGAATCCCAAGGTGCGCCAGGCCCTGATGACCGCCATCAACCGCGACGGCATCATCAAGTTCCTGATGAAGGACGATGCCACCGCGGCGATTCAGCTGGTCCCCAAGGGCTTCTTCGGCTACGACCCTGCGCTCAAGCTGCCGGCCTACGACCTGGCCAAGGCCAAGGCGCTGCTGGCCGAGGCCGGTTACCAGTCGGGCTTCAACCTGACCATCCACTGCCCCAACAACCGCTATATCAACGACGCCAAGCTGTGCGAAGCGGTAGCGCAGGTATTCAGCCAGATCGGCATCAAGACCGGTGTGTCGACCATGCCTTATTCGGTGTTCCAGACCCGCGCCTTCGGTGGCGGTCCCAACGGCGAGCCCGAGTTCAGCGTGTTCCTGGTGGGTAACGGCGCGGTGACCGGCGATTCGCTGACCGGCCTGGTGTCGTCCGTCCACTCGTTCGACAAGGCCAAGGTGACCGGCGTGAGCAACTATGGCCGCTACAGCAACAAGGAAGTCGACGACCTGATCGACAAGGCTGCCGCCACCACCGACGAAAAAGCCCGTGAGCAATTGCAGCAGAAGGCGGCGTCGCTGGCCTTGAACGATGGCGCCATCATCCCGCTGCTGCACCTCAACTCGGCCTGGGCCATGAAGAAGACCCTGACCATCACGCCGCGTGCCGATGGTTTCACGATGGCCATGGATATCCGTCCCAAATAACATAAGACGTTGCCAGCAGGGGAGGTGGAGGGGGTTGGCCTCTGTTGGACGACGAATAAAAACTGGACCGGCCAAGTGCCGGTGCGATCTGCGGCGTCATACGTGACGTCGCTTTTTTTGATTCACCCCCCGCTTTTTTCGCAATACCCGGGATCCGCCGCTGGCCTGCGCCAGCCTCGGAGGGGGCCTTGCATTCATCCATTTCATCAGACTATGCGCCCACGTACTATTCCAACCCAACTCCACAATGCCGCCGATGGCCATGCCGTCGCCGGTGCTCCTGCCACTTCCACCCCGGCCGATGCGGCGCCGATCGTGCTGCGCAACGTGATGGTGCCGATGCGCGATGGCGTGCTGCTGGCGACCGATATCTACCTGCCCCGGCAGTCGCGCGACGGCGTGCAGTCGCCGGTGATCCTGGAACGCACGCCCTATGGCAAGCATCTTCCCAGTCGCAGCGAGCGCAGTGCCAGCAACGCCGAGACCCTGACCCGCGAACAGGTGGCCAGCTACTTCGTGCAGCATGGCTATGCCGTGGTCTACCAGGATTGTCGCGGCCGCTACGCCTCGGAAGGCGAATTCGTCAAATACACCAGCGACGCCGAGGACGGCTACGATACCTGCGCCTGGATCGTGCGCCAGGACTGGAGCGCCGGTCGCATCGGTACCATGGGCCTGTCGTACGCGGCCCATACGCAAGCGGCGCTGGCCAGCCTGGGGGCGCCGGGCGTGGTGGCCATGTTCATGGATTCGGGCGGTTTTTCCAACGCCTACCAGGGCGGCATCCGCCAGGGCGGCGCGTTCGAGATGAAGCAGGCGACCTGGGCGCTGCGCCAGGCGCTGGAAAGCCCCGAGGTGCTGCGTGACGAGGCGCGTGCCGACGCCCTGCGCGATGTCGACATGCGCGAGTGGTTCGAGCGCAGCCTGGAGTGGACGCCCGGAAATTCGCCCCTGCAACTGGCCCCGGAGTACGAGCAATACCTGTTCGAGCAATGGCGCCATGGCAAGTTCGATGCCTACTGGCGCCGGCCCGGCCTGTACGCGCAGGGTTATCACGATCGTTTCTGCGACGCCGCCATGGTCCACATGTCGTCCTGGTTCGACCCCTATCCACGCACGGCTACCGAAAACTACATGGGCCTGGTGGGCAAGAAGAAAAATCCGGTGAACCTGATCCTGGGGCCATGGACCCACGGCAACCGTTCGCTGACCTACGCCGGCGACGTCGATTTCGGCCCCGAGGCCACGCTCGACGGGCAACTGGCCCCCGACTTCCTGGCTCTGCGCCTGGCCTGGTTCGAGCGTTGGCTCAAGGGCAACCCGGAGCTGCCATCGCCGTTGCCGCCGGTGAGCCTGTTCGTCATGGGCGGCGGCAGCGGGCGTCGCAACGCCCAGGGGCGCATGGAGCATGGCGGCACATGGCGTGCCGAACCGTCCTGGCCGGTTCCCGGCACCCAGTTGCAGTCGCACTACCTGCATGCCGATGGCTTGCTCGCCACCGACCAGCCGGCCGCTACCGAGGCGCACCTGGCCTATCGCTACGACCCGCATCATCCAGTGCCCACGGTGGGCGGGGCGGTGACCTCGGGCGAGCCGTTGATGGTGGGCGGGGCCTTCGACCAGCACGAACATGCCGCCCGCTTCGGGGTGCGTCCTCCTTACGAGGCGCTGGCCGCGCGGGCCGACGTGCTGGTATTCCAGAGCCCGGTGCTGCAGGAGGATGTCGAAGTAACAGGTGCCGTCAGCGCCGAACTGTGGATATCGTCGGACTGCGTCGATACCGACTTCACCATCAAGCTGATCGATGTCTATCCGCCCAACGAGGACTATCCCGACGGCTACGCCATGAACCTGACGGACGGCATCCTGCGGGTGCGCTACCGCGACAGCTGGGAGCAACCCGCGTTGATGACGCCGGGCCAGGTCTACCGGATCCGCATCGATGCCTTCCCGACCAGCAATCTTTTCAAGGCCGGGCACCGGATCCGGGTCGACGTGTCGAGCAGCAACTTCCCCCGCTTCGACTGCAATCCCAATACCGGCGCCGACGAAGGCGTGGCCAGCGAGCCGCGGGTGGCGGCCAACCGGATCTACGTCGATGCCCAACGTCCCTCGCACGTGATCCTGCCGGTGGTGAGTCGATAGCCCGGCCGCGGTCCGGATTTGCGGCGATGCCACAAATGCAATGACCGCGCTCGACAAGGGGCGCATCGCGATGGTGCAAATGCCATGCTGCGATGCAAAAACCGGCGCGAAAGCAGTGCATGCAATAACGGCTGCGCACCGCTTTCGCACGGGGTTTGCGGCCGATGAGCAAGGCCCTAAAAACATCCAAGTTTATTTTGACATCGTGTCGATACGTGATATATAGTATCGCTTAACGATACAGCGTATCGAATAAGCCAGCACCGGAACAGCTAGCCCTGACCAGTTTTGAAGAGCATGCTTGTCCAGTGGGGTTCGAGCAGACGAGGCCGCAGGGCCCAGAAGAGGAGTGGAGAGCAAGCATGTTTGAGATGATGTTGAAGCGGGCGCTGCAAAGCGTGCTCGTGATATTCGTGATGTCGATCCTGGCATTTGTCGGCATCAACCTGGTGGGCGATCCGATCCACCTGCTGGTGGCACCCGATGCCTCCCTTGAGGAAATCCAGCGTGCCTCGCATGCCCTGGGCCTGGACTTGCCGGTCTACCAGCAATACCTGCGTTTCCTGGGTAATGCATTGCACGGCGACATGGGCAATTCGTTTGTCTTCAACCGCTCCGCCATTGCCCTGATCTTCGAGCGCATGCCGGCCACCTTCGAGCTGGCCATCATGGCCCTGCTGCTGTCGGCCGTCTTCGGCATTCCCCTGGGACTGTGGTCGGGCCTGCGTCCGGGCACTGCGCTGCACAAGTTCGCCATGGCCTTCTCGATCTTCGGCGTGACCGTGCCGGTGTTCTGGCTGGGCCTGATCCTGATCCTGGTGTTCTCGGTGAACCTGGGGTGGTTGCCTTCCGGCGGGCGCGGTGAGACCACCTCGCTGCTGGGTATCCAGGTCAGCTTCCTGACCTGGGACGGCATCAAGTTCGTGATCCTGCCGGCCTGTACCCTGGCCCTGCACAATGTGGCGCTGGTCATGCGCATGACCGAAGCCGGCACCCGTGAAGTGGCGGTGCAGGAATACGTCAAGTTCGCGCGCGCCAAGGGCGTGGGCCCGCTGCGCCTGATGGTGCGCCATATCATGCCCAACGTGATGATTCCCATCGTCACCGTCATGGGTATCGAGTTCGGTCACCTGATCGCTTTCTCGCTGATCACCGAAACCATCTTCGCCTGGCCCGGCATGGGCAAGCTGATCATCGATTCGGTGCTGCAGCTGGACCGGCCGGTGGTGGTGGCTTACCTGATGGTGGTGTTGCTGTTGTACGTGATCATCAACTTCACGGTCGACATGCTCTACCTGGTGCTCGACCCGAGACTGCGCACCAAGGCCGCCTGATTCCACCCAGACACAGAACCATGCCGCTTCGACGGCAGAGCAGACAGAGAGGGAGCGGCGTGCGCGCCGAACCATGATGAAGATGAACGACATAGACACCCAAGCCATTTCACCCCAGCCGATGGAGCCGGCCCCGGCGCCGGCCGAGCATCCCTACCGGGCGCTGCTGCGCCGTTACCGCAAGAGCCGGGTCGGCACCATCGCCGCCTTGCTGCTGGTGCTGCTGGTAGTGGTGGCGATCCTGGCACCGGTGATCGCACCGCAAGACCCGTACGACCTGACCCAGGTCTCGATCATGGAAGCCGAGCACCGCCCCGGCGATCAAAGCGCCGACGGCAAGATGACCTATGTGCTGGGTACCGACGGCGCCGGACGCGACATGCTCAGCGCCATCTTCTACGGCCTGCGCATCAGCCTGGGCATCGGCGTGGCCAGTGCGCTGGCGGCGTTGGCGGTGGGCACCTGCATGGGCCTGATCTCGGCCTACTTCGGTGGCAAGGTCGACGCCATCATCATGCGGGTGGTTGACGTGCAGCTCAGTATCCCGACCATTCTGGTGGCGCTGGTGCTGCTGGCGGTGCTGGGGCAGGGGGTGGACAAGACCCTGATGGCGCTGGTGCTGGTGCAGTGGGCCATCTTTGCCCGTAACGTGCGCGGCATCGCGATGGTCGAGCGCAGCAAGGAATACATCGAGGCGGCGCTGGGCCAGGGCCTGCCGGCGCGTCGCATCATGTTTCGCCACGTGCTGCCCAACTGCATGGCACCGCTGATCGTCACCACCACCAACCAGATGGCCAACGCCATCACGCTGGAGGCGACCATGAGCTTCCTGGGGATCGGCCTGCCACAGACCAAGCCGTCGCTGGGCCTGCTCATTTCCAACGGTTTCGACTACATGCTTTCCAACCAGTACTGGATCAGCGTGTTCCCGGGCATTGCACTGGTGCTGCTGGTCATTTCGGTCAGCCTGGTGGGCGACCGCCTGCGGGTGGCGCTCAATCCGAAGCTGGACCATTAAGCTGGCTTACCACGTCAATAATAATCACGTCCGTCATTACGGCGAACACTGAGGCAAGATCATGGCACTACTGGAAGTCAAGGAACTCGTGACCGAGTTCCATACCGAGGCGGGCGTGGCAAGAGCGCTCGACAATGTCTCTTTTTCCCTGGAGCGCGGCCGCGTGCTGGGTATCGTGGGCGAGTCCGGATCGGGCAAGTCGGTGACGGCCTTCTCGCTGATGAACCTGCTGGAGCAACCGGGACGGATCACCGGCGGCGAGATCCTGTTCAACGGCGAGGAATTGCGTAACGCTTCGGTCAAGCGCTGGAGCGAACTGCGCGGCGACCGCATCGCCATGGTGTTCCAGGACCCGATGATGTCGCTCAACCCGGTCATGAAGGTGGGCGCGCAGCTGGCCGAGACGGTGGCGATCCACCGCAAGGCTTCGCGCGGCGAGATCGACGACCAGGTGTGCGAGGCCTTGAAGCGGGTCGGCATTCCGGCGCCGCGCGAGCGGATGAAAGCCTATCCGCACGAACTCTCCGGCGGCATGCGCCAGCGCGTGGCGATTGCCAACGCCATCATCAACAGCCCTGACCTGATCATCGCCGATGAACCGACCACGGCGCTGGACGTCACCATCCAGGCCCAGATCCTGTACGAGATGAAGAACCTGGCGCGCGAGAGCGGTACCGCCCTGATCTGGATCACCCACGACATCAGCGTGGTCAAGGACCTGGCCGACGACCTGTGCGTGATGTACGCCGGGCGCGTCATCGAGAGCGGTCCGGTCGACCAGATCATCGCCGACCCCCTGCATCCCTATACCCGTGGCCTGATCGATTCGCTGCCGCACGCCGAGAACCATGGCAAGCGCCTGTATTCGATTCCCGGCGCCACGCCACCGCTGCTGTCGCTGCCGCGCGGATGTCACTTCGCGCCCCGCTGCGCGCGTGCCCGTAGCGAGTGCCAGCAAGTGCCGCCTGTCTTCACCCAAGGCGTGCGTGAACATCGTTGTTTCTTTCCGTTGGGCTAATCATGACCACCATGCTGCAAACCACCAACTTGTCCAAGAGCTTCAGCCACAAGCAGAGCAGCTTTTCCCGCCTGGCCGGAAAAGTCGGGCTGCCGGTCAAGCAACAGCCGAAGGTGCATGCGGTGAGCGACGTCTCGCTCACCGTCGAGAGCGGTGAAGTGCTGGGCCTGGTCGGCGAATCCGGCTGTGGGAAGTCCACCGTCGGGCGCATGATCGCCGGCCTGCTGCCGGCCAGCAGCGGCAGCCTGGCCTTCGACGGGCGCGATATCACCGAGCCCAGCGTCGAGACCCACCTGAATATCCAGATGGTGTTCCAGAACCCCTATGCCTCGCTCAACCCGCGCCAGCGCATCGACCAGGTCATCAGCGAAGCGGCGATCTACCATGGCCTGGTGCAGAAGAAGGATGCGCCCGAGTTCGTGGCCGCGCTGCTCAAGCAGGTCGGCCTCGATCCCAGCTACGCGACCCGCTTTGCGCACCAGTTCTCGGGTGGGCAGCGCCAGCGTATCGCGATTGCCCGCGCGCTGGCCCTGAACCCCAAGTTCGTGGTGTGCGACGAGGCGGTCTCGGCGCTGGACGTGTCGGTGCAGGCGCAGATCCTCAACCTGTTCATGGACCTGCGTGAATCCAAGGGGCTGACCTACCTGTTCATCAGCCACAACCTGGCGGTGGTCGAATACATCGCCGACCGCGTGGCGATCATGTACCTGGGCCGCATCGTCGAACTGGCCGACACCCGCTCGGTGTTCGACCGCCCCAACCATCCCTATACCCGGGCGCTGATCGCCGACGCCCCGCGCCTGGACGCCAAGGTGGTGGAGCACCGTCCGATCCAGGGCGAGCTGCCCAGCCCGCTCAATCCACCGTCGGGTTGCACCTTCCACCCGCGCTGCCCGCATGCCATGCCACGTTGCAGCAGCGAGCGCCCGCCGCTGGTGGAAATCGAAAGCGGCCATTGGTCGGCGTGCCACCTCAACGATGCCGATATTTCACGCCCCATCCACTTTCAAGCAATGCAATGATCAAATCCATCAACCAGGTCTATGCGCTGACCCGCCCCGGTACCGCCGAGCGGCATCTGCCCATCGTGATCGATTCGCCCCACAGCGGCACCACCTATCCGTTCAACACCGGCATCGTGGCACCGCCGGAGGCACTCAACACCACCTGGGATGCCTTCGTCGACGAGCTCTGGAGCGGTGCGCCCGGTATCGGCGCGCCGTTGCTGGCGGCACGTTTCCCGCGTGCCTACATCGACCCCAACCGCGCCCCCGACGACATCGATGACACCCTGCTGGACGAACCCTGGCCCACGCCGCTGGCGCCATCGGCGGCGTGCAAGCGCGGCATGGGACTGATCCGCCTCAATGCGTTGCCGGGCGTGCCCATGTATGCCGGCAAGTTGAGCACACGCGAGATCAAGGGCCGGCTCGACCAGTACTACCTGCCTTACCACAGCGTATTGAAGGCCCAGCTCGATACCGCCCACGAGCGTTTCGGCAAGGTCTGGCACATCAATTGCCATTCGATGAAATCGGTCGGCAACGCCATGAACGTGGACAATGGCGCAGTGCGTCCGGATATCGTGGTGAGCGACCGCAATGGCACCTCGGCGTCCTCGGAGTTCACCGAATGGGTAGCGCGCTGCTTCGACGCCAAGGGTTACAAGGTGCTGATCAACACCCCATACCAGGGCGGCTACATCGTGACCAACTACGGCGCCCCGCAACAGGGGCGGCATAGCGTGCAGGTAGAGATCAAGCGCGGCACCTACATGGATGAAAAGACCTTCGAGAAGAACGAAGGCTTCGATGTCCTGCAGCGCGACATCAACGGTTTCCTGCAGGAACTTGCGCAATACGCAGCACAACGCCTGGAGGCACAGGCGTAGCGGTGACCCAGCGGCGACGTCGGCATCGGCGTTGTCATTGCATCTGCAGTCAGCTTTATCTCGGGGGGGAACGCGGCATGCATATTCGTCATCTGTCGATTGGGGCACGACTCATCGTCGGTTTCGGTCTGGTATTGGGTACGCTGGTGGCGGTGGTGGCGGCGACCTCGCTGCTGACCAACCAAAACAAGGCGCAAATGATCGGCGAGCTGGAACGGCCGAGCGAGAAAAGCGTATTGGCCGAGCGCATGAAGAGCGCCATCCTTACCGGTGGCATCGCCATGCGCAACATCGCCCTGCAGACCGAGGTCGAGAACATGCAGCGCGAGGCGGCGTTGGTGGTGGCCAGCAACAAGCAATACGAAACGGCCCTGAGCCGCTTTCGCAGCTTGGGTGCCGATGACGCCGAAGGCAAGCTGCTGGCCGAGATCGGCAACCTGCAGCGCGAGACCGACGAGGCATTGAAAGAGGCGCTCAACGATGCGTTGGCATTCAACATCGAACATGCCGGGCAGATCATCGCCACCCGCGTGGACCCGGCCAACAAGCGCGCCGTGGCGGTGGTGGAACGCCTGCTGCTGATCCAGCAGTCGCAGGTACGCGCCGTGCTGGACAATTCGGTGCAGGCCGATCGCCGCCTGACCTGGATGCTGTTTGCCATCTGCGGTCTCGGCGTGGCCGTCGGCGGAAGTTTTGCCTGGGCCATACGGCGCAGCATCGTGCGCCCGCTCAACAAGGCAGTCGAGGTCGCGACCCGGGTCGCGCACGGCGACCTGAGTTCGCGTATCGTCTCCAAGGGCGGTGACGAGATCGGCAAGCTGCTCGACGCCCTGGGGCGCATGAACACGCAGCTTGCCGGCATCGTCGGTGGGGTGCGGTCAGGCACCCAGGCCATTGCCGTGGTATCGGGCGAGATCGCCGCCGGCAATGCCGACCTGTCCGAACGTACCGAGGCGCAGGCGGTGTCGCTGCAGCATACGGCGGCCTCGATGAGCCAGTTGACCGAGGCGGTGCGGCACAACGGCGACAATGCCCAGCAAGCCAATCGACTGGTGCTGGCGGCCTCGGAAGTGGCGCGGCGCGGCGGCGAGAAGGTGGGCAACATGGTGCAGACGATGGACCAGATCAAGGACAGCTCGGGCCGTATCCGCGAGATTACCGGCGTCATCGACAGCATTGCGTTCCAGACCAATATCCTGGCGCTCAATGCCGCCGTGGAAGCCGCCCGGGCCGGCGAGCAGGGCCGTGGCTTTGCGGTGGTCGCCTCCGAGGTGCGCAGCCTGGCGCAGCGTTCGGCGGCGGCGGCCCGTGAAATCTCGGGCCTGATCTCGGACTCGGTGCAGAAGGTGCAGGCCGGCAGTGCCATGGTGGGCGAGGCCGGCGAGACGATGAACGACGTGGTCGCGGCGGTGCGCAATATCGCCGCGGTGGTGGGCGAGATCGCCGCCGCCAGCGACGAGCAGACGCGCGGCATCGAGAGTATCAACGAAAAGATTGCATTGATGGATAACATGACCCAGCGCAACGCCGCCCTGGTCGAGGAGGCCGCGGCCTCGGCGCAGAGCATGCGCGACCAGGCCGCTACCTTGTCGGACGCGGTGGCGGTGTTCAAGCTGGGTGAGGCGCTGACGATGGCGCCGCAGGATAACCCGATAGTGATGAGGAAAATAGCATGGAAGCACTCGTAGCGCGTCTTAACCAGATCTGTGATGAACAACCCTATGTCACGTCCTGGTATGTCAAGAACCTGGTAACCGGCCAGCAGGCCGACCGTGGCGGGCATGTCGCCTTTCCCTCGGGCAGCACCCGCAAGACCTCGATCATGATGGCCGTGCTGCGCATGGTCAATCGCGGCCAGCTCGACCTGAACGAATCGATCCTCTACGAAGAGCGCCTGCGCGAAGGCGTGGTCTCGGGCACCTTCAAGTTCCTGACCCCCGGTTTCAGCATCTCGCTGCGCGATGCGCTGGTACAGATGATCATCGTCAGCGACAACGTCTGCACCCGCATGGTGCTGGAGCGCATCGGCCTGGACGAGATCAATGATTTCTGCCGCTCCATCGGCATGTTCGACACCGTCCACCGTACCTCGGTGCCACGCCCCGACATGCCCAGCGACCACAAGCTCGACGAGGTCACCGTCATCAGCGCCTGCGACCAGGGCCTGCTGTATGACCTGATCCTGCAGGGCAGCAGCGATCCCAAGGTGGCCGACAGGCTGGGTTGCACCACCGAACAGTGCGCCTTCGCCATCGAAGTGCTGAGCTGGCAGAAACTGCGCACCAAGATCGCCTCGCTGCTGCCGTCCGACGCCAAGGTGGCGCACAAGGGCGGCACCGGCAAGCGCGGTCGCATGGATGGCGGTATCGTGTTCCGCAACAACCTGCCCTTGTTCATCATCACCGGCTATACCGACCAGGTGCCGGTGGTCATGCCCGACGGCATGCCCGGCTATGTCTCGGCCTTCAACACCCTGGGCCGCCTGGCGCGCGCCTGCTGGGATGGCATCGCCGACCCCGCGCCGGGCGCCTGAGGACGACCATGAGCCAACAAGAACATACGCCGCACGACGGCCACATGCATCCCAACTGGCGCGCCGCGCGCGTGCATGACGGTTTCACCGTGGTCGCCGTGGGCGACCTGATCCTGACCGATCCCCTGTGTACCCGGCTGGAGAAGTCGGCCCCCGACTTGCTGGCGCTGCTGCGCAATGCGGATGTGACCTTCGGCAATTTCGAAGGTACCGCGATCGACCTGCGCAAGTTCGGCGGCTCGCCCTCGGCATTGTCGGGCGGATCCTGGCTCATCAGTACGCCAGCGGTGGCGGCCGACCTGCAGCAGATGGGTTTCGACATGGTCAGCCTGGCCAACAATCACTCCACCGACTGGGGTGTCGAAGGCATGCGCTATACGTCGATGCTGTTCGAGCAGGCCGGCGTGGCCCATGCCGGCACTGGCGAGACCCTGGCGCAGGCGCGCGCGCCGGCGCTGTTGACCCTGCCCACGGCGCGTGTGTCGCTGGTGGCGCTGGCCTCGCGCTTCGAGGCCAATGCGCGCGCCATCGATCCGCTGGGCCAGATCCCCGGCCGCGCCGGCCTCAATGCGCTGCGTACCACCCGCTTCGTGCTGGTGTCGCCCGAGCGCCTGAAGGTACTGGCCGGCATTCGCGATGCCCTGCCCCAGGGCATGATGCGGCGTTCGATCCTGGCGGCGGACCAGAAGAACGGCACCGTCACGCTGTTCGACGTGAAGTACCGCGCCAGCACCGGGCTGGCCGAAGAGGCGGTCGACTTTACCTGGACCATGGACGAGCGCGACCGCAAGGGCATCCTGTTCAATGTGCGCCAGGCCAAGCAGACCTCGGACTTCTCGGTGGTGTCGATGCATACCCACGAGCCAGGCAACTATTGCCAGACGCCGCCCGACTTCATGCCCACCATTGCGCGCCAGGCCATCGATGAAGGCGCCGACGCCTTCTTCGGCCACGGCCCGCACCAGTTGCGCGGCATCGAGATCTACAAGGGCCGTCCGATCTATTATTCGCTGGGTAATTTCTTCTTCATGGAGAACCAGCAGCAGCCGATCACCCGCGACGAATACGAGAAGGACAAGGTCGAGCCGATGTCGATGACCGAGGCCGAGTTCATGGAGCATCGCCGGGTGCATGGCGTGTTCAAGGACCAGATCTGGTTCGAGAGCGTGGTGGCGGTCAATCGCTATCGTGGCGACGGCCAGCTGGACAGTATCGAGCTTCACCCCATCGAGATGCACTGGGGGGATACCGGTGGTGCGCGCGATGCCGACCGCGGCATTCCTCGTATCGCTCATGGCGCCGATGCCCAGCGCATCCTGGAGCGCCTGCAAGGACTGTCGCGCGCCTACGGTACCGAGATCGTCATTCGCGACGAGGTCGGGCATATCGCCTTGCAATAAAGGCGTGTCGTCACGAACGAAACGCCGCCGGGCTTGTGGCCCGGCGGCGTTTTCATTGGTGGCGTCAACGGCTTCTAGCGGCTGCCGCCCTGTGGGTCGTTGTCCAGCGATGGGTTGCCGAACTGGCGTTGGATCAGGTTGCCGCCGGACGCCGCCTTGGCGCGCAATGGCGGGTCCTGCAGGAATTGCGACTTGCTCCAGTCGCGCGCCATGCCGGCCAATTGCGCCAGCGCATTGCGCAGGGTGCGCGCATCCAGCACTGCGAGCGGGTAATTATTGGCAAATACCACGCGCGAGGTCAGCGGCGAGACGGTATACATCGGGCCATTGGCCGAATACAGCACCATGTTGGCTTCCAGCAGCGCGCGATAGGCCTCGGCCTCGCGCCCTTCGGCCACCGGGCCGAAATCGCAGTACACCAAGAGCGCCTGCGGGCTGATATCGACGTTGTGGCTGAGCGAGAACGCCACTTCGTTGACCGCCAGCGGGCCGCCCTTGAGAATGCCTTCGGCTTCGTCGGGAATGTCGCACAGCGCGCAGAACGATCGGATCAGGTCCTGGAATTTCTGACGGAAGTCGTCCAATGTTTCCTGTTGGGTCATCTTGTCATCCTTTTGGTGTTGGAAAGCCGGCGGCGCGCGCCGCCGGTTGAAGTGGTGCGGCTCAGGTCAGCTTGCGCTCCAGCTTGGCCAGCGCCATCGACAGGCGTACGGACGTGTCGGCCAGGGCGGTGGCGGCGTCGACTTGCGGCACCGGATACGAGATGTGGTGGATGGCCGGGTTGACTTCGGTGCAGGCGTCGAAGAACGCGTTGGCGCCTTCCTTGATCACTTCCAGCGCCACTTCGTTGAGCAGCTTGGTGCCATGCGCCATGTCACCGGCCTTGACGCCGTCATAGATGCCCGACATGGCCTTGTCCTGGAACTCGGGCTTGGGCAGGATCCAGGTGATATGCGGACCGCCGAACTTCTCCATGCGCGCGCCCGCCTTCTGGTACAGCTCGCTGTCGATGGTGCCGGTGGTGGCGATCAGGCCGATCTTCGGGTTGTCGGGCAACTTCGGCGTGGCTTTCTGCAGCGACAGTACGGTCGCTTCGGCGATGTGCAACATCGGCAGCTTCACCTCCGCGGCGATGACGTCGAACCAGGCGTGCCAGGTATTGCACGGGAAGACGATGAAGTGGGCGCCGGCCTGCTTGAGGCCTTTGCATACTTCCAGCGCGCCGAACAGCGGGTTCTCCGGCACCGGCTTGGTCAGGTGCTCACGCCAGGCCTTGGGGTCGTTGCGATCGCCCTTGAAGCTGTTGAGGTAGGCCGTGCGGTCGCCAATCATATGTCCCAGGTTGAAGCTGATGACGCCCATATGGTCCTGGTCGGTCACTTTCTTGCCGGTTTCCTTGGCGATTTCATTGAGCTTGCGTTCGCCGGCCTCGAACAGTTTCTGTTGCAGGTCGACGGTAGCCAATGGCCCCATGCCGCCGGCCACGCCCATCGGAACGAAATTGCGATGGGGCGGCAGCGGCACCTTGTGCTCCGAGATGCCGGTCGTCGTGACCTTGGCGCGCGAGGCGCTCGCGGCGCTGACCGACTTGCCCAGGGTCGCGGTCTCTTCCAGCGTGCCCGACAGCGCCGGGTAGACGTGGGTGGTGTCGAGGCCGAGCTTGGGACCCCAGTGCAGCGCGGGTTTTTGCGCTTCTACGGTGGTACGTTCGGGCGTCTGCATTGCATCATGCAATGCGGCGATCATGTCGGTAGTGCTGAAATTGGTTTGCAGGGTAGGTGCGTGTGCCATGGTTAGTGCCTTCAATGTTCTATAGGGTGGTGAGGGCCGGGCGCGGGCTGTGCCTCACGCGCTGCGCGGCCATCATGAAAAAACGCCACCGTGTTCGACGGTGGCGTTTCGATGCTTCATCGGTCCGTCGGATCCGGGTTGGAATGGATTACTTCTTGTCCAGGATGGTCTCGGCCTTGTCGATGTTGGTCAGGGTGTGTGCCACGTAGCCGGTAGCCCACTTCAGCAGCTCGCCCACATCCTTCTCGGTCAGGCCCAGCAGGTCCAGGGTCTTGGGATCGGCCAGCGGCTTCATGAAGTTGTCGGCCGACAGGCCGGTCTTGAGGACCTGTGCCGATACGCTGGCAAAGTTCTTCGAGAAGTCGCCGTTCTCGCCTTCGCGCAGGGCCGAGCCGCCGTCGATCTTGATGATCGCGCCGTGGGTGGCCTTGAGCAGGCGTTGTTCCGGATCGGTCACATCACCCAGCACCGGGATGCGCAGCTCGTACTTCATCGTGTTGAGCGGATGGCCTGGCTTGTCGATACGTGCAGCGGTCAGGTATTCCGAAATGGTGTACGGGAAGCCGCCGCGTTCGCCGTAGGTGCCCTTGACCTGGGCGTACGACTCTTCGATTTCCTTGCGGATGGCATTCGGTGTGGCTGCCTCGGGCAGGTCGAAGGCGCGGATGCCGTCGCCGTGGCCGGTGCCGCTTGGCTTGATGATGACGCGCTTGCCCTGGGCCAGCAGTTCCAGCACCTTGGAGTGGATCTCGTCGATGCTGCCAGCCTGTTCGTTGATGATTTCACGCGAGAACTGCGGGAACTTGGCGGCCACATCAGGCTGCTTGTTGTAATCGTTGGCGAAGGCGTAGGCGTGGCCCTTCGATGCTGCCGGCAGGTAGCTGATGTTGCTGGAGATGAACTTCTTGGTGTCGAGCTTCTTGCCTTCTGCTTCGTTGAGCGCGTTGATGTTGAGCACCAGGCGGTCGTTGTTGATCACGCTGACCTTGCGACCATTCAGGGTCGGGGTGCCGTCGGCGTCGATCTTGATGGCGCGTGCCAGTTGCGCGGTATAACCCACGACGATGGCTGGCTGGGTCGGATTGTGCCAATCGGCGATTTTGTCCAGGGTGCTGTGCAGTTCGGCGATGCCGTCCTTGTCGCGGCCTTCCTTCTGTTGCGCCACGCTGTCCTTGATCACCACCTTGCCTTGACCGTCACGCAGCAGTGCATCGCCGTCGAAGCTGTCCAGGCCGATGATCTTGGCGCCGATAGGCTTCGGATTGGTGGCGCCGCCGTCTTCGCTCATGGCTTCGGCCAGCAGGCCCGGGACCTGCTTCTTCTGGATTTCCTTGTCGATGGCTTGCGCGATCATCAGCTTTTCGTGGATCTTCTTGCTCTGGCCGAAGGCTGGTGGATCTTCGCGGCCCGAACAGCCCACCACGAACAATGCATTGGGTTCTTTCTCGATCACTGCGGCGACGTCGCCCATGGAGTGCATGGCCTTGGCCAGCATGTTCTTTTCCATGGTGGTGATGTTGCCGTAGCCGTTGCCGTTCATTTCCAGCACGGTGGCGGCGAACTTGCCGGTCTTGGGATCCACGTACGGCATGATGTCCAGCGGTGCGACGGTGAATTCACCGCGGCCCACGTTGGCCGGCATCGGCAGAGCCGATGCGTTGGCCAGGCGTTCGGTGGCAGCCGAATCCTGCGTGGCTTGGGTCGACAGGTTGTTTTCGAGCTTGACGTCCTTGACCAGGTTGGCCACGCCGGTGCCGGTCATGATCTTGGTGAAGCCATCGCCCAGGCGATTCTTGAGCAGGTCGAAGTTCTTTTCGGCCAGGTCGGCATCCTTGCCGGTGATGTTGCGCAGGATGGCGCTTTGTACGGCGACGTCGCGCAATTCGGTGGCGCGTTGGTTGGCAGTACCGGCCATGCGGGGAGTGCCGCCGGTGGTCGTTGGTGCGGCAGGACGTGTATTGGAACTCGACGATGGGGTGTTGGCTGCTTCGTGCAGCGCATCGGCCAAGCCTTGGGTGGACAAGCTGGTGTTGAGGGTAGGTGTATGTGCCATTTCTAACTTTCTTGCATTCTTTTCAGTTGTTCGGGCGCTGAACTCGGTCGCAGGAAGGGCACGCATGCGCATCGCATGTAAGGGCGTCTATGCGCGCCGCAGACCCTGCATTCAGCTGTTCGGTTTTGCGTCGACGCTGTCGCCGTCCGCATCCTTGAGTAGAACGTCGAGCCCGCACGGTTCCATCGCCGATGCGTGTCGTGAAATGGCGACGAGCGCACGCAGCGCGTCATGGCATGACGCGCCGTAGGAAAGAAGCTGGAAGAAGGAGGAAGGACAGAGAGCGCCGCGCCGGCGGCGCGGCAGGTCAGCCCGGTGCCGCGGAGGTGTCGCCGGGGCCGCACAGTTCGAGGCGGTAACCCTGGTTGTAGGCGGTGCGGATCAGCACGGTCGGCTGTTCGCCCAGGTTCAGTTTCTTGCGCAGCTTGTAGACGTGCTGCTCGATGGTGCGCCCGGCAATTTCGCTATCGGCACTCCAGATCACGTTGCCGATGGTCTCGCGCGAGATGTATTTTCCGGGCGACGAAAAGAACAGCCAGGCCATGCTGAATTCGCGCGAGGTCAGTGGCACAGGGGTGCCCAGGTAGGATAGCGACGAGGTGTCGCGATTGAGGGCGAAGCCGGCGAAATCGATGACATTGGCCTTGGGCGCGGGCTTGCAGCGGCGCATCAGGGCATTGATGCGTGCCAGCAGCTCGACCCGCTCGAACGGGCGCGCGACAAAGTCGTCGGCACCGCGGTCAAGCGCGTAGGCGATGTGTTCGGCGCCGCGCAATGGCGAAGTGACAATGGTGGGCACCCGCTCCGTGCCGCGAAATCCCAGCCACGAGAAAATGCCATCGTCATCGCCCGGTGCGGTCGGCATGTCGATCAGCAGCAGATCGTAGTCGGTGCTGCGAACCGCGCGCAGGAAGCGCATTTCGCTGTCGAACAAGGTCGATTCATAGCCTGCCGTCTTCAAGAGGGTGCGCATCTGCTCGAAGACGGTGGCGTTGCGAAAATAACAGGCTGTTTTCATGATGAATCGGATTCCAAAGGCATTGCGTGGCCTGGCGAGTACGAGGACGTACGTCGCCATGCCGTGGATGCAAACGGTAACCGGCGCCAGGCATGCCATTACCGAAAGCGGCAGGCTGTGCTGTCGGCCGGTCTTTTTCTTCTCAATCCATATGCGCTGACAGCGCCGTGATAGACGCTGCAATAGCGCTTGGTCGTTCGCGCTCGAAGCGGGACGACGCTGCCAAACTTGTGCCGCGCGAACAGGCGGCGCAGGGCGAGCAGAACAGTTGGCGCATGCCTAAAGCCGGAAAAGACCGCGCGCGGAGCGCGGGCTGTGCGGGCCCGCTTAGGGGAAGCGGGTTTGGCGATGTGCTCGTTGTGTCCATCTCAGTGCCGCGATCCATGGGAAAGCGCGGTCCTGATCGGAGTTGCTGGACAGCTCGTTTTTGTTGGCAATACTTTGTATCGTACCATAAAACTTACGTTTTTTACTTGCGGCGGCCGTTTTACGAACCGCTTGGAACCGCTGGCGTTGCACGCACGACATATCGGCATCGACGGTAACCCAGGTTGCCGTTTTTGCACCGGATTTAGAGCAAGCGCCATGCCAGAAACCGTTGGATGTGCGCTGCATTTGCGCGGCACCGGCCGCGCACCGGCCCCCTACTTGTTAATAGATGGCGTATGCGCTCATACCGCGACGCCGGAGAGAAGATCAAAATGACAGAATCGAACGAACTGAAAGACCAGACTTTCGGCAAACTTTTGCAGGAGCTCGCCACGTTGGCGGCGGTGCCGGAACTGGCATCGCAGAAAGACCATGCCCAGATCGAGGTCGATGGCATCTATTTCACCATCATCGAAGGCGGCCAATACGACCGCAACACCTTCAGCTACTTCTGCGACTTTGGCGCGGTGCCCAACAGCGGCGAGCGGGCCGAGATCCTGCAGCGGCTGCTCGAATCGAACCTGCTGATGGCCGGCCACGGCGCGCCGACCTTCGCGGTCAACTTCGAGACCCAGCATGTGCTGCTGGTGGGACGGGCGCACCTGAGCGAGGTCAATGCCCAGCGACTGCTCAATGCCTTCGCCCAATATGCCGAGCAGGCGCGGCAGTGGCGCCAGGGCTATTTCCTGGAAGGCCAGCGCAAGACCCAGGCCGGCTCCCAGCAGCAGCGTCTTCGCGCTGCGTTGCAAGCTTGAGGAGTTGATGTAATGGCACATATCAATCACCCCACCCCATCCACTCCGGACATCGAGGCCGCAATGGGTTCCACATCCAGCAGCCCGGCGGCAGGCACCCGCAGAACACCAAGCGTACGCATGTCCCAGACGCCACCCGATCATGTACTGCGTGAAGTGGCGCAGGGATCGCCATCGCGGGCGTCGCTCGAGGCCTACGAGATGCAACGCCAGGACAGCCCGCCGCTGGCGCATATGCCAGAGTCCGAGGTCGACGCCAAGCTGGGCGAGATCCTGCAGCAATATCTGGCTACCGAAAAGAACCGCGTCATCGAGCGTCCCAAGGTGCTGGCGTTTGTAAAAGAACAATTACGCCAGCTGGAACGTCCGGAGAAAGAGCGCGACTGGAGCCATGCGCGCACCCTCTACCTCGATATCTTCGGTGTGGATGAAGCTGCGATGAAAAAGATCGAGGGCGGCCGCTTCTCGGGAGGCTGGACCGGTTCGGGCAGCCTGTACGCATTGGGTCCGCAGCTCATGACGCTTGCGTCGGCGCTGCCGGCCTTGTACCTGATGACCGTTCCGAAGGAAAAGATCAAGGACGACCCGGTGCATTACGCCGAAGTCGCCCTGGGCTCCCAGGTGGCCATTGCGTTGGCGACTCCCTTTATCAATACCGCCACGCAGATCGTGTCGGTCACGCGCCAGGAGCTGATGCGCGCAGGCGGGCAGTCGGCCCGTTCGGCCGAGATGAAAGCGCCCGGCTATCCCAAGACCGATGCCGCCATCGTCAAGCTGATCGACGACATGGAGAAGATCAATACGACCATGGAAGGGCACGAGGCGGCGTTGAAGAACCTCAAGCCCGGCAGCAACGAGTGGAACGAACTGCGTCAAAAGATCGACCAGGATGGCAATACGGCGCTGGCGCTGATCGCCAAGATGGCCGAGGAAGACAAGAAGTTCAACGTCCGCAAGGATGTCATCGGCCTGAACTATGCCGGCCAGTTCCGTGCCTCGATCACACGCGCCTTGCGCACCGCCGTCAACATGTCGGCGTCGTTGGGCGCAAATGCTGCACACGACGGCCATATCGGTAACTACATCCAGGTCGGCGGCACGCTCGCCACCATGGCAATGCAACAATTCTGGGCTGGCCCGGGCGACCAGTTCTCCAAGCAGAACAATACCCTGATGGCGACCATCGCCACCACCCACCTGCTCGACCCGCTGTCGCATGGCAAGGCGATCGACCAATTGACCGAGGCCGATCTGGGCGATCTCGCCGATCTGCCCAAGCAGTGGAAGGGCGGCGGCATTTCGATCTCGGCAGCGTTGGACCAGTTCAAGGAAAGCCTGGTGCTGGAACGGTCCTATGCCGAACAGCACCTGGCCGACTTGGTCAAGATGGATGTCACCGATTTCAGGCGCATGGAAGAGCAGCAGGCCCAGCAGCAGGGGCAGGCCCCCCTGCACGCCTTCTTGCGCCAGCTCAGTCCGGCGGACGGCGACAGCTATGAGGACCTCATCGCTGCCCGCGACCGCTTGAACGCGGTCAAGCACGACATTGCTTGCATCGATAACGACAACTGGAAGGCGATGTCGGTCGACAACAAGAAATTCCTGCTGGACGCGGTGGGCAACGAAAAGCCCTGGTTGCTATCCCTGCGCACCGCCTGGGTCCGGATGCAGGTGCCGGCAGACATCATCTCGCAGGTGGCGCAACGCTTCGGCAGCCAATTCTCGATGCTCATTGCCGGCCCTACCATGTCGCTGATCGTCCCCAGCCTGTTTCGTTATCTCAATGCCAAGCAAGCGGCGGCCGGAGAGCCTCCGCTGATATCCGACACCAGCCGTTATGTGACCAGCGTCCTGCTGGCGGGCATCGGCGTGCTCGGGGCATTCTCGGCCGGGCCGGCGGTCAACAAGAAGATCACGCAGCGCACCACCCTGCGCAATGCCATTCCACGCGTCGGCTTCCAGCCCCGGGAGACCGCGCGGGCGTTGGGAGCGATCGGGCGCGCGATGTTTGCGTTGCCATCGTCGGCCTGGGAGCGCTTGTCGATCCAGAATCATGCTTCCACCGGACGCAACAAGGCCGAGAGCCTGCGCCAGGAAGTCGACAAGATCAGCCGGTACCTGGAAGAAAACGCGGAAACCATCGGCCAGGAAGTCGAACGTACTGCGTTGCAGGAACTGCAGGATGAGATGGTCATTTCGCAGATCGGCGACAGTAGCGGTCATGCCTGAGGCCTGACGTAGCCGCTTGGGCGTGACGCGCCGTGCAGTCGATGACTGTGCGGCGCGTTTTTTCTTGGGGGGCACCGCCGGTGGGGACGGCAGCCGGGCGCGTAAGTGTCAGGCGCTGGCTTGCCAGCGGACGTCGGCGGTGGTCGGCTCGGCCGTGTCGGCGCCCATGTCGGCCGCATCCTGCGCGCCGCTTACCGGTTCGAGCCGGTAGCCGTGGCTGTAGGCGGTGCGGATGACCACGATCTGGCGTCCTTCCACCTGCAGTTTCTTGCGCAGCTTGTAGACGTGCTGTTCGATGGTACGGCCGGCGATCTCGCTGTCGGCGCTCCAGATCACGGCACCCAGGGTCTCGCGCGAGATGTAGACGCCCGGTGACGAGAAGAACAGCCAGGCCATGCTGAACTCGCGTGGGGTGAGCGAGATGTCGCGCCCCTGGTAACTGAACTTGGCGCTGTCGCGATGCAACTGGAAACCGATGTAGTCGATGCTGCGCCGGTTGGCGGCCGGACTGGCGCGGCGCACGATGGCATTGATGCGGGCCAGCAGCTCGACCGCTTCGAACGGGCGCTCGAGGAAATCGTCGGCGCCGCTATCGAGCGCCCGCGCCACCAGTTCGCCGTTGCGCGTGGGGGACAGCAGCAAGGTCGGAATGGCGTCGCCGCTGCGCAAGCTCAGCCATGAAAAAATGCTATCGGTGTCGGAGGCGCTGCCCAGGTCGATGATGACGAAGTCGAAGTTCTTGCGCTTCAAGGTGCGCAGCAGGGAGGTTTCGGAATCGAAGTGCGATGGAAAAAAGCCTGCCCTGACCAGCGCGGTTTTTACCTGGTCGTAGATGGTTGAATTGCGGATATAACATGCGATGTTCATCGGCTGACAATCGGTCGTTGTTATGGCCACTTGCTGCTGCACGCTACGCACCGTGCAGTGGAGCGGGCATGGCGTTGGTGCCTCGAGCGCATGCCTTATATTGTCTGACAGGGAACGGGTATAGTAGACTAAATCCGTTCCTTGTATGCATCAAATTCGTACCTCTGTTAGAAATTAACAAGGGGCGTCGCAGTCGCGCACCACGTCAAGCACCACGCGCACTGCATCAGCGCGCGGATGCACGCCGATGCAGCGCATTTCGGTTAAGTCGCTGCCGTTTGACCTGGATCACCCAGCTTATGCAGGCGGCGACCGTCGCCGCTTCACGACACCTGGGTTTGGCGGCGAGCGAAAGTGCTAACTAAATCAGACAACCAGACAACTTTACATGCATTTGAAATGGACCTTGACCTGGTAGTCGTCGTTGGCCGTCAGTGAGGGAAAGGTAGGGGAGTTGGCATAGGCGACCAGTTCGGCTTCCTGCCGGGTCGGGTCGGCCGTGCGCAGCGGCAGGCCCCGATAGTGGCTGTCGGCATTGAGTACCGCATGGCGCAGGTTGCGTTCGCGACAAGTCGATTCGGCCAGGGACAGCGAACTGCCCAGGGCCTGCTGTTCGTTTTCGGATGTGGCCACGCTGCGGAAGCTGCCGTCTTCCTGTGGCATCAGGCTTACTGTCGGCGCGGTGGTGCAAGCCGCCAGTGGTATCAGCAGGGAAAAAACGAGGATCGCCTGGTGTTTCATGCTTGCTCCTGGTGAGGTCATGCCGCCGGCTTGGCGTGCTTGCATGAGTGGAGCAGGGCGATCCGCGGTTCCGTTGGACGGCGTCCGCAGTTTGTTTTCAAAAAGCCAACATGGTGTGGCGCAGCAAGCCAATGAGGTTCGATCATCCTATCGACGCCGGGCCTGTCGCCAGGCCCGGCGCAGCCGCGGCAAATGCCAGGGCAAATGCCGGGGGCAACCGGGCCCATCGCCGGTCGCTACGGCGCCGTCAGTTCGGCACCGGCGTCAGTACCGCCCGGCCGGCAAAATGGGCGGCCAGATTGTCGTAGGCGAGGTCCGCCATGGCCGTGCGCGTGACCAGGGTACCGCTGGCCATGTGCGGGGTGAGCACTACATTGTCGAGCGCGGCCAGTTCGGCCGGGATGTTGGGTTCGTTCGCGAATACGTCCAGTCCGGCACCGGCGATCCTGCCCGCCTTGAGTGCCTGCGTCAGCGCGGCTTCGTCGACCACCGAGCCGCGTGCCACGTTGATCAGGAAGCCCTGCGGTCCCAAGGCGTCGAGCACTTCGGCATTGACCAGCGCACGGGTATCGGCACCGCCCGGCGTGGCCAGCACCAGGAAGTCGACCGCCGCGGCCAGCGACGCGATATCGCCGAAATAACGATAGGGCACGTCCTTGTGCGAACGATTGTGATAGGAGATATCCATGTCGAAGGCGGCCGCGCGACGGGCAATGGCTTGGCCGATGCGCCCCAGTCCGACGATGCCCAGGCGTGCACCGGTGACTTTCGTCGTAAACGGGAAGGGGCCGCTCTTCCATTGGCCGCTACGGGCAAAGTGATCGGCGCGCACCACGTTGCGGGCCACGCCCAGCAGCAAAGCCAGCGCCATGTCGGCCACGTCGTCGGTCAGCACATCGGGGGTATGGGTGACATGGATGCCGCGTTCGCGCGCGGCCGGTACCTCCACGCCGTCATAGCCGACGCCGAATACGGAAACGATTTCCAGCGCCGGGAAGCGCGCCATGAACTCACGCGGCACCTTGGCTTCGCCGTTGGCGGCGATGCCGCGCACCTGCGGCGCGATGTCGCGCAGTTGTTCTTCGGTCAAGCCGTCGAGCAGGTTATGGCAGGTGAAATTGTCGTGCAGCAGCTGCATCAGGTGCTGCGGCAGGCGTGCCACGATCAGCACGGTCGGGCGGGAAGGGGCAGGTTGGCTCATGGTCGATGATGTCGAAACGGTAAGGGGAGCGTAACAATAGTGGCCGCAGACCCGCCGCGGGCTGAATCTTTTTCAACTGGGGGCGCGCGCCAGCCGAATCGTCCTCGTTACAGTGCCTGCCAGCCGCTGCCCAGCTCCTGCAGCACATTGACGGCGGGGATATCGTCTTGCGGGCTCAGCGGCGGCAGCGCGCGCGGCTTGCGATTCTCGTCGGTGGCCACGTAGGTGAGGGTGGCTTCGGTGACCTTGACGATCTCGGTCTGCAGCCGGTTGCGTTCGGCGAAGACCTCGACATTGACGGTGACGGAGGTATTGCCGACCTTGACGATGTCGGCGTAGAACGACAGCAGGTCACCCACGAACACCGGGTGCTTGAACAGGAACGAATTGACCGCCACGGTCGCCACCCGGCCATTGGCGCGCCGGGTCGCCGGCAGCGAACCGGCGATGTCGACCTGGGCCATGATCCAGCCGCCGAAGACGTCGCCATGGATATTGGCATCGGCCGGCATCGGCATGACGCGCAATTGCGGAGCCTTGCCGGCCGGGAGTTGGGTGCGTGTGGTGCTGGTCATCGATGTTCCTTGGAAAGCGTGAAATCCGGTGGACTCTTATAATCCCTGTTTTGCGGGGTGATAGTTTATCGGATGTTACCTATATCGGTAGCTTTGCAATCACCTGTTCCATGGATTGCAAGTCCGCACCGTTATCCAGCCACCCATTCCTCGATCAATTCATGCGTCGCCAATCAGCTCATCCGTCTGCTCCATCCGGTCCGCCCGCTCCCCGTTACCGTAGCGACTGGACCGTCATCCGAACCCTGCTGCCCTACCTGTGGACCTACAAGTGGCGGGTGGCGCTGGCCCTGGGTTTCCTGGTGGGGGCCAAGCTGGCCAACGTGGGTGTGCCACTGGTACTGAAGCGGCTGGTCGACGCCATGACGGTAACGCCTGCGCATCCCGTGGCGTTGCTAGTGCTGCCGCTGGGCCTGTTGGCCGCCTATGGTGCATTGCGGCTGGCGACCTCGGTCTTTACCGAGTTGCGCGAGCTGATGTTTGCGCGGGTCACGCAGCGTGCGGTGCGGACCATTGCGTTGCAGGTATTTCGCCACCTGCATGCGCTGTCGCTGCGCTTTCACCTCAATCGCCAGACCGGTGGCATGACCCGCGATATCGAGCGCGGCACGCGCGGTGTGTCGACCCTGGTGTCGTACACCCTGTTCTCGATACTGCCCACCATCATCGAGATCCTGCTGGTGCTGGGTTACCTGCTGCTGCATTACGACATCTGGCTGTCGGTCATCACCGGCGGCGCGCTGCTGTTCTACATCGGCTTCACGGTGACGGTGACCGAGTGGCGCACGCATTTCCGGCGCACCATGAACGATCTCGATTCTCGCGCCAATACGCGCGCCATCGATTCGTTGATCAACTACGAGACGGTCAAGTATTTCGGCAACGAGGACTTCGAGGCACGCCGCTACGACGAGGGCCTGCAGCGCTACGAGAGCGCAGCGGTCAAGTCGCAGAGTTCGCTGTCGCTGCTCAACACCGGTCAGTCGGCCATCATCGCCATCGCCGTCACGCTCATCCTGTGGCGCGCCACGGTGGGCGTGATGAACGGCACCATGACGCTGGGTGACATGGTGCTGGTCAATGCCTTCATGATCCAGCTCTACATCCCGCTCAATTTCCTGGGAGTGCTGTATCGCGAGATCAAGCAGAGCCTGGCCGATATGGAGCGCCTGTTCGCGCTGCTGGAAGAGAACCGCGAAGTGGCCGACCGGGTAGGCGCGGCGCCCTTGAAGACCGATGGCGCGGCGCTGCATTTCGAGCACGTCGATTTCAGCTACGAGCGCAAGCGCCAGATCCTGTTCGATGTCGACTTCGTGGTGGCGCCCGGCACCACCACCGCCGTGGTCGGCCATAGTGGATCTGGCAAGTCGACCTTGTCGCGACTGCTGTATCGGTTCTACGACGTCGATGGCGGCGCGGTGCGCATCGATGGCCAGGACCTGCGCAACGTGACCCAGGCTTCGCTGCGCCAGGCCATCGGCATCGTGCCGCAGGACACGGTGCTGTTCAACGACACCATCGAGTACAACATCGCCTATGGCAAGCCCGGCAGCAGCTTTGACGACATCGTAGCGGCGGCCCGCGCGGCCTACATCCACGACTTCATCGAATCGCTGCCCGATGGTTACGCCACCATGGTCGGCGAGCGGGGCCTGAAGTTGTCGGGCGGGGAGAAGCAACGGGTGGCGATTGCCCGCACCCTGCTCAAGGACCCGGCGATCCTGATTTTCGACGAGGCCACCTCGGCGCTCGACTCGCGCGCCGAACAGGCGATCCAGCAGCAGCTGTCGGACATTGCCCGCGAGCGCACCACGCTGGTCATTGCGCATCGCCTGTCGACGGTGGTCGAGGCCGACCAGATCCTGGTGCTGGAGCATGGCCGCATCGTCGAGCGCGGCACCCATCCGACGCTACTGGCCATGGGCGGGCACTACGCACAGATGTGGCAGCGCCAGCAAGCCAGCGCCGACGACGATGCCGACCAGGACTCGCCGCTGCCCGCGCCGTCGCTGGCGGCAGGCGACGCGGGGCCGCCGCGCGAGGCCAGCATCCTGGTGCCGCCGACGCTGCGCTAAAAGCGGGTGCTGCTGGTGTTGCGGCCGGTGCTGCGGCACAATTGGCGCTTGGCGTGATTTAAAAGAACCAGAAACGGACGTGTGATGGAAAGCAAATGGCTTGAGGATTTCGTTTCGTTGGCCGAGACCCGCAGTTTCAGTCGCTCGGCCGAATTGCGCCACGTCACGCAGCCGGCATTCTCGCGCCGCATCCAGTCGCTGGAGGCCTGGCTGGGCACCGACCTGATCGACCGCACCTCCTATCCGACCCGGCTTACCGCCGCCGGCGAGGTGTTCTACGAGCAGGCCGTCGAGATGCTGGGGCAGATCAACAATACCCGTGCGCTGTTGCGCGGCAAGCGTCCCACGGCGCAGACCACGGTCGATTTTGCGGTGCCACATACGCTCTCGCTGACCTACATGCCGAAGTGGCTCAGTTCGCTGGAGTCCGGCTTCGGCTCGATCAATACCCGTCTCATCGCCCTCAACGTGCACGACGCCGTGATGACCATCGTCGAGGGCGGTTGCGACCTGCTGCTGTGTTACCACCACCCGCGCCAGCCGGTGCAGCTCGATGCCAGCCGCTACGACATGCTGACCATGGGCACCGAGACGCTGCGGCCGTACTCGCGTTGTGACCGCAACGGCAAGCCCGACTATGTGTTCCCGGGTGGTTCGCGAGCGCCCCTGCCGTTCCTGTCCTACACCAGCAATGCCTATCTGGGGCGCATGGTGGAGTTGATGATGGCCGACATCAAGCGGCCCCTGCACCTGGAAAAACACTACGAGACCGACATGTCAGAGAGCCTCAAGATGATGGCTCTGGAAGGCCATGGCGTGGCTTTCCTGCCCGAGTCGTCGGTGGTGCGCGAGGTGCGCAACCGGCAACTGGCGCGTGCCGATGGCGCCACCGCCGACTGGGAGGTCGAGATGGAAATCCGGCTCTATCGCGAACGCCCAACCGCGCAGCGCGCGGGCAAGGCGATCGTGGCGCGCCTATGGGAGTACCTGGTCGACCAGGACCAGGTGCGCCACGAGCGGCAAAAGGCGTCGGCACGGGGGCGCGCCGGCGACAAGCGGGAATAGGCGGAAAGATGCGCGCGGCGGCCGGCGCCGCACCTGGAAATGCGGCGGCATGCGGCCTGCAGCGGGACTTTCGACGCGTTATGCACGATGTGCATAGTTGCATGCAGACAAAGCATTAGCCTTGCGATAGGCGGCTGGCTACGATGGCGTCGCTGATTTAGACGGCTATTTTCCGAGTGTTTTTCGCTGTTATTCTAGGTGAATTCCGGTGGCATACTGCGCTGTGGCGTCCGCCTTCCTGCGCGGCCATCGGCATCGGTTTTTTTGCAGCGTACTGAACAGCACGGCAAACCAAAGGAGCGATTGCATCATGTCGAACGTACCTAATCACGAAGTGCCTTCCTATCTTGTCCCGCACGGCATCGGCCCGTGGGGCGTCTACCTCGAACAGATCGACCGCGTCACGCCCTATCTGGGCTCGCTGGCGCGCTGGGTCGAAACCCTCAAGCGTCCCAAGCGTATCCTGGTGGTCGACGTGCCCATCGAGCGCGATGACGGCACCATCGCCCACTTCGAGGGCTATCGCGTGCAGCACAATACCTCGCGCGGCCCCGGCAAGGGCGGCGTACGTTTCCACCAGGACGTGACGCTGTCCGAAGTGATGGCGCTGTCGGCCTGGATGACGGTCAAGAACGCGGCAGTCAACGTCCCCTACGGCGGCGCCAAGGGCGGTATCCGGGTCGATCCCAAGACCCTCTCGCGTGGCGAGCTGATGCGCATGACGCGTCGCTACACCAGCGAGATCGGCATCATCATCGGCCCCAGCAAGGACATCCCGGCGCCTGACGTCAATACCGATTCGCAGATCATGGCGTGGATGATGGACACCTATTCCATGAACCACGGCAGCACCTCGTCGGGGGTGGTGACCGGCAAGCCGATTTCGCTGGGTGGCAGCCTGGGCCGCCATGAAGCGACCGGGCGCGGCGTGTTCGTGGTCGGCTGCGAGGCGGCCGCCAAGCGCAACCTCGAGATCAAGGATGCCAGGGTCGCGGTGCAGGGTTTCGGCAACGTCGGCGGCATCGCCGCACGCCTGTTCTCGGAAGCCGGTGCACGCGTGGTGGCGGTGCAGGACCACATCACCACCGTCTTCAATGCGGGCGGCCTGGATGTTGCCGCGCTGCAGACCTACGTCGCCCAGAACGGCAGCGTGAAGGGCTTTGCGGGAGCCGACGAGATCACCGACCGTGCCCAGTTCTGGTCGGTCGATTGCGACATTCTGGTGCCGGCTGCACTGGAACAGCAAATCACCGAAGCCAATGCGGGCCAGATCAAGGCCAAGATCATCCTGGAGGGCGCCAATGGCCCGACCACGCCGGCGGCCGATGATATTCTGCACGACAAGGGCGTGCTGATCGTGCCCGATGTGATTGCCAATGCGGGTGGCGTGACGGTCAGTTATTTTGAATGGGTTCAGGATTTCTCGAGTTTTTTCTGGACCGAAGATGAAATCAACCTGCGCTTGACGCGTATCATGCGCGAGGCGTTTGCCGCAGTGTGGCAGTTGGCCGAAGAGAAGAACGTGTCACTGCGCACTGCGGCGTTCATCGTGGCGTGTACGCGCGTATTGCAGGCTCGGGAGATGCGGGGTTTGTACCCGTAATCGGCATCGTCCGGGGCTTTCTGGCAAGTACGACGGCACGCTAAGATCGTCGGCTTGCAACATGCATCGAGGGAGGAGACGTGGTTGGTGTGCGCGCTTGCGTGCGCCGCGTGTTGGTCGCGCGGCGCGCCTGTTGGTTCGTTGCGGTGCTGGCATTGGCATGCCAGGCATCGCTGTCGGCGCATGCCGAAGAGACGGTCGACAAGATCCGCCGCACCCATACGCTGGTGGTCGCCTATGCGCCCAATCAATTTCCGTTCGTCAGTGTCGAGGACGGCCAACCGGTCGGTTATGCGATCGACATCTGCAACCGGATAGCGGATGGCTTGCGCCGCGAGTTGCGCCTGCCGCAGCTGCAGGTACGTTATCTCGAGGTCGACACCCGCAGCCGTTTCGACGCCATCGCCGACGGCCAGGCCGACATCGAATGCGGCACCACCACCAATAACGCCGCGCGCCGCAACCGCTTCGCCTTCACCATTCCCCATTTCTTCACCACCACCCGCATGATGGTGCGGCGCGACTCGGGCATCCGCAGCTGGCGCGATCTGCGCGAGCGGCGCGTGGTCATGGTGCGTGGCACTTCGGTCGTGCCCTATGCCAAGGCGCGCGATGCCTCCGGACTGCTCAATATCCAGTGGGTCCAGATCGACCGTGAAGCCGATGCCATGAGCATGCTGCAGCAGGCCCAGGTCGACGCCTACGCCGACGACGACGTGATGCTGTATTCCTACCGCAGCATGGCAAGCGATCCCGGCGCGCTGGTGATCGTGGGCGAGGCGCTTTCGGTCGACCCGTATGCCATGATGATGCGACAGGATCCGGCCTTCAAGGCGCTGGTCGACCGCGAGATGGTGCGCATGATCTCGACGCGCGAAATCCATGCCCTGTACCGCCAGTGGTTCCTGGCGCCGGCCGGCGGTGGGCGCGTTGCGATGAACCTGCCGATGGGTTATCTGCTGCGCGATTCCTTCAACTTCCCGACCGACAAGGTGGCGCAATGATGCACTATTGGCTTTCTGGCATGGATATTGCTGAAGTGGAAGGATCGCGGCGGGGACTGCGGCAATCCGATATTGCAGGGCCGGCACGGCAATGAAAGCATTGCCGGTCCGCGCCAGGATGTTGGAGTAACATGCGCCTCGCGCGGGGCGCCCGGCCGGGGGCAAATGATGTTTATTGCACACAGGCGGGCGGTTCCGGCAAAGAGGGCGGCGCAGAATGGCGGCAATGTCGTAAAATGCCGCCCGCCGACATGGTTGCCCAAGAATTTAGCCCTGCCTGCCGCAACTGGTCGTCTCGATGGCGACCGGCCTGCAGGCGGGGCTGAAACAAGCCAGCAAAGATGTGGCTATTATAACAAGAAGAGGCATGGCAAGAAGGCCAGCAAGCCCGATTCCCAGGGACGGCATAACTGTTTTTGGAGTAGGGCTTTTGGTACACTACGTAAAATTTTTCCAGGAGGTCACACAATGAAGTTATTGAAGCTAGCAGGGGTTTTGGTCGGCGCGAGCGTGCTGATGGGTTCTGTTCACGCAGAAGAATTCACCGGCAGGCTCAAGAAGATCAAGGACAGCGGCACCCTGACGCTGGGCGTGCGCGATTCCTCGATTCCCTTCTCCTACCTTGACGACAAGCAGTCCTACCAGGGCTACTCGATCGACCTGTGCCTGAAGGCCGCCACCGCGATCCAGAAGACCCTGGGCCTAACAGCGCTCAACATCAAGATGGTTCCCGTGACTTCCGCGACCCGCATTCCGCTGATCGCCAACGGCACCACCGACATCTCGTGCGACTCGGCCACCAACAATGAAGAGCGTTGGAAGCAGGTCGACTTCTCGGTGACCGAATTCGTGACCGCCAACAAGTTCCTGTCGAAGAAGGCCGCCAACCTGAAGACCCTGGATGACCTGAAGGGCAAGACCGTGGTCTCGACCTCGGGTACCTCGAACCTCAAGCAGATCACTGCGCTCAACACCGAACGCAACCTGGGCATGAACATCCTGGCCGCCAAGGACCACGCCGAAGCGTTCCTGATGGTCGAGACCGGCCGTGCTGCAGCGTTCGTGATGGATGACATCCTGCTGTCGTCGCTGGCTGCCAACTCCAAGGCGCCCGGCGACTACCAGGTGTCGACCGAGGCCTTGTCGGTCGAGCCGTACGGCCTGATCCTGCCACGCGGCGACAAGCCTTTCAAGAAGGTGGTCGATGATGCGCTGACCGTGGTCTACAAGGGCGACGACATCAAGAAGATCTACGGCAAGTGGTTCCAGGCTCCGATCCCACCGAAGGGCGTCAACCTGAACGTGCCGATGAGCCCGCAGCTGCAAGCAGTGATGGCAAAGCCGACCGACTCGTTCGATCCGGCCGCGTACGCTGCCGTGCCGGAAGCCCAGAAGAACCAGGGCAAGAAGAAGTAAATCGGCAATCGGCCCGTGGCGCACCGGCAGTCGGTGCGCCACGGCCTGCCTGATGCGACGAAACGGGGGCCTGTCCCCCGTTTTGTTTAACCGGATGCAATGCGCATTGCCATGGTGCAATGCGGGCGCCGGTGTGACCGGAACACGCGGATGCGGCATTTGCCTGGTGCCGCGCCGACATACAGACTCGAAACGTAGAGACGAGGCCATTTATGCAATACAACTGGAACTGGGGAATCTTCTGGGAGATGTCTCCCGACGGGGTTCCCTACATCGATACGCTGCTGGCAGGCCTGAAATGGACCCTTGCCACCGCGATCTTCGCCTGGATCATGGCGCTGGCCCTGGGCACCATCTTCGGTACCTTGCGTACCACCAGCAAGCCCTGGGTAGTGCGCCTGGCCAACGGCTATGTGGAGCTGTTCCGCAATATTCCCCTGCTGGTGCAGATGTTCCTCTGGTATTTCGTGGTACCGGAACTGCTGCCCGCTGCCATCGGCGACTGGCTCAAGGGCCTGCCCAATGCATCGTTCGTGACCGCCGCCCTGGCGCTGGGTTTCTTTACCTCCTCGCGGGTGGCCGTGCAGGTCACCACCGGTATCCAGGCCTTGCCGCGCGGCCAGCGCATGGCCGGCGCCGCGCTGGGCCTGACCCCGACCCAGACCTATCGCTACGTGCTGCTGCCGATGGCGTTCCGGATCATCATCCCGGCCCTGACCAACGAGTTCGCCGCGATCATCAAGAACAGCTCGGTGGCGTTGACCATCGGCCTGGTCGAGCTGACTGCCGCCACCTACTCGATGCGCGAGTTCACGTTCCAGACCTTCGAGGCCCTGACCGGCGCCACCATCATCTATCTCATCATCTCCATCATTGCGCTGCTGCTGGCGCGCCTGCTGGAACGAGTCACGGCGGTCCCTGGATATATTTCCAGCGGTAGCTCCAGCGCGGGAGGGCATTGATCCATGTTCAGCAATTTCGACTTCAACGTCATCGAGCGTTCGTGGTTCTACCTCTTCACCACCGGCCTCAAGTTCACCCTGGTGCTCACGTTCTCGGCCATGGCCGGCGGTATCATCATCGGCACCCTGCTGGCGATGATGCGCCTGTCGAGCAACAAGCCGCTGTCGTTCATCGCCACCACCTATGTCAACCTGATCCGCTCGATCCCGCTGGTGCTGGTGATCTTCTGGTTCTATTTCCTGGTGCCGTTCATCGGGGCGTGGATCATCGGCGCATCCGAGCCGATCCAGGTCGGCGCGTTCCAGTCGGCACTGATCACGTTCATCCTGTTCGAGGCGGCGTACTACTGCGAGATCATGCGTTCGGGTATCCAGTCGATCCCGCGCGGCCAGGTCTTTGCCGGCTACGCCATCGGCATGAACTACTGGCAGATGATGGGCAACGTGGTGCTGCCCCAGGCCTTCCGCAACATGACGCCGATCCTGTTGACCCAGACCATCGTGCTGTTCCAGGACGTGTCGCTGGTCTACGTGCTGGGTTCGGTGCCGGACTTCGTCACCAGCGCATCCAAGATCGCGCAACGTGACGGCCGGCTGGTCGAGATGTACATCTTCGTCGCGGTCGTGTACTTCGTGCTCAGCTTTGGCCTGTCGCAGCTGGTCAAGCGCTTCCAGAAGAAGATCGCCATCATCCGCTAAGCCACATGACGGCGCGGCCGCGGCGCGCGGCCGGCGTCAACGAACTCAGAAATCCAGGAGAAACAAATGATTGAACTCAACAACGTCAGCAAGTGGTACGGCAGCTTCCAGGTCCTGACCGACTGCTCGACCTCGGTCAAGAAGGGCGATGTGGTGGTGGTGTGCGGCCCGTCCGGCTCGGGCAAGTCGACCCTGATCAAGACCGTCAACGGCCTGGAGCCGTTCCAGAAGGGCGTCATCACCGTCGACGGCGTGTCCGTGGGCGATGCCAAGACCAACCTGTCCAAGCTGCGCGCGCGCATCGGCATGGTGTTCCAGAACTTCGAATTGTTCCCGCACCTGTCGATTCGCGACAACCTGACCATCGGCCAGATCAAGGTGCTGGGCCGCAGCAAGGAAGAAGCCACCGAAAAGGGCTTGAAGTACCTGGATCGCGTGGGCCTGCTGGCGCACAAGGACAAGTTCCCGGGCCAGTTGTCGGGCGGCCAGCAGCAGCGCGTGGCGATTGCCCGTGCGCTGTCGATGGATCCGATCGCCATGCTGTTCGACGAACCCACTTCGGCGCTCGACCCGGAGATGATCAACGAAGTGCTGGACGTGATGGTGGGCCTGGCCCAGGAAGGCATGACCATGATGGTGGTGACCCACGAAATGGGCTTTGCCCGCAAGGTCGCCAACCGTGTGGTGTTCATGGACAAGGGCGTGGTCGTCGAGGATTGCGCCAAGGATGAGTTCTTCGCCGCACCCCGCTCCGAGCGCGCGCGCGACTTCCTGGCCAAGATCATCACCCACTAAGTCGTCATCGCCGCGCCCGGCGTCGACCAGGCGTGCAAGAGGCCGTCCGTTCGCGGACGGCCTTTTTTCATTTGTCCGACATCAAGCACCGGTGGCACGCCGGCGCTGCACCGGCGACGGCTACGGTAGAATATCGGCCTTGAACAGCCGCCGTACGCCAACAGAGCAGAAAGACATCGCAATGCGCAACGAGATCACCATCACCCGCCCGGACGACTGGCATTTGCACCTGCGCGACGGCGCCACCATGGCCGACGTGCTACCGCACACCGCACGCCAGTTCGCGCGCGCCATCGTCATGCCCAACCTGAAACCGCCGGTGACCACCACCGCCCTGGCCGGCCAGTATCGCGACCGCATCCTGGCGGCGCTGCCGGCAGGCATGCAGTTCGAGCCGCTGATGGTGCTCTACCTGACCGACAATACCCCGCCCGACGAGATCCGCCGCGCCGCCGACAGCGGCTTCGTCAAGGCGGTCAAGCTGTATCCGGCCGGCGCCACCACCAATTCGGCCGCCGGCGTGACCGATCTCTCCAGGTGCTACCAGACGCTGGAGGTGATGCAGGAGCTTGGCCTGCCGTTCCTGGTCCATGGCGAAGTGACCGATCCGGACATCGACCTGTTCGACCGCGAGGCAGTCTTCATCGATCGCATCATGAAGCCATTGCGCCAGGCCATGCCGGAGCTGAAGGTGGTGTTCGAGCACATCACCACCAAGGATGCCGCGCAGTACGTGCTGGCGGGCGAGGGGCCGACGGCGGCCACCATCACCGCGCACCACTTGCTGTACAACCGCAACGAGATGTTCAAGGGCGGTATCCGGCCGCATTACTACTGCCTGCCGGTACTCAAGCGCGAGACGCACCGCCAGGCGCTGGTGGCCGCAGCCACGTCGGGCAATGCGCGTTTCTTCCTGGGCACCGATTCGGCGCCGCACGCCAAGGGCTTGAAGGAACACGCCTGTGGTTGCGCCGGTTGCTACACCGCGCTGCATGCGCTGGAGCTCTATGCGCAGGCATTCGACCAGGTCGATGCACTGGACCGCTTCGAGGCCTTCGCCAGCTTCAACGGCCCCGATTTCTACAACCTGCCGCGCAACCAGGGCAGCATCACCCTCAAGCGCGAAAGCTGGACCATCCCGGCCGAGTTGCCGATGGGCGACAGCACCGTGGTGCCGCTGGCCGCCGGCGACGAGCTGCAGTGGAAGATGCTTTGACGAACACGAGGGCGTAGACAACCATGCAATTCATCGACCGTTTGATTACCGATCTGGACAAGGCGCTGCGCGTGGTCAGTGGGGTGGTGTTCGAGAGCCGTCCCAATCCCGGGCGGGGTCTGGCCGACGGCGTCATGAGCGATGCCGAGAAGCGTCATTCGGCCGGGCTGATGCGGATCAACAACGTGGGCGAGGTATGTGCCCAGGCCCTGTACGACGCCCAGGGTCGATTTGCGCAAAAGGCGGAGATCAAGCGCCAATTCGAGCGTGCCGGCATCGAGGAAGAGGATCACCTGGCCTGGACCGCGCAGCGACTGCAGGAACTGGGGTCGCGCACCAGCCTGCTCAATCCATTGTGGTACGCCGGTTCCTATGTGCTGGGGACCATTGCCGCCCGCGTGGGCGACGACCGCAACCTGGGCTTCGTGGCCGAGACCGAACGCCAGGTCGAACTGCACCTGATGAGCCACCTGGAAAAACTGCCGGCACAGGACAACAAGTCGCGTGCCATTGTCGACCAGATGCGCCAGGACGAGATCGAGCATGGCGAGGCTGCCAAGGCACTGGGAGCGGCACCGATGCCGGCGCCCATCAGCGGTGCCATGAAAGCCATGTCCAAGGTCATGACCTCGGTCGCCTATTACGTCTGAACGCCGCTTACTTCGGCGTTGGCAGCGGCGGTGGCGGCTCGGTCAGGTCGTCGATGATCTCGAAGGTGTGCGTCATCTCGGCGGTCTTCTCGAGCATGATCGAAGCCGAGCAGTATTTCTCGTGGGACAACTTGATGGCGCGCTCGACCACGTTGGCCTTCAGGTTGCGCCCGCGCACGGTGAAGTGGAAGTGGATCCTGGTGAAGACCTTGGGATCGCTGTCGGCCCGTTCCGATTTCAGGCTCACGTCGCAGCCGCGCACGTCCTGGCCGCTCTTGCGCAGGATCACCACCACGTCATAGGCGGTGCAGCCGCCGGTACCGGCCAGCAGCACTTCCATCGGGCGCGGCGCCAGGTTGCGGCCGCCGCCATCGGGCGCGCCGTCCATGGTCACCAGATGGCCCGAGCCGGTTTCGGCGGTAAAGGTCATGCCGGACAAGCCGGTCCAGCGCACTGTGCATTCCATCTGCGTCATCCCTAGAATCAAAAGAGGTGCGTATTGTAGCCAATGTCGCGTCGGGCTGCGTTCGCCAGGTGCGCCCGCCTCCAGGAGCGGGGCACCGTGCTGCGATGCGCAATCGTGCCCGGCGGAAATGCGAATGCTCTGCCTTGGAAGCTACGGCAGAGTCGCGCAGACCCAACACCGTTGCGCATTACAGCTCATCCTGAAAAAAAGATGAAAACAATATTGCGTCGCACAAGGTGCTTTGCTATATTGAATTCAACGGAAGTCTTGCAGTACGTACCATGTCTCCTCCACCCTCCTCATTGGTGTGGATTAAGCCCGGAACCTGAGTGTCCGGGTTTTTTTTGTCTGCTCGCCTGGCACACGCTGCCACCACGCCACGAATTGCGTGAAACCTTTTGACGCTAAGTCCTTGAAAAGGCTATAATTCTCGGCTTTCCCATGCGCTCGGGAAGATAAAAGGATGAGTCCGGCCGACCTGATGGCCCGTAAAACCGGGGTTGATGATCGAACGGAACCGCCATTTGAGCGTTTATTTTCATTATGAAAGTCAAACATGAAGACCTTTTCCGCTAAAGCACATGAGGTGCAGCGTGAGTGGTTCGTGATTGACGCGACGGACTTGGTCCTCGGACGTGTTGCCAGCGAAGTGGCACTCCGACTGCGCGGCAAGCACAAACCCGAATTTACTCCGCACGTCGATACCGGTGATTTCATCGTGGTCGTCAACGCTGGCAAGCTGCGCGTCACCGGCACCAAGGCCACCGAGAAGACCTACTTCCGTCACAGCGGCTATCCGGGCGGCATCTACGAAACGAATTTCCTGAAGATGCAACAGCGTTTCCCCGGCCGTGCGCTGGAGAAGGCTGTCAAGGGCATGCTGCCCAAGGGCCCGCTGGGCTACGCCATGATCAAGAAGCTGAAGGTTTATGCAGATGGCAACCATCCGCACTCCGCTCAGCAACCGAAACCCCTCGCGCTCTAAGGAACAGACATGATCGGTAACTACAATTACGGAACCGGCCGTCGCAAGAGTGCAGTGGCGCGCGTTTTCATCAAGACCGGCTCCGGCAAGATCGTGGTCAACGGCAAGCCTGCCGCCGAGTATTTCTCGCGCGAAACCGGCCTGATGGTGATTCGCCAGCCGCTGGAACTGACCGGCAACGTCGAGCGCTTTGACATCATGGTCAACGTGCACGGTGGTGGCGAGTCCGGCCAGGCTGGTGCCGTTCGTCACGGTATCACCCGCGCCCTGATCGACTACGATGCAGCCCTGAAGCCGACCCTGTCGAGCGCTGGCTACGTCACTCGCGATGCGCGTGAAGTCGAACGTAAGAAGGTTGGTCTGCGCAAGGCACGTCGCGCAAAGCAATTCTCGAAGCGTTAATCTGCACGATACGTGGTACGGAAAGCCGCCTGGTTCTTGCCAGGCGGCTTTTTCGCTTTGGGCGGCGGGCGGTTGTCGTGCCGATGGCAAATAACTGTCCATCGAAAACCGACAGGAAATATTCTCCTGCTAAAATTGCCTGCTTCCTGGGGTTCCTTCGGGATGGACCCCCAATTTGCTTCTACTGCAAGGACTAGACATGATCAAGGTTGGTATCGTCGGCGGCACTGGTTATACCGGCGTCGAATTGCTGCGTATTTTCGCCACGCATCCGCAAGTCACGGTGCAATCCGTCACTTCCCGCAAGGAAGACGGCTTGCCGGTGGCCGAGATGTATCCTTCGCTGCGCGGCCGCGTCGATGTTGCCTTCTCTTCGCCCGACAAGGCCAAGCTCACCGATTGTGACGTGGTGTTCTTTGCCACGCCGCATGGCGTGGCGATGGCCCAGGCGCCCGAGCTGGTGGCCGCTGGCGTGAAGGTGATCGACCTGGCGGCCGACTTCCGCATGCAGGACGTCGCTTCATTCGAAAAATGGTACAAGCTGCCGCACAGCTGTGCCGACCTGCTCAAGCAAGCCGTCTACGGCCTGCCCGAACTGAATCGCGAGGCCATCCGCACGGCACGCGTGATCGGCAACCCGGGCTGCTACCCGACCACCATGCAACTGGGCTTTGCGCCGCTGCTCAAGGCTGGCGTGATCGATGCTTCGCAGCTCATCGCCGACTGCAAGTCGGGCGTGTCCGGAGCGGGCCGCAAGGCGGAACTGCCGCTGCTGTTCTCCGAGGCATCCGATAACTTCAAGGCCTACGGCGTATCCGGGCACCGTCATTCGCCGGAGACCGTCGAGCAACTGTCGCGCCTGACCGGCGACAAGATCGGCCTGATCTTCACGCCGCACCTGGTGCCGATGATCCGTGGCATGCATTCGACCCTGTATGCGCGCCTGAATCGCGATATCGACAATGCCGCGCTGCAGGCGCTGTTCGAAGACGCCTACAAGGACGAACCCTTCGTTGATGTGATGCCTTTCGGCTCCCATCCAGAAACCCGCACCACACGTGCCTCGAACATGTTGCGCCTGGCCGTGCACCGGCCCGACAACGGCAACACCGTGGTGGTGCTGGTGGTGCAGGACAACCTGGTCAAGGGTGCTTCCGGGCAGGCCGTGCAGTGCATGAACCTGATGTTCGGCCTGGATGAGACGACCGGCTTGCAACAGGTCCCGGTCTTGCCGTGAAGTACCGGCTGTGGCAGCGGCGCTTGACCATCTCGGCGCCGAAGATGACCATCAAGCGGCACCTGCCCTGGCCGCTGCTGGCGTTGCTATGGACCGTGGCGCTGGCGGTGGCGGTGGCCGTCGCGGTGTGGACCTACCAGTTGGGCAGCCGGGCATTGCCCGGCTTGCAGGGCGAAAGCGGCGAGCAGGTCGAACTGCTGTCGGACCAGGTCAAGAAACTGGCGGCCGAGAATGAACGGCTGCAAAGCGCCGCCAATGCCTCCCAGAACGAACTGAAGATCGCCCAGACCGCACAGTCGCAACTGGCGGTGCAGGTCAAGAACCTGGAAGCCGAGAACAACCGGCAAAAGGAAGACCTGGCCTTCTTCGATAGCCTGCTGCCCACCAACCTGGGCGTGCCGGGCATCACCATCCAGCGTTTCAAGGCCGAGCTGGCCGGCCCGAGCCAGGTGCGCTATCGTGTGTTGGTCATGCAGGGCGGTGCTGCCACGCAGCAGTTTGCTGGCAATTTACAGCTCAGTATCACGATTTGGCAGGCGGGCAAGAGTGCTATCATCAATTTTCCGGAGGCCAATTCGACCGACCTGGCGCGCTACAGGCTCGCGTTCAAGTACTACCAGCGGGTCGAGGGTGTGGTGAATCTGCCGGAGGGTGCGACCATCAAGTCGGTTGCCGTTCGTGTTCTTGACCGAGGCCAGGTGCGTGCCCAGCAATCGGTGGATTTGTGAGGTGATTTCATGTTCGGACGCAAGACCAAAAGTACCATCGACAGCCTGATCGGCATGTCGACCTCGGTCAAGGGTGATGTCGGTTTCAAGGGTGGCCTGCGTATCGATGGCCAGATCAACGGCAACATCAATGCCGAGAGCGGCCAGCCCAGTGTGCTGGTCATTTCGGAGCATGCCAAGGTAGTGGGCGAGGTGCATGCTGCGCATCTGATCGTCAATGGCGAGATCGTCGGCGACGTGCATTCGTCGGAACTGCTTGAATTGCAGCCGAAAGCCCGCATAACCGGTAACGTGTACTACAAGGCGTTGGAAATGCACGGAGGCGCGCTGGTCTCCGGCAAGCTCAGCCATGACCAGGTGGGCGAAACGCCATTGCTTAAGCTCGCCGCGTCGGCTGAAGCATGAAAATCCTCCAGCGCTTATAATGCAATCCATTGCCCAAGCAGGAGCCAGAAATGAATGCCGTAGCCGAACTGCAACATACCGAAATGCCTACTCCGATCGCCTTCAGCGACAGTGCCGCCGCCAAGGTCGCGCAGCTGATCGACGAGGAGGGCAATCCTGACCTGAAACTGCGTGTCTTCGTGCAAGGCGGCGGTTGCTCGGGTTTCCAGTACGGATTTACCTTCGACGAGATCGTCAACGAGGACGACACCACGATGTCCAAGAACGGCGTACAGCTGTTGATCGATTCGATGAGCTACCAGTACCTGGTGGGCGCCGAAATCGACTACAAGGACGACCTCGAAGGTGCGCAATTCGTGATCAAGAATCCAAACGCCACCACCACCTGCGGTTGCGGTTCATCGTTTTCGGTGTAACGCCGGCAGGCAGGTCGGCCGACTTGCCGACCGCTGTTACGCCTGGATGAAAAAAGGGGCGCCATCTCGATGGTGCCCCTTTTTTGTGCCGCATGATCGGTGCAGGGGCGAATCAGCCCAGTTCTGCAAACGCCTTGGTCGCGATGGCAATGGTTTCGTCGATAATGGCATCGTCATGACGCGCCGAGACGAAGCCCGCTTCGAATGCCGACGGCGCCAGGTAGACACCGGCGGCGAGCATCTTGTGGAAGAAGCGGTTGAAGCGTTCCTTGTCGCCCCGCATGACCGCGGCATAGCTGCCCGGCACGGTCGATGCGAAGTACAAGCCGAACATGCCGCCCACCGCATCTGCGACGAAGGTGACGCCAGCCGCACCGGCGGCGGCAGTCAAGCCGTCGGTCAGGCGCCTGGTCTGGCGCCCGAGGTTTTCGTAGAAACCAGGCTGCTGGATGATCTTCAGCGTGGCCATGCCGGCGGCCACGGTAACCGGATTGCCCGATAACGTTCCGGCCTGGTATACCCCGCCCAACGGCGACAGGTGCTTCATGATGTCTGCACGTCCGCCAAAGGCGGCTACCGGCAAGCCGCCGCCGATCACCTTGCCCAGCGCGGTCAGGTCAGGACGGATGCCAGTGAGCTGCTGGGCGCCACCCAGCGCCACCCGGAAGCCGGACATCACCTCGTCGAAGATCAGGATGGCGCCATGCTCGGTACAGAGCCGACGCATCGCCTGCAGGAATTCGTCACTGGCGCGTACCAGATTCATGTTGCCGGCCACCGGCTCGACGATCACGCAGGCGATCTGGTCGCCGGCCGCCTTGAAGGCCTCTTCGAGCTGCTGGGTATCGTTGTAGTCCAGCACCAATGTGTGCTTGGCGAAGTCCTCGGGCACACCGGCCGAGGTCGGATGACCGTTGGTCAGCATGCCGCTGCCGGCCTTGACCAGCAGCGAATCGCCGTGACCGTGATAGCAACCCTCGAATTTGATGATCTTGTCGCGGCCAGTGGCGCCGCGCGCCAGCCGCAGCGCACTCATGGTGGCTTCGGTGCCGCTCGAGACCAGGCGCACCTGTTCGATCGAGGGCACCAGCTTGACGATCTCTTCGGCCATCACGATCTCGGCCTCGGTCGGTGCGCCGAAGGACAAGCCACGGGTGGCAGCCTGCTGCACGGCCAGCACCACATCCGGATGGGCATGGCCGACGATGGCAGGGCCCCAGGAACCGATGTAGTCGATATAGCGCTGTCCTTCGGCGTCCCAGAACCAGGGACCTTCGGCGCGCTCGATGAAACGCGGGGTGCCACCTACCGAGCGGAAAGCCCGTACCGGCGAATTGACGCCGCCGGGTGTGCTGGCCTGGGCTCGCGCAAATAATGATTCATTGGTGTTGGTTGCCATGTGTATTCCAGTTGCAAAAAGGGGGTCTCAGTTCGGCGCGCCTGGTTCGTCGGCCTCGCGGGCCCAGAAATAACGGTCGGGGACCAGTTTGCCCATTCCCAGGCGCTGTGCATTGGCCAGCGCGGCCAGTGTGAATTCCTGCGCCTCGGCGACCGCCTGGGGCGCCTCGAGCCCATTGGCCAGCATCGCCGCGATGCCCGCCGAGAGCGTCGCGCCGGCACCGGTGAACGAGCCCGGCAAGCGGGGCCGCGTGTCCTGGCGCACCAGGCCGGAGATATCGAAGAGCGAGTTGGAGACTTCCTGCAGGTCGGTCTGGGTATTGGTCACGAACAGGTATTCGCAGCCCATCTCGATGATGCGTGCCGCGTCCAGTTCAAGCGCCTGGCCCGGAACCGGCTCGCGCCAGGTTTCGGCCAGCCGTGTCAGCTCGCTGGCCGAGACCAGCACCAGCGTGGCCTGCGGGATGAGCAACTCGCGCACGGCGATGACCAGGTCTTCTTCTTCCTCGTGGCCCGCCAGGGACGACGTGAAAGGATCGAGGATCAAGGGCACGTCCGGATAGTCCGAGACGATCTCGGCAATCACCGAGATATTCTCGAGGCTGCCCACGGCCCCGACCTTGAATGCGCCCACCGCCATGTCTTCGAGGATGACGCGCGCCTGGTCTGCTACCCAGTCGACATCGATGACCTGCACGTCTTCGGTACGCGCAGTGTCGCCGATGAGCAGGGAAGTCACCACGGACAAGCCATGGCAGCCCATGGCAGCGAACGTGGCAAGGTCAGCCTGGATGCCGGTAGCGCCCACCGGATCGGCCGCGCCGAAGGTCAGGATAAGAGGGGAGGTTTGGTTTTGCACGTCGAGTAGATTAAGATATCGTGTTTGGCGCTTGCTTCATGACGAAGCGATGCCAAGCATTTTACTTGAATTGATTTGAGGGATAGTCAGCGTGAGCAATAGCCAAGCCGAATTCAAAACATGGATGTGCCTGATCTGCGGTTGGATCTACGATGAAGAGGCCGGTCTGCCGGAAGAGGGCATTGCGCCTGGTACTCGCTGGGATGACGTGCCCATCAACTGGACCTGCCCGGAGTGCGGCGCACGCAAGGAAGACTTCGAACTGGTCGAAATCTGAAACGACCGCCGGGCTGCGGTGGCGTGATCATGTCACGCGCCGCCGCCGTCTCCTGGCGGCGACGAACCGTCACCAGGGCTGCTGCCATCCCCCGCCTGACGGCCACCAGGCCGGCTTCGCTGCGTGTTGACCTGCATCAACAGGCGCGATCATTCTAATGATTCCATGATGTCTTTCGGCAATGCCGTACTGCACAGTTGCGGATCGCACTCAAACTTGTTTGTTCATCGATAACCTGTCGGCTTGACCCGACGTTCCAGTGTTTTCAATAAACCCGGGAAGTTGCTGTTGTTTCTGCTCTAGATCGCAGGTTCATTTGCTAGAGTGGGAAAGTACGTCATGGCAACAGCCGGAGAAAGCATGATCAATTCGACGCTTCGGGCGAAACGTAAAATACTGGTGGCCGATGACAGCAGCGCCGTACGGCACAACTTGTCCCGCCTGCTCGGCGACGCCGGCTACGACGTATTGACCGCGGCCAACGGTATCGAGGCCTTGGCGCAACTGGGGGCGCAGCACGTCGACCTCGTCATATGCGACGCCGACATGGCGCCGCTGGATGGACGTCATATCTGCATGTTGATACGCCGCAGCGCGCGTCATGCCGGCCTGCCGGTGGTCATGCTGTCGGCGCGGGAACGGCCCTTCGACAGCGCCCGCAGCGCCATGGCCGGCGCCGACCAGCTGTTGGGCAAGCCGGTCAACGAGACGGTGTTGCTGCAAATCACGCGAGCCCACGTCGACGGAGTCGATGCCGTCTGACGCGGTCCATTCATTGGCAACAGGGGTCTGCATGCGAATAAAAAAAGTGCTGGTGGTTGATGATTCGGCGACAGATCGTTACGTGCTGACAAGCATCCTCGAGAAGAACGGCTTTTGCGTTGCTACTGCCGACAGCGGTGACGAAGCCTTGCAAAAGATCCGCGAGGACAAACCCGAACTGGTGTTGCTCGATGTGGTGATGCCGGGCAAGAACGGCTACCAGATCACACGCCAGATCGTGCGTGATCCCAGCACCAGGGACCTGCCCATCATGATGTGCAGTGTCAAGGCGCAGGAGACCGACCGCATATGGGCGTTGTGCCAGGGGGCCTGCGATTACATCGTCAAGCCGGTCGACCCCGAAGAGCTGCTGGCCAAGATCCACGCCATCGAATGAGTTCACGGTTGTCCATCCTACAATGCAGGCATGCACGAAAGTCCGACAATGAATAACGGCAGGATCGCCCGCGACGCCGCGCAGGCTTCGCCATTCGAGGGGCTACAGGCTTTCCAGGCGTCGTTGCTGGAGCGCATGGAGGCGGCCAGCAGCGAACAATCGTACACCCGGCGCCTGGCGGTACTGATCGGCGACGTGCCTTGCCTGGTCAACCTGGCCGAGGCCGGTGAAATCATCCCACTGTCGACCCTCGACAAGGTCACGCGCGTTCCCTTGACGCTGCCCTGGTACCTTGGACTGGCCAACATCCGCGGCAACCTGGTCGGTATCACCGATCTGGCCATGCTGGCGGGGGCCCCGCCGCAGGTCGCGGCGCCGGCCAGCCGGGTGCTGGTGCTGTCGCCCACGCTGGCACCCAACTGTGGCTTGTTGCTGGCATCGGTGCTCGGGATGCGCCAGATCTATGATATGAAAGAAATATCGAAAGCGAGTGATGGCGATCTCAAAATACCGGGAGTGATGCGGCATCATAAGGATTCAGAGGGAACTGAGTGGCGGGAGTTAAGTCTGGTATCGCTGTTGAACGACGACAGGTTCCTCCACATCGGGCGCTGAAGGCAGGCGTGGCGCCCCGCCGCAGGGGGCAGGCAACAGCGGCGACATCAAAACAAATCGTACAGGAGCACCAGCCATGGCATTGAGTCTGCCGCGTCTACCGAAGAACAAGAAATCGCGAGTGGACCAGGGCGAGGTCGTCTTGTCCCGCCCGCGCATGCGCAGGACCAGGCTGCCGCTGATCAGCCGCTTTTCGTTGCGCACCCAGACCCGCATCCTGTTGTTGCTGCTCCTGCTGTCGCTGGCGGCGACCTTGCTGCTGCTCTGGCTTGAATCGCGCAGCTATATCCATGTCACGCTGCAGGCCCACATCACCTCCGACCTGGTCATGCACTCCCAGCGCATCGGCAAGGCCGTACCCAATGCAATCCAGGGCAACCGCGAAGCCTTTGCGCAATTGCGCGAGAGCCGCAATGAATTCAACCTCGGCCTGGGCCTGCTGGCCAACGGTGGCAAATACCAGGGCGACGTGATCCAGGCACCTACGCCAACCTTCAAGCCGGTGCTCGAAGACGTGCAAAAGATCTGGGACCATACCAACCAGGCATCGCAGACCATCCTCAAGCTCGAAAGTGAACTGACCGGGTTCGGCGTGACCCTCAAGCGCCTGAACCTGATGCTGCCCACCTTGCTCGACCTGAGCGAGCAGATCGCCATGCTGCAGTCCCAGGGGGTGGCCGGTCCGCGCGAGATGAGCACGGCCAGCATGCTGGTGCAGTTGACCTTGCGACTGGGCCGCAGCTCCAACGAGTTCCTGACCTCCGAAGGCGTCAATCCCGAGACCGCCTTCCTGCTGGGCAAGGACGTCAATACCTTTCACGACATCATCGACGGTTTTCTGCATGGCAGCGAGCTGTTGCGCCTCAAGCCGGTGGCCGACAAGGAAACCCGCGAAAAGCTGCTGGAACTGGAAAAGGTGTTTGGCGAATACCAGCCCCAGGTCGCCGGCATTCTCGGCAACCTGCAGAATTTCATTGCCGCCAAGCAATCTGAGCAACTGGTCTTCGTCGAGAACGAAACGCTCAAGCAGCACCTGACGGTACTGCAGAACGACTACCGGGTCGCGCAGGAATCCCGCTCCTGGCTGTTCTGGTGCATGCTGGCCGGTATCGCCTGTGCATTGCTCAGTGGCGTGGGAATCGCGCTGGTACAACTGCAGAGCAGTCGCGACAATGCCGCCGAGGCTGAAGCCCGCCGCCAGGAGGCCGATGCCCAGCGGCTGCAGGCGCAGCAGCAGGAAGAAAAGGCGATGCGCACCAACGTGGCCAACCAGGCGGCCATCCTGCGGTTGATGAATGAATTGCAGAAGGTGGCCGATGGCGACCTGACGGTACACACTACCGTGTCGGAAGACATCACCGGGGCCATTGCCGATTCGGTCAACTATACCGTCGAGGCGCTGCGCGGGCTGGTGGGGCAGGTTACCCAGATGGCCACCAAGGTGGCCGCCACCTCGGACCATGTGCGCAGCACCACCACCGAACTGGCCAGCGCGGCCCGGATGCAGGCGCGTCGGATCCAGGAAACCGGGCAATCGATGCTCGAGATGTCGATCCAGATCACCGATGTCTCGATCTCGGCCAACGAATCGGCCGACGTCGCGCGCCATTCGGTGGTGGTCGCCGAGCGTGGCGCCAAGGCGGTGGAAGATGCGGTCAAGGCCATGAACGAAATCCGTGAACAGATCCAGGAAACCTCCAAGCGCATCAAGCGGCTGGGCGAATCGTCGCAGGTGATCGGCGAAATCACCGAGCTCATTTCCGACATCACCGAGCAGACCAACGTACTGGCGCTCAATGCGGCCATCCAGGCGGCCTCGGCCGGCGAGGCAGGACGTGGCTTCTCGGTGGTGGCCGAAGAGGTGCAACGCCTGGCCGAACGCTCCAGCGCCGCCACCCGCGAGATCGGCGCGCTGGTGCGGATGATCCAGACCGACACCCACGACGCCGTGGCGGCGATGGAAAAATCCACCGCCGGCGTGGTCGAAGGGGCGGTGCTGTCGGATGCCGCCGGTGCTGCGCTGTCCGACATACGGCGCGTGTCCAATCAATTGGCCGAGCTGATCCAGGGCATGTCGTCGTCGACCGAGCAACAGGCCATCTCTGCCAACGGCGTGGCGCAGAACATCCAGAGCATCCTGAGCGAAAACGAGATCATCGAGCAAAGCCGCGAACAGGTTTCCGCGCTCTACAACGAGCTGTGGGACGCCGCCAAGCAGCTGGAAAACTCGGTGTCGCGGTTCCGGGTCACGGTGTCCTGAGGTCGGCGCCACGATGGACGCCCCGACCCCCATGGCCGAGCGCGCAGATCCGGATCACACCGGCATCCACGGCGACGCCCTGGACGCGGGCGCCGCCATGGCCCAGCTATCGGACAGCCTGCGCCTGCTGGCACCGGCGCTGCACCTGGCGCTGGACCGCATCCTGGCGCATTTTTCGCCGGCCGTCGGCGCCGGCACCCCGCCCAGCTGCAGCGAGGAGCTGGCGCAGCTGTGCAATCAGATCGACCAGTTGATCCACGTGCTCCAGGTGGTCGATGCGACCGCGGCCGTGCAGTTGCTGTCGCGATTGCGTGCCTTGCTGGTGCATTGCGCGCACGATAGCGACCCGTCCGAGCTGCAGCTGACGTCGTCGCAGGCGGCCGCCG